>NZ_JBIVVC010000007.1:0-34119 GCF_044757485.1 Streptomyces sp. NPDC091272
AGTTCTCAAGGAACGGACGCTTCCTTCGTACTCACCCCTGCGGGCTTTCCTCCGGACGTTTTCGTTCGGTGTTTCTTTTGTGTTGTTGCGTTTCCAACTCTACCAGATCATTTCCGCGCCGTTTCCGGTGCGGATTTTCTTTCCGGTGGCCGTTGGAAGGCCTTTGCCTTTCGGCGTGTTCACTACTTTAGCGGCTTTCCCCGGCAACTCATAATCGAGTCGGTGCGGATGAATTCAGGCATGCCGGAATTCGAACCCGTCAGGGAAGTCGTAGTAGTGGTTGGCTGCTTCGGGGCTGCTCGGATCGGTCCGATGGACCGTACCGACAGCAGTGCCCGTCTCAAGCGGCTCGGGCTACGTTAGGCGCGCGCTGCGGTCGCGTCAAGTTGCCCGGCGGCGGGGCTTGTGTGCGCGGTACGGGCTCACCGTGGGGTCGCCGGCGATCCAGAAGCGCCAGGGGTGCACCGCCCCTTCGCCGCCCACTCCGGTACGCGGGCCGAACTGTCGCTGGTCAGCGGCGGCCGGAGTGCCGTGCAGTACGGAGAGGGGCGAGTCCGGGTCCGTGCACAGGTCGGTGCCGTCCAGGGCTCGGGTGATGTCCAGGCCAGTGGCCAGCCGGGCCGGGCCTTTGGCCAGTTCGTTGTCGTTGCGGGCCGAAAGTCGTCGCTTGCGGACGAGGTCGGCGCCGGCGGTGATCTCGCCGCCGCGGAGCAGGACACCGCTCGCGTAGTGCTCGGGGCCGCACACCAGATTGAGGCTGAACCACATTCCGTAGATGAAGTAGACGTACGCATGTCCCGGCGGGCCGAACATGGAGGCGTTGCGGGCGGTGCGGCCGCGGTAGGCGTGAGAGCCGGGGTCCCGCTCGCCGTCGTACGCCTCCACCTCGGTGATGCGTAGTTCGACGGGTCCCTCGGGAGTGCGACGCACCAGGGTGCGGCCCAGCAGGTCAGGGGCCACGTCCAGCACGGGTCGGTCGAAGAAGTCCCGGGTGAGCGGCGTACGGTCCGGTGTCGGCGCGATCATGCCTGCCGAGGGTAACGGAAAGCCGTTGGTGCGTACCCGGGTGCGGTGGGGTACGGAACCGGGCGCGGGCGTTGCGCGTTTGTACTGGTCAGGACCGGAAACTTAGGGGAGAACCATGGGATTCAAGAAGCTGCTGGCGAGCATGGGTGCGGGTGGGGCGTCCGTCGAGACGGAGCTCACCGAGGCGAACGTCGTGCCGGGTGGTGTCGTGCAGGGTGAGGTGCGGATTCAGGGCGGCTCCGTCGACCAGCGGATCGAGGGCCTGTCCGTCGGGTTGCAGGCCCGCGTCGAGGTCGAGGGCGGCGACCAGGAGGTCAAGCAGGACATCGAGTTCACCAAGGTGAAGCTCGGCGGGGCCTTCGAGGTGAAGGCCGGGGCGGTGCACGTGGTGCCGTTCGGCCTGGAGATCCCGTGGGAGACGCCCGTCACCAACATCGCCGGGCAGCACCTGCGCGGGATGGACATCGGGGTGACGACGGAGCTGGAGATCGCTCGGGCGGTCGACTCCGGAGATCTGGACCCGATCAATGTCCACCCGCTGCCCGCGCAGCAGGCCATCCTGGACGCGTTCGTCCAGCTGGGCTTCCGGTTCAAGAGCGCGGACATGGAGCGCGGCCACATCCGGGGGACGCGGCAGCAGCTGCCGTTCTACCAGGAGATCGAGTTCCTGCCGCCGCAGCAGTACCGGGGGCTCAACCAGGTCGAGCTGACGTTCATCGCCGACGCCCGTGAGATGGACGTCATCCTGGAGATGGACCGTAAGGGCGGGGTGTTCAGCGAGAGCAGCGACTCGTACCGCGCCTTCCAGGTCGCGCTGAACGACTTCCGGGCGACGGATTGGGCCGGGTACCTGAACGAGTGGCTTGCCCAGGTCGGTGGACAGCGCAACTGGCTCTAGGGTCGAAGGAGCCGGCTGTACAGAAGTAGGAAGCCGTACAGAAGCAGGAACAGGACCGAAGCAGGAACAGGAAGGTGTTGACGTGACCGAGGCCAAGAGGGCGCCGCTGCCGCACGACTTCCACCCCCCGGTGGCGTCGTTCGACGTGGTGAGCGAGGACGTCGCCGAGGGGGCCGTGCTGCAGGACGCGCAGGTCCAGTCGGGCGGGAACACCTCGCCGCAGCTGCGGTGGGAGGGGTTCCCCGCGGAGACGAAGAGTTTCGCGGTGACCTGCTTCGACCCGGACGCACCGACCGGGAGCGGGTTCTGGCACTGGACGGTCTTCGACATTCCGGCGACCGTGACCGAGCTGCCCGCGGGCGCCGGCAGCGGAAAGTTCGAGGGTCTGCCCGAGGGCGCCAAGCAGGCGCGTAACGACTACGGGACGAAGGAATTCGGCGGGGCCGCTCCCCCGGCGGGCGAGAACCACCGGTACGTCTTCACCGTGTACGCGGTGGACGTCGAGAGCCTGGGGATCGACTCGGACACGCCGCCCGCGGCCGTCGGCTTCAACCTCCGGTTCCACACGATCGGGCGTGCCCAGCTCGTCGCCCAGTACGAGGCTCTGGCAGAGGGCTGAGCTGCCCCGGAGAAGATTCACGCGGTATTTGCCCGCTCCCGGTCTTGAAAGAGATCGGGAGCGGGCAGTTTTTGTTTGGGGGGCCCACGGCTTCCCTTCGGGGACGCCGTTAATGCGTTGTCCATTGGGGCGAGTCCCGCCAGAGTTGATCCAAGCCCGCCAAGGGGTGGGCCGGCACACGGAGGGTGGGCGGGATGCGGGACACGCTGGTTTTGAACGCGAGCTTCGAACCACTGTCGACGGTGACACTGAACCGTGCGGTGGTGCTTGTCCTGAACGACAAGGCCGTGGTCGAGAAGTCGCATCCCGGGTTGCGCATGCGCGCCGCCGCGGTCGATCTCCCGGTGCCGATGGTGATCCGCCTCAGCAGGTACGTACGGGTGCCGTTCCGAAGACAAGCTCCGTGGTCGAGGCGGGGCGTGCTGATACGGGACCGGCACAGGTGCGCCTACTGCGGGAAGCGGGCGACCACCGTGGACCACGTGGTGCCGAGGTCGCGCGGGGGCGCGGACAGCTGGTTGAACACGGTGGCCTCGTGTGCCGAGGACAATCACCGCAAGGCGGACCGTACGCCGGAGAAGGCGGGGATGCCGCTGCTGTTCCAGCCGTTCGTACCGACTCCGGCCGACGCGATGCTGCTTTCGCTGCGCGGCGGCGAGTGGGACGCGCTGCCGGCCTGGCTGGCGCAGGCGGCGGCATAGCGAGGCCGTACCGGTGGAAAGGCCCGTCTTCGTGGTGGAGGCGGGCCTTCTTGCGTCCTGGGGGCGGAAGCCGGTTCAGGCGAGGAGGAGTTGGGTGATGGCGACGATGCCGACCACGACGATCACCCCGCGCAGCACCGTCGGGGGCAGGCGGCGGCCGACCTTGGCGCCGAGCTGACCGCCCAGGGCGGAGCCGACGGCGATCAGGAGGACCGCCGTCCAGTCGAATTCGGCGACGAAGAGGAAGAAGATCGCGGCGACTCCGTTGACGACGGCGCCGAGGACGTTCTTGACGCCGTTGATGCGCTGGAGGGAGTCGTTGAGCAGGAGACCCATGAGGGAGAGGTAGAGCACTCCCTGGGCGGCGCCGAAGTACCCCCCGTACGCGCTGGCGAGGAGCAGGCCGAGCAGCAGGGCGGGGCCGCCGTCCGGGTGCGGGCCGGCCACCGGGTCGCCGTTGCGTTCGCGGCGGCGCTTGAGCGCCGCGGAGAGCTTCGGCTGGAGTACGACCAGGATCAGCGCGAGGCCGATCAGGACCGGGACGATCGTGTCGAACGCCGACGACGGCAGGGCGAGCAGCAGGATCGCGCCGATCAGTCCGCCGACCAGGGCGGTGAGGCCGAGGCGGAGGATGCGGGCGCGCTGGCCGCGAAGTTCGTCGCGGTAGCCGATGGCCCCGCTGATGGAACCCGGCACCAGGCCGAGGGTGTTGGAGACGTTGGCGACGACGGGTGGCAGGCCGGTCGCGAGCAGCACCGGGAAGGTGATGAGGGTGCCGGAGCCGACGATGGTGTTGATGGTGCCCGCGCCGATTCCCGCGGCGAGGACTGCGAGCATCTCCCAGATCGTCATGCGGTGCTGCCCCTCATGGTTGCCGTGATGATCGCTGCCGTATACAGCGATCATCACGGATCATGCACGAAGGGGGCGGCGGATCAGTCGATGGGGGGCTGTTCGCGGCGTTCCTTGCCGCCGCCGGAGCCGCCGGATCCGCCCGAGCCGCCCGAACCACCGCCCATCGGGCCGAAGTTGCCCATCGCGCCGGACAGGCCCTTGAGTGCGTCACCGATCTCGCTGGGCACGATCCAGAGCTTGTTGGCGTCGCCCTCGGCGATCTTCGGGAGCATCTGGAGGTACTGGTAGGCGAGCAGCTTCTGGTCGGCGTCGCCGGCGTGGATGGACTCGAAGACCGTACGGATGGCCTGGGCCTCGCCCTCGGCGCGCAGGGCGGCTGCCTTGGCCTCGCCCTCGGCGCGCAGGATGGCGGACTGCTTGTCGCCCTCGGCGGTGAGGATCGCGGACTGCCGGGTGCCCTCCGCCTGGAGGATGGCGGCGCGCTTGTCGCGGTCGGCGCGCATCTGCTTCTCCATCGAGTCCTGGATGGAGGTCGGCGGCTCGATCGCCTTGAGTTCGACGCGGTTGACGCGGATGCCCCACTTGCCGGTGGCCTCGTCGAGGACGCCGCGCAGGGCCGCGTTGATCTCCTCGCGGGAGGTCAGGGTCCGTTCCAGGTCCATGCCGCCGATGATGTTGCGGAGCGTGGTGACGGTGAGCTGCTCGATCGCCTGGATGTAGCTGGCCACCTCGTACGTCGCGGCGCGGGCGTCGGTCACCTGGTAATAGATGACGGTGTCGATGTTGACCACCAGGTTGTCCTGGGTGATCACCGGCTGCGGCGGGAACGGGACGACCTGTTCGCGGAGGTCGATCCGGTTGCGGATCGAGTCGATGAACGGGACGACGATGTTCAGCCCCGCGTTGAGAGTGCGGGTGTAGCGGCCGAAGCGTTCCACGATGGCGGCGCTGGCCTGCGGGATGACCTGGATCGTCTTGATCAGGGCGATGAAGACCAGCACCACCAGAATGATCAGGACGATGATGATCGATGACATCGCTTCCCCGTGCCCTTCGTGTCTCTCGGTCCTGCGGTGAAGATCGATTCGGTGGTGCACATCGATCCGGTGGTGAAGATCGTGTCCGCGGTGAAGATCGAGCCTGCCAGATGACGGCGTGTCGTGCGGGGTGTTCGGCTCACATCACCACGGCCGTCGCCCCGTCGATCTCGACCACGTCGACCTGTTGGCCCGGCTCGAAGGACAGTCCGGGGTCCAGGGCGCGCGCGGACCAGATCTCGCCCGCCAGTTTGATGCGGCCGCCCCCGCTGCCGTCGACCCGTTCCAGCACGACGGCCTGACGGCCCCTCAACGCGTCAATGCCGCTTGCCAGTTGCGGGCGTTGACTGCGGTGCCGGGTCGCGACGGGGCGTACGACCGCGATCAGCACGACCGAGACCGCCGCGAACACCAGGACCTGGGTGACGAGTCCGCCACCGAGGTACGAGGTGAGTGCGCCGGCCAGGGCGCCGACGGCCAGCATTCCCAGTTCGGGCATCGTCGTGACGACGAGTGCGATGCCCAGCACCGCCGCGCCGATCAGCCACCAGAGCCATGCGTCCATGTCCACAACGGTCATGGTAGGGGCGGCCGGTCGGCGCGGACAGGGCGCACCGGTCGTACGTACCGGCTCAACTGCCCTTCCCACGGCACCTTTCCGGTCGTACCGCCGGCTGTTCAGCTCATCGGGAGGCCCTGCGCGGTGTAGCGGTCGCCGCGGTGCTCGACGACGAGCGGCAGACCGAAGCAGAGCGAGAGGTTGCGCGAGGTCAGTTCGGTCTCCATGGGGCCCGCGGCGAGGATCTTGCCCTGGCGGATCATGAGGACGTGGGTGAAGCCCGGGGGGATCTCCTCGACGTGGTGCGTGACCATGATCATGGAGGGGGCGTACGGGTCACGGGCGAGCCGTCCGAGGCGGCGGACCAGGTCCTCGCGGCCACCGAGGTCGAGCCCGGCGGCGGGCTCGTCCAGGAGCAGCAGCTCGGGGTCGGTCATCATGGCGCGGGCGATCAGGGTGCGCTTGCGCTCGCCCTCGGAGAGGGTGCCGAACCTGCGGTTCAGGAAGTCCGTCATGCCGAGGCGGTCGAGGAACGCGCGGGCGCGCCGCTCGTCGACCTCGTCGTAGTCCTCGTGCCAGGTGGCGGTCATGCCGTACGCCGCGGTGAGCACGGTCTCCAGGACGGTCTGCCGCTTGGGCATCTTCTCGGCCATCGCGATGCCGGCCATACCGATGCGGGGACGCAGGTCGAAGACGTCGACCCTGCCGAGGGTCTCGCCGAGGATGGTGGCGGAGCCCGCGGAGGGGAAGAGGTAGCTGGACGCGATGTTCAGCAGCGTGGTCTTGCCGGCGCCGTTGGGGCCGAGGATGACCCAGCGCTCGCCCTCCTTCACCGACCAGGAGACGTCGTCCACCAGAGCCCGTCCGTCGCGGACCACGGATACGTCCACCAGCTCCAGTACATCGCTCATGAGCGCGTTGTCTCCCCATGCAGTATCGAAATGTCGCGTGTGCCTGTGGGCACAGCACCCAAGGAAAACCTACGCCACCGGTCGGACGCTCTCGCCCTTGGGACTGTCCTTGGACCCGTTATTGGGAGCGGCGCGGAGAGGAATCTAGGCTGTCCGCATGCTCACCGAACCACGTTCAGGAATGCTGGCGGCCTGGGGAAACGCCCTGTTGGGGGGATTCGTCTCACCGGACGACGCGGCGGCGGCCGTTGTCGGGGACGACGCGGTGCACCGGGTGACCGGGCTGCCGGGAGAGAAGGGGCCGGTCGGACTCACGTTGGCGCTGGGAAGGCTGCGGGTGCTGGGTGCGAGCGGGTTCCGGGTGGCGCTGCCCGCGCCGGGGCATCCGCTGGGGCTGAGCGGCCCGCCGGAGTTCAACGCGCGGGCACTGGAGGCACAGGAGGCGGTGGTCTGTACGGGCGCGGCGCTCGGGCTCGTACCGGAGCAGGCGGAGATCGGTCCTGCGGGCGACGTCCGGGTGGAGGTGACGTGGGTGTGTTCAGCGGTACGGGACGCGCCGCCCGCGGACGTACCGTCGCTCGGCGAGGCGGAGCGGGAGCTGGCGGAGGCGTTGCGGGACGCGACGGCGGTGCTGACGCGGCTGGACGTGGCGGGGTCGGGGCCGGTGGCCTCGGCGGCGCTCGACGCGTACCGCGCTCGGGCCGAGGCGTCGCAGGAGATTCTGGCGCCCGGGTACCCGCCCCGGGCGGTGCGGGTGCTGGAGATGGCGCGGCGGGTGGGACTGATGGTGTCGCTGGCCTACGGGACCGGGCACGGCGGCGCCGTCAGCGCTTCGGAGATGTGGGCCAGGGGGGAGGCGCTGCGGCCGGTGGAGAGGGTGGCCCGGAGGGCGATGGTGGCGGCGTACGGCGCGGTGGTGGAACAGCGGGGATAGCGGCGGGTACGGGGAAAGCCCGCAGCAGGGGGCTGGAGGCCGGTACGGGGAAAGCCCCGCAGCAGGCGGCTGGAGGCCGGTACGGGGAAAGCCCCGCAGCAGGCGGCTGCGGGGCTTCCGGATACTGCGGGACGGTGCGAGATCAGTGGTTCAGGCCGTCGTTGCCGAAGGCCGGGTTGAGCAGACCGATGACGTTGACGGTGTTGCCGACCACGTTCACCGGGACGTGCACCGGGACCTGGACCTGGTTGCCCGAGATGACGCCCGGGGAGTTCGCGGCCTTGCCCTCGGCCTCGGCCTCGGCGAACGCGGCACCGGCGGACGTGCCCGCGGCGAGACCGGCGACGGCGATGACCAGGGCGGCCTTCTTGGCAGTGTTCATGGGAAGTGTTCCTCCTGCAGTAACGGAACGACCCCAGCCGCGGGGTCGCACGCTGGGAAACGTCTGGACCGCCCCGATGACACGGGTCGGGGCCCGGATGCCCTCTTTCGGATCAATGAACGACGTCCGGGCCGCACACAGTGGCGATAAGGGTCCTGGCCCCGCGCTGGGGCGGGCGGACGCAGGGGTGCGGGGGCGCGGGGCCGGGGGCTGACATGCGGAACGGCCCCCGGCTGGTGCCGGGGGCCGTTCGGGCGCGTGACCTCGTGGGGTCGGTCAGTGGTTGAGGCCGTCGTTCCCGAAGACCGGGTTGAGGGCGCCGATGACGGAGACGGTGTTGCCGACCAGGTTCACCGGGACGTGGACCGGAGCCTGGACCAGGTTGCCGGAGGCCACGCCGGGCGACTGGACGGCCTTGCCCTCGGCCTCGGCGCCGTGCCCGGTGGCGGAGGCCGCTCCGGCGCCCGCGGCGACGAGCCCGCCGGCGACCAGGGTGAGGGCGGCGGCCTGCTTCAGGTTCTTCACTTCAGTTCCTCCTGACGGTGGCCACGGCCAGCCGCCGCGGCACGCCATGAAGAACGCCCGCCCGCCGTTCAGGTTGCGCCATTGGGATTACTTACACCCGACGGTATGAATCTCAGACCGGAGACCGACGGCCCGTATCAGCGGTTCATCAGTCCGTCGGTTCATCGGACAGTCACTCGGTCAGTCCGTCAGTCCGTCAGTCCGTGCCGGACGGCCCAGAGTGCCGCCTGGGTACGGTCCGCCAGGTCGAGCTTCATCAGGATGTTCGACACATGGGTCTTGACCGTCTTCTCGGAGAGCACGAGGGCGCGGGCGATCTCCCGGTTGGAGCGGCCGTCGGCGATCAGGGCGAGGACCTCGCTTTCGCGTTCGGTGAGGGTGGTGCTGCGGCCGTTGCCGCTGTGCGGGTCGTCCTGGGCGAGCAGCGCGCCCGCGACCTCGGGCTGCAGGAGTACATGGCCGGCGTGGACCGAGCGGATGGCGCCGGCCAGGGCGTCCGGGTCGACGTCCTTGTAGACGTAACCGGAGGCACCCGCGCGCAGGGCGGGGACGACCGTGCGCTGCTCCGTGAAGCTGGTGACGATCAGCACCTTCGCCGGGTTGGCGAGTTCGCGCAGCTTGCGCAGGGCCTCGATGCCGTCGGTGCCGGGCATCTTGATGTCCATCAGGACGACGTCCGGACGCAGTGACTCCGCCTGCGCGACGCCCTCCGCGCCGTCACCGGCCTCACCGACGACCTCTATGTCGTCCTGGACCTCCAGGAACGTACGCAGGCCCCGCCGTACGACCTGGTGGTCGTCGACCAGCAGGACACGGATCTTCGTCTTCTGCGCCCCGGGGCAAGGGACGCTGCGGCCGGGCTCAGACACCGGGGACCTCCATGGTGATCGTGGTGCCCTCGCCGGGCGCCGATTCGACTGTCAGGGTGCCGCCGACGCCGCCCGCCCGGTCCCGCATCGACACCAGGCCGAGGTGGCGGCCGGCCCGGCGCACTCCCCCGGGCTCGAAGCCGCAACCGTCGTCGGCCACGCTGAGGCGGACGTGGTCCTCCCGTTTCTCCAGCACCACGTCCACGCGGTCGGCGCCGGAGTGGCGCAGGGCGTTGTGCAGGGCCTCCTGGGAGACCCGTAGCAGCGCCTCCTCCTGGGCGGCCGGCAGGGCCCGCACCCCGTAGCTGTCGAACACGACGTGGGCGCTGTGTGCACGGTCCATGACCTGGATCTGGGTACGGAGGGTGGCGACCAGGCCGTCCTCGTCGAGGGCGGCGGGGCGCAGCTCGACGACGGCGGCGCGCAGCTCGTCGGCGGCCTCGGCGGCGAGGGCCGCGACCTGGTGGAGCTCACCCTTGGCGCGGGCCGGGTCACGGTCGACGAGGGCGGCGGCGGCCTGGGCGGTGAGGCGCAGCGAGAAGAGTTTCTGGCTGACGGCGTCGTGCAGTTCGTGGGCCAGGCGGGAGCGCTCCTCCGCGATGGTGAGCTCTCGGCTGCGTTCGTACAGGCGGGCGTTGGTGAGGGCGATTGCGGCGTGCTGGGCCAGGATCGTCAGGAGTTCCTCGTCGTCTGCGGTGAAGCCGCAGCCGCCGGACGGCTTCGGGCAGCGCTTGTTGGCGAGGAAGAGCGCGCCGATGACCTCGTCGCCGTCGCGGATCGGCAGGCCGAGGAAGTCGGACATCTCGGGGTGGGCGTCCGGCCAGCCCTCGAAGCGGGGGTCCTTGCGTACGTCGGCGAGGCGCTCGGTCTCGGCGTTGTGCAGCATCGCGGCGAGGATGCCGTGCTGCCGGGGCAGCGGGCCGATGGCCTTCCACTGGTCGTCGCTGATGCCGTCGACGACGAACTGGGCGAATCCACCGTGGTCGTCGGGGACTCCGAGGGCCGCGTACTCGGCGTCGAGCAGTTCGCGGGCGGAGGCGACGATCGTCTTGAGCACGTCACGCACCTCCAGGTGGCGGCTCATGGCGAGCAGCGCGGAGCTGACGGCGGCCAGGCCGCCGGGGGTGGGACGGGGGCCGGGGGTCATGCCCGTCACCGTACCGGTGGGGCTTCGCGGTGGGATCGGGCCTGCGGCGGCAGGCGGGCGGGTCCTGCGGACTAGGTCCGGAGGAGGGGTCCGGAGGGGCGTGCGGAGGAGGCGTGCGGAGAGGGTGCGGCGGAGGGGTCCGGAGGGGGTGAATCTTGGTCACCGTTCGCTTTGCTGCGGCTACGTGGGGTGAGCCGGAGGTGAAGGCGGTGTGAGGCCCCGCACAGGACGTACGTCACTTACGAAGAGGCGTAGTGGTGGTGTGAAGGCCGTGTGAGCGGCAGGTGTGTGGCGGTCGGACGGCCCGGGACGCCCCCCGCACCACTACCCGGCTTCGTACGTCACACCTTTGCCTGGGCATTTTGCGGCCGCTAACAATGGCTGGCGTCGCGGAGTCCGCGGCGCATCCTTGTCCCCTTCGAGAGGTACGTCTGCATGTCCTCCGCTCCTGGCAACAGTCGTCTGACCAAGACCCACCGGGTTTCGATCGCCGGTGTCACCGCGCTCGGCGCGGCCTCCCTCGTGCTCGCCCTCGTGCCCGGAGGCAACTCCGCCGAGACCGGTACGCAGGACATGGCAACGGTCGCGACGGTTGCCTCGCAGGGCAGCACCTCCGCGCAGGCGAGCATCGCCGAACAGCACACCGTCGCCGACAAGCGCGCCAAGGACGCCTCGGCCGCCAAGGTGAAGGCCCAGGCGAAGGCCAAGGCGGACGCGAAGGTGAAGGCCAAGGCGAAGGCCGACGGCGAGAGGCGCGCCGAGAAGAAGGTCGCCGCCAGCCGCGCCGCCGCCCGCAAGCCGGTCTACGCGAACAACCTGGACGGCTGGATCCGCCAGTCGCTGGACATCATGAAGGCGAAGGGCATCCCGGGTTCCTACCACGGGCTGCACAAGAACATCATGCGTGAGTCCTCGGGCAACCCGCGGGTCGCCAACAACTGGGACATCAACGCCCAGAACGGCACCCCGTCGATCGGCCTGCTCCAGGTCATCAAGCCGACCTTCGACTCGTACCACGTGTCCGGCACCCCGCACGACATTTACAACCCGGTCTCCAACATCACCGCCGCGGCCAACTACGCCGCCGACCGGTACGGCTCCATCGACAACGTCAACAGCGCCTACTGAGCAGCTGACCGGCGGCCACCCGGCCGCCGCACACGAGAAGGCGGCCCCCCGGATTCGATCCGTGGGGCCGCCTTCTCGTCGTCACCAGCCTGCGGTCATCCGCATGACCTGCCCCCGGTCGCCGGGGTGCTCGTCGTCACTTGCGCATGACCTCGGGCTCGTGCCGGCGCAGCAGCCGCGCGACCGCGAAGCCGCAGGCCAGGCCGAGGGCCAGCAGGATCGTGATGTTGATGCCCCACTGGCTCGCCGTGTGCTCCCACAGCGGGTCCAGGTCCGTCGGGTTCTTCTGGTCCCACGGCGGCATCAGGTGGCCGAGGTCCAGCGTCGTACCGGCGGCGGCGATGGCCCAGCGGGACGGCATCAGCCAGGCGAACTGCTCCAGGCCGACCTGCCCGAAGACCTGGAACAGGATGCCGGTGAAGACGACCTGCACGATGGCGAACATGACCAGCAGCGGCATCGTCTTCTCGGAGGTCTTCACCAGCGAGGAGATGACCAGGCCGAACATCATCGAGGTGAAGCCGAGGGCGATGACCGCGACGCAGATCTCGACCGCGGGCGGCATGATCAGGCCTTCGGCCGGGAGGTCCCGGGTGGAGAAGCCGATGCCGCAGATGATGACGCCCTGGATGGCCGTGATCACGCCGAGGACGATGACCTTGGACATCAGGTAGGCGGAGCGGGAGAGGCCGGTGGCCCGTTCGCGCTCGTAGATCACCCGTTCCTTGATCAGTTCCCGGACCGAGTTCGCGGCGCCGGAGAAGCACATGCCGACCGCGAGGATCAGCATGATGGTGCCGGCGTCGCCGTTGAACTTGGACGGCGGCTTCGGCGGGCCGAGCCCGAAGTCGGCCGGGATGACGACGCTGACCAGGCCGAGGACGGCCGGCAGGATCACCATGAGGCCCATGAAGCCCTTGTCGGACGCGATGACGGAGACGTACCGCCGGATCAGCGTCACCAGCTGTGCGCCCCAGCCCTGCGGCTTCGGCGGACGCATCTGCTGCGGGGGCGGCATGTGTACGGACTGGGCGGCGACGGCGTCGATGTCCGCGGCGTACATCTGGTAGTGCTGCGAGCCGCGCCAGCGGCCCGCCCAGTCGTAGTCGCGGTAGTTCTCGAAGGCGGAGAAGACGTCGGCCCAGGTGCTGTAGCCGAAGAAGTTGAGGGCTTCCTCGGGGGGACCGAAGTAGGCGACGGAGCCGCCGGGGGCCATCACCAGGAGCTTGTCGCAGATGGCGAGCTCGGCCACCGAGTGGGTGACGACCAGGACGGTGCGGCCGTCGTCGGCGAGGCCGCGCAGCAGCTGCATGACGTCGCGGTCCATGCCCGGGTCGAGGCCCGATGTCGGCTCGTCGAGGAAGATCAGCGACGGCTTGGTCAGCAGCTCCAGGGCGACCGAGACGCGCTTGCGCTGGCCGCCGGAGAGGGAGGTGACCTTCTTCTCCTTGTGGATGTCCAGCTTGAGCTCGCCGAGGACCTCGTCGATCCGCTGCTGGCGCTCCTTCTCCGTGGTGTCGGCGGGGAAGCGCAGCTTGGCGGCGTACTTCAGGGCCTTCTTGACGGTCAGTTCCTTGTGCAGGATGTCGTCCTGCGGGACCAGACCGATGCGCTGGCGCAGCTCGGCGAACTGCTTGTAGAGGTTCCGGTTGTCGTAGAGGACATCGCCCTTGTTGGCGGGCCGGTAACCGGTGAGCGCCTTGAGAAGGGTCGACTTTCCGGAGCCGGAGGGGCCGATGACCGCGATGAGGGACTTCTCGGGGACGCCGAAGGAGACGTCCTTGAGGATGTCCTTGCCGCCGTCGACCGTCACCGTGAGGTGGCGGGCGGAGAAGGAGACCTCGCCGGTGTCGACGAACTCTTCGAGCCGGTCGCCGACGACGCGGAAGGTGGAGTGGCCGACGCCGACGATGTCGTTGGGGCCGAGCAGCGCGGTGCCCGACTTCTGCATCGGCTGGCCGTTGATGTACGTGCCGTTGTGCGAGCCGAGGTCGCGGATCTCCATGCGGCCGTCGGGCGTCGCGTGGAACTCGGCGTGCAGGCGCGAGACCTGGAGGTCGGAGACGACCAGCTCGTTCTCCAGGGCTCGGCCGATGCGCATGACCCGGCCCAGTGCCATCTGGTGGAACGTGGTCGGGCTGCGGTCGCCGTACACCGGCGGGGCCCCCGCGACTCCGTCGGACGAGGCGCTCGGGGCGGCCTGCTGGGGCACGTGCCCCTGGGCCTCGGGCTTGTGCTGTGCGTAGGGCGGCTGCTGCTGTCCCTGCGGGGACGGCCGGTGCTGCTGCGGCGCCTGCTGGTTCTGCGCCGCCTGCTGCTGCCAGCTCGGCTGCTGTCCCTGCTGTCCGTGCTGTCCGTGCTGTCCCTGGTGCGGCTGCTGCGGCTGCTGTGCGCCCTGCTGCCAGCTGGGCTGCGCGGGCGCCGAGCGCTGGTGCGCGGCCTGCTGGTGAGCGGCCTGCTGGTGCTGCGGGACCGCCGCCTGCTGGGGTACCGCGGCACCGGCGCCCCCCGCCGAGCCGGAGAGCACCAGCTGCGGGCCGTCCGTCGCGTTGCCCAGGTGGACGGCCGAGCCGGGTCCGACCTCCATCTGGTGGATGCGCTGGCCCTGCACGTACGTGCCGTTGGTGCTGCCGTGGTCTTCGATCACCCAGCTACGGCCGTCCCAGCGCACCGTGGCGTGCCGCCAGGAGACCCTGGCGTCATCGATCACCACGTCGCCCTGGGGGTCGCGCCCCAGGGTGTACGACCTGGACGAATCGAGAGCCCAGGTCCTTCCATTCAATTCCAGTACGAGTCCCGGCACTCCATGCCCCACTAGTTGTCCCCCGTAGTTACGCCCGTCACCGGGAGTCTAGGGATGGTGAACATCGGGGGGAACTATTTCAGGCCCGAGCTCGAATACGAAAGTCGGGCCATGTGAAGAGGGGGTGCGCGTGGCCGCTGCGCGCCCGTTGACTCGGCAGAAACACCACCGGAGAGTGGTAAGCGGCCATGAGTACGTACGACTGCGTACGGATCATGCTTGAGCTGGCCGAACTTTGACTTTCCGGTATGAATCGGGTGGCCTGATGGCAGCGAACGGTCGGGCCGGGGTGCGCCTCGGCGATGTTGTGCTCGCCTCGACAGCCGCCGTGAGCTGGGCCTTGGTCGGCATGGCCGGCGCCGCGGCGCTGGGTCTGCACCTGCTCGGCGCGGACGCGGCGGGATCGCTGCGTGCGATGACCGCCGCCGTCGTCGTGCTCGCGGTGGGCGGCTCCGTCACGCCGACCGGGAACGTCTCGGCCTTCGGGATCGACGGCGCGGCGGCGCGAACGGCCGTCGATATTGCGCCACTTGGGGTGGGTCTGGTCGGCGCGCTGCTGCTCGCCTTCTTCTTCCTGCGCTCGCTGAGAAGCGCGGGACGGGAGATTCCCGGCACCGAACTGGCCGTGCGGGCGGGCGCGGTGGCCACCCTGTTCCTGCTCACCGTGGGCGGCCTCGCCTGGGCGGGTCACGACGTCATCACGATTGACGGCACGAAGCTCGGACTGGACGCGATCCCGGGGAACGAGCTCCCCGGCGGCATCGCGGACAAGCTGCCCGACTCGCTCGGCGACCTCGGCGGACTCCTGCCTGACAAGATCTCCGACCTCGTCGACGCGAAGGCGACGGTCGGCTTCTCCGTGGACACGGGGAGTTCGCTGCTCGGCGGTGCGGTGTGGGTGCTGGTGGTGCTGCTGATCGCGCTGCTCGCCTCTCGCCGTACGCCGCTGCCACGCGGCCTGGACGCGGTGCACCGGGTGCTGCGCCCGGCCGCTTCCGCGCTGGTCACCGTGGCGCTGGTGGCGGTGCTCGCGGGGCTGGCGGCCGCGCTGTACGCGGCGGTCGGCGACGACCGTCCCGAGCGGGTGCTCGGCGCCGCCCTGCTCGGTGCGCCGAACGGCGTGTGGCTCGCGGTTCCGCTCGGGCTGTTCGTCCCGTGGAGCGGGCGGGCCACCGGCCAGCTGGCGGGCGCGCTGCCCGCCCCCTTCGACGAGCTGCTCTCGGGCGCGACGGAGCAGCCGCTCACCCTGTCCCGGCTCGCCGAGCTGGACGGGCGGGTCTGGCTGCTGGCGGTCGCCACCGCCGTGATGATGCTGTACGCGGGGGTGCTCGCGGCGTCCCGGACCCCGCGCGAGGACCTGACGGTCGCGGCGTACGCGGGGCAGTCCGCGGTGGCGATGGGGGCGCTGACAGGGCTGGGGCTGCCGTTGCTGGTGTGGCAGAGCGGGGTGTCGGCTGACGCGTCGCTCACGGTGCTGGGCCTCGACGCGTTCGGCGCGGGCCTGGCGCTGAGCGGGAGCCTGCCGATGGCTCTGCTGCTGGGAGTGGTGTGGGGAGTGGGCGCGGGAGCGGCCGGGGCGCTCCTGGCGTGTGCGTGCGGCGCGGCCGGCCGGCGGGCGGCGCCCTTCACGCGGCTCTGGGCCGGGGTGCCGGGGCGGGGTGACCGGACGTACCCGGACCTGGCGTACGTGCCGGGGCCCTACACCCCTTCACCCGCGTACGGGCGGGCGGGAGCGCAGGACACGAATCCGTACTTGCGGCCGGTGGAGGGCGAGCGGGCAGCGCCGCCGCCGGTCGGGCCGATGGGGTCCGTACCGCACCGCAGGACGAGGGACGGCCGGCACGCGGCGCCGACGGTCACGGGCATTCCCGCGCCGCCGACGGCCCCGCCGGGAGTTCCGCCGGGAGTTCCGCCGGGGGCTGCGGGGCGGGGGAAGGGAACACCGCAACCGCCGCAATCGCCCCCGGAGCAGCCGGGACAGGCGGGACAGGCGGGGCCGCCGGACGGGCCTCCGCCGCCGGGGCCTCCGCCGCCGGGGACGCCGGGGCGGGGGCGGCGGTAGGTCACGCCCGCGTCAGGCCTGCCTGGCGGCGGTAGGTCACGCCCGCGTCAGGCCTGCCTGGCGGCGGTAGGTCGCGCCGGGCCTGCCCCTCCGCGCCGGGCCTGCCCCTCCGCGCGTTCCTCGCGACTCCGCGGCCGGGGCCACGGGGAGCCGTGGAGGGGGGCCGCCCCCGGAGGCCCCCTTTGTCCCACCCCCTGTCCGGCAGTCGGGACGGGTGGCGACGGTGTTGCGCCAGGCCGATACGGTGGGAGCACCATGAGCGCACTGCCGACTGCCGACGTCCCCCCCGCCGACGTCCCCACCCTTCTCGTCAAGATCTTCGGGAAGGACCGCCCCGGGATCACCGCCGGGCTCTTCGACACCCTCGCCGCCTACTCGGTCGACGTCGTCGACATCGAACAGGTGGTGACCCGTGGCCGCATCGTCCTGTGCGTCCTGGTCACCGAGCCGACCGTGAGCACCTCCGGCGAGCTGCGGGCGACCGTGCACAGCTGGGCCGACTCCATCAACCTCCAGGCCGAGATCATCTCCGGCAAGGGCGACAACCGACCGCGTGGCAGCGGCCGTTCGCACGTGACCGTGCTCGGGCATCCGCTGACCGCCGAGTCGACGGCGGCCATAGCGGCCAGGATCACCGGGACCGGCGGCAACATCGACCGTATCTTCCGGCTCGCCAAGTACCCGGTGACGGCTGTGGAGTTCGCCGTCTCGGGCGTGGAGACGGAGCCGCTGCGCAGTGCGCTCGCCGTCGAGGCCGCGGGGATCGGCGTGGACGTGGCCGTCGTTTCGGCGGGCCTGCACCGGCGGGCCCAGCGGCTCGTCGTGATGGACGTCGACTCGACCCTCATCCAGGACGAGGTCATCGAGCTGTTCGCCGCCCACGCCGGGTGCGAGGCCGAGGTCGCCGCAGTCACCGAGCAGGCGATGCGCGGGGAGCTGGACTTCGAGCAGTCCCTGCACGCGCGGGTGGCGCTGCTCGCAGGGCTGGACGCCGAGGTCGTGGACAAGGTGCGGGCCGAGGTGCGGATGACTCCGGGTGCCCGCACCCTGATTCGTACGCTCAAGCGGCTGGGCTATCAAGTCGGCGTCGTCTCCGGGGGGTTCACCCAGGTCACCGACGCGCTGAAGGACGAGCTCTCGCTCGATTTCGCGTCCGCCAACACGCTGGAGATCGTCGACGGGAAGCTGACCGGCCGGGTCGTGGGCGAGATCGTGGACCGGGCGGGCAAGGCGCGGTTGTTGCGTCGTTTCGCCGCCGTGGCGGGGGTGCCGCTGGACCAGACGGTGGCGATCGGCGACGGCGCGAACGACCTCGACATGCTCAACGCGGCCGGTCTGGGCGTCGCGTTCAACGCCAAGCCGGTGGTCAGGCAGGCCGCCGACACCGCGGTGAACGTGCCGTTCCTGGACACCGTGCTCTATCTGCTGGGCATCACGCGCGAAGAGGTCGAGGCGGCGGACGGGGACGCCGTCCACCTGCACTGACGTCGCGCCCGCGCCCGGCACTCATGCCAAGACGGCGGAAGGGGCCCGGGGAGCAGAAGCTTCCCGGGCCCCTTCGTGCCGGTGGCGGGCGCCGTCAGTCGTGCGGGCGGGGCCCAGTAGTCCGTCAGTCGTGCGGGGCCCAGTAATCCGTCAGCCGGCCCACTCCGTGCTCCACGGACTTCCACGAGCCCGTGAACTCCACGACGGCGAACGTCGCCGTGGGGAAGCCGCTCTTGGTCATCCGGGCCAGTGCGTCCGGTTCCGCCCGGCCGGCCAGGGCGTCGGCGAGGGCGTGCATCCCGGGGTTGTGGCCGATCACCAGGAGGTCGTTCACCTCGTCGGGGACCTCGTTGAGCAGGGCGATGAGCTCTCCCAGCGACGCTTCGTACAGCCGGTCCTCGTAGACGGTCTTCGGCCGGTGCGGCATCTCCTGCACGGCCAGCTTCCAGGTCTCACGGGTTCTGGCGGCGGTCGAGCACAGTGCCAGGTCGAAGGTGATGCCGGTGTCCGCCAGTTTGCGGCCCGCCGTGGGGGCATCCCTGCGGCCTCGCTCCGCGAGCGGGCGGTCGTGGTCGGACACCTGCGGCCAGTCGGCCTTGGCGTGCCGGAGAAGGACGATCCTGCGAGGTGTATCGGCGCTCATGCACCCCAGCTTGCCACGAAATGCGCGTCACGGCCCGGGGTGTTGAGGGGCTCCCCCACCGGGGTGGCCACCGGCGGACGGATCAGAGGGAGAGCGCGTCCAGGACCCGCTCCAGCAGGTAGGCGATGCCGGGGGTCTGGGAAGTCACGCCGGCGGCGTGCGCCTGGCCGGGGCCGGTCATCAGCACCAGCAGGACGGCGAAGGCCAGGACCGGGAGTGCGACGGACCACCACGGAAGCCGCTCGGCGGTGGCCGTGCGGCGGGCGGTGTGCGTGGGGGCCGACATGGCCGCCTCCGAGGAATCGGGTGTTTCCGAGGGACACCCACGAACCTACGGAGCCGGCAGGAGCACGCCCATCCGGTGAACTCCCCACTTCACCCTGAGTCCAGCCCCCTAGGGGATGGTGGGGCCAGCACCACCGTCCGCCGGGAGGAGGTGGCACGGAGAGGCGATCGCGGCGGTCACGGCGTGGCGGTCACGGAGAGGCGATCGTGGCGATCACGGCGATGATCACGGTGACGGCGAGCATCGCGCCGAGCACGATCAGGAACTTCTTCTGACCGTTCTGGGGGTTCGGTTCGAGTACGGGCATGGCGCCAGTCTCGCACCCTTTGCCCCCTTCCCCGCGCCCGGGTCCCGGCTCCCCCTGGGCCGGGCCCGGCTCCCCCGCGGGTGGGTCCCGGTGGTCGGCGGGCGTCTCTCAGACCGCCAGTTCCCGCTCGATCGTACGGTTGCGGCCCGCCAGCACGCCGACGGCCATCTGCGGCACCATCAGGGCCGCCATCAGGGCGATCGGCAGTCCCCAGCCACCGCTCGCGTCGTGCAGGACACCGATGAGCAGCGGGCCGGGGATGGAGATCAGATAGCCGATGCTCTGGGCGAAGGCGGAGAGCTTGACGACACCCTGGTGGCTCCTGGCACGCAACCCGATCATGGTGAGGGCGAGCGGGAACGCGCAGTTGGAGACGCCGAGCAGCAGCGCCCAGACCCACGCGCCACCCGCGGGGGCGAGGTAGAGGCCCGCGTATCCGGAGAGGCCGCACAGGCCCAGCACGAGGACCACGGGCCCCTGGTGGGTCAGCCGGGTCGCGACGCGCGGGATGACGAAGGCGAGCGGGATGCCCATCGCCATCGTGAGCGCGAGCAGCATGCCCGACGTGCCGGCCGAGATGCCCGCGTCGCGGAAGATCTGCGGCATCCAGCCCATGGTGATGTACGCGGCCGTGGCCTGGAGGCCGAAGAAGCAGGCCAGCGCCCAGGCGGTACGGGAGCGGACCATGCGCAGGGCCGGCGCGGCGGCGGCCGGGGCCTCGGCCGCCGACTCCAGCGCTTCGACCTCGGGGCCGTCGGCGGAGGGCTTCGCCGAGGAACCCGCGGAGGGCCTCCCCTGTGCGCGTGCGCGGCCGTGCCTCACGGCCAGCGGCACCCAGACGCTGAGCGCGAGCACCGCCAGGACGCCCCAGACGGCGAGGCCGGTCTGCCAGCTGCCGCCGAGCGCCCCGGTCAGCGGGACGGTGGACAGCGCGGCCAGCGAGGTGCCGATCGCCAGGGCCATCGAGTAGAGCCCGGTCATGGTGGAGACGCGGTCGGGGAACCACTGCTTGACGATGGCAGGCAGCAGGATGTTGCTGACGGCGATGCCGACCAGGGCGAGCGCACTGGCGGCGAGGAAGCCCGCGGTGCCGCCTGCGAACGGCCGCAGGAACAGGCCGACGGCGATCGCGGTCATGCCCGCGCAGACGATCGCGGCCGGGCCGAACCGGCGGGCGAGACGCGGCGCCATGATGCCGAAGACCGCGAAGCAGACGGACGGCACCGAGGTGACCAGGCCCGCGACGGCGCCGCTCATCCCGAGCCCCTTGCGGACCTCTTCGAGGAGGGGGCCGAGACTGGTGATGGCGGGGCGGAGGTTCAGCGCGGCGAGCACCAGACCGACGACCATGAGCCGGACGAGCCACACGGAGTACGCGGGCGTGGTCCGGGGAGCGTCCACAGGGGCGGTTCGGGGCTTCTGTGCGGTGCTGGGCTCGGGGCTCAGGGTCCGGGTTTCGTCGACTGGCATAAGGTCCATCATAGAATCATGGGATGATTGGTTGTCCAATCGTCGCCGTTCGTCCTCAGTCCCCTTTTGCCGCTCGCCCTCCACCACCCCCTCCCCCTCTCTCCGTCCCGCCCCGAACGAGGAGCACCATGACGCTGACCTCTCCCCGGCGTTCCGCACTCTCCGACCAGGTCATCACCGCCCTGCGCAACCAGATCACCTCCGGCGAGTGGCCCGTGGGGTCACGCATTCCGACCGAACCGGAGCTGGTCGAGCAGCTGGGCGTGGCACGCAACACGGTCCGCGAGGCGGTGCGCGCGCTCGCGCACAACGGACTGCTGGACATCCGGCAGGGTTCGGGGACCTACGTCCTGGCGACGAGTGAGCTGGCCGGTGTGATGCACCGCCGGTTCGCCGACGCGGACCCGCTGCACATCGCCGAGCTGCGCTCCACCCTGGAGTCGTCGGCCGGGCGGCTGGCCGCGCACCGCCGCACCGAGAAGGACATCAAGCAGCTGGACGCAACTCTCGCCCGCCGAGAGGAGGCCTGGGCCTCGGGGGACGCGGAACAGTTCGTGACGGCGGACGCCTCGCTGCACCTGGCGGTGGTGGCGGCCTCCCACAACGACGTGCTGATCGCTCTCTACGCCGACCTCGGCGACCTGTTGCGGGACTGGCTGCGGGACGACATCGGGCACGAGCTGCGACCGGAGGACCACATGGACCACGCCCGGCTGATCGAGGCGATCAGGGCCGGTGATCCGGAGACCGCCGCGGCCGAGGCGTCCGGCTACGCCTTGAGGTGCCTGGCCGAGCGGGGCCGCCTCACGGGGTGCGCCCACGGCTGAGGTTCTCGCCGGCGGTGTCGGGGGCACGCTCGTGGCCGGGATTCTTGCCGGCGGTGTCCGGGACGCGCTCGTGGCTGACCCACGCGCTCCCGACCTCCTTCCAGCACCGCCCGGAGATCCGTACGGTCTCGGCGGGGCCCACCTCGACCTGACGCCCGTCGCCGTCGACGTCCCACCAGCGCACGCATTCGGTGTGCAGCCGGACCAGGTCCACCTCGGGGTAGGGGTTGTGGCAGTACGCGACGACGCGGGAACGCTCGACCGCCGTGCGGCAGGTGGAGCCGGCTCGTGCGGTCGGGGCGGCAGGGCCGGCGGGTGTCTCCTCGGAGGCGACGAGGGCCCGCGCCAGCGAGTGGGCGTCGGTCAGCTCGCCGGACCCGGACCGCTCGGAGGACCCAGGCTGCGCGCCTGCCTCGGACCGCACGGTGCCGAACGCCGACGCGGCGGCAGAGGATGCGGAGTCTGCGGAGGACGCGGAGTCTGCGGAGGCGGACGCGAGCTCCCGCTCGGAGCCACCGGACAGTGCCGCAGGAGCGGCCGTCGCGAAGGCGGCCAGCAGCGTCGAGGTCAGGACGAGCGCAGTGGTCCTCTTGCGGTGGGCCGTCACCCGCCACCTCTTCCCCGTCACTCACCCGTACTCGCGGCGCACCCGTACTCACGTACTCACGCGCGGAACCGGGCCGGGTACATCCCGGTTTGCCCAGTCTGGGGGGAGTCTGCGGGGTTTTCGACTTGAGAGACGTCTGACAAGCACGTTCCGTCGCGGAGGGTTGACAGGTCGATTGGCCTGAATATGTTACATGCAACATTGAGCATGTGCCGACCCTCTCGGGAGGACCTCCATGCACGCCACGCAACCGTTCGAGTCCGACGGCTCCCTCCAGTGCGACCTGCTGTTCTCCGGCGGGCGGGTGGTGACCGTCGACGGACGGCGGAACGTGTACGAACCCGGCTCGGTGGCCGTGTCCGGGAACCGCGTCGTGGCGGTCGGCCCCGCCGCCGAGATCGACGCCAGGTGGCAGGCGGCGCGGACCGTCGACTGCCGGGGCAAGGCGGTGCTGCCCGGTTTCGTCGACGGGCACTCGCACCTCTTCCAGGCGCTGGCCAGGGGCATGGGCGAGGGACTGTCGATCTGGCCCTGGCTCTGCGAGTTCATGTGGCCCTACTCGATAGCCGTCGACCCCGAGGACGCCCGGGTGGCAGCCACGCTCGGGGCGGTGGAGGCACTGCGCTCGGGCATCACCACGGTGGTCGACAACCACTACGCGCCCACCGACCCCGACACCGTGCTGGCCGTGGCGCGGGCCGTCGAGTCGGCCGGTCTGCGGGGTGCGATCGCGCGCGGCATGCTCGGCCGCAAGACCGAGGTCGCCGCCGCGCGCGGGCTCCCCGACGCCCTGTACCGCTACTCCACCCAGGAGGAATTGGACATCACCCGCGATTGCATGCAGCGTCGACCGCCGCGTGGTTCGATCGTCGAGATCTGGCCCGCGCCGCTCAATCTGAGCTACGTGGACCAGGACCTGGTCCGGGGCGCGGTGGAGCTCGCCGCCGAGTTCGGGACGCGCTGGCACACGCACTGTTCGGAGGGCGCGAAGGACCCCGCGAGCTTTTCGGAGGCCTACGGCGTACGCCCCGTGGAGTGGCTGGCCAGGGAGGGCCTGCTGGACGAGCGTGCCACCCTGGCGCACGCGGTCTGGCTGGACGACGCCGAGGTCAAGCACGTCGGTGAGCGGCGGGCGGGGATCTCGCACAACCCGACGTCCAACGCCTATCTGGCCTCCGGGGTGATGCGGCTGCGGGCGCTGCGGGACGCGGGAGCCGTGGTGTCGCTGGGCACCGACGGCCCGAGCGCGGGGCACCGGCAGGACATGTTCGAGGTGATGAAGCAGACCCTTCTCGGTCAGCGCCAGCACCATCTCGACCCGGCGGCGGTCCGCTGCGAGGAAGCCCTGGAACTGGCCACCAGGGAGGGCGGGAAGTACGCCGGGACGAACACCGGCACCCTCTCCGTCGGCGCCCCCGCCGACCTCGTGGTCGTCGCCCTCGACCGCCCGCACCTGCGCCCCGTGCACCGGACGGTCGCCACGCTCGTGTACTCGGCGCGCGGCAGCGACGTGGAGATGACCGTGGTCGACGGGCGGGTGGTCCTTGAGGACGGCCGTTGTGTCCTGGTCGACGAGGCGGCGCTCCTGGAGGAGGCGCAGGAACGGGCCGAACGCCTGGTCTCCCGCGCCGGTTTCGACGCGCTGCGCAGCCCGTGGCAGCACTGAGCTCCTCGTAGCCCCGCGTACCCCGTCGCAGCACGTACGTCACGCCCGCCGCGTACACACGCCACGCCCGCCGCGCACGTACCTCACGCCCGCCCCGCCCCAGTACCCCACAAGCCTCCCGAAGAGCCCCACGTCGCCTCACCCAGGCTGCCCGTCCGCGGCCCCCGTAAGTGCGCATACAAGGACCCCCGCCGTCACCGACGCCGGGTGGAGGGAGAACGCACATGTCCCGCACGACAGAACAGGGCTGTACGGACGACCCGAACACACCGCAGGAGACGCCGGACCCCGTCGAGGCGGTGCCGTCGTTCTGGCGGCTCGCGGTCTACGGGTTCCAGCACGTGCTCGCCTTCTACGCCGGAGCGGTGGTGATGCCCCTGCTGGTCGCCCAGGGCATCGGGCTGCCCGAGCAGGACATCGGTCTGCTGGTCAACGCGTCCCTGCTGACCTGCGGTATCGCCACGCTGCTGCAGGCGGTGGGCTTCAAGGGGGTCGGCATCAAGCTGCCGATCGTGCAGGGCACCTCGACCACCGCCGTGCCCTCGCTCGTCTCGGTGGGGCTGGCGGCCGGCGGCGCGAAGGCCGGGATGCCGTCCGTGCTGGGGGCGGTGGTCGCGGCGGGGCTCGCCCTGTTCGTGATCGCGCCCGTCTTCAGCAGACTGGTGAAGTACTTCCCTCCGCTGGTCACCGGCACCATCGTGACGATCGTGGGGATCACCCTGCTCGGCGTGGCCGCCCGGCAGGTGGGTGGCGGCGATCCGAGTGCCGAGTCCTTCGGCTCTCCGGCCCAACTGGGGCTGGCCGCGGTGACGTTCGTGGTCATCCTGCTGCTGCACAAGTTCTCGCGCGGCTTCCTGGCCACCATCGCCGTACTGGCGGGTCTGGTCGTGGGGACCGTGGTGGCCGCGGTCCTCGGCAGGACGGACTTCTCCAGGATCGGGGACGCCTCCTGGATCGGGATGGCGGCGCCGCTGCACTACGGCATCCGGTTCGACACGATCGCGGTCCTGTCCATCTTCATGGTCATGATCATCGTCGCGGTGGAGTCGATCGGGCAGTTCTTCGCGGTCGGCGAGATCGTCGGCCGGGAGGTGGACGGCAAGGGCGTCACCAGGGCGCTGCGGGCGGACGGGCTGGCCACCGCGGTCGCCGGTGTACTCAACTCCTTTCCCAGCACGGTCTATTCGCAGAACATCGGGCTGATCAGGCTCACCCGCGTCAAGAGCCGCTGGATCATCGCGTCGGCCGGCGTGATCATGATCGTGTTCGGCCTGGTGCCCAAGATCGGGGCGGTCGTCGCCGCGATGCCGGCCTCCGTGCTCGGTGGCGCCACGATCGTGCTGTTCGCGACGATCGCGGTGGTCGGGGTGCAGATCCTGCTCCAGGCGGACCTCACCGACCAGCGCAACACCGTCCTGGTGGCCGCGAGCATGGGCATCGGCTTTCTGCCGACGGCGTTCCCGCAGTTCGCCGAGCAGATGCCGACCAGGCAACTGCATGCACTGTTCGAGAGCGGCATCATCCTCGGCACGGTCACCGCTGTCCTGCTGAACCTGTTTTTTCACCATTTGCGGCTACCGGGCGGCCGTAGGAGGTCGGCTGCACCCGTTGACCCACCCGAAGATTACATGCAACATGAAGGCCAGCAGCCGGAGGAAGCCCGCAAGGCCGAGGCCGACACCGTGTAGCACCGACGAGCGCGCCGGGCCCCGGCAACCAGGACGGAAAGGCGAGGATGGCGACCGACGAGGCACAGCAGGCGGTGGACCGGGCGGTGAACCCGGTCGCGGCCGGAAGTCTGCTGGCGGACCGCGCGTACGACGAGCTGAAGGCAGCCGTGCTGGCGAACCGCCTGCGTCCGGGTGACGCGCTTTCCGTGCCGGCCCTCGCCACCCAGATGGGCATCAGCCGCAGCCCCGTCAGGGAGGCCGTCCAGCGGCTCATTCACGACGGACTCGCCTCCCACGTCCCGCACCGGGGCGCCGTGGTCTCCACCGTCGATCTCGCGGACGTGCGTCAGCTGTACGTGGTCCGCGAGGTCATGGAAGGGCTGGCGGCGCGCCTGGCCACCGAGCGGCTCGACGCCACCAAGGTCGGCGAGCTCCGCGAACTGCTCGAACAGCACGAGCGCGTGGTCACCTCGGACTACGACGAGCGGGCCCACATCGAGATGGACATGGCGTACCACAGCCTGATCCGCGAGGTGGCGGGCAACACCCATCTCACCGCCGCCCTCGACACCATCCAGGGCAAGGCGCACCTGGCGCTGCACTCCCTGTGGCGCAGCCCGGAGGCCCCGCGGCTCGCCGTCGCCGAGCACCGGCGCATCTTCGAGGCGATGACGGCCGGCGACCCGGACGCGGCGGAGCTCGCCGCCCGGGAGCACATCAGACGGCTGCGGATCCGGCTCTCCCAGGCGGTGGCCGCGGGCCCCGACCAGGACGGCACACGGGGGCCGGGGATCCACCCCGTTCCGTAACAGCCCCGCGCGGCAAGGCGGTTGACGCGTCGAGCAGCCGCACCTCACGTACCACCCGCACCTCACGAACCACCCGCACCACCCCGCCCCATTGCCGTGGAAGGGAAGCGAGCAGCCGTGAGCACTGTCACCGGAGTCAGGAACGGGGTGGGCGAGAGCGTTCTGCGGCCCGACGGCCGGCTGAAGGTCAGGGGGGACTTCGCGTACTCCTCGGACCTGCACGCGGACAACATGGTGTGGGGTGCGACGCTGCGCAGCCCGCACCCCTGCGCCCGTATCGTGCGCCTCGACCCCGCCAGGGCGCTGCGGCTTCCCGGTGTCGTCGCGGTCCTCACCCACGAGGACGTCCCCGGCCACCCGCTGTACGGCATGAAGGTCGCCGACCAGCCCGTGCTCGCCAAGGACGTGGTGCGCTACCAGGGCGAGCCGGTGGCGCTCGTGGCCGCCGACCACCCGGAGACCGCGCGCCGCGCCCTGCGCCTCATCGAGGTCGAGTACGAGACACGGACCCCGCTGACCGACCCGGAGGCGGCGGTCGTCGGCACCGGCCCCCGGGTGCACGCCCGGCGGGTCGACGGCAAGGACGACTTGGGCAACGTGGTGCGCCACGTCCGGATCCGGCACGGTGACATGGCGCGGGCCGAGCGCCTCGCCGAGGTGGTCGTCTCGGGCACGTACGACGTCGGCATGCAGGACCAGGCGTTCCTCGGCCCGGAGTCGGGGCTCGCGATACCCGCCGAGGACGGCGGGGTCGACGTGTACGTGTCGACGCAGTGGCTGTACGACGACCAGCACCAGATGTGTGCGGCGCTCGGACTCCCCCCGGAGAAGGTCCGGTTGACGATGTCGGGGGTGGGCGGGGCGTTCGGCGGCCGCGAGGACGTCTCGGTGCAGATCCACTCCGCGCTGCTCGCCCTGCACACCGGGCGCCCGGTGAAGATGAGCTACAACCGTGAGGAGTCCTTCTTCGGCCATGTGCACCGGCACCCGGCGAAGATGTGGTTCGAGCACGGGGCGACGCGCGACGGCAGGATCGTCTACGTGAAGGCGCGGCTGGTCTTCGACGGTGGCGCGTACACCTCCACCTCGCAGGTGGTCATCGCCAACGGCTCGTACTTCGCGGCCGGCGCCTACGACGTACCGCACGTCGAGATCGACGGCTACTCCGTCTTCACCAACAACCCGCCCTGCGGTGCGATGCGCGGTTTCGGCGCCGTGCAGTCCTGTTACGGGGTGGAGTCCAACCTCGACAAGCTCGCCCGCGAACTGAACATGGAGCCGGTCGAGTTGCGGATCCGCAACGCCATGAAGACCGGCACGGTCCTGCCGACGGGGCAGGCGGTCGACGGCCCCGCGCCCGCCGCCGAACTCCTCGAACGACTGCGTGACCGGCCGCTGCCGCCTTCCGGTGAGGGCGTCTTCGGCCTTCCCGGCGGTCTGAACAACACCACCCACGGCGAGGGCATCAGGCGCGGCGTCGGCTATGCCATCGGCGTCAAGGCGATCGGCTTCTCCGGTGGTGTCGACGATCGCTCGGTGGCCCGGGTCACGCTCTCGCTGGTAAACGGCGAGCCGGTCGCGCAGGTGCACACCTCGGCCGCCGAGTGCGGGCAGGGCATCGTCACCGTCCAGGCGCAGATCGTCCGCACGGAGCTGGGTGTCGAGCAGGTGACCGTCCTCCCCGCCGACACCCGGGTCGGCGACGCGGGCTCGTCCTCCGCCTCACGGATCAGCTGGATGAGCGGCGGCGCCGTGCAGGGCGCCTGCAAGGCGCTGCGCGAGCGGCTCGCCGCACTCGGCGACGACGGCCTGACCGAACTCCTGGCCGCGCACGGCCCGTTGACGGAGGAGTACGAGTACTCCCACCGGCGGACGTATCCGGTGGACCCGGAGTTCGGGCAGGGCCAGGCGCACATCGCCTTCGCGTTCGCCGCGCACCGCGCGGTGGTGGAGGTGGACACGGAGCTCGGGCTGGTGAAGGTGATCGAGCTGGCCACCGCCCAGGACGTCGGCAAGGCGATGAACCCGCTCGCCGTGGAGGGGCAGATCGAGGGCGGCAGCGCCCAGGGCCTGGGGCTGGCCCTGATGGAGGAACTGCATGTGAAGGACGGCAAGGTGCGCAACCCCTCCTTCACCGACTACCTCATCCCCACCATCGCGGACATGCCGTCCGTGCCCATCGACCTTCTCGAACTGCCGCACCCCGACTCGCCGTACGGCCTGAACGGGGTGGGCGAGCCGCCGACCCTCTCCTCCACGCCGGCCATCGCGAACGCCCTGCGCGACGCGACGGGGCTGGCCCTGGGCAGGGTGCCGGTGCGGCCGGACGACTTCATCCACACCGAAGGGAGGTGAGGCGGGCCCTGCCCTGGGTCCCCGAACGGTTCACCACGGTCCACACAAGCGCGACGTACGCCCGAGGGCTACGTACGACCAGAACCAGCAGGGAAGGAACAACACCTTGATCATCGACACCCATATGCACCCGACGAACATCGTCGACCAGGCGTGGCGACACGACGGCGAGCCGTTCACCGGTGAGCGGACGCTGAAGATGATGGACGGCCCCTTCATGATCAACGGGAAGCCGCGCCGGATCGACTACGGCTGCATCATGCCCCCGCCCGGCAACTCGGTGTGGCAGGACGGGATGCGCGGGGGTCGCGAGGGGATTCGCGATTACATGGCGTACATCACGAAGCTGGTCACGGAGTACCCGGACCGCTTCATCGGGAACTTCATGTACAACCCGCGCTTCGGGCCGGAGAACGGCGCGAAGGAGCTGAGGTTCCACGTCGAGGAGTACGGCTACAAGATGCTCAAGCTGCATGCGAACATGCATGCCTACCGCCCCGACCGGGCCCTGGACTGGCTGCGTCCGGTCCTGAAGGTCTGCGACGAGCTGGGCGTCCTCGTCCTGATCCACACCGGTGACGGGCCGTACTCGATCCCGACGCAGTTCTACCCGATCATCCGGGAGTTCCCGAACGTCAACTTCATCCTCGGCCACTTCGGTGTGCAGACGGGTGGCGTGTACTGCTTCGAGGCGCTCTACATGATCCTCGACTCGCCGAACGTGTACGGCGAGTCCGGCTGGCTCCTCCAGTCGCGCATCGTGGAGTTCGCGCAGCAGATGGAGAAGCACCAGCTGGTCTTCGGCACCGACTCGCCGCCGAACGAACCGGGTATGTGGGCGCGCGAGCTGGAGGTCCTCATGGGCCCGCCGCCGCAGGGCATGAACCTCTCCGAGGAGCACCTGGAGGGGTATCTCGGCAACAACGTGGCGAAGCTGCTGGGCCTGGAGCCCACCCCCGCGCCGCGTGACCAGGAGGAGGCGCAGCTGCGCCTGAAGAGCACCTACGCGACGCTGGAGAACCCGACGGCGACGTCGGCCGCGGAGATGCACGCGTAGGTCCCCGGACCGGGGCGGCTCCGCGGCTCGGGAGGCTCGGGGCCGCCCCCTCTTCCTTCGTCAGGCTTCTTCTGCTCCTCGTACGCGTTCTTCTGCTCCTCGTACGGCCTCTTCTGCTCCCCCGTACGCCCTCTCCTGCTCCCCCGTACGCCCTCTCCTGTCGACATGTTGAGAAAAGTGGTGCCGCAATGCAGCAGCGCATCGGTCATCTCGTCCCCTCCACCAGCATCGGCGTCGAGCGCTGGGCGGCCCAGATATGCAAGCCGGTCGCCATCGAGTCGGCGCACGCGATCGCCCGTGTCTCGCTGCCCGAGATCATGAGCGGTCCGGCGATCGCCCCGTCCCAGTCCGGCGAACTGACGCGTGCAGCAGCCCAGTTGGCGGACGCCGGAGTCCGCGCCGTGGTGTGGAGCGGCAGTTCGGCCGACCTGCACGGCGCGGCGCACGGCAGGGCGATGGCCCGCTGGATCGAGGAGGTGACGGGGGTACGCGCCTCCACGGTCACCCTCGGCCAGCTGGAGCTGCTGGCCCGCCGTGACATCGTCTCCCTCGCGCTGGTCTCCCCCGGCTCCGAGCAGACCGCGGGCCGCCTCGCGGACACCTATCTCGCCGCCGGCTTCAAGATCTCCTCGGTGACGGCGCTCGGCCTGACCACCGCGCGCGAGGCGGCGGAACTCCCCGTCTCCCGGGTGCGCCGGGTCCTGCTCGACGCGGACTTGCCGGACGCACAGTGCGTCGTGGTCGCGGGTACGGAACTTCCTGTCGCTCCCGTCGCGGCGCTGGTGGAACGGGAGTTGGGGAAACCGGTGTACGACGGCGCGCGGGTGGCCGTCCACACCGGACTCGAACTGCTCGGGCTCTGCGTCACCGCACCGGAGTGGGGCGAGATGTTCGGCGCGCCGCATCCGGCCGGGGTGTGCTGTGACACCCACTGAGCCGTCCGCCGCCTCCCAGGACCTGCGGGACTTCCTGCGCACGTATGCGGCGCTCCACCCGGACGACGTCCTGGACGTCGACGCGAAGCTCGACGGTGAGGACGTGGCGGCGCTCGTCCTGGAGCTCGCGCTGCGCGGCCGGGACGAACTGCTCGTCTGCCGTGACGTCGCCGGTCTGGACACCACTCTCGTCACGAACGTCTTCGCGTCGCGGCGCCGGGTGGCGCGGCTGCTGGGGACGGACCCGGCCGGGTTGCACCGGGCCTACCAGGCCGCCGCCGCGCGGAGGTGCACGCCCAGGGTGGTGCCGGACGGGCCGGTCCTTCAGGTGGTGGAGTCGGGCGACGACGTCGACCTCGCGTCGCTACCGCTGATCCAGCACTTCGCGTCGGACAGGGGCCCGTACATCACCAGCGGGATCATCGCCGCGGAGGCTCCCGCGGACGCCGACGGGCGCGCCGGGAACCTCAGTTACCACCGCTCGATGGTGCACGGCCGCAACGAGCTCTCCACCAGCCTGCACTCGCGCGGCCATCTGTGGCAGCTGCTGCGGCTGGCCGAGGAGCGGGGCGAGCGGCTGCCGGTGGCGCTGGTGCTGGGCGGGCATCCGCTCTTCATGCTGGCGGCCTCGGCCAGGCTGGGTGCCGGCACCGACGAACGGGACGTCGCGGGCGGGCTGTTCGGGGCTCCGCTGGAGGTCGTCAGGACCCCGAGGTACGGCATCCGGGTGCCGGCGAGTGCGGAGATCGTGCTGGAGGGGTACCTCGATCCCGCGCGGCACGCGCAGGAGGGGCCCTTCGGGGAGTTCTCCGGCTACTCCTCCGACCGGTCCACCAACGACGTGCTCACCGTGCAGACGGTGCTCAGGCGTGCGGACGCGCTGCTGCTGGACGTGGTCGGCGGCAACACCGACGAGCATCTGAACCTCGCCAGGATCCCGCGCGAGTCCGAGATGGCACAGAAGCTGAGCGACCGGTTCCCGGAGGTCACGGCGCTGTACTACCCGACGTCCGGCACGCACTTCCACGCGTACGTGGCACTGCGGGCGAGCCGCCCGGGGCAGGCCCGGCAGGTCATGCTGGGGCTTCTGGGCTGGGACCCGTACCTCAAGACGGTCGTCGCGGTGGACGAGGACGTGGACGTCACCCAGGACTCGCAGGTGCTCTGGGCGATGGCCACCCACCTCCAGCCGCACCGGGACGTGTTCGTGGTCGACGGCCTGCCCGGCAGCCCGCTCGACCCGTCCTCGACGGCGAACGGGACCACGTCACGGATGGCGCTCGACGCGACCCGGGGAGGGGATTTCCACGGGGTACGGATACGGGTCGGGCAGGAGCGGGTGGCCAGGGCGCGGGCGCTGCTGGACGGGGTTTGAGCCGGGGGGGCTTACCCGGTGGCCCCGGCGGCGCATCCCCCGCCGGGGCCGTCCGCGAGGACGAAGTAGCCGGGTGAGGTCTCGCGCAGGGTGTGGGTGACGGCGGTGTTCCACAGCCCCATGGCCTGCCCGGAGCCCACCGCGAACACCTGGCCGCCGCTCTGCCGGGCCCGGCCGGCCACGGTGTGGGCGTAGTTGTTCGCGGTGAAGCAGGCGCCACCGCCGGGCGGGGTGCCGGTGGTACGGACGGTGACGACGGCGGAGGGCGTCCCGCTACGCGCGTCGGGGCCGACGGCGGAGACCCGGTAGGCGTACGAGGTGCCGGGTGTCAGCCCGGTGTCGGTGTACGAGGTGCCGGTGGGGCCGGCGACCCGGGCGCCGTCGCGCAGGACCGCGTACGAGGCCGCCCCGGGAACGGCGTCCCAGGTGAGCGACGCGGTGGTGTCGCCGGCTCCGGTGAGCCGCACCCCGGTGGGCGCGGGCAGCGCGCCCGGTTCCTCACCCCCGCCGTCGCCGTCCAGCCCCCAGAAACGTGCGGTGTACAGGCTGGAGCAGAGGGTGTCGAGGTAGTACGTGGCGGCGGTGCCGCACTGCTCCTCCCCCGCGCCTGGGTCGACGGCGAGCCCGTGGGCCATCCCGGCGACCGAGTAGACCTGCACGGCGGGCCGGCCCGCCGGGTCGTCGTACTCGGTGAGGGTGGTGCGGCCGGGCAGCTCCGAGGTGCGGGAGGGCGTCTGCCCGGTGCCCCACACGTCGGTCCACTGGTCGCGGAGTTCGGTGGCGTTGGCGGGCCTGACCGTGGTGTCGGCGGTGCCCTGCCAGACGGCCACCCGGGGCCAGGCGGTGGTGCCGGCCGGGGCGGCGGCCCGCACCAGCGCACCCCACTGGGCGGGGGTGCGGTCCGGCGGGACGTACATGCAGGTGTACGCGGCGGAGGAACTGGTGGCGCAGGAGGCGGGCAGGCCGGAGGCGATCGAGCCGCCCGCGAAGACGTCCGGGTACGCGGCGAGGAGGTTGGCGGTCATCGCGCCGCCCGCGGACAGCCCGGTGAGGAACACGCGCCGGGGGTCGCCGCCGTACTGGGCGAGCACGGCGGTGACCGCCTGCCGGACGGACGCGGCCTCGCCCCGGTCGCGCGAACTGTCGCCGGGCTCGAACCAGTTGAAGCAGGACTGGGGATTGTTGGCGCCGTCGGTCTGCGGCAGCGCGAGCGCGAACCGGTGACGCGTGGCGATCCGGTCCCAGCCGGAGTGGGCGAAGTAGTCCGCCGCGCTCTGCCCGCATCCGTGCAGGGCCACCACGAGGGGGGCGTTCGGGGGGAGGTCGGCGGGGGCGTAGGAGTAGAGGGAGAGGTTGCCGGGGTTCGAGCCGAAGGCGGGGACACGGGTGAGGCCGGGGGCGGCGGCCTCGGCCACGACGCGCTCTGCTCCGGGACGTGCCACGGCGGGCTGCGCGGCGGTCAGCAGGCCGGCGGCGAGCGCGACAGCCGCGAGGACCGCGGCGAACGGACGGAGACGTTCCATGGTGCGGCTCCTGCGGGTGGGGGGCGGCGGAATCCTGAACCACCGGTGGTGCGGTGCAGGATGCGGTCCCACCGTTCGGGGAGGACATGGGCGCGGGCCCCAGGACAGGGACCCGCATTGTGTGGGCGGGGCCTCTTCCGCGGGGGCGGACGGGGGCGCGCATGGGTGGACGGGGGCGTGCTGGGGCGGGCGCGAGGCATGCGTCCTCCGACGCGGGGGGGGGAGGGGCGTGCGGGGGTGGACGCGGGGCCACATGCTTCCCCCGAGCCGGGGGGACGAAGGGGCGTGCGGGGGCGGGCGCGGGCATGCTTCCCCCGAGACGGGGGGGACGAAGGGGCGTGCGGGGGCGGGCGCGGGCATGCTTCCTCCGAGGCGGGGGGACGAAGGGGCGTGCGGGGGCGGGCATGCTTCCCCGACGCAGACACGGGGCACGCCTCTCCCCCTCGCGGGCGCGGACAGGCAGGACACACCTCCCTCGCGGGCGCGGACACCTCCCTCGCGGGCGCGGACACCCCCCTCGCGGGCGCGGACACCCCCCTCGCGGGCGCGGACACAGGACACACCTCCTCCCCTCGCGAGCGCGGACCGCAGGCCCCTCGCGGACACGGACCGCAGGACACGCCTCCTCCCCTCGCGGGCGCGGACAGG
>NZ_JBIVVC010000007.1:34216-202535 GCF_044757485.1 Streptomyces sp. NPDC091272
AGGCCGACAGGCCGACAGGCCGACAGGCCGACAGGCCGACAGGCCGACAGGCCGACAGGCCGACAGGCCGACAGGCCGACAGGCCGACAGGCCGACAGGCCGACAGCAGGACACACCTCCCCCGTCGCCACCTTCCGCCCCCTCGGCATGGTGCGCGCGCACATCCTCCTCGCGTACGCCGGTCGTCTAGCCTCCGCCCTGCCAACTCCTCCCTCCCCGAGCCCTCTTGGAGCCGTCGTGCATCCTCCGTCCCGCGCACGTACCCGGGTCCGTACCGTGACCGCCCTCTGCCTCGTACTCGCGGCGACCGTCGTCGTGCCCGCCTCCGTGGGGGTCGCCGACTCCCCCGGTCACTGTGATCGCGCCGCGCACCTGCGTACCCCCGGCGCCGAGCGGCAGACGACCGCCTGCCTCGGGGAGTTGACGACCGCGGGCACCGTCGGCTCCGGGCACACCGACCCCGCCGACTGGGCCGGGCTCACGCCCAAGGACCTCGTGGTGCCCTCCGGTGTGCCGGGCGTCCAGGTCGACGGCTACTTCCCCGACAGCTCCACCACCAACACCAACCACGGCTGGAACCACGACGCGCAGTTCGTGATCCGCCTGCCCGACCGCTGGAACGGCGGCCTCGTCGTGACGGGCACCCCGGCCAACCGGGAGCAGTACGCCAACGACCGTGCCATCGCCGACTGGGTGCTCGCCCGGGGTTACGCGTACGCCGCCACCGACAAGGGCAACACCGGCCTCACCTTCCACCGCGACGGCCGCCGCCCCGGTGACGCGATCGCCGAGTGGAACTCCCGCCTCACCCAGCTCACCCGCGCCGCCCGCACCGTCGTGACCCAGCGCTACCGCAGGCCCCCGGCCCGTACCCTCGTCACCGGCCTGTCCAACGGCGGCTATCTGGTCCGCTGGCAGTTGGAGAACCACCCCGAGCTGTACGACGGCGGCGTCGACTGGGAGGGCACCCTCTGGCGCCCCGAGGGCCCGAACCTCCTCACCTTCCTGCCGCCGGCCCTGCGCGAGTACCCGGTGTACGAGGCGGGCGGAGCGGACGCCCCGGCGGCGCGGGAGGCCATGCACCGCGCCGGCTACCCGGCCGGTTCGGAGTTCCTGTGGCCCTACCACCACAAGGTGTACTGGGACCTCACCCAGCGCATCTACCGCGAGGAACTCGATCCGGGCTTCGACGGAACCGCGACCGAGGCGGGCACGCCGTACTGCCTGCCGGGCAGCGGTCCTGGCTGCGACGCCGACTACGTGTACGAGGAACGGCCGCGCCAGGTGCGGGAGGCGGTGGGGCGGATCGGGCTCACCGGCAGGATCGGCAAGCCGCTGCTCACCCTGCACGGCGACCTGGACGTCCTGCTGCCCGCCAGCCGGAGCTCGGACGTGTACGCGCGGATGGTGCGCGCACAGGGCCGGGGTGCGTTGTTCCGCTACTACCGGATCGCGGACGGCACCCACGTCGACTCGCTGGTGGACACCTTCCCCGACCGGCTGCGACCGCTGCTGCCCTGCCACCGGTCGGCGTTCGGCGCACTGGAGAAGTGGCTGGCCTCGGGCGTGCGTCCGCCCGCGAGCGGGACGGTCGTCAGGCCCGCGGGACAGGACACCACCGCGTTGCGCGAGCACTGCGACCTGGGCCGGCGGTGAGCACATGGGCGCAGTGGGGCGAACGCCCATGGCGGGAGCGCTCATTGTGGTGTTCCGCCACATGGGAGCAGGCCGGACACCTCCCTACTGTTTCCGGCCATGACGAGTAACTCCGCAGCCCCGGCCCCGCCCTTCCTGCACGGCCGCGTCGCGATGGTGACCGGTGGCGGCAGCGGCATCGGCCGGGCCTGCGCCCTGGCCCTCGCCGGGGCCGGGGCCACCGTTCACGTGGTGGACCGGGACGCAGAGGGCGCCAAGTCCGTCGCGGGCGAGGCCGGCGGGCGGTCCCACGTGGCCGACCTGGCCGACCCGGACGCCGTCGCCTCCCTCCCCGCCGACGTGGACATCCTCATCAACAACGCCGGTCTCCAGCACATCGCCCCGCTCACCGAATTCCCGCCGGAGCGCTTCGAGTTGATTCAGCGGGTGATGGTGACTGCCCCGTTCCTGCTGCTGCGCCGCACTCTCCCGCACATGTACGCGCACCGGTGGGGCCGGGTGGTCAACGTCTCCAGCGTGCACGGGCTGCGCGCCAGCCCGTACAAGAGCGCCTACGTGGCGGCCAAGCACGCACTGGAGGGGCTGAGCAAGGTCGCCGCACTGGAGGGCGCCCCGCACGGAGTGACCAGCAACTGCGTCAGCCCCGGTTATGTGCGCACCCCCCTGGTGGAGGGCCAGGTCCGTGACCAGGCCGACGTACACGGCATCACCCCCGCACAGGTCCTCACCGACGTCCTGCTGGCCCGCTCGCCGGTGAAGCGGCTGCTGGAGCCGGAGGAGGTCGCGGCGGCGGTGCTCTGGCTGTGCGGTCCGCAGTCCGCGTCCGTCACCGGCATCTCCCTTCCTCTGGACGGCGGTTGGACCGCGGGCTGACACTCCCGCCACACGACACACCCTGTACGCCACACGCCGCACCCCGCACGCCAGACGCCAGTCCCTCCTCCCGCCCTCTCCCGGAACCGGTGACCCACCATGACCGACACCCCCACGCAGGCCGCGCCCCCACGCACCGGCATCGCCCGCGTCGTCGGCGCGAGCCTGATCGGCACGACCGTCGAGTGGTACGACTTCTTCCTCTACGGATCGGCCGCCGCACTCGTCTTCAACACGCTCTTCTTCCCGTCGAGCGACCCCCTGGTCGGCACCCTGCTCGCCTTCGTGACCTATGCGATCGGCTTCGCCGCCCGGCCGCTGGGCGGGGTGGTATTCGGGCACTTCGGCGACCGGGTCGGCCGCAAGAAGCTGCTGGTGCTGAGCCTGTTGATGATGGGCGGCGCGACGTTCGCCATGGGACTGCTGCCCACGTACGACTCGATCGGTGTGGGTGCGCCGATCCTGCTGACCCTGCTGCGGCTGATCCAGGGCTTCGCGCTGGGCGGCGAGTGGGGCGGGGCGGTGCTGATCGTCTCCGAGCACGGCGGCGACAGGCACCGCGGTTTCTGGGCCTCCTGGCCGCAGGCGGGCGCGCCCGGCGGAAACCTGCTGGCCACCGGTGTGCTGGCGCTGCTGGCCGCGGTCCAGTCGGAGGAGGCCTTCCTGTCCTGGGGCTGGCGGATCCCGTTCCTGCTGTCCGGCGTACTGGTGATCATCGGGCTGTGGATACGGGTCTCGGTCTCGGAGTCCCCGGTCTTCCTGGCCGCGCAGGCGAAGGCGCGGGCGGACGCGGAGCACGGGGTCAAGGAGCAGGCCCCGGTCGTCGAGGTGTTCCGGCGCAGTTGGCGCGAGGTCCTCACCGCCATCGGCACCCGCTTCGGCGAGAACGTCTCGTACTACCTGCTCACCTCCTTCCTCCTGGTGTACGTCACCGCCCACCTCGGCCTCCCCAAGAGCACCGCCCTGAACGCGGTCCTGATCGGCTCGGCCGTGCACTTCGTGACGATCCCGCTGTGGGGCGCGCTCTCGGACCGGATCGGGCGGCGGCCGGTGACACTGATCGGCTCGGCGGGCATGGCGGTGTGGGCGTTCGTCTTCTTCGCCCTGCTGGACGGGAAGTCGTTCGCGGTGATCACGCTGTCCGTGACGGCGGGGCTGCTGCTGCACGGGGCGATGTACGGGCCGCAGGCGGCGTTCATCTCGGAGATGTTCGACACGAAGGTGCGGTACTCGGGGGCGTCGATGGGCTCCCAGCTCGCGTCGATCGTTGCGGGAGCGCTGGCCCCGATCATCGCGGTGGAGCTCCTGAAGGACTTCGACACGACTCTGCCGCTGAGCCTGTACCTGGGCGGGGCGGCCCTGGTCACCACGGTGACGGTGTTCTTCGCCCGGGAGACGAGGGGCCGGGACCTGGCCCGCAACGAGTCGGCGCCGGCGCGCGCGGCCACGCCTGCCAAGGCCCGCACGACGGCCGACCGGATCTGATCCGCCTGCCCGGCCGGTCCGACCCCGGCCGGCCGCCCCCCGCCGGTCCGACCCCGGCCGGTCCGCCTGCTCACCGGTCCGCGCCCCGGTCTTCCGCGACCGGCCCGCCTGCCCACCGGTCCGCGCCCCGGTCTTCCGCGATCGCCCGGGGCGGGGCAGGCTGGGGCGCCTCACGATTCCCCTCCCGTACGGACGGACCGCCCGCCACCATGACCGACGTACCCGCCCCCGCCGCCGAGACGGCCACCGCGACCGCCTTGCGCGAGCTGCTCGACCTGCTCGCCGCCGGCGCCCCCGCCGAACAGCTCGCGGTCCCGGCCGCGCGGGCACGGGCGGTCGACCCCTCGGGCGCCGCCCGGCTGGCGGAGGCCACCGAGGCGGCCCTCGCGGTGCGGCGCACCCTGGACCAGCACCAGCGGCGCGAGGCCGAACTGGCGGCGCTTTTCGACACGGCGGGCGACCTGGCGGCGCTGCGCGGTCTGGACGCCGTGCTGCGCGCCATCGTCCGGCGGGCGCGCACCCTGCTGGGCGCCGACGTGGCGTACCTGACCCTCAACGACCCGGCGGAACAGGACACGTACATGCGGGTCACCGACGGTTCCGTGTCCGCGGCGTTCCAGCAGTTGCGGCTGCGGATGGGCGACGGGCTCGGCGGTCTGGTGGCGCAGACCGCGCGGCCCTACGCCAGCCGCGACTACCGCACCGACCACCGGTTCCGGCACACCGGCGCCATCGACAGCGGGGTGGGCGAGGAGGGGCTGCGGGGCATTCTGGGGGTGCCGCTGCGGCTCGGGGACCGGGTGATCGGGGTGCTGTACGCCGCCGACCGGGCGCCGCGCGACTTCACGCCGGATGCCATCGCGCTGCTCGGCTCGCTCGCCGACCACGCGGCGGTGGCCATCGACGGGGCCCGGCTGATGGAGGAGACCCGGGCCGCGCTCACCGGGCTTGAGGCGGCCAACGCCACCGCCCGCGCACACAGCGAGGCGTTGCGCCGCGCCTCGGACGCCCACGACCGGCTCACCGAACTCGTCCTGCGCGGGGGCGGGGTGGCCGACGTGGCGGCCGAGATCGCGGCGCTGCTCGCCGGTGGGCTGAGCGTGCACGACGCGGACGGCACCGAGCTGGCCCGGGTCGGCGAGGGTGAACCGGCGCCGCCCGCACGGGGGTTGGCCCTGTCACGGACGAGCGGCCGGGCGGTGTACGCGGAGCACCGGTGGACCTGCGCGGTGGTCGCAGGAACGGAACTCCTGGGCTGTCTGGTGCTCACGGGCCGGTCCGGCCCCGGGCCGGCGCAGCCGGGCAGGCCGGCGCTAGCCGACGCCGACCTGCGTCTCTTCGAGCGGGCCGCACTGGTCACCGCCCTGGTGCTGCTGCTGCGCCGGTCCGTGGCCGAGGCCGAGGACCGGGTACGGGGTGAACTGCTCGACGACCTGCTGAGCACGCCGGCCCGGCACCCTGGCGGCGGAAGTCTGGCGCTGCGGGCCGGACGGCTCGGCGTCGACCTGGCGAAACCGCACGCGGTGGCCGTGCTGGACTGCGCGCCGCGGCTGAGGGCCCGGCTGGCCACGGAGGCGGCCCGGAGGGCCAGGGCCCTGGGGGCGCTGGCCGGGACGCGGGACGGCCACGTCGTCCTGGTGGCTCCCGCGACCGCGGCCGGGGTGGCCCCGCTCGCCCACGACCTCGCCCACGACCTGGGCCGGGTCCTGAACGCCCCGGTCACCGTCGGCGCGGCGGGCCCCGCCGAGGGGCCCGCCGGACTCCCCCGCGCCCACGCCGAGTCGGTGCGCTGCCTGACCGCCCTGCACGCGCTCGGCCGCAGCGGGGAGGGGGCGGACGTCGTCGAGCTGGGATTCCTGGGCGTGCTGCTGGGCGACCGCGCGAACGTCGGCGGATACACGGCACGCGTACTGGGTCCCGTACTGGACTACGACGAGAAGCACGGCACCGAGCTGGTGCGGACCCTGGAGGCGTACTACGCGCACGGGGCCTCGCTGTCGCGGGCCAGAACCGAGCTCCACGTGCACGTGAACACGGTGACGCAACGCCTGGAGCGGGTGGCCCGGCTGCTCGGCCGCGACTGGAACGCCCCGGACCGCGCCCTGGAGATCCAACTGGCCCTGCGCCTGCACAGGCTGGGCGGCCCGGAGAGGCCCTAGGGGCGCGGGAACTGCGCGCGACACCGGCCACGACACCGGCCACGACGCACCCGCACGTCACTCACCGGACCTGGGCCACGCACGGCAAAAGGGCGGGCGGGGCGCCGGACCGCACCGCGGCCCCGCACCCCGCCCGCCCCGGAGGGCCCTGCTCAGGCGCCCATCATGTGCACGCCGCCGTCGACGTGGATGATCTCGCCCGTGGTCTTCGGGAAGAAGTCCGACAGCAGGGCGACGACTCCCTTGCCCGCCGGCTCCGGGTCGCCCATGTCCCAGTTCAGCGGGGAGCGGGTGTTCCAGATGTCCGCGAGCTCGGTGAAGCCCGGGATGGACTTGGCGGCCATCGAGCCGAGCGGACCCGCCGAGATCAGGTTGCAGCGGATGTCCTCCTTGCCCAGGTCGCGGGCGAGGTAGCGGCTGGTGGCTTCGAGCGCCGCCTTGGCCGGGCCCATCCAGTCGTACTTCGGCCAGGCGAACTGCGCGTCGAAGGTGAGGCCCACGACCGAGGCACCGTCGGTGAACAGCGGGCGGCAGGCCAGCGTGAGCGACTTCAGCGAGTACGCGGAGACGTGCATCGCCGTCGCCACGTCGTCGAAGGTGGCTTCGAGGAAGTTGAAGGCGCCGGGCGGGGCGAAGCCGATGGAGTGGACGACGCCGTCCAGGCTGCCGAGCTCCTCGCGGACGAGGCCTTCGAGGCGGTCCAGGTGCTCCTGGTTGGTCACGTCCAGCTCGATGACCTTCGCCGGCTTCGGCAGCTTCTTGGCGATGCGCTCGGTCAGCGTCGGGCGGGGCCAGGCGGTCAGGATGACGTTGGCACCCTGCTCCTGCGCCACCTTGGCCGCGTGAAAGGCGATGGAGGACTCCATCAGGACACCCGTGACGAGGATGTTCTTGCCTTCGAGGATTCCACTCATGGCGATCAGTGACCCATGCCCAATCCGCCGTCAACGGGGATGACGGCTCCAGTGATGTACGACGCGTCGTCGGAGGCGAGGAACTTCACCGTGGCGGCGATCTCCTCCGGCTGCGCGTATCGGCCGAGCGGCACCTGGGCGACGATGCCCTTGCGCTGTTCTTCGTTGAGCACCTGGGTCATGTCGGTGTCGACGAACCCGGGTGCCACGACGTTGAAGGTGATGTTCCGCGAACCCAGCTCGCGGGCGAGCGAGCGGGCGAAACCGACCAGACCGGCCTTCGAGGCGGCGTAGTTCGCCTGCCCGGCGGAGCCCAGCAGGCCGACCACCGAGGAGATCAGCACGACCCGGCCCTTCTTGGCGCGCAGCATGCCGCGGTTGGCACGCTTGACGACCCGGAAGGTGCCGGTCAGGTTGGTGTCGAGGACGGACGTGAAGTCCTCCTCGGACATCCGCATCAGGAGCTGGTCCTTGGTGACGCCGGCGTTGGCCACCAGCACCTCCACCGGACCGTGCTTCTCCTCGATCTCCTTGTAGGCCTGCTCCACCTGCTCGGTGTCGGTGATGTCGCACTTGACGGCGAGGAAGCCCGCCTTTTCGAGGTCCGACGGATCACCCGAGCGGTACGTGATCGCGACCCTGTCGCCGTGGTCGGCGAAGGCGCGGGCGATGGCGAGGCCGATGCCCCGGTTTCCTCCGGTGACGAGAACCGAGCGGCTCAACGGATCACCCTTTCGAATAGCGGTCTGGTCCTGATCGAAACTATCGGTATCAGGGCCCGTACGGAGAATCGGGGCCTGACAGCGCCACCTACCGGCCACTGTCGGGTCCCTACAGAAAAGGGACTGGGCACGAGGACCCCGGACACGACATGATCGGGGCGACCTCGTCTCGACGACAGGAGACATCCGTGCCGCAGTCCCCCCGTCCCCCTCATCCGGTCGACCCGTCCTTCACCGCGCTCCCGCTGCGCGCCCTCGCCGACGCCGCTCTCGCCCGCGCCCGTGCGCTGGGCGCCGATCACGCAGACTTCCGGTTCGAGCGGGTGCGCAGCGCCTCCTGGCGGCTGCGGGACGCCAGACCGTCCGGGTCGTCGGACTCCACCGACCTCGGCTACGCGGTACGGGTGGTGCACGGCGGGGCCTGGGGGTTCGCGTCCGGGGTGGATCTCTCCATGGACGCCGCCGCCCGCGTCGCCGGGCAGGCCGTCGCGATGGCCAAGCTGTCGGCCAAGGTGATCAAGGCCGCCGGGTCCGACGAGCGGGTGGAGCTCGCGGACGAGCCCGTGCACGAGGACCGCACCTGGGTCTCCTCGTACGAGATCAACCCCTTCGACGTGCCGGGCCAGGAGAAGTCGGAGCTGCTCGCGGAGTGGAGCGCGCGGCTGCTGCGCGCGGACGGTGTGACGCACGTCGACGCCTCGCTGCTGACCGTGCAGGAGAACAAGTTCTACGCCGACACGGCGGGGACGGTGACCACGCAGCAGCGGGTGCGGCTGCACCCGCAGCTGACCGCGGTCGCCGTCGACGGGGACTCCGGCGAGTTCGACTCGATGCGCACGATCGCGCCGCCGGCCGGCCGTGGCTGGGAGTACCTGACGGGCACGGGCTGGGACTGGGACTCCGAGCTGGCGGAGATTCCGGGGTTGCTGGCCGAGAAGATGCGGGCCCCGAGCGTCACGGCGGGGAGCTACGACCTGGTCGTCGACCCGTCGAACCTGTGGCTGACGATTCATGAGTCGATCGGGCACGCCACCGAGCTGGACCGGGCGCTGGGCTACGAGGCCGCGTACGCGGGCACCTCCTTCGCGACCTTCGACCAGCTGGGCAAGCTGGCGTACGGCTCGCAGGTGATGAACGTGACCGGTGACCGCACCGTCGAGCACGGCCTCGCGACGATCGGTTACGACGACGAGGGCGTGGCCGGGCAGTCCTGGGACCTGGTGAAGGACGGCACCCTGGTCGGGTACCAGACCGACCGCAGGATCGCCAGGCTGACCGGCCTCGGCCGCTCCAACGGGTGCGCGTACGCCGACTCCCCCGGGCACGTGCCGGTGCAGCGGATGGCGAACGTGTCGTTGCAGCCGGATCCGGGCGGGCTGTCCACGGAGGACCTGATCGGGGGTGTGGAGCGCGGGATCTACGTGGTCGGCGACCGGTCGTGGTCGATCGACATGCAGCGCTTCAACTTCCAGTTCACCGGGCAGCGCTTCTTCCGCATCGAGAACGGGCGGCTGGCCGGTCAGCTGCGGGACGTCGCGTACCAGGCGACCACCACCGACTTCTGGGGGTCGATGGAGAAGGTCGGCGGCCCGCAGACGTATGTGCTCGGGGGCGCCTTCAACTGTGGGAAGGCGCAGCCCGGACAGGTCGCGGCCGTCTCGCACGGCTGCCCTTCCGCCCTCTTCCGGGGCGTCAACATCTTGAACACCACGCAGGAGGCCGGGCGATGAGCCGCGCGAGCAGCAAGCCGTACGAGATCGTCGAGCGGGCGCTGGAGCTGTCCACCGCCGACGGGTGCGTCGTGATCGCCGACGAGCAGTCGTCCGCGAACCTGCGGTGGGCGGGGAACGCGCTGACGACCAACGGGGTCACCCGGGGGCGCACCCTCACCGTGATCGCGACCGTTGACGGGGCCGAGGGCACCGCCACCGGCGTCGTGTCCCGCTCGGCCGTCACCGCCGACGAGCTGGAGCCGCTGGTACGGGCCGCCGAGGCGGCGGCGCGGGCGGCGGGCCCGGCCGAGGACACGCAACCGCTGGTCACGGGCGTCCCGCAGGCGCCGGAGTTCCGCGAAGCGCCGGCCGAGACCTCGTCGGCGGTCTTCGACGCGTTCGCCCCCTCGCTCGGGGAGGCCTTCGCCCGCGCGCGGGCCGGCGGACGGGAGCTGTACGGCTTCGCCAACCACGAGATGACCTCCAGCTACCTCGGTACGTCCACCGGACTGCGGCTGCGGCACGACCAGCCGAACGGCACCCTGGAGCTCAACGCCAAGTCCCCCGACCGTGCGAGATCGGCCTGGGCCGGGCGCTCCACCCGCGACTTCAAGGACGTCGACCCGGCGGCCATGGACGAGGAGCTGGCGAAGCGGCTGGGCTGGGCCGAGCGGCGCGTCGACCTGCCGGCGGGGCGCTACGAGACGCTGCTGCCGCCGAGCGCGGTCGCCGATCTGCTGGTGTACCAGCTGTGGTCGTCGGGGGCGCGGGACGCGGTGGAGGGCCGCACGGTGTTCTCCCGGCCCGGTGGCTCGACCCGGCTCGGGGACACGCTGTCCGCGCTTCCGCTGACGCTGCGCAGCGACCCGGCGGAGCCCGGTCTTGAGTCCGCGCCCTTCGTGCTGGCGCACGCCTCGGGAGGGGACACCTCGGTCTTCGACAACGGGCTGCCGCTGGCCCCGACGGACTGGATCAGGGAAGGGAGGCTGGAGCGGCTGATCACCACCCGTCACACCGCCGCCCTGACCGGGCTGCCGGTGGCCCCTGACATCGACAACCTGGTCCTGGACGCGGGCGGCACGAAGACGCTCGACGAGATGGTGGCGGACACCGGGCGCGGGCTGCTGCTGACCTGTCTCTGGTACATCCGCGAGGTCGATCCGGCGACCCTACTGCTGACCGGTCTGACGCGGGACGGGGTGTACCTGGTCGAGGACGGCGAGGTGGTGGGCGAGGTGAACAACTTCCGGTTCAACGAGTCCCCGGTGGACCTGCTGTCGCGGGCCACCGAGGCGGGTGTGACGGAGAAGACGCTGCCCCGGGAGTGGGGCGACTGGTTCACCCGGGCCGCGATGCCCGCGCTGCGGGTGCCGGATTTCAATATGAGTTCTGTCAGCCGGGGCGTATAACCTCGGTCAGCACACCCCCGTACACCTGAGGAGATACGAGAATCGTGACGGACATCGTCGACGAGCTGAAGTGGCGCGGGCTGTTCGCCCAGTCCACCGACGAAGACGCACTGCGCAAGGCGCTCGCGGACGGCCCCGTCACGTTCTATTGCGGCTTCGACCCGACCGCGGCCAGCCTGCACGTCGGGCACCTGGTGCAGGTGCTCACGATGCGCCGGCTCCAGCAGGCGGGGCTGCGCCCGCTGGCCCTGGTGGGCGGGGCGACCGGGCAGATCGGTGACCCGCGGCCGACCGCGGAGCGCACGCTGAACGACGTCGCGACCATCGAGCTGTGGGTGGCGCGGCTGCGGGCGCAGATCGAGCCGTTCCTCGACTTCGACGGTGACAACCCGGCGACCATGGTGAACAACCTGGACTGGACGGGCGGCCTGTCGGCGATCGAGTTCCTGCGGGACATCGGCAAGCACTTCCGGGTCAACAAGATGCTCACCAAGGACTCGGTCGCCCGCCGGCTGGAGTCCGAGCAGGGCATCAGCTACACGGAGTTCAGCTACCAGCTGCTCCAGGGCATGGACTTCCTGGAGCTCTACCGCAGGTACGGCTGTGTCCTCCAGCAGGGCGGCAGCGACCAGTGGGGCAACCTCACCGCCGGTCTCGACCTGATCCACCGGGTCGAGCCGGACGCGGTCGTGCACGCGCTGGCGACGCCGTTGATGACGAAGGCGGACGGCACCAAGTTCGGCAAGACCGAGGGCGGCGCGGTCTGGCTGGACCCGGAGATGACCACTCCGTACGCGTTCTACCAGTTCTGGCTGAACGTGGACGACCGGGACGTCTCGACCTACCTGCGGATTCTCAGTTTCCGGTCGCGGTCGGAGCTGGAGGAGCTGGCGCAGCAGACGGCGGAGCGTCCGCAGGCCCGTGCCGCACAGCGTGCGCTGGCCGAGGAGCTGACGACACTGGTGCACGGCGCGGACCAGTGCGCCGCGGTCATCGCCGCCTCGAAGGCCCTCTTCGGCCAGGGTGAGCTCGCCGAGCTCGACGGGCCGACGCTGCAGGCGGCCCTCTCCGAGCTGCCGCACGCCCGGGTGGAGAGCCTCGGCCAGGTGGTGGACCTGCTGATCGCGGCGGGCCTGGCCCCCAGCAAGGGTGGCGCACGGCGCACCATCAAGGAGGGCGGTGCGTACGTGAACAACGCCAAGGTCACCGCCGAGGACGCCGAGGTCACCGCCGACCAGCTGCTGCACGGCCGCTGGCTGGTGCTGCGCAAGGGCAAGAAGAACCTGGCGGCGGTCGAGGTCGCCGCGGGCTGACCCGGGCCCGTGACCGTACGGGAACGACCGTGGCCGGGGGCCCGCGACGAGCGCGGGCCCCCGGCCACAGCCGTGCCGGACAGGGTCAGGCGCGTCGTCTGTTGCCCCGTACCGCCGTGTAGAGCGCGTCGCCCACTCCGACGATCACCACCGCGGCGATCAGCTGGAGGATGTGCCGGCCCCAGTCGATGCCCTTGGTCTCGTTGATGCCGAACAGCGTCGCCAGCCAGTTGCCCAGCACGGCTCCGATGATGCCAAGGATCACCGTCAGCCAGAGCGGGACCTGCTGCTTGCCCGGGATGATCGCCTTGGCGATCAAGCCGAGCACCAGCCCGACGATGATTGCCCACAACCAACTCATGTCGCCTCCTCGTACCGGCGCGGATGTGCGCTGTGATCAAGTCTCGGGGGATCGCCCGTACGGCGCATGTCGGACACCGCCATACGCGGTAGGCCGGTCCGGATGCGCCCGGACGCCGCCGCCCCCGCATCGACTCCTGTCGGATGGCGGGCGTACGGTGGACGGGTCCGGACCGGGGAGCGTCCGGCAGGGAAATCGGGTGGTGGAATCGTGATGCGGAAGCTGCGCGGGGCCGAGGTCGTCCGGATCACCGGGGCACGGCAGTCACTCGCGGACGACGTGCGGGGCAGACAGCGCCGGTACATCATCTCCATGTCGATCAGGACGGTGGCGGTCATCCTCGCCGCGCTGCTGTGGAACGTGGAGCGTCCCGTGGCCATCGTGGCCCTGGCGCTCGGCGTGCTGCTGCCGTACGTCTCGGTGGTGATCGCGAACGGCGGCCGGGAGGGCGCCAAGCCGCTGCCGACGGCCTTCGTGCCCGCGCCGGTGCGCCCCGCGATCGGCCCGCCGCTGGAGGGCACCGTGATGGACCCGGAGCCCGCCGAGCCGGTGAACGACCCCCGGGGGCGGACCTCTTAGGCTCCGCCGAAGCTCAGGAAAAGCTCAGATCAATCATGAGGTTCCGGTGCACCGCACCCCGTACCCCGTGACATACTTCGTAGGCGCTCCGCATCCCCCGTCGGAGCGACGGACCGACGCCGGGCAGCTCCCCCCGTGGCTGCTCGGCGTCGCCTTTTTCCGCGGGCATCCGGCCCGGGTTCGGGGTGACCGCACAGCCGCTTGAGGATGTACGACTCGTGAGTGACGAAGCACCTATCTGTTCCGCCAAGGGCTGCCGCGCGGACGCCGTCCGGGTGCTCGCCTGGAACAACCCGAAGCTGCACACGCCGGAGCGCCGCAAGACGTGGCTGGCGTGCGAAGAGCACCGTGAGCACCTGTCGCACTTCCTCGGCCTTCGCGGGTTCCTGAAGGAGGACGTGGCGCTCGCCGAGTGGGACGCGCGCCAGGAGCCGCAGGACCCGTCAGCCGCCCGTCAGGAGCCGCAGGGCCCGTCAGCCGCCGATCGCTGACATCGGGCGGTCCGGCTGGAGGAACGTCGGGTCGTCGAGGCCCGAGCCCGCCTTCTTGCCCCACATGGCGACCTTCCAGAGCTCCGCGATGTCCTGGTCGGACGCGTCGGAGCGCAGGGCGGCCCGCAGGTCGGACTCCTCGCGGGCGAACAGACAGGTGCGGACCTGACCGTCGGCGGTGAGCCGGGTCCGGTCGCAGGCGCCGCAGAACGGACGGGTGACCGAGGCGATCACACCGACCCGGTGCGGACCGCCGTCCACCACCCAGCGCTCGGCGGGCGCGGAGCCGCGCTCGCGCTCGCCCTCCTCGGTGAGGGTGAAGCGGGTCCGCAGCGACTCCAGGATGTCACCGGCGGTGATCATGCCGTCGCGCTTCCAGCCGTGCTGGGCGTCGAGCGGCATCTGCTCGATGAAACGGAGCTCGTAGTCGTTGGCCACGGCCCAGGCGAGCAGGTCGGGGGCCTCGTCGTCGTTGAGCCCCGGCATCAGCACGGCGTTGACCTTGACCGGGGTGAGTCCCGCTTCCCGGGCCGCGGCCATGCCGTCCAGGACGTCCTGGTGCCGGTCGCGGCGGGTGAGGGTCTTGAAGACGTCGGGGCGCAGCGTGTCCAGCGAGACGTTGACCCGGTCGAGGCCGGCCGTCTTGAGGGCGGCGGCGGTGCGCTTGAGGCCGATGCCGTTGGTGGTGAGGGACATCCTGGGGCGGGGCTCCAGGGCGGCGCAGCGCTCGACGATCCCGACCAGGCCTGGGCGGAGCAGCGGTTCGCCGCCGGTGAAGCGGACCTCGGTGATGCCCAGGTCGGTGACGGCGATGCGGATCAGGCGGACGATCTCGTCGTCGGAGAGGAGTTCCTGCTTGCCGAGCCACTGGAGGCCCTCCTCGGGCATGCAGTAGGTGCAGCGCAGATTGCACTTGTCCGTGAGCGAGACGCGCAGGTCGGTGGCGACCCGACCGTAGGTGTCGATGAGCACTTTGGGCCCCCTCCCCGATGGATGGCTGTTGCTTTCGACACTACGCGACGGGACTGACAACAGCCGGGGCCGATTGCCACGAGTCACGGCAGGGCCGCGTCGTAGGACTCTACGACGCGGCCCTGCCGGCTCGCACGGGCGGGAAAACCGCTGGTGTGCGCCGGTGTCAGTGTGCGCCGGTGCCGGTGAGGGACTTGACCTCCAGCTCGGCGTACTTGCCCTTGTCCGGCTCCTCCTTGGAGAGGATCGAGCCGAGCCAGCCGAGCAGGAAGCCCAGCGGGATGGAGATGAGGCCCGGGTTCTCCAGCGGGAACCAGGCGAAGTCGACGCCCTTGAACATGGAGGTCGGCTTGGAGGAGACGACCGGGGAGAAGATCACCAGGAACACCGCGGTGAAGAGGCCGCCGTAGATCGACCACAGCGCGCCCTGGGTGGTGAAGCGCTTCCAGAAGAGGCTGTAGAGGATCGTCGGCAGGTTGGCGGACGCGGCGACCGCGAACGCCAGGGCGACCAGCCCCGCGACGTTGAGGTCGCGGGCGAGGGCGCCCAGCGCGATGGAGACGATGCCGATGAGGACGGTGGCCCAGCGGGCCGCCCGCATCTCCTCCTTCTCGGTCGCCTTGCCGCGCCGGATGACGTTCGCGTAGATGTCGTGCGCGAACGAGGACGACGAGGCGAGGGTCAGGCCCGCGACGACCGCGAGGATCGTGGCGAAGGCGACCGCCGAGATGACGGCGAGGAGGATCGCGCCGCCGGTGGAGCCCGCGCCGCCGCCGATTTCGAGCGCGGCGAGCGGGGCCGCGGTGTTGCCCGCCTTGTTGGAGGCGGTGATGTCGCCCGGCTTGAGGAGCGCGGCGGCGCCGAAGCCCAGCACGATCGTCATCAGGTAGAAGGCGCCGATGATGCCGATCGCCCAGTTCACGGACTTACGGGCGGCCTGTGCGGTGGGCACGGTGTAGAAGCGGATCAGGATGTGCGGCAGTCCCGCGGTGCCCAGGACGAGCGCGATGCCGAGCGAGAGGAAGTCCAGCTTGGACATCGCGCTGACGCCGTACTTCAGGCCCGGTTCCAGGAAGCCTTCCTTGCCGCTGTTGGTGGCGGCGGCGCCGAGCAGGTCGGAGACGTTGAAGTTGAACTTCAGCAGGATCAGGAAGGTGATGAGCAGGGTGCCCGCGATCAGCAGGACCGCCTTGACCATCTGCACCCAGGTGGTGCCCTTCATGCCGCCGATGGTGACGTACACGATCATCAGGACGCCGACCAGGGCGACGATGGCGACCTTGCCGCCGTCGCTGGTGATGCCGAGCAGCAGCGACACCAGGACGCCCGCCCCGGCCATCTGCGCGAGCAGGTAGAAGATCGACACCACGATGGTGGAGGTGCCCGCCGCGGTACGCACCGGGCGTTGTCTCATGCGGTACGCGAGGACGTCGCCCATGGTGTAGCGGCCGGAGTTGCGCAGCGGTTCCGCGACGAGCAGCAGGGCGACCAGCCACGCCACCAGGAAGCCGATGGAGTAGAGGAAGCCGTCGTAGCCGAAGAGGGCGATGGAACCCGCGATGCCGAGGAAGGACGCGGCGGACATGTAGTCGCCGGAGATCGCCAGACCGTTCTGGAAACCGGTGAACTGGCGGCCGCCCGCGTAGAAGTCGGAGGCGCTCTTGGTCTGCTTGCCGGCCCAGACGGTGATGACGAGGGTCGCGACGACGAACACCCCGAAGAGGGTGATGATCAGACCGCGGTGCTCGCTCGCGCCTTCACCTGCGGCGAGCTGCCAGGCGGGGTCCGACAGCAGTCCGGCGCCCGGCCGGCTCAGGTCGAGGGTGCTCATTCTCCGGCCTCCAGGCGGGACTTGATCGCTGCGGCCTTGGGGTCGAGCTTGGTCGCCGCGTGCCGCGAGTAGAACCAGGCGATGAGGAAGGTCGTCAGGAACTGGCCGAGGCCGAAGACGAGTGCGACGTTGATGTTGCCGAACAGCTTCGTCCCCATGAAGCCGCCCGCGTAGTTCGACATCAGTACGTACAGCAGGTACCAGGCGATGAAGGCGATGGTCAGGGGGAAGGCGAAGGAGCGGTGGGCACGGCGCAGGTCGCCGAATTCCGCGCTCTGCTGCACCTCGACGAACTGCTCCGTCGTGGGCCCGGCGGGGCCGGTGTCCGGGCCGCCCTTGGGCGGCGGTGCATCGGTAGCCACGGATTCTCCTCGGGACGCGGGTGCGATGGGGTGGGTCAAGGGGTCCTCACTGGGACGGGGGCGGATGGTGCTTGCGTCCCCCTGACAACGGCACGGCCCGCGTGGCGACTCGGTTCAACGGCCGGGTTTTCTTTTCCGGACACATTGTCCGAAGTCATTGATACGACCGCTTGATCAGCGATAGCTTCGCTGGTCATGTACCCGCCCAACCGCGTCCCGGCGGTGGGGCGTTCGGCACGGATGATGTGGAGAACCCATGGCTCATCTGGGAAACAGACGGTCGCGCGCGCTGGCGATCCCCGTCGGTCTGGCACTGACGGCCTCGCTCGGCTTCCTGCCGATGACCTCGGCGACCGCGGCACCTCTTGAGGACGCTCCGGTGGCGGCACCCGCCGCCGACGGTCCGAAGCTGTCGTACGTGGTGAACGTCGACGGCGGCGGCTCGACCGCCAACGCGGTCAAGAAGGCGATAGCCAAGGCCGGCGGCACCATCGTCATCTCGTACGACAAGATTGGCGTCATCGTCGTCACCTCCCAGAACCCGGAGTTCGGGACGCAGATACGCAAGGTGCGCGGCGTGGCCTCGGCCGGCGCCACCCGCACCGCACCGATCCAGGCGGCGGCGACCACCGAGGAGGGCGCCACCCAGCGGCTCTCCGCGAGCGAGGCGCAGGCCGCGGCGAAGCAGGCGTCGGCCGCCGAGGACCCGCTGGAGCCGCTGCTCTGGGCGCTCCCGGCGATCCGTGCCGACAAGGCGCACCAGAAGACGCTGGGCAGCAAGAAGGTCAACGTCACGGTCATCGACACGGGCGTCGACGACACCCACCCCGACCTGGCGCCGAACTTCGACGCCGCGGGTTCGGCGAGCTGCATGGGCGGCAAGCCGGACAGCTCCGCGGGTGTGTGGCGGCCGAAGACCGGCGAGTCCGACCACGGCACGCACGTGGCGGGCACCATAGCCGCGGCGAAGAACGGCGTCGGCGTCACCGGCGTCGCGCCGAACGTCCGCGTCTCGGGCATCAAGGTCGCGGACGCGACGGGCTTCTTCTACACCGAGGCCGTCGTCTGCGCGTTCGTGTACGCGGCCGAGCACGGCGCCGACGTCACGAACAACAGCTATTACACCGACCCGTGGATGTTCAACTGCAAGGACGACCCGGATCAGAACGCCCTGATCGAGGCCACCGACCGGGCCCACAGGTACGCCTGGAAGAAGGGCACGATCTCGGTCGCGTCGGCGGGCAACTCGAACTACGACCTCGACGCCAAGGAGATCGTCGACACGACGAGCCCCAACGACTCCACCCCGGGCACCCGCACCGTGGACCCGAAGAAGTGCCTCGACATCCCGATGCAGCTGGACGACGTGGTGACGGTCTCGGCGACCGGCGCCAAGAACCTCAAGTCGTCGTACTCCAGCTACGGCAAGGGAGTTGTCGACGTGGCGGCGCCCGGCGGCGACAGCACCGCCTACCAGGAGCCCGAGGGCCCCGCCGTCAACGGCGCGATCCTCTCCACCCTCCCGGGCGGCGGCTACGGCTACAAGAACGGCACCTCGATGGCGTCCCCGCACGTGTCGGGTGTCCTCGCGCTGCTGAAGTCGACGCATCCGAACGCCACTCCGGCCCAGCTTGAGCGGATGCTGACGTCGCAGGCGGAGAGCACCGCGTGCGGCGCGCCGTACGACATCAACAAGGACGGCAAGATCGACGCGGTCTGCAAGGGCGGCGTGAACGACAACGGCTTCTACGGGGCCGGGATCATCGACGCGCTCCGCGCCGTGCGATAGGCCTCCCCACAGGGCGCGGGGAACCGCGCGGGTGTCGGCCGGCCGCGGGCGCTTCCGCGGCCGGCCGCGTGCTTCCCCGCGCCCCGGCCGGCGAGGGCCCCGTACGCCCGGGGCGTCACGGCTTGACGAGGACCTTCAGGGCGGTGCGGTCGTCCATGGCCCGGTACCCGTCGGCGACCTCGTCGAGGCCGACGGTGAGGTCGAACACCGGGGACGGGTCGATGGTGCCGTCCAGGACGTCGGTGAGGAGTTCCGGGAGGTAGGTGCGGACCGGGGCCACTCCCCCGCGCAGCGCGATGTTCCTGCCGAACATGGCGCCCAGGTCGAGCCCGGTGGCGCTGCCGTGCGGCACTCCGACATAGCCGACGGCGCCGCCGTCGCGGGTCACGGCGACGGCGGTGCGCATGGACTGCTCGGTGCCCACCGCCTCGATCACGCAGTGCGCGCCCTGGCCCGCGGTCAGTTCCCGCACGGCGGCCACCGCTTCGTCGCCCCGGGAGGCGACCACGTCCGTGGCGCCGAAGGTACGGGCGATGTCGGTACGGGAGCGGTGCCGGCCCAGGGCGATGATCCGGTCGGCGCCGAGCCTCTTGGCGGCCAGTACGCCGCACAGTCCCACCGCCCCGTCACCGACGACCGCGACGGTCAGGCCGGGCCGTACCCCGGCCCCCACGGCCGCGTGGTGGCCGGTGCCCATGACGTCCGAGAGGGAGAGCAGCGCGGTCAGCAGCCGTTCGTCGGACGCCGCGTCGGCGGGCAGCGGCACCAGGGTGGCATCGGCGAAGGGGACGCGCACCGCTTCGCCCTGGCCGCCGTCCGAGCCGACCGAGCCCCAGAAGCCGCCCTGCGGGCAGGAGGTCGTCAGCCCCTCGGCGCAGTAGTCGCACGTCCCGTCGGACCAGACGAACGGGGCGACGACGAGGTCTCCCGCCCTGAACGCCCGTACCTCCGCACCGGCTTCCTCGACCACACCCAGGAACTCGTGTCCGATGCGCTGGCCCGGGGTGCGGGCCGACTCCCCGCGGTACGCCCACAGGTCGCTGCCGCAGATGCAGGCACGGAGCACCCGTACGACCACGTCGGTGGGCTGCTGGAGGACGGGGTCGGCTACTTCTTCGACCCGGATGTCGTGCGGGGCACGGATGACGGTGGCGCGCATGGAGGCCGTCCTTGCTGGTCAGAGGGGCGTTCGCCGCTCACCGTACGCCGGGGGGACGGACGCTGCCCGGCGGGCCCCGGCGGCGGGCCCCGCCGCGCCGAGCACTCCGAGGGCCAGCAGGCACTGCGCCGCCGCGTAGGTGGCCATCACCCAGAAGTCCGCCGCCGGCGGCTGCGGCCAGTGGGCGACGCCGGTCGCGATGAGGGTGTCGGACAGCAGGAACAGGGCGCCTCCGACGCCCGCCCGCACCCCGAGGCCGCCGGCCCGAAACGCCATAACGGTGAGCAGCAGGCTGTACCCGGCGACCGGGACGCGCAGGTCCGCGGGCAGGTCGGGCCAGAGCAGGGCGAGCACGGCGGTCAGTACGAGGGCGTACGCGGCCCCGAGCGGGCGGCGCAACGGCGCGCCCCTGAAGAGGATGAGGTAGCAGAGGTGGCCGACGGCGAAGGAGCCCATGCCCAGCAGGAACGCGGGCTCCGCGTCGAAGAGGAGGGCGACGTCGCCGCCCCAGCCGAGGAGCAGCGCCGCGATCAGCAGGCGCGGCCCGCCGCGTACGGCGACGTACCCGGCGAGCAGCGGCATCAGCAGTGGTTTGGCGGCCCGGTGCACGCCCGGGAGGCCGGCGAGGAGCCCGGCGAGGTCGACGGCGCAGGCGAGGAGAAAGGCGGCGAGCAGCACCGCGGCGAGCTTCCTACGGCTCACGCGGCGGGCTCCGGCGGCTGCACGGCTCCGGGCAGCACCTGCCTCCCGCGGCTCACGCGGCTCACGCGGCGGGCTCCGGCTGCTGCGCGGCTGCGGGGGCGGCCGCCGGTCCCGGGGTCGCGGCTTCTGTTTGTGGGGGTGTGCCCGGCTGCCAGCCAGGTCCGCCGAAGACGCGGCCCGCCCGCTCCCGCCAGGTCCGCGCGGCCCGTACGTCGCGGGCGATGGCGGCGTACTCGTGGGTGGCGACGCGCAGCGGGTTGAAGGTCTCGATGTTCTTGGTCAGCCCGTAGACGGGGCGGTCGTCCTCGCCAACGAAGGAGCCGAAGATCCGGTCCCAGACGATCAGGATGCCGCCGAAGTTGCGGTCCAGGTAGCCGCCCTGCGAGGCGTGGTGGACCCGGTGATGCGAGGGCGTGTTGAGCACGTACTCGAAGGGCCGGGGCAGCTTGCCGACCCGCTCGGTGTGCACCCAGAACTGGTAGACCAGGTTCGCCGACGAGCAGAAGGCGAGCGCCGCCGGATGCACCCCGCAGGCGATCAGCGGCAGGTAGAACGGCCAGACGGTGAGCGTCGTCCAGGGCTGGCGCAGGGCGGTCGTGAAGTTGAACTTCCGGCTGGAGTGGTGGACCACGTGGCAGGCCCACAGGATGCGTACGACGTGGTGGCCGCGGTGCGACCAGTAGTAGAAGAAGTCCTGCGCGAGCAGCATCAGCGGGATCGTCCACCACAGGACGGGGATGCGTGCGGGCGTCAGTTCGTACACCGCGGTGTAGACCGCGAGGATGGGTATCTTCCAGAGGAAGTCGAAACCGATGCTGCCGAGCCCCATGGTGATGCTGGTGGCGGCGTCCTTGGTCTCGTATCCCTCGGCGTCGTCGTCGGGATGCAGGCGGTAGCTGACGAGTTCGACCACGGTGAGCAGGACGAAGGCGGGTATCGACCACAGCACGACATCGGGCAGGTTCGGCATGTCCGCACGATAGAGCGACCAACGGGGTCCCGGCCAGGGGTTGTTACCCACAAGTATGTAAGAAGTTCCGTCAGGAGTGCGGACGGTCCGTGCGCCGGTTCTCGTGCTGGGCCGGTGAGGTGACCAGGGCCGGCAGCCGCTTGTCGATGTCGCCCGGGCCTACGAGCTCGGCGAGTGTCTGCCACGGTGACCGGTTCACGCCCGCCACGGAATCGTGCGAACCGCACTCGTGCGCCCCCGGCCAACCGTGCGAACCGCACTCGCGCACCCCCGGCACGGAACCGCACTCGTGCGCCCCCGGCCGCTACCCGCCCGCCGTGCCCAGCAAGTGGCCCACGAGGTAGGTCACCCCCATTGCGAGGGCGCCGCCCGCCATGGTCCGCAGCACCGCGGGCCCGGCCGGCGCCGCTCCCAGCCGGGCGCTCCCCCAGCCGGTGCAGGCCAGCGCCACCAGGACGGAGACCACCGTCACCGGCAGCCGCCAGGACTGCGGCGGCAGGGTGATCGCGAGCAGCGGCAGCAGGGCCCCCACGGTGAAGGCGACGAAACTGGCCCGGGCGGCGTGCCAGGGGTTGGCGAGCCGGTCCGGGTCGATGCCCAGTTCCACACTGGCGTGCGCGCGCAGGGCGTCGCGCTCGGTCAGCTGCCGTGCGGCCTCCCCCGCCACGTCCGGGGTGAGGCCGCTGCGCACCAGGAGCTGGGTGAGCTCGGTGAGTTCCGCCGCGGGCTGTTCGCGCAGCTCCCACTTCTCCAGCTCCACGGCCGCCTTCTCCGAGTCGCGCTGCGTCGACACCGAGACGTACTCACCGGCCGCCATCGACAGGGAGCCCGCGAGGAGTCCGGCGAGGCCCGCGGTGACGAGCGCGGTACGGGACCCGGTGGCCCCGGCCACGCCGACGACCAGGCCGGCCGTGGAGACGATGCCGTCGTTCGCGCCGAGGACCCCGGCCCGCAGCCAGTTCAGGCGGGAGCCGAGGTCCTTGTGGTGCGGTTCGAAGACATCCGTTTCGTCTGTCATGCCGCGGACGATGCCACCCGGTGGCTCACCAGACGCGTACCGACCCGCCCGGCGCGAAGGCGGGACTCGTCGCGTCCGCCGGTACCTCCTGCAGCGGTCGCGCGATCTCCTCGACGGTGGGCCCCGCCTTCGCGGCGACCGCGCCGAGTGCCTCCAGGTCGAACCCGTACACCCGGGCGGCGTTGCCTCCGACCATCGCGGCGACCTCGTCCCGGGGCAGCCCCGCGTAGGCGATGCGCAGGCCCTCCCGCGAGTACGGGGCGGTGCCCTCGTCGTGCGGGTAGTCGCTGCCCCACATGATCTTGTCGAGGCCGATCCGGTGGCGCAGCGGCACCTCGTGGGGACGCATGAAGCTGGCCCCGACGTAGCAGTTGTCCCGCCACACCTGGCTGGGGGCGGCTCCCATCGAGGCCGCGAGCCCGGCACCGAACTTCGATTCCGCGGTGGCCGCCCTCGTCGCCGCCGCGACGAGCCGCGAGTGGTAGTAGTCCAGCATCTCGACGATGCCGGGGATCCATCCGGAGCCCTGCTCGGTGAGGACCAGCTTCAGCCCGGGGTGCCGCTTGAAGGCGCCCCCGAAGATGAGGTGCCACAGTGCCCGGTGCGAGAACCACGTCGTCTCGACCATGAAGACGGCGCGGGCGGCCGGTTCGTCGCCGAGCGGCGGGGAGGCGGACCCGCCGTGGTGGTTGACCGGGACCTCCAGTTCCTCGCAGACGGCCCAGATCGGGTCGTAGCAGGCGGAGTGGAGCTCGGGAATGCCGGATCCCGGCGGGGCGCCGGGCAGCAGCACCCCGCCGGTCAGGCCCGCATCCTTGCTGCGGCGTATCTCCCGCACCGCCTCGCCGACGTCGTTGAGGAGGATCTGCGCGACTCCCGCCCGGCGGCCCGGCGCGTCGGCGCAGAAGTCGGCGAGCCACCTGTTGTGCGCCCGCAGACCGGCCCAGCGCCGGTCGTACTCCGCGGCGGTGGGCGCGGGCGCCATCAGGGAGGCGGTGGGGAAGAAGGGCGGGATGGTGTTGGGGAAGACGACCTCGGCGACGATGCCGTCCGCCTCCAGCTCGGCGAGGCGGCGGGCGGAGTTCCAGTTGCGGTCGGCGGTGTCGGCGAGCAGGTCCTCGTAGGGGTTGGTGTAGGTGGCCGCCCAGGCGTCGAAGTCGGCGTGGTGCTTCTTCTCCAGGTACGGCCGGTAGTCGAGGAGGTCGGCGCCGGCGTGGCAGTCGGCGGAGATGACGGTGTACCGCTCGTCGGAGTTGTCGTTGTCCGCGGGAGCGCCGGCGGAGTTCCGGTCGGGGGGAGCGTCGGCGGAGTTCCGGTCGGCGTGAGCGTCGGCGGAGTTCCGGTCGGTGTGAGCGCCGGCGGAGTTCCGGTCGGGGGCGTTCACTCGGCGCCCACCTGCGGGAAGTCGTGCCCGGTGAGCCAGTGGCGTCCCACCTCGCGGGAGCGTGCCCAGGACTGCTCGACAGCGGTCTGCTCCCGGGGCTGTCCCAGGTCGTCCGGCGTCGGCCCGATCCTCCGTGCCAGTGGCGCGAGCTTCGCGGTGTCGAAGCCGAAGACGTCCGCCGCGGCCAGGCCGAGCATGCGACGGGTCTCGGTCACCGGGATGTCGTGGAAGGTGTTCCGCAGCCATTCGCGGGTCTTGGGCCAGGTGCCCTCGGGGTGCGGGAAGTCGCTGCCCCACAGGATGTTGTCGACGCCGATCTCGTAGCGCTGGGCGAGTTCACGGCGCTTGGTGTTGGTGGCGCAGATGAACACCTGCCGGTCCAGGTATTCGCTCGGCGGTCGCTTCAGCTCCTCGAACGGGGAGAGCTTCTTCCCGCCGTGCGCCCCCAGGTACAGCCGGTCCATGAACCACAGCTGGTTGGGCAGCCACCAGCAACCGGACTCCGCCACCCCGAACTTGAGACCCGGGTGCCGCTCGAAGACCCCCGACCAGAGCAGGAACCACAGCGGACGGGCCGGCCACCAGGTCACCTCGCTCACGTAGATGCCGAGGTGGTCGCCGTACTCGTGGCGGGGGGCCGCGCCCGAGTGGGTGACGATCGGCATGCCCGTCTCGGCGGCCGCCGCCCACACCGGGTCGTAACGCCGGTCGTGGTAGGGGGCCTTGTCCACCCACATCGAGGGGATCATCAGGGCGCCGAGGCCTGATTCCTTGGCCCGGTGCACCTCGGCGACGACCTTGCCGACCTCCGCGGTGACGGGCAGGAGGGCGACGCCGCAGTGCCGCTCGGGGTTCTCGCCGACGAACTCGGCGAGCCACCGGTTGTGCGCCTGCGCGCCCGCCATGCCGAGCGCCGGGTCCTGGTCGCCGGAGAGCCCGAGGCCGACGCCGAAGGGCGCGGCCGTCTGGCTGTCGACGGCGTCGGCGTCCGGGAAGACCACCTCGGCCGCCACCCCGTCGCCGTCCAGTTCCTTGAGCCGCTGCGCGCTGTCCCAGCCGCCGCGCAGCCCCTCCTCGTTGTCCTGGAACCACTTGGTGGCGAACGCCTCGTTACGGACGCCGAGCCGGGTCATCTCCTCGCGGCGGGCGTCGCGCTGCCCGAGGAAGTCGTCGAAGGCACCGTGGAAGGCGCTCTCCAGGTAGGGCCGGTACTGCTCGGTGGGCAGACCGGCGTGACAGTCGGAGGAAATGATCAGATACGGATCCTGTTCGGTCACTTCGCTCACTCCGCCCGGTCCCGGTCGAGGATGAAATGTTCGAGGTACGAGGGGTTGGCACGGTCCAGCATCGACCGGGAGCGCGCCCGGATCTGCCGGTCGCTGTGCTCGCTGTCGGGGAGCATCCAGAAGCGGTCTGCCCTGATCCCGGCCACGACGGTCTCCGCGACCTCCTCGACCGGTGTGAACTCGATCTCCTGCCCCGCCGCCGCCATCGCCGCCTCCCACTGGTCGAGGCTGCGGTAGGGCGATTTGCGCGGCCGTTCCTTGGCGTACCGCTCGGGCCTGTTGCGGTGCGACTCCCACAGCCCGGTGCGCAGCATGTGCGGGCCGGGGAACAGCACCGAGGCGCCGACGCTCGCCCGCTCCGCCCTGAGGTGCGCGTACAGCGACTCCGTGAGGGTCACGACGGCTGCCTTGGTCACGGCGTACACGGAGGCGGTCGGCAGGGGCGCGATACCGCCGTCCCCCGACGACGTGTTGACGACGTGGCCGGCCTCGCCGCCCGCCAGCATGCGCGGCACGAAGGCCTGCACGCCGTGGAAGACGCCCCAGACGTTGACGGCGAACGCCCACTTCCAGTCGTTGGGCTCGTGCTCCCACATCCGGCCCTCGGCGCCCGACCCGACCCCGGCGTTGTTGCACAGCACGTGCACCGCGCCGAAGGTGTCGTACGCCGCCCGCGCCAGTTCCTGCACGGAGTCCCGCTCGCTGACGTCCACCACGCGCGCCAGGACCTCGGCGCCGCCCTCGCGCAGTGCGGCGGCGGCCTTGTCGAGCGCTCCTTCCTCCACGTCCGCGAGGACGACCTTGAGCCCCTCGTCGGCGAACCGCCGCGCCATCGCGAGGCCGATGCCGCTCGCGGCCCCGGTGACGACGGCGACCTGCCCGGCCCGCAGTTCCATCAGACGCTCCCTTCCGGCGGGCCGTCGAGGATCTGCTGCGGGTCGTCGTAGCGCTGGTGGATGTACGGCAACAGGGCCTGTGCGCTGACCCGTTCGACGACCTTCCCACGCTGGTCGCTGGTCTTCTCGCCCAGCGTGATCTCCACGAGGCGGCGCACCGGCAGGTCGGCGACGGGGTCGTACATCGACTCGCGCAGGACGACGTCGCCGCTCACCTTCTCCAGCTTGCGCACCTTCTCGTGCCGGGTGCACTGCACGAGGACCGGGTCGGCGTCGAAGCCCTCCCCGTCCACGGCGGGCAGGAACTTGAAGTAGAAGTCCAGCTTCTCGGTCGGCTCCGCCGGCACCGGGAGCGCGCCGTCCACCGCGCCCCGCACCTCCACGAAGGCGATCCCGTGCCTCGCCAGGGACGCCCGTACGACCAGCCCCTCGCGCTCCACGCTCACCTCGCCGAGCTTCTTCGGCTCGCCGAACACCTCGCGCCCGCCGATCAGCGCCCGCTCGTGGGTCATCGGCATGACCAGCGGGTACCAGCCCTCGCGTCCGCCGTACTCGGCGGCGACCGCCACGGAGCCCGCGCCGAGCGGATAGCCGGGCAGGTCGACCTTGCTGATGTTGGCGCGCACCAGCGGTCGGCCGGTGGGTTTCAGGGGCGGTGGCAGCACGGCCGCCACCGCGTCGGGGTCGCTCTCCCAGAGCGCCACCACACCGGTGGACCAGATGTCGGGGAGCTGGGAGCTCCTGGTGCGCGCCGCCGCGATCTCGGCCTCGGTGCGCGGTCCGTACCGTACGCGTGCCATCGCCGTACCACCTTGTCGTCGGTCGTGCCTTTCCCCGGTCGGTTCTGTAACACAGTTACAGCAGCGGCGATGAAGGGTAAATAGCCGTGCAGCAAGAGGAGTTGAAAACTGATGCCCAGACCGTCGCTCACCCGTGAGGAAGTCCTCGACACCGCGGCCCGGTACGTCAAGCAGCACGGGCCGCAGGCCCTCACGATGCGCAAGCTGGCCGCCGAGCTGGGCACCGCGGTCACCTCGATCTACTGGCACGTCGGCAACCGCGAGTCCCTGCTGGACGCCCTCGTCGAGCGCACCGTCCGCGAGCTCGGCGAAATCAGGCCGCGCGGCCGCACCCCCGCGCAGCGTGTCGTCTCCGTCGCCCGCGCGCTGCGCCGGGACCTGCGCGCGCACCCGCACCTGGTCGCGATGGTGCACGAACGCGGCCTGACCGAGCGGATGTTCCTGCCCGCCCAGCAGGCCCTGGTGCACGAGGTGCACGCGGCGGGCCTGCGCGGGGCACGCGCCGCGCAGGCGGTACGGGCGGTCCAGTTCCAGGTCGTCGGATTCGTGCTGGTCGAGCGCAACCGGGAGCGCTCACCCGTGCAGCACCCCGGCGAGGAGGAACTCTGGGACGAGGCGACGGCGGAGCAGGACCCGCGGCTGGCACGGGCGCTGACGCGGCCGGTGGACACCGAGAAGCTGTTCGTGGCGTCGGTACGGGCACTGGTCGACGGGCTGCTGTGGCAGGCGCCACACTCCCGGAAGGGGGCGGGCACGAACCGGGAACTCCGCTCGGAACTGGGCGAATAGGGGACTGTCAGTCCCGGCCCGTATTCTCTGTGACCATGCTCGATGACCGACAAGAAGCGGCAGCACTCTGGCCGACCGCCTACCCGCAGGGGTACGCGGTCGTCGACGTGGAGACCACCGGCCTCTCCCGCGACGACCGCATAATCTCCGCTGCCGTCTACCGGCTGGACACGCACGGCGACGTCGTCGACCACTGGTACACCCTGGTCAACCCCGAGCGGGACCCCGGCCCCACCTGGATCCACGGCCTGACCACCGACCTGCTGGAGGGTGCGCCGCTGTTCCCCGAGATCGTGGCGGAGCTGTCCGCGCGGCTCGACGGCCGGGTCCTCGTCGCGCACAACGCGATGTTCGACTGGTCGATGCTCGCCCGGGAGTACGCACGGGCCGGGCACACCGCCCCGGTGCAGCAGCGGCTGTGCACCATCGCGCTCGCCAAGGAGCTGGCGCTGCCGCTGCCCAACCACAAGCTGGCCTCGCTGGCCGCCCACTTCGGCGTCGTCCAGCAGCGCGCGCACCACGCACTGGACGACGCCCGGGTGCTCGCCGAGGCGTTCCGCCCGAGTCTGCACGCGGCGGCGCGGGGCGGGGTGCGGCTGCCGCTCCTGGAGTGCCGGCCGCTCACCGAGTGGTCGGACGCGCCGGCCAGGCCGAGGATCGGCTACCAGGCTCCGTACGGCGGTGCCGGCCGCGGCAGTTGGCGCCCGTCCCGCAAGCGGCCTGCCTGCCCGTACCCCAACCCCGGCCGCTACCAGCCGGACAAGCCGCTGACGCAGGGGATGCGGGTGGCGTTCTCCGGCGACACCTCGATCGACCGCGACCTGCTGGAGGACCGTACGGCCGAGGCGGGACTGCACGTCGCGTCGAGCGTGTCCCGGCTGACGAGCCTGCTGGTCACCAACGACCCGGACTCGGCGACGTCCAAGACCCTCAAGGCCAAGTCCTTCGGCACGCCGGTCGTCGACGAGGCCGCGTACACCCACCTCCTGCGCGACGTGGCGCCGGCGCCCTCGGCCGGCTGAGGGCGCCCGCGCCGCCGCGCCGGTACGAGGCCCCGCACCGGCGTCCGGGTGACCGCCGGGCGTGCCCTGCGGGCTGGGCCCGCCCCCGCACTGCACCCTGTGGCGCATGGCACGATGCGAGGTTTGCGGAAACGACTACGGCATGTCCTTCGAGGTGCACGCGCAGGGCGCGATGCACGTCTTCGACTGCTTCTCCTGCGCCATCCACCGGATGGCCCCGATCTGCGAGCACTGCCGGTGCCGGATCATCGGCCAGGGCGTCGAGGTCGAGGGCCAGTGGTTCTGCGGTGCGCACTGCTCCCGCGCGGAGGGGAAGGTGGGCATCGTCGACAAGGTGTGAGACCGGGACCCGAGGTGCCCCCGGGCGACCCACCCGGGGCCGAGGTGTGCGTCCCCCGCCTCGCGCACCCCACCCGGGCCGAGGTACGTGTCCCCCGCTCGGGCACCCCACCCGGGCCCAGCTGTGTGACCCCCGGCTCGGGCAACCCGCCCACCGGGGGACTTCTCCCGCCAGGTACCGTCAAAGCGTGTACCGCTTCCTGTTGTCCCGGCAGTGGGTGATCCTCACCCTCCTGGCGCTCGTCCTCATTCCCTCGATGGTCGAGCTCGGCTTCTGGCAGCTCCACCGCCACGAGCACAAGGTCGCGCAGAACCAGCTGATCGCCGGGAACCTCAGGGCGAAGCCGAAGCCGGTGAACCAGCTCACCTCACCCGGCCACACCGTCCCCACCGCGGACTTCTGGCGTGCGGCGACCGCCACCGGCACCTTCGACACCGCGCACGAGGTCGTCGTGCGGCGCCGCACCTCCACCGACGACCAGGTCGGCTTCCACGTCCTGACGCCGTTCGACCTCAAGGGCGGCGGCACCGTCCTCGTCAACCGCGGCTGGGTCGCCTTCGGTGCCGACCAGCAGGCGTTCCCGCACGTTCCCGCGCCGCCCACGGGCGAAGTCACCGTCACCGGCCGCCTCAAGGCCGACGAGACGACCTCGGGCAGCGGCATCAAGGACCTCGCGGGGCTGCCGCCCCGTCACGTCATGCTGATCAACAGCGCCCAGCAGGCCAAGCTGCTCGGCCGCCCGGTGCTCGGCGGCTACCTCGAACTGACCTCGCCCGCCCCGGCCGACGGCAGCCCGGAGATGATCGCCGAGCCGGAGTCCGACTCGATCGGCCCGCACATGGCGTACGCCGTGCAGTGGTGGCTGTTCGCCGCCGCCGTCCCGGTCGGCTGGGTCGTTCTGGTACGCCGGGAGAAGCGCGAGCGGGACACGGCGGCGCGCGCCCTGGCGGACGCCGAGGCCGAGGAGCCCGCCACCGCGTCGGCGTAGGGTCCCCCGCGACCGGACGCGTGACCGATACGACTGCTTAGTTCGGCTCCCAGCAGGGAAGACGCCTGAGCGTGACCCAACGCATCGAGGACTACGCGCTCATCGGGGACCTCCAGACCGCGGCCCTGGTCGGCCGCGACGGTTCCGTGGACTGGCTCTGCCTGCCCCGCTTCGACTCCGCCGCCTGTTTCGCGGCCCTGCTCGGCGAGCCGGAGAACGGTCACTGGCGGCTGGCTCCCGAGGGGGCGGGCAACTGCACCTCCCGCTCGTACGTGGGCGATTCCCTCGTCCTGGAGTCGGTCTGGGAGACCCGGTCGGGCAGCGTCAAGATCACCGACTTCATGCCGCAGCGCGACCAGGCCCCCGATGTGGTGCGCATCGTGGAGGGGCTCTCCGGCGAGGTCACCGTGCACTCCACGCTCCGGCTGCGCTTCGACTACGGCAACATCGTGCCGTGGGTGCGCCACACCGACGGCCACCGGGTCGCGGTCGCGGGCCCCGACGCCGTCTGGCTGCGCGACGTGCCCAAGGACGCGAACGGTTCGGAGTCCGGCGGCCCCGAGGTCAGGACCTGGGGCCAGCAGTACAGCACCCGCTCCGCCTTCACCGTCCGCGAGGGCGAGCAGGTCGCCTTCGTCCTCACCTGGCACCCCTCGCACGAGCCGCGTCCCCCGCTCGTCGACCCGTACGAGTCCTTGGCGCACAGCTTGGAGGACTGGGCCGAGTGGGCCGCCAAGTGCACCTACGAAGGCCCTTACCGGGAAGCCGTACTGCGCTCGCTCATCACCCTCAAGGCCCTCACCTACGCCCCCACCGGCGGTATCGTCGCCGCCCCCACGACCTCGCTCCCCGAGGAGATCGGAGGCGTCCGGAACTGGGACTACCGCTACTGCTGGCTGCGCGACTCCACGCTCACGCTCGGCTCGCTCCTCTCCGCCGGGTACCTCGAAGAGGCCGCGCAGTGGCGCGACTGGCTGCTGCGCGCGGTCGCGGGTGACCCGGCCGACCTGAAGATCATGTACGGGATCTCGGGCGAGCGGCGGCTGCCCGAGCTGGAACTGCCGTGGCTCGCCGGGTACGAGGCGTCGACCCCCGTCCGGATCGGGAACGTCGCCGCCGACCAGCTCCAGCTGGACGTGTACGGGGAGGTCGTCGACTCCCTGTACGTGGCCAGGAAGTCGGGGCTCGTCGCCAAGCCGCACGCCTGGAACCTCCAGCTCAGCCTGCTCGGCTTCCTGGAGTCGATGTGGCGCGAGCCGGACGACGGGCTGTGGGAGGTGCGCGGCCCGCGCCGCCACTTCGTGCACTCCAAGGTCATGGCCTGGGTGGCCGCGGACCGCGCGGTCCGCACCCTGGAGGAGGACCCGACCCTGCCGGGTGACGCGGCGCGCTGGCGGGCCATGCGCGACGAGGTGCACCGGGAGGTGTGCGAGAAGGGTTACGACCCGGCGCGCAACACCTTCACCCAGTCGTACGGCTCGGCCGAACTCGACGCGGCGACCCTGCTCATCCCCCAGGTGGGGTTCCTGCCGCCGGACGACCCACGGGTGGTGGGCACGGTGGAGGCGGTACGGGCGGAACTGGGCCGCAACGGCGGCTTCATCCAGCGCTACAGCTCCGACGAGACGCTGGAGGGCCATCGGGTCGACGGACTGCCGGGCGGCGAGGGGGCGTTCCTGGTCTGCTCGTTCTGGCTGGCGGACGCGCTGCTGCTGACCGGACGGGTGAAGGAGGCCCGCGAACTCTTCGACCGGCTGCTCGCCCTGCGCAACGACGTGGGGCTGCTGGCCGAGGAGTACGACCCGGTGGCGGGCCGCCAGCTGGGCAACTTCCCGCAGGCGTTCAGCCACATCGGTCTGGTCGGCACGGCCCAGGCGCTGGCCAGGGAGGAAGCCAGGGAAGGGGCGGCCCGGAGTGGGGCCGCGGGCCGCGAGGGTGCAGGATAGCGCCATGGATCTTGGACTGAAGGACCGTGTGTACGTCGTCACCGGAGCGAGCCGTGGCCTCGGCCTCGCCGCCGCGCGCGAACTGGTGGCGGACGGAGCGAAGGTGATTCTCACCGCCCGGGACGAGAAGGCCCTCACCGCCGCGGCGGGCGAACTCGGCCCGAACGCGGTGCCGCTGGCCGCCGACAACGCCGACCCGGCGGCTGCCGCCCGGCTCGTCGAGGAGGCCCGCGCCCGCTTCGGCCGCTTCGACGGCATCCTCATCAGCGTCGGCGGGCCGGCGGCCGGGGGGTCCGCCGACAACACGGACGAGCAGTGGCGGGACGCGTTCGAGTCGGTGTTCCTCGGGGCGGTACGGCTCGCCCGGACGGCGGCGGACTCGCTCGCCGACGGCGGCGTGATCGGCTTCGTCCTCTCGGCTTCAGTGCACGAGCCGATCCCGGGTCTGACCATCTCCAACGGGCTGCGCCCGGGGCTCGCGGGGTACGCGAAGTCCCTCGCGGAGGAGGTCGGGCCGCGCGGGATCCGGGTGATCGGTCTGCTGCCGTCCCGCATCGACACGGACCGGGTGCGCTACCTGGACTCGCTCGCGGACGATCCGGCGGCGGCGAGGACTGCCCAGGAGGGCCGGATTCCGCTTCGGCGGTACGGGACGCCGGAGGAGTTCGGCCGGACGGCGGCCTTCCTGCTCTCGCCGGCGGCGTCGTACATCACGGGCGTGATGCTCCCCGTGGACGGCGGCGCCCGCCACGGCTTCTGACGGCACCGGGGCGGGGGCGCGCCGCGTAGGAGGGGCGCTCCGCGTGGGGCCGCCCCCTTGCCCACCCGTCCCGCCCCCGGGGGGCGGCCCCGCTGCCCAAGGAGGCTGGGGGCAGTTAGGGGCGCGGGGAACTGCGCGACCAGCCACGTCGGACCCGCACAGGACGGACCCGCACAGGGTGGATCCGCACAGGACGGATCCGTCGAGATCAGTCCACCCTCCGCGCCCCCCTCCGCGCCCCCCTCACCCGTACCACCGTCGGCAGCCGCCTCGCGCGGACCGACTCGCGGGCCGTGGCGACACCGGAACCCGCCAGTTGCGCGACCGCTCTGGCCGGCGAGCCCGAAGGGCCGAGCAGCAGGCTGATCCGTGCCCGGGGCTCGCTCTCGCGGCCCTTCAGGGTGACGTCCGCACGCGAGACCCCCTCCGTCGCCTCCGCCTCCTGGCGCAGCACCCGCTCCAGCGCCCGTCCCCGCAGCAGCACCTGTTCCGAGCCGCCCTCGCCGGGGACCCGGATCGTTCCCAGCCGCTTCCTGTGCAGCTGCGCCAGCAGCCACCAGAGCGACAGCAGCACGCAGAGCGACAGCACCGCGATGACCACCGGCCACCACCAGCCCTCGTCCCGCCACCGGGTCCGGTCCGCCGTGCTCAGCAGCACGTCGTCGCGGCCCGCGAAGGGCCACCAGGAAGGGACCGAGACACCGAGTCCCGCCAGCAGCGCCGCGCCGCCGAGCGCCACCAGGACCAGTCCCAGCAACCCCAGCAGCACCCTGTTCACCGGATTTCGCATGGGCCGTTCACCCCTTTCCGCCCTCCGCGCGTTCCACCCGGACCGAGAGTCCAGGTTCCCGGGCCAGACCCAGGTCGTCGATGCCGACACGCATCGCCTCGCCCAGGTCCTCCCGTACATCGTCCAGTTCACGGAAGTGCGAGACGGCCCGTACGGTGACCCGGCCGCGGCCGACCCGCACCCGCGCGCCCTGCACGCCCGGCACCTCCATCGCCCGGTCCCGGAGCACCAGCGCCGCCGCGTTCCGTTCGAGCCCGGCCCGCACCTCGCCGTCCGCCGCCGCGCCGCCCTGCCCACTCATCGGCAGCAGCGACCTCAGTCCCGGCGTCACCGCGAGCACCACGAGCCACAGACCGAGCCCGACCGCGAGGCCCGAGCCGACCTGCACCCACACCTGGTCCAGCGGACGCCCGGACAGCGCCGTCGCCAGTTCGCGGCGCCAGCTCATCGCGGACCGGCCGGCCCTTACCGCCACCACGTCGTACAGCAGCAGCCCGCAAGCGCCGAGGAGCACCGCTGCCGCCACCCCGGCCGGGATCCGCCGCGCCGACCAGAACCGCCTGCGCGGCGCGGAGCCGCGCTGCTCGCCCCGGCCCCGTTCCATCTCCAGCGTGGGCACCTGCTCGCTCACCGCGTCCTCCCGTTCTCGGGGCCCGCCCGGTGCAGCCGCTCGACCAGCACCGTCACCTCAGGAACCGTCATGCCGGCCAACTCGCCCAGCCGATCGGTGACCTGGCGGCTCACCGACGCGCACTGCCCCCCGATGTCGCACGGGTAGCCGAGCTCGACTCCGATCCGCACGCGCGCCGAAGCGCCACGCACGCTCACCTGAGCGTGCGGGGCGCCTGCGCCGTCGGGCGGCGCGTCGAGCGCCTCGCGCGCCGCCCGTTCGGCGATCTTCTCCACGACCCGGTCCGCGATCCGGGTGGCACCCCGCTCGGCGGCGGGAACTGCCACCCGGTCCACCGGGGCCTGCTCGGTCACCGCGGCCTGGGCCGGGACCGGAACCGGTCCTCGCGGTCGTCGTCACGGTCCCGACGGCCGAAGAACTCGCCGGGGTCGAGGTCACCCTCCAGGTACTTGCCGAGCAGCAGGCCGATCAGCCCGAGAGCTGCGACGACCACGAACGCACCGAACCCGCCGAAGTACCCGGCGAACCCGAGCGCGATGCCGACCGCCAGGCCGACCACTGAAAGACTCATCGAACCGCCCTCACTCTCGTGCTCCGTCGCTCCACCGGACTCACTGGAGCTTCTGCTCCGGCTCGTCCTCTTCCTCGTCGGGCAGCTTCACGTCGCCGACCGCGATGTTGACCTCCACGACTTCGAGGCCGGTCATCCGCTCGACGGCCGAGATCACGTTCTCCCGTACCGCCTTGGCGACATCGGAGATCGACACGCCGTACTCGACCACGATGTCGAGGTCGAGCGCGGTCTGCACCTCGCCGACCTCGGCCTTGACGCCACGGCTCACGGACTTCGTGTTACCGCCCGGTACCCGGTCGCGCACCGCGCCGAAGGTACGGGACAAACCTCCCCCCATCGCGTGAACGCCGTCCACGTCGCGTGCGGCCATTCCAGCGATCTTCTCGACCACGCCGTCGGCGATCGTGGTGCGTCCGCGGGTCGCCGGATTGCCGCCGCCGCGCTGCGGGGTGCTCGCGCCGGACGCCTCGCTCGATCCCGTGCGTGACAGGTCCTTATCCAGGCCACCGGGCCGGATGCTGCGCTCTCGTTCGGTGTCTGCCATCGCCGTTCGTCCCTTTCCGGGGGTTACGCGGGTACTGGACTCCGTTGCCACATTAGGGCCGGTTGTCCGATGTCGCACCGGGGATGCGGCAGGCTGACCCCATGGCACCCACAGCACCGGACAACAGTTGGACCCAGGCGGTACGTCAGCGGCTGGGCCTGGGCAGACTGCTGCCCCTCGGCCCGGCGGCGGACGGTTGCTGGCTCGCGGAACGGGCGGCGACAGGCGTGCTGCGACGCGCCGGCGAGGAGGTCGCGGGGGTACGCCTGCGCACGCTCCGGGTGGGCCCGGCCGGCCCTGACGAGGAGCGGGACTCCCCTGCCGTACCGCCTCCCCCGGGGGCGCTGCCGCCCGGACCGCTGCGCATCGAGGCGGAGTTCGAGGCCTCGTACGAGGAGCCGCTCACCTCGACGGCGGACCTGCTGCGCGCGGCGCTGTTCACGGCCGCCGAGACCCGGCTGGGCCTGGAGGTGACCGAGGTGGACCTGCGCGTCGGCGGTCTGCTGGACGACTCGGGACAGGACGCATCGGCGGGAGAGCACGCGGAGGCGCATACGCACGCGGCGGACGACGCCCCGGCCGACCCGGCGCACAGGTCGGGAACCGTACCGCCAAACGCGCCGGAAAGGCCGCGCCCCACTGGGCCGTCCGGGCGGCGTGCGGGCGGCGACACGCCCGGCCGCGACGCCGGATCCGGGTCGGCGGCCGCCCGCGCGGCCGCCGCCGTCCCCGGCGTGGCCCACCCGACCTCCGTGCTGGGCACCCCGGCGCGCCACGACAACGCGCACCCCGGTCGCCACGTCCTCATGGAGGTGGCGGTGACCGGGCAGCGCCCCGCGCGGGAGGTCGCCCTGGCGGTCCGCGCCGCGGTCGCGGAGGCACTGCCGGAACACCCGTCGGTGGCCGTGCTCGTCACCGAGGTGACGGACGGCTGACCGCGCCGGGCCGGGGGCGCCCGGTCGCTCGGACAGGCAGGGGGGTCGCTCAGTCGGACAGTCCCGCGAGGTCGCGCAGCCTGCGCCCCTGCGCGGCACGCTCGGCGACGCGCTGCTGCTCGTAGTCACGGTCCGACGCGCCCTGCAGGAGAGCCTTGGTCTCGATGACGGCGTCACGCGGGGCGGCCAGCAGGGCCGCGGTCAAGTCACGCACCGCGCCGTCGAGTTCGTCGTTCGGCACGACGAGATTGGCGAGGCCGGTGCGCTCCGCCTCCGCCGCGTGGACGAACCGCCCGGTGGCACAGATCTCCAGCGCACGGGCGTACCCGACGAGGCCCACCAGGGGGTGCGTGCCCGTCAGGTCCGGCACGAGGCCCAGGCTCGTCTCGCGCATGGCGAACTGCACGTCCTCGGCGACGACCCGCAGGTCGCAGGCGAGGGCGAGCTGGAATCCGGCGCCGATCGCATGGCCCTGCACCGCGGCGATGCTGATCAGGTCGGCGCGCCGCCACCAGGTGAACGCCTCCTGGTACGCGGCGATCTCCGCGTCGAGGTCCGCCTGCGGACCACGCGCGAGGTCGAGGAAGGACGGCTCACCGTCGAAGCCCTCCGGGGTGAACGCCTGCCGGTCGAGGCCCGCGGAGAAGGATTTGCCCTCTCCGCGCAGCACGACCACCCGGACGGATCCGGGCAACGCCCTCCCGGCCTCCGTCAACGCCCGCCACAGAGCGGGGGATTGGGCGTTGCGCTTGGCCGGGTTGGCCAGGGTCACCGTGGCTACGGCGTCCTCGACGGTGAGTTGCACGCCGTCTTTGTCGAGTACGGGGTCGAGCGAAGCCATGGGGTGCCTCCGGTAGGGATACGGTGCCGTCACCACTTAAGTGACTGCACAGTAACCACCCGGCGAACCGTGTCCACGACCGGCCCCGCACCGACCACGTACGCGCGCCGTTCGGTGCGCGTACGGGTACAGCCAGGTACAGCTGGAAGCGTGACTGTCAGGCCGAGGCCTTCTTGCCGCGCGTCGCTCCGCCGCGTCCCCGCAGGGTCACTCCGGACTCACTCAGCATCCGGTGGACGAATCCGTAGGAGCGGCCGGTCGATTCGGCCAACGCCCGGATACTCGCACCGGAGTCATACTGCTTCTTCAGGTCTGCCGCGAGCTTTTCACGCGCGGCGCCGGTAACCCGGCTGCCCTTCTTAAGAGTCTCGGCCACCCGTGCCTCCTCAAGGAAGTGCGCTCTGGACTTCTCATGATCACCCCTTCCCACGTTCCTGGCCACCCATTCGGCAAGGTCCGTACAACAAGGTTCGCCGTGGAGGAAGTGACCGCCCGGCCCGGAATTCTAAATTCCGCGTGTCTTTCGCCATACCGGATTCCGGGCACAACCGGGAATCACCAGGTCAGCGAGGTAAAACGATCAGTGCACGGCGAAAGGCCCGTCCCATGACAGGACGGGCCTTGCCGGGCGGTGCGACGCGCCGGGGTACGAGAGGCACTCACTCAGATGAAGGATCACGCGTAGGCCGAATGATCCAGCCCGAGTGGATCAGCGCAGGGCCGCCGGCAGGGCGACGGCCTGGGACCTTGCCCTTGGAATATGCCAGGGCCACGGCGGGCGGGTGACCGCGCGACGGGCTACGCCAGGGCCACGAGGTCCGCGTAGTCCGGGCCCCACAGGTCCTCGACGCCGTCGGGGAGCAGGATGATCCGCTCGGGCTCCAGGGCGAGGACGGCGCCCTCGTCGTGCGTGACGAGGATGACGGCGCCCTTGTACGTACGCAGGGCGCCGAGGATCTCCTCGCGGCTCGCCGGGTCGAGGTTGTTGGTGGGCTCGTCGAGGAGCAGCACGTTGGCGGACGAGACGACCAGGGTGGCCAGCGCCAGCCGGGTCTTCTCACCGCCGGACAGGACACCGGCCGGCTTGTCGACGTCGTCACCGGAGAAGAGGAACGAACCGAGCGTCTTGCGGACATCGACCAGGTCCAGGTCCGGGGCGGAGGAGCGCATGTTCTCCAGCACCGTGCGGTTCGGGTCGAGGGTCTCGTGCTCCTGGGCGTAGTAGCCCATCTTGAGGCCGTGGCCCTCGATGACCTGGCCGGTGTCCGGCTTCTCGGCGCCCGCCAGCAGCCGCAGCAGGGTCGTCTTGCCGGCGCCGTTGAGGCCCAGGATGACGACGCGCGAGCCCTTGTCGACTGCGAGGTCGACGTCGGTGAAGATCTCCAGCGAGCCGTACGACTTGGACAGGCCCTCCGCCATCAGCGGGGTCTTGCCGCAGGGCGCGGGGTCGGGGAAGCGCAGCTTGGCGACCTTGTCGGAGACGCGTACCGCGTCCAGGCCGGCGAGCAGGCGGTCGGCGCGCTTGGCCATGTTCTGGGCGGCGACGGTCTTGGTCGCCTTGGCGCGCATCTTGTCGGCCTGCGAATGGAGGGCGGAGGCCTTCTTCTCGGCGTTCTGCCGCTCGCGCTTGCGGCGCTTCTCGTCGGCCTCGCGCTGCTGCTGGTAGAGCTTCCAGCCCATGTTGTAGACGTCGATCTGGGCGCGGTTGGCGTCCAGGTAGAACACCTTGTTGACGACCGTCTCGACCAGCTCCACGTCGTGGGAGATGACGATGAAGCCGCCGCGGTAGGACTTCAGGTAGTCACGCAGCCAGACGATGGAGTCGGCGTCCAGGTGGTTGGTGGGCTCGTCCAGGAGCAGGGTGTCGGCGTCCGAGAAGAGGATGCGGGCCAGCTCGACGCGGCGGCGCTGACCGCCGGAGAGGGTGTGCAGGGGCTGGCCGAGCACGCGGTCGGGCAGGCCGAGCGCGGCGGCGATGGTGGCGGCCTCGGCCTCGGCCGCGTAGCCGCCCTTGGTGAGGAACTCCGTCTCCAGGCGCTCGTACTTCTTCATCGCCTTCTCCCGGGTGGCACCCTGCCCGGTGGACATCTTCTGCTCGTTCTCACGCATCTTGCGCAGCACGGAGTCCAGCTCGCGGGCGGAGAGGATGCGGTCCTTGGCGAGGACGTCCAGGTCGCCGGTGCGGGGGTCCTGCGGCAGGTAGCCGACCTCGCCGGAGCGGGTGATGGTGCCCCCGGCCGGGGTGCCCTCGCCCGCGAGGCACTTGGTGAGGGTGGTCTTGCCCGCGCCGTTGCGGCCGACGAGGCCGATACGGTCGCCCTTGGCGATACGGAAGGACGCGTTCTCGATGAGGATGCGGGCGCCGGCGCGCAGCTCGATGCCGGAGGCGGTGATCACGGAAAAACTCCTGTGCGGGGTTGGACGGCGGAAGTTTTGACGGGCGGAGGTTTACTTCTTCGACGCCGCTTAATGCGCAAGGAGAGGTGCCATACGGCCCAGTCTAACGGGCGTTCGCAACCTCTTTTCTGGGCACGGCGCTGACGAGGCGGCCGACACGCCCTCCCCTGCCGCCGGCCCGGCCGGTCCCCCGTACGGCGGCGCCCCCGTTCGGATACCCCTGTTCGCCGGTACCCCCGTAGCACCAGAAAGAGGGGCACTTGACGGTAAATGGGCTGATACTCGGCGCAGGGGTGACGGACCGCGTCGCCCTGCCGGTCATGAAGGCCCAAGCAGAGGGTGGTGCGGCCCCGTGCAGTTCGACGACGACGCCAATCTGGACAGCTCGGAGGTCCGGGACGTGCGCGGCAGCCGCATTCCCGGCGGAAAGGCCACGATCGGCGGAGGCATCGTCGGCCTCATCGCGCTGGTGATGGGGGTGCTGTTCGGCGTGGGCCCTGACCAGCTGGGGCTGTCCTCCGGCGACCAGGAACCCGACACGTCGGCGTCCTCCCAGGCACAGGTGCAGCAGACCTGCCGGACGGGACGGGACGCCAACACCAAGGACGACTGCCGCACCCTCGGCGTGGTCAACAGCGTGCAGGACTTCTGGCGCCAGGAACTCGCCCGGCGGGGTGCGTCGTACTCGAACGCGCCGACGGTGTTCTTCACCGACCGGGTCTCCACCGCCTGCGGCGCCGCCACCTCGGCGGTCGGCCCCTTCTACTGCCCGCGTGACCGGCAGGTCTATCTGGACCTGGGCTTCTTCAACGAGCTGCGGACCAAGTTCGGCTCCAGCGGCGGCCCGTTCGCCCAGGCGTACGTCGTGGCGCACGAGTACGGGCACCACATCCAGAACGCGATGGGCACGCTGTCCCGCTCGCAGGACGGCCGGCAGGGCGCGAACAGCAACGCGGTCCGGGTGGAGCTCCAGGCCGACTGCTACGCCGGGGTGTGGGCGCGGCACGCGACGCGCACCCCGGACGAGAAGTCGGGCAGGCCGCTGATCACCCAGCTGACCGACGCCGACATCAGGGACGGGCTCGACGCGGCGGCCGCGGTCGGTGACGACCGGATCCAGGAGAAGTTCCAGGGCCGGGTGACGCCGGAGAGCTGGACGCACGGGTCGGCGGCGCAGCGCCAGCAGTGGTTCTACAACGGCTTCGAGTCGGGCGACATGGCGCAGTGCAACACCTTCCGCTGAGCCCTCCGCCCGGCCGCCGGCCCGTCCTGCGCGAAGGGTCGGGGGCGGTTGTCGTACCCACCTGGAAGACTGTGTTGCAGGTCACACTCCGTGGCCTTCCTCGTCAGGAGAAGGAGTGAGGGGAATGACTGACGCACCGACGCTGTACCCGACCCTGTTGTACCGGGACGCCAAGGCCGCGATCACGCTGCTCACGGAGGCGTTCGGCTTCATGAGAGGCGCGGTGTACGAGAGCGAGGGCGGCGTCGTCGAGCACGCCGAACTGAGCTACGGCAACGGCACGGTGATGCTGGGCAGCAAGGGCCGCGGCGGCCTGTTCGACAGCACGATGTCGGATGCGGGCGCCGGCCCGGCCGGTGTGTACGTGGTGGTGGAGGACGTCGACGCGCACCACAGACACGCGGCGGAGCACGGGGTGGAGATCGTGATGCCGCCCACGGACCAGGACTACGGCTCCCGCGACTACATGGCCAAGGACACCGAGGGCAACGTCTGGTCCTTCGGGACGTACGTGCCGGGGGCCCACGGCTGAGCCCCCGGGCGGCGCCGGGCGCTACGCCCCGCCGGTGTGCACCTGGAAGGCGGCGCGGCGCACGGCCTTCGCGAGGGCCGGGTCGGGGTGTGCGGCGGCGAGCGCGACCAGTACCTGCACGGTGCGCGGATGTCCTGCCGCGCGCACCTCGTCGAGCAGCGCGGGGACGGTGCCCTGGACTGCCGATTCGAGGTGGCGGACCAGCAGTTCGCTCTCGCCGTGGTCGGCGACGGCCGCCGCGGTGTCCACCCAGAGCCAGGTGGACTCCTCACGGGTGAGCAGGTCGTGGGCGTCCTCGGGGTCGGTGCCCTCGTGCTCGGCGAGCCAGAGCAGCGCGTACGGGCGCAGCGCCTGCTCGTCGGTGGCGGCGCGTACCTCGGCCTCTGCGGGGGCGCCGACCACCCGGAGCGCCTCGAAGGCGAGGCCGCGCAGGAGGGCGTCCTCGCCGCGGGCCACCTCAAGGAGTTCGAGGACGGCGGTGCCCACCGTGCGGGCGGCCAGCCAGGCGCGGTACTCGGCGCGGGCCGGGCCGGGGGTGAGGCGGGCGCAGCCGCTGAGCATGGCGTCCGCGGACTGCTCGATGTTCCCGGCGGGGCTCTGTGCGGCGACGCAGATCTGTTCCAGCTTGACCCAGACCGCCCAGCTGCCGAGGGGGGTCAGGGTGGCCTGGCCCTCGCCGAGGGTCAGCGCGCCGACGGAGGCCAGACCGGCGAGGGCCCAGTCGAGGAGGGAGGGCAGGGGCACCGGGACGGGGTGCGAGTGCGGCGGGGACTGCGCCGGGATGCCGTGCAGGTTGGGCGGCACCTCGCAGCGTTCCTCGTGCAGTTCCGCGACGCGCTGTTCCAGCAGGTCGAGCAGGGCCGGTACGAGGACGGGGCCGGCCGAGAGCTGGAGGAGGGAGAGCACCTGGGGGACGGACTCCACGACCTCCGCCACGGTGACCGGGGCGATGCCGGCGGGCGCGGGGTGGACGAGCGACCAGGCGTCGAAGAGGGCGACCCAGCCGCGCAGCACCGCGGCGTCGTCGCGGTCCCAGGCGCGCAGCCGCCAGCCGGGGCGGGCGTTGGCGCCGTGGATCTCGACGAGACCGGCGAGGCGGGCCCGGTCCCAGCCCGCGCGGACCTGCGACTCGGTCAGACGCAGTGCCTCGGCGGCGCGTTCGGCGGACGCGTCGGAGAGGGTGCCCGCCTGGCCGGGGCGGGGTGCGGCGCCGCGGGCGCGCTCGGTGTCGGCCCAGCGGGCGATCCGGGCGGCGTCGGCGAGCACCTCCCTGGCGTGACGGGCCAGTTCCGCCTGGGCGGGGGTCCCCTCGGGAGGACGGGTTGCCGGGCGGGTACGCCGGTTCGTCACGGCCCTGCGGGCGGTGGCGAGGGGTCGCGGGCGGACAAGTCGGAGCCTGGAGTCGCGCGGTGTACGGGACGTCACGAGGAGCAGTGTCTCCGCTGACTGCCCGAAAGCCCAAACGGAATGCCGCGCACCGCCCCCGTGGAGCCCTCGTTTCTGCTACGTGGGCCTCCGCGGGACCCTCCTCGGCCCCTTCCGCCGGCGGGCGCATGGCCGGCGGCCGCTACATCAAAGGGGTGAGGAAGCGGCGGAGGACCTCTTCGTAGGCGGCCGGGTCCGCGTTCCACATCGCCGCGTGGGGCGCGTCCGGCACGGTGTGCAGGGTGACCAGGTCGGGGCGGGCGGCGGCCAGCGCACGGGAGGGCCCCCACGGGGCGACGGTGTCGTCGGGCCCGTGGACGATCAGCGCCGGTACGCGCAGCCCGTTCGGGGCAGCCGCGTCGCGGAGCGGGTCGCCGTACGGCCCGGTGGCGCCCTGCACGGCCCGTACCGCGAGCGGGAGCAGGGCGGCCGGGGTGCGGCGGGCGACGGCCAGCGCGCGGACGGTCGCCTCCCGGTCGAGCACCGGTGAGTCGAGGACGATTCCCCGGACCAGGTGGCGGAGCGCGGAGGAGGTCGCGACGTGCAACGCCATCGTGGCCCCGGTGGACCAGCCGTACAGGACGATCCGTTCGGCGCCGTGCCGCACGGCGTGCCGGATCGCGGCGTCCAGGTCGCGCCACTCCGAGTCGCCGAGGTGGCCGAGGCCGTCCGGGGAGCGGGGCGCGCCGGGGTCGCCGCGGTAGCCGAGGCCGAGGACCGGGAGGCGGTAGCGGTGCAGGAGTTCCAGGACGTTCAGCGGGTGTTCGCGGGTGCCGCCCAGGCCGTGCACCGCGATCACCCAGGTGGTGCGGGTGCCGGGCACGTACCACGCGGGGAGCGCTCCGAGTTCACCCGTCACCTCGACGTTCTCGTACGCGATGCCGAGCGCGCCGCGGGGGTCGCCGGTGTGGACCTGCGGGGTCAGCCACACCTTCGCGCCCGGTTCGAGGGAGCCGTGGGAGATCCGCTCCAGGCGGCGTACGACCGTGTCCGCCTCGTGGGGCACGGCGTCCAGCACCGGCCCCACGACCGCGTGCACGGCCCCGCCGCCGGGGCCCGTGCCCTCCAGCCCGTACGTGCCGGGTCTGAGCGTGGCGAGGTCCCGGGTGAGGGTGACCTGGCCGGGCGACGCGGAGTGCACGGTGACCCATGGGTCCCCAGGCAACGGCCGGCCGGGCGACGTCCTGAGTGCGGCGTCGCCGGCGTACCGGGCCGCCGCGACCGTGGCGGCGCCGATACCGATCAGTGTGGTGACGGCCGCTGCCGTCGCTTTAGCCGGATGCACGGCTTCAGTCTCCTCAGCGGTGGCCGCTCCTGCCAGTGGGCGGGGGCCGCCGGTGGCCGGCCGGGCTGAGCGGTGCTCGCCGGCGAGTGCGGCTGCCGTCGAGCGCCCGGCCGCCTGATCACCCCTGCTGGCCGTAGCCGCGCAGCTGCTGTGCGGCGGCTTCGAGCTGGGCGTCGGACAGCAGGGCCGGGGCGCGGCCGGGCACGGCGGACGCGGTGAGCCACAGGCGGCACATCCACTCCAGTTGCGCCGTGCGGTCGTAGGCCTGGTCGAGGGTGTCGCCGTAGGTGAGGGTGCCGTGGTTCTGCAGGAGACAGCCGGTGCGGTCGCGGAGCGCGCGTCGTACGTTCTCGGCCAGCTCCTGGCTCCCGTACGTCGCGTACGGCGCCGTGCGTATCCGGCCTCCCATGGCCGCCGCCATGTAGTGCACCAAGGGCAGCCGGTCCACGAGGGTGGAGACGGCGGTGGCGTGCACGGCGTGGGTGTGCACGACCGCTCCGGCGTCGGTGTCCCGGTACACGGCGAGGTGCATGGGGAGTTCGCTGGTGGGGGTGAGGCCGCCAAGGACCTGGCGGCCGTCGAGGTCGACGCCGGTCGTCTCGGCCGGACCGAGCCGGTCGTAGGGGACACCGCTCGGGGTGACCAGGACGAGATCGCCCACCCGCACGGAGACGTTGCCCGAGGTGCCGACGACCAGCCCGTCCGCCACCGAGCGGCGCGCGGCGGCCACCAGGTCCCGCCAGGCCCGCGCGACCGGGTCCCCTTCGTCCCCTGCGCCCTCCCGCCAGGCCCGCGCGACCGGGTCCCCTTCGTCCCCTGCGCCCTCCCGCCGGCCCCGCGCGACCGGGTCCCCTTCTTCGTCCCGCGGTCCCGCCGACCCTGCCCGTTGCGTCTGCTCCGTCGCCATGCGCCGCATCCTGCCAGCACCCGGCGGCGCGCACCGGTTCCGAGGCCCCGTAAACGCACCGCGGACCGAGGCTGCGGGGCCCGCTCTCTTCCGGGTGACCGGAATCTCTTCCACGGCTCACACGGTCGGTGGAACACCTCCGCGCGGCGTTGGCTCCCAAGCCCCGCCCGGCGAGTGACCGCCGCGCGACCGTTGCGGTGAAATCCGGAACGGCGGTGCGGCGTTTCGAGTCACCGGGGCGCCCTGCCCAGTTCATCTTCCGTTCACTCAGGTTGCCTACGTTCCAACTGCCACTGACCTCAAACGATTGCCTGGGTAAATGGAACACATCACGCTCCTTCTCGGAATCGTGATCGTGACCGCTCTCGTGTTCGACTTCACGAACGGTTTCCACGACACTGCCAACGCGATGGCCACGACCATCTCGACCGGCGCACTCAAGCCCAAGACGGCGGTGGCCATGTCCGCCGTGCTCAACCTCGTTGGTGCTTTCCTCTCCGTCGAGGTCGCCAAGACGATCTCCGGCGGGCTCATCAACGAGAGCGGCATCACGACGGAAGTGATCTTCGCGGCGCTGGTCGGCGCCATCCTCTGGAACCTGTTGACCTGGCTGATCGGTCTGCCGTCCAGTTCCTCCCACGCACTCTTCGGCGGCCTCATCGGCGCCACCTTGATGTCGGTGGGTACCTCGGGGGTCAACGGCAGCGTCGTCATCACCAAGGTGCTGCTGCCCGCGATCGCCGCGCCGCTGGTGGCCGGCGTCGCCGCGTACCTCGCCACGAAGCTCACCTTCAAGCTGGCGTCCAGGACCGACGAGAAGGCCACCGCCAAGGGTTACCGCGCGGGCCAGATCGCCTCCGCCGGCCTCGTCTCCCTCGCGCACGGCACCAACGACGCCCAGAAGACGATGGGTGTCATCACCCTGGCCCTGGTCACCGGAAACGTGCTGGCCCCCGGCTCCAACCCGCCCCTGTGGGTCATCGTCTCGGCCGGTGTGGCCATCGCCGCCGGTACGTACCTGGGCGGCTGGCGCATCATCCGCACCATGGGCAAGGGCCTCACCGACCTCCGTCCGCCGCAGGGCTTCGCCGCCCAGACCGGCGCCGCGACGGTCATCCTGGCCTCCTCGCACCTCGGCTTCTCCCTCTCCACCACCCAGGTCTGCTCCGGCTCCGTGATGGGCGCGGGCCTCGGCCGCAAGGGCGGCGTGGTCCGCTGGTCGACCGCGACCCGGATGTTCGTCGCCTGGGGCCTGACGCTGCCCGCCGCGGGTCTGGTCGCCGCCGCCGCGGAGTTCCTGACGGGTCAGGGCGCCTGGGGCGTCACCGCCGTGGCCGTCCTGCTGGTCGCGGGCTCGGGTGTGATCTGGGCCCTGTCGCGCCGCAAGCCGGTCGACCACACCAACGTCACCGCCGACGACCTGGAGACGTCCGGCGAGCCCGCGGGCGTCGTCACCGCCGCCGTCGCCGCGGTCACCCCGCCCCCGGCCGGTGTCCTGCTGCACGACACGGACGACATAAAGGCCACCCTCCACTCCCCCGCCGAGGCGGCCCGCCCGGCCGCATCGGTCTAAGGACGCACACGACATGAACATCGACTGGGCAGCTCTCGGCACCGTCTTCGGCGTCAGCCTCGTGGCCACCGTGGGCCTGGTGGGCCTGTTCACCCTCGGCATCGTGGGGCTCTCCAAGCAGGAGGGCGCCACCGCCTCGGGCGGCTCCGCGACCGTGGCACGTACCGGCGCCTACGCCTGCTTCGCGCTCTGCGCGGCGGCCGTGGCATACGGAATCTTCCTGATCGTCGCCTGATCCTCGCTCCGCCCCCGCCGCCCCGTGCCTCGTGCGCGGGGCGGTTCTGCGTGCGCCCCCGGGCGGGCCGGTGCACGCGGGGAGCGCCGCAGGTCAACCCCAGGTTGACGGCTGTTCGCGGAGCGTGGTGGACTGCCGGAGCCAATACGGCGGCATGGAGAGGAAGCCGGTGCGAATCCGGCGCGGTCCCGCCACTGTCACGTACGTCCCGCGAGGGCCGTACGGAAGCCAGGAACTCCCAGCCGCTCGTCACGTCGAACCAGGGCGCGGACCCTGAGTTAAGGACACATCGCCATGCCCGGCTGCGGAACCCGCGGTCCAGCCGCCCCCTGCCCGAGTCCCGCCCGCGTCTTCGCGTACGGCGCCGCCGCCGGACTCCTCGGCGACCTGCTGCTCGGCGACCCCCGCAGGGGCCATCCCGTCGCCGCCTTCGGGCGGGCCGCAGCCGCGGTCGAGCGGGCGCTGTGGCGCGACCACCGCGGCCGGGGCGCCCTGCACACCCTGCTCTGCGTGGGCGGGGCCACGGGCGCCGCCGCGCTCGCCGCGCGCGCCGTGCGCCGCTCGCCCGCCGCGTCCGTCGCCCTGACCGCCGCCGTCACCTGGTCGGTCGTCGGTGGTACGTCGCTGGGGCGGGAGGCCCGCGCGGTCGGCGGGGCCCTGGCCGCGGGGGACCTCGACGTCGCCCGCGAGCGGCTGCCGCACCTGTGCGGGCGCGACCCGCAGGCCCTGGACGGACAGCAGATGGCGCGCGCCGTCGTGGAGTCGGTCGCCGAGAACACCTCGGACGCGGTGGTGGGCGCGCTGGTGTGGGGCGCGGTCGCCGGCGTGCCGGGGCTGGTGGCCTTCCGGGCGGTGAACACCCTGGACGCGATGGTCGGCCACAGGTCGCCGCACCATCTGCGGTACGGGTGGGCATCGGCGCGCCTCGACGACCTCGCGGGCTGGCCCGGCGCCCGGCTGACGGCCGCGCTGGCCGTGCTCGCGGGGGGTGACCCCCGGGGCGCTTTGCGGGCATGGCGCGCGGACGCCGCACACCACCCGAGCCCCAACGCGGGCCCGGTGGAGGCCTCGTTCGCGGGCGCCCTGGGCGTCACCCTCGGCGGCACGCTCTCCTACGCGGGCCGGGTGGAGCACCGTGCGGTGCTGAACGGGAAGAGCGGGCGTCCCGTGGACGTACCGGACATCGAGCGTGCGGTGCGGCTGTCGCGCCGGGTGAATCTGCTGGCGTTGGCCGTGTGCGCGGCGGGCCGGCTGGCCGCTTCGTACGGGCACGCGTACGTGAAGGGACGTAACTCATGAGCGGTGGCGGGCTGCTGGTCGCGGGGACCACGTCGGACGCGGGCAAGAGCGTGGTCACGGCGGGGATCTGCCGGTGGCTGGTGCGCCAAGGGGTGAAGGTCGCCCCGTTCAAGGCGCAGAACATGTCGCTGAACTCCTTCGTGACCCGTGAGGGCGCGGAGATCGGGCGCGCCCAGGCGATGCAGGCACAGGCCGCGCGGGTCGAGCCGAGCGCCCTGATGAACCCGGTGCTGCTCAAACCGGGCAGCGACAGGTCGAGTCAGGTGGTGCTGCTCGGCAAGCCGGTCGGCGAGATGAGCGCCCGCGGCTTCTTCGGCACGGCGGGCGGCAGGACGTACGGCAAGGGCGTGCAGGGCGGGCACCGCGAGGCGCTGCTCGGGACGGTCACCGAGTGCCTGGCCGAACTGCGCGACCAGTACGACGCGGTGATCTGCGAGGGCGCCGGAAGCCCGGCGGAGATCAATCTGCGCCGTACCGACATCGTGAACATGGGGATCGCACGGGCCGCGGACTTCCCGGTGGTGGTGGTCGGGGACATCGACCGCGGGGGCGTCTTCGCGTCGTTCTTCGGCACCACCGCGCTGCTCGCGCGGGAGGACCAGCGGCTGGTGGCGGGCTACCTGGTGAACAAGTTCCGGGGTGATGTCTCGCTCCTGGAGCCTGGCCTGGAGATGCTGGAGGACCTGACCGGGCGCAGGACGTACGGCGTGCTGCCGTTCGCGCACGGGCTCGGCATCGACGAGGAGGACGGCCTGCGGGTGTCGCTGCGCGGTGCGGTGCGCGAGTCCGTGGTGGCGCCGCCGGTCGGCGAGGACGTGCTGCGGGTCGCGGTGTGCGCGGTGCCGCTGATGTCCAACTTCACCGACGTGGACGCGCTGGCCGCCGAACCGGGTGTGGTCGTGCGGTTCGTGGACCGCGCGGAGGAGCTGGCCGACGCGGACCTGGTGGTCGTGCCCGGCACCCGCGGCACGGTGGGGGCGCTGCGGTGGCTGCGGGAGCGCGGCCTCGCGGACGCGCTGCTGCGGCGGGCCGCCGAGGGGCTGCCGGTGCTGGGGATCTGCGGCGGGTACCAGCTGCTCGGCACCCGCATCGAGGACGAGGTCGAGTCGCGCGCCGGGGTGGTCGAGGGGCTGGGCCTGCTGCCGGTACGGGTGCGCTTCGCCCGCGAGAAGACGCTCACCCGGCCGGTGGGCGAGGCGCTCGGCGAGGCCGTCGAGGCGTACGAGATCCATCACGGGGTGGCCGAGGTCCTCGGTGGGGAAGCCTTCCTGGACGGGTGCCGGGTGGGCGCCGTGTGGGGGACGCACTGGCACGGGTCGCTGGAGAGCGACGGGTTCCGGCGGGCCTTCCTGCGGGAGGTCGCGACGGCTGCGGGCCGGCGTTTCGTACCGGCACCGGACACGAGCTTCGAGGCCCTGCGCGAGGAGCAGCTGGACAGGCTCGGCGATCTGATCGAGGAACACGCGGACACGGACGGGTTGTGGCGGCTCATCGAGTCGGGCGCCCCGGCCGGCCTGCCGTTCGTGCCGCCGGGGGCGCCCGAGGGGCGCGGATGAGAAGTGCCGTACGCGCCACGCGAGTTGTGGCTGTGACAGCTGTGCCAGGAACCACTATGGAGGTCGCATGAGTACGCCCTACCCCTTCACCGCCCTCGTCGGACAGGACGACCTGCGGCTCGGGCTGCTGCTCAACGCCGTGTCTCCCGCCGTGGGCGGTGTGCTCGTGCGCGGCGAGAAGGGCACCGCCAAGTCCACCGCCGTGCGCGCGCTGGCGGCGCTGATGCCGCGGGTGAGCGTGGTCGACGGGTGCCGGTTCTCCTGCGACCCCGGGGCGCCGGACCCGGCCTGCCCCGACGGACCGCACCAGGAGGCCGGCGGCGTGTCGCGTGACGCGCGGATGGTGGAGCTGCCCGTCGGCGCGTCCGAGGACCGGCTGGTGGGCGCACTCGACATCGAACGGGCGCTGGCCGACGGCGTGAAGGCGTTCGAGCCGGGGCTGCTGGCCGACGCGCACCGCGGGATCCTGTACGTGGACGAGGTCAACCTCCTGCACGACCACCTCGTCGACCTGCTGCTCGACGCCGCCGCCATGGGCGCGTCGTACGTGGAGCGCGAGGGCGTGTCCGTGCGGCACGCGGCGAGGTTCCTGCTGGTCGGCACGATGAACCCGGAGGAGGGCGAGCTGCGGCCGCAGCTGCTCGACCGGTTCGGGCTGACCGTGGAGGTGGCCGCCTCCCGCGACACCGACCAGCGGGTGGAGGTCGTCAGGCGCCGCCTGGCGTACGACGACGACCCGGCCGCCTTCGCCGCCAAGTGGGCCGGCGAGGAGGGCGTCCTGCGGGAGCGGATCGTGGCCGCCCGCGCGCTGCTGCCGCACGTGCGGCTGGGCGACGACGCGCTCCGGCAGATCGCGGCGACCTGCGCGGCCTTCGAGGTCGACGGGATGCGGGCCGACATCGTGATGGCGCGCACTGCGACCGCGCTGGCCGCGTGGGCCGGGCGTGAGGACGTGCAGGAGGAGGACGTACGGCAGGCGGCGCTGCTGGCGCTGCCGCACCGGCGGCGGCGCAACCCGTTCGACGCGCCGGGACTCGACGAGGACAAGCTCGACGAGACGCTGGAGCAGAACGCCCCGCAGGACGAGGGCGACGGCGACGGCGGTGGGGACGACGACCCCGATCCCGGTCCTGACGGCCCCGGCGGTGGCATCCCGCCGCAGCAGGACGGCGGTGGCCCCGACGCGCCGGGGCGCGACGAGTCGCAGCAGGGCGACACGCCCGAACCGCCCCTGGACCGGCCGGAGCAGCCCGAGCAGCAGCCCGCGCCCTCCGGGCAGGCCGCCGCGGAACAGCCCGCCGCCAGGGCGGCCGAGCCGTTCCGTACGAAGATGCTGAGCGTGCCTGGCCTCGGCGAGGGGGCGGCGGGCCGCCGTTCCCGCGCACGCACCGAGCACGGACGTACGACAGGGGCGGTACGCCCCCGGGGCGCGCTCACCAAGCTGCACCTGGCCGCCACCGTGCAGGCCGCCGCCCCGCACCAGCACGCGCGCGGACGCACCGGGCGCGGCCTGGTCGTCCGCAGGGACGACCTGCGGCAGGCGACGCGCGAGGGGCGGGAGGGGAACCTGGTGCTCTTCGTGGTGGACGCCTCCGGGTCGATGGCGGCCCGGCAGCGGATGGGAGCCGTCAAGGGTGCGGTGCTGTCGCTGCTGCTCGACGCCTACCAACGGCGGGACAAGGTGGGCCTGGTGACCTTCCGCGGTAAGGAGGCGGAGGTGGCGCTGCCGCCGACGTCCTCGGTGGACGCGGCGGCGGCACGCCTGGAGCTGCTGCCGACGGGCGGGCGCACGCCGCTGGCCGCCGGGCTGCTCAAGGCGCACGACGTGCTGCGGGTGGAGAAGCTGCGCGACCCGTCGCGCCGGCCGCTGCTGGTCGTGGTGACGGACGGGCGCGCCACCGGTGGCCCCGAGCCCGTCGCGCTGGCGGGCCGGGCGGCGCGGCTGCACGAGGCCGAGGGTGTCGCCTCGGTGGTGGTGGACTGCGAGTTCGGCCTGGTCCGGCTCGGTCTCGCGGCAGAGCTGGCACGGGAGTTGGGCGGCAGCGCCGTCACGCTGGACGAGCTGCGCGCGGACTCCATCGCCGGACTGGTCAAGGACGTACAGGGCGCCGGTCGTGGCGCGTCGAGGAAGGTCGCGTAATGCCGCAGGGACAGCCGGAGACCGTACCGGACGACGGGCTCACCACCCGCCAGCGCCGCAACCGGCCGCTGCTCATGGTGCACACGGGCATCGGCAAGGGGAAGTCGACGGCCGCGTTCGGCATGGCGCTGCGGGCCTGGAACCAGGGCTGGCCGGTCGGGGTGTTCCAGTTCGTGAAGTCGGCGAAGTGGAAGGTCGGCGAGGAGAACGCGCTCAAGGTGCTCGGCGCCACCGGTGAGGGCGGGAGCGTCACCTGGCACAAGATGGGCGAGGGCTGGTCGTGGGTGCAGCGCGGTCTGCACGGCGACAACACCGACAACGAGGAGAAGGCCCGGGAGGGCTGGGAGCAGGTCAAGCGGGACCTGGCGGCCGAGACGTACAAGTTCTACGTGCTGGACGAGTTCGCGTACCCGATGCACTGGGGGTGGATCGACGTCGAGGAGGTCGTGCGGGTGCTGCGCGAGCGGCCGGGCACGCAGCACGTGGTGATCACGGGTCGGAACGCCCCGCAGGCACTGCTGGACGCCGCCGACCTGGTCACCGACATGTCAAAGGTGAAGCACCCGATGGACGCGGGTCAGAAGGGCCAGCGGGGCATCGAGTGGTAGCACGGATCGTGGTGGCCGCGCCGTCGTCGGGCAGTGGGAAGACCACCGTCGCGACGGGGCTGATGGCCGCCTTCACGGAGCGCGGACTGGCCGTTTCGCCGCACAAGGTGGGGCCGGACTACATCGACCCCGGTTACCACGCGCTGGCGACGGGCCGGCCCGGCCGGAACCTGGACGCGTACATGTGCGGGCCGCAACTGGTCGCCCCGCTGTTCGCGCACGGGGCAACCGGGTGTGACCTGGCGATCGTCGAGGGCGTGATGGGCCTGTACGACGGGGCGGCGGGACAGGGCGAGCTGGCGTCGACGGCACAGATCGCGAAGCTGCTGCGGGCGCCGGTGGTGCTGGTGGTGGACGGTTCGTCGCAGTCGCGGTCGGTGGCGGCGCTGGTGCACGGCTTCGCGTCCTGGGACCCGGAGGTGCGGATCGGCGGCGTGATCCTGAACAAGGTGGGTTCCGACCGGCACGAGGAACTGCTGCGGGAGGCCCTGGAGGGGTCGGGGGTGCCGGTGCTCGGCGCGTTGCGTCGGGCCCGGCAGGTGCGGACGCCTTCGCGGCACCTCGGGCTCGTGCCGGTGGCCGAGCGGCAGGCGGAGGCGGTGGAGTCGGTGGCGGCGCTGGCGGAGCAGGTGCGGGCGGGGGTGGACCTGGAGGCGGTGCTGGGGCTGGCGCGGGGGGCGGGGACGCTGGATGCGGAGGCTTGGGACCCGGGGGCGCGCGGGGCCCGAGAGGGTGGCGCTGACCCTGTGGTGGCGGTGGCTGCCGGGTCGGCTTTTACGTTCTCGTACGCGGAGCACGCGGAGCTGCTTGCTGCGGCCGGGGCAACGGTCGTGCCCTTCGATCCCCTGCACGACGAGCAACTGCCCGACGGAACCGGCGGGCTGGTGATCGGGGGCGGGTTCCCCGAGGTGTACGCCCCCGAGCTTTCGGCGAACGAGCCGCTGCGCGAGGCCGTCGCCGCACTCGCCGCCTCCGGTGCGCCGGTGGCCGCCGAGTGTGCGGGACTGCTGTATCTGTCCCGGTCGTTGGACGGGCAGCCGATGTGCGGGGTGCTCGACGCGCAGGCGCAGATGTCGCAGAAGCTGACGCTCGGCTACCGGGAGGCCGTCGCCGTCGGGGACAGCGCGCTGGCGGCTGCCGGGACCCGGCTGCGGGGGCACGAGTTCCACCGTACGGCCGTCGAGCCCGGGGCCGGCGCCGCGCCCGCGTGGGGCTTCACGCATCCGCAGCGGCGCGTCGAGGGCTTCGTCCAGGGCAATGTGCACGCCAGTTATCTGCACACGCACTGGGCGGCGGCCCCGGAGATGGCGTACCGGTTCGTGGAACGGTGCCACCGGCCGTGACCGAGCACTCATTCCGCCGCGATGCCCACCACCAGCCACACGAAGCCGGCGCCCGCCACCGTGCACAGCAGGGTGGAGCGGGCCGGGTGGTCGTGGTGGGCCTCCGGCAGGATCTCGGCGGCCGCCAGATAGAGGAGCACACCGCCGAAGAAGCCCAGATAGCAGCCGAGGAGTTCGGCCGGGAGGGTGAACAGGAGCGTCGACGCGGCGCCCACCACCGGGGCCGCCGCGTCCGCGAACAGCATCGCGACGGCCTTGCGGCGCTCGTTGCCGTACAGGCTGGTCAGCGTGTACGTGTTGAAGCCGTCCGCGAAGTCGTGGGCGATCACCGCGAGCGCGACGGCCAGGCCCATGCCGCCGCCGACCTGGAAGGCCGCGCCGAGGGCGATGCCGTCCATCAGGCTGTGTCCGACCATGGCGGAGGCGGCGGTGAGGCCCACCTCCGGGATGCGCTCGCCCTCCTCGCCCCCGTGCGCGGCGTGCCGACCGGCCAGCAGGTGCTCCCCCACGTGCGCGCCGAGGAAGCCCCCGACGAACAGCAGCAGCGCGGCGGGCACCCCGAACACCTCGTTGTCGGCGGCCTCCAGGGCCTCCGGCAGCAGATCGAGACCGACCACGCCGAGCATCAGCCCGCCGGCCAGGCCCAGCACGAGGTGGCGCCGGTCGGTGACGCGCTGGGCGACCCAGCCACCGAACAGCGTCATCAGGAACGCGCCGAGCGCGACGAAGACCGCCATGTGCCCTTGCTAGCCGATGGCCGGGGCACCGCGCACCTCGGGCTGGGCCGAACCGCCGCCGACGGGGTGGCCGGGTGAGCGGGGCCGAACGGGTGAGTGTCGGCGTCGGGGCCTGCCAGGACGCGCCCGCCGACGAGCTGTACGCACTCGTGGTGGGCGTGCTCGCCGAGGCCGGACTGCCGTTGACGGCCGTGACGGCGCTCGCCACCGTCGACGTCAAGGCGCACGAGCGGGCCGTCGTCGACTGCGCGCGGCGGCTCGGCGTGCCGGTCCTGTCGTACGGGGCGCGGCGCCTGGCATCGGTGACGGTGCCGAACCCGTCCGGGCGGGCTATGGGGGCGGTCGGCACGCCGTCCGTGGCGGAGGCGGCGGCTCTCGTCGCCGGGGGCTATGGGGCCGAGCTCCTGGTGCCCAAACGGAAGTCGAACCCCCCGGGGCGGCCGGCCACGGCGACGTGCGCGGTGGCCCTCATCCCACAGCGACCCTGACGCGAGGCGATCATGCACTTTCCCCATGACCTGCGCCACCACGGCGACGCCGAGGTGCGCGGCGCGGCCCGGCTGACCGACCTCGCGGTCAACGTACGCTCCGACACCCCGCCGAAATGGCTCAGGGAACGGCTCGCCGCCTCCCTGGCCACTCTCGCCGCCTACCCCGACGGCCGGGCCGCGCGGGCGGCGGTGGCGGCGCGGCACGGGCTGCCGGCGGAGCGGGTGCTGCTGACGGCGGGCGCGGCGGAGGCCTTCGTGCTGATCGCACGGGCGCTGCCGGCCCGGCACCCCGTGGTGGTCCATCCGCAGTTCACCGAGCCGGAGGCGGCGCTGCGTGACGCGGGGCACGACGTCGGGCGGGTGCTGCTGCGGGAGGCCGACGGCTTCCGGCTGGACGTGGCCGCCGTGCCGGACGAGGCGGATCTGGTGGTGATCGGCAATCCGACGAACCCGACGTCGGTGCTGCACCCGGCCGGTCTCGTCGCCCGGCTGGCGCGGCCCGGGCGGACGCTGGTGGTCGACGAGGCGTTCATGGACGCGGTGCCGGGCGAGCCGGAGGCACTGGTGGGCCGGGGCGACGTGCCGGGCCTGGTGGTGCTGCGCAGCCTGACCAAGACCTGGGGCCTCGCGGGGCTGCGGGTGGGGTACGTGACGGCCTCCGACCCGGCTACCATCGCCGCCCTGGAGCGCGCCCAGCCGCTGTGGCCGGTGTCCACGCCCGCACTGGTGGCCGCGCAGGCGACCGCGACGCCCGAGGCACTGGCCGAGGCCGCGCGGGCCGCGGTGCGGACCGACGCGGACCGGGAGCACCTGGTCACCGGGCTCCGCGGGCTCGGCCGGGACCGCGTACGGGTGGTCGAGGGGGCGCGGGCCCCGTTCGTGCTGGTGCGGACGGTGGACGCCATGGCGGTACGGGCGCGGCTGCGCGCACGTGGTTTCGCGGTACGCAGGGGGGACACCTTCCCCGGGCTCGGCGAGGACTGGCTGCGGATCGCGGTCCGGGACACCGGAACGACGACCCGCTTCCTCACCGAACTGGAAGCCGCACTACCCGGCTGAACGCGCCCACGAGTGCTGACCGCCGGCATGAGTGCGCAAGCGCGCCCACTCCAATGACCGACCACCCTCCCCCGTCGCGCCCGCTACCCGGCGCATCCCCGCGTGCCCGGCTCCGTCGGCCCGCTCTCCTCGCACGGCATTCCCTCCGCGCCGGGCACCGCCCGGTCCCCCTCCGGGCAGAGGTTCGTCTCCACCTTCCCCAGCAGCCGCAGCAGCTCCTCCCGCTCCCCCTGATCCAGCCCCGCCAGCGTCCTCGCCTCCAGCTCGGCCCAGGCGGCCACCACCCGCTCGCGCAGTCCGCAGCTCTCGCCCGTCGCCTCGACGAGTGAGGCGCGCCGGTCGGCGGGGTCCGGTCGGCGGCGTACGTGACCCGCCTGTTCCAGCCGCTGGAGGGACTTGGTGACCGTGGAAGGGTCGAGGCCGACCGACTTGATGAGTTCGGACTGGCGCACCGCCCCGGCCTCCCACAGGTGCATCATCACGAACTCCTGGCCCGGGTAGAGCCCCAGGCACCGCAGCACCCTGCCCGCCGCGATCCGGTGCAGTCTGGCCACCACCGACAGGGAGTGGCTGACCGGGCCGCCGATGGCGGCCGCGGGGACGGGGGCGGAACAGAGCGGGTCGTCGGAGTTCATGGCGGTTCCTCGGGTGCGGGGAAAGTTCTCTCCCCCACTTTAACTTGGTCGGCCAAGTAATGAGCTACAGTGAGTCCATCGGTATTACTTGGCCGACCAATAGTCGGCTGTTCCCCTGGAGGCATCCGCCATGACCAGCACCGCGTTCCAGTCCTACGACCTCGCAGGCACCACTCTCGCCAACCGCATAGCGATGGCGCCGATGACCCGCAGCCGGGCCGGCGCGGGCGGCGTGCCGACCGAGCTGGTGGCCGAGTACTACGCCCAGCGCGCCTCCGCCGGGCTGATCGTCACCGAGGGCGTGCAGCCGTCCGTCGTCGGACAGGGCTACCCGTTCACGCCGGGCCTGCACACCCAGGAGCAGCTCGCCGGCTGGCGCAAGGTCACCGACGCCGTGCACGCCGAGGGCGGCGTGATCTTCGCCCAGCTGATGCACGCCGGCCGGATCGGCCACCCGAGCCTGCTGCCGGACGGCCTGACCCCGGTCGCGCCCTCCGCCGTGACGCCCGCGGGCCAGCTCTTCACCGCTGCCGGCCCCGTCGACTTCACCGAGCCCCGCGCCCTCACCGCCCACGAGATCACCGAGACGGTACGGGACTTCGCGCGGGCCGCCCGTAACGCCGTCGAGGCCGGCTTCGACGGCGTGGAACTGCACGGCGCGAACGGCTACTTGATCCACCAGTTCCTGTCCGCCAACGCCAACCTGCGCACCGACGAGTGGGGCGGCGAGGTCCAGAACCGGATCAGGTTCGCCGTCGAGGCCGTCAAGGCGGTCGTGGCCGAGATCGGCGCGTCCCGGACCGCGATCCGGCTCTCGCCCGGCAACCCGTACAACGACGTCGTCGACGTCGAGAACGCGCGCGAGGTGTACGAGGCCCTGGTCGACGCCATCGAACCGCTCGGCCTCGCCTATCTGCACACCCTCGAAACGGGCCCCGAGCAGCGGGAGTTCAGCACCGCGCTGCGGGCGAAGTTCTCCGGCACCTTCATCCTGAACCCCTTCACCGAGGGGCCGACCGACCACCGTGCGCTCAGCCTGCTGGACGACGGGGCCGCGGACCTGCTGGCGTTCGGCGCGCTGTTCCTGGCCAACCCGGACCTGCCCGCCCGGCTGGCCACCGAGGGCCCCTACAACACCCCGGACCCGGCCACCTTCTTCGGCGGCACGGAACAGGGCTTCACGGACTACCCGGCGCTCAACGAGGTCGCCGCGTAAGGCCACGTAAGGCCGCGTAAGGCCGCGTAAGGCCGAGCGGAGCTGCCGGACGGCGGGAAGCACGGAAAAGGTGGGGCGGAACCTCTTCGCGAAGAGGTCCCGCCCCACCTTGTCCTACGGCCTTGTCCTGCGGCCTTGCCCTACGGCCCTGTCGCCTCCGCCGTGGTCAGCGCACCGGGGTGAAGTCCCGTGCGCCGATGAAGTCCGGGCGGCCGACCGGGGCCGCGAACGGCTCCACCGCCTGGTTCTCCACGCTGTTGAACACGATGAAGACGTTGCTGCGGGCGTAGGGGGTGATGTTGTCCCCCGAGCCGTGCATGCAGTTGCAGTCGAACCAGGTCGCCGAACCGGCCCGCCCGGTGAAGAGCTTGATGCCGTGCGCGTCGGCCATCCTGGTCAGCGCCTCGTCGGACGGGGTGCCCGCGTCCTGCATCTGGAGCGACTGCTTGTAGTTGTCCTTCGGCGTCTCGCCCGCGCAGCCCAGGAAGTGCTTGTGCGAGCCGGGCATGATCATCAGCCCGCCGTTGGTGTCCAGGTTCTCGGTGAGCGCGATCGAGACCGACACGGTCCGCATGTTCGGCAGACCGTCCTCGGCGTGCCAGGTCTCGAAGTCCGAGTGCCAGTAGAAGCCGGAGGCGCCGAAGCCGGGCTTGACGTTGATCCGGGACTGGTGGACGTACACGTCCGAGCCGAGGATCTGGCGGGCCCTGCCCACCACCCGCGGGTCCCGCACCAGCTGGGCGAAGACGGTGCTGAGCTTGTGGACCTCGAAGACCGACCGTACGTCCTGCGACTTCGGCTCGATGATCGAGCGCTCGTCGGCCCGCACCGCGGGGTCGGCGACCATCCGGTCCAGCTCCGCCCGGTACAGCGCGACCTCGTCGTCCGAGATCAGCTGGTCGACGGTGAGGAAGCCGTCCCGCTCGAAGCCGGAGAGGTCACCTGCCGAGATCGGGCCCTCCGCGTCCGGGACCCAGAGGACCGGGTCCTGGCGGGGGGTGGTCACCTCGGTGGCACCGCGGGTCGGGTAGAGATCGCCGGTCACGGAGCCCGTCGGGTTGGTGACGTCCGTCGAAAGCGCACTCATGGCTCAGACCTCCTCGGTCAGCAGCGGGTACACGCCGTTCTCGTCATGGTCCTCCCGTCCGGTCACGGGCGGGTTGAACACGCACACGCACCGGAAGTCGGTCTTCGGGCGCATGGTGTGACGCTCGTGGCCGTCCAGCAGGTACATCGTGCCGGGCTCGATCCAGTGGGTCTCGCCCGTCTCGTCGTTGGTGAGTTCCGCCTCGCCCTCGACGCAGAGCACGGCCTCGATGTGGTTCGCGTACCACATCTCGGTCTCCGTACCCGCGTAGAGGATGGTCTCGTGGAGGGAGAACCCGACCTTCTCCTTGGCGAGCACGATGCGCTTGCTCTCCCAGGTTCCGGTCTTCGCCTTCACATGGCGGTCGGTTCCTTCGATGTCCTTGAACGAGCGGACAATCACGGTGACTTGGACCTTTCTCTTACGACGAAAATGGCAGGGGTGACGAGGTGTCAGGCGGTCTCGCGGACCGCGCGCGCCAGGATGCGCAGACCCTCGTCGAGTTCGTCCGCGGAGATCGTGAGCGCCGGGAGCAGCTTCACGACCTCGCTCTGCGGCCCTGAGGTCTCCAGGAGCATCCCGAGTTCGAAGGCGCGGCGGCACACCGCGGTGGCCCGCTCCTTGTCGGTGAACTCGATGCCCCAGACCAGGCCGCGGCCGCGGAAGCTCACGCCGGCCTCGGCGTTCTCGTCGGCGATGGCGAGCAGCGCGCGCTCGACCAGCTCGCCGCGGGCCTGGGTCTGCTTCTCCATCTGGCCGTCGGCCCAGTAGGCGTTGAGGGCGGCGGCGGCGGTGACGAAGGCGGGGTTGTTGCCGCGGAAGGTGCCGTTGTGCTCGCCGGGCTCCCAGACGTCGAGCTCCGGCTTGAACAGGCAGAGCGACATGGGCATGCCGTAGCCGCTGATCGACTTCGAGAGGGTGACGATGTCCGGCGTGATGCCCGCCTCCTCGAAGGAGAAGAACGCGCCGGTGCGGCCGCAGCCCATCTGGATGTCGTCGACGATCAGGAGCATGTCCTGGCGGTGGCACAGCTCCTGCAGGGCGCGCAGCCACTCGGCGCGGGCGACGTTGATGCCGCCCTCGCCCTGGACCGTCTCGACGATCACGGCGGCGGGCTTGTTGAGGCCCGAGCCCTGGTCCTCCAGGAGGCGCTCGAACCACATGAAGTCCGGGACCGTGCCGTCGAAGTAGTTGTCGAACGGCATCGGGGTGCCGTGCACGAGCGGGATGCCGGCGCCGGCGCGCTTGAAGGCGTTGCCTGTGACGGCGAGCGAGCCGAGCGACATGCCGTGGAAGGCGTTGGTGAAGGACACGACCGACTCGCGGCCCTTGACCTTGCGGGCCAGCTTCAGCGCCGACTCGACGGCGTTGGTGCCCGTCGGGCCGGGGAACATCACCTTGTACGGCAGGTCCCGGGGCCGCAGGATCACGTTCTGGAAGGTCTCCAGGAAGGCCCGCTTGGCGGTGGTCGCCATGTCGAGGCCGTGCGTGATCCCGTCGCGCTCGATGTAGTCGATCAGGGCGCGTTTGAGGACCGGGTTGTTGTGCCCGTAGTTGAGGGAGCCCGCACCGGCGAAGAAGTCCAGGTAGGTGTGGCCGTCCTCGTCGTGGAGGTGGCTGCCCTGCGCGCGGTCGAACACGGCGGGCCAGCTGCGGCAGTAGCTGCGGACCTCGGACTCAAGGGTTTCGAAGACACTGAGGGCGGGGGGCGTGATGGTCACTGCGGTCTCCTGGGATGGGGAGAGGGCGGGTGTACGAAAAAGAAGTTCAGGGGCCGCGGAGCTCGGGCCGCGACGGGTCCGCCGCCGGTGTTGTCACCGGCGTCGGGAGCTGGGCCGGACCTGACGTTCAGGCCGCGACGGGGCTGATCCGGTACAGCACCTCGGGCAGGTGCGTCTCGCCCGAGTCCGCAGGGAACAGCCCTCCGTCGAAGAGGACCTCGCGGGTCAGGGACGCGCCGCGGCGCTCCGCGTAGGAGGTGAACAACCGGTCGGACGGGACGTTGTCCGGCGTGATGGTCGTCTCCACGGTGCTGATGCCGTGACTGGCGGCGACCTTCGTGGTCAGCGCCTCCAGCAGGGTGCCGGCCAGACCGCGGCCGCGGTGCTCGCCGTCCACCGCGACCTGCCAGACGACCAGCGTCTCGGGGCGCTCCGGGCGGACGTACCCGGTGATGAAGGCGATCGGGTCGCCGCCGGGCCGGTCGCGGGCGACCACCGAGGTCGTCGCGAAGTCGCGACACCACAGGAGGTAGCTGTACGAGGAGTTCAGGTCCAGGACCTCGGAGTCGCGGGCGATGCGCCAGATCGCTGCTCCGTCCTCCACTCGTGGGCTGTCGATCTCCAGGCTGCTGTTTTCCAGAAGCTGCGTAGTTGCTGGGTCTGCTTGTGCGGCAGTCATGTCGATGAAATTTACCGAGGGAATTCAAAAAATGCATGGTGGTGCGGGGTTGGCCAAGGACGCCTTTCGTGTTATCGCGCGAGGTTGATCTTGAGGCGCACCGGTCGCAAATCAAGACGATTTGCCCGGTAATTTCCGGGCAAATCTCCTTGCGTGTGGGGTCGGTCACACCCCCGTAACCAGCGCGAACCAGCCGCGAAACCTGGGTGTTTAGCCCCAGGGGAAGCGGGCATAAGGAAACGGGAAGCTGCGGAGGATAAGCAGCTTCCCGTTTTCTGTGAATTCCCTTGGAGACCGAAGTGGCACCACAGGGAATTCCGCGTAATGCAATCGCGAATTATTCGCCCGGCCAGGTTTCCGTCACCGCGTTCCGGGCAGAAGCGAGGTCCGGCTCCTGCCCGAGCGCCGCCAGCGCCCCGCCGATGGCCGCCAGTGCGGCGAGCACCACGTCGCGCGTCGCGTCGACGCCGTAGTGGTTGACCCGGATCATCTCCTTGGCGAGCGCGCCGCCGCCCGCGACGAGCGGGACGGCCGGGTCGAGGGCGAGCGCCTTCGCGACCACCTCGCTCGCGTCCGGTCCGCCGGTCACCCGCAGGGTCGTCGCCACGGGTGCGGCGTCCTTGCTCTCGTACACGAACGGCTCGATGCCCCCGCCGAGCGCGAGCGCGCCCGCCCGGGTCGCGGCGGCGGCCTTGGCGTGCCGGGCCGTCACGGCGTCCAGGCCCTCGGCCCCGATCCGCTCCAGGCACGCCTCCAGCGAGAGCATCTCCAGCTGGGCGGGGGCGAACAGCAGCGCCTTGCGGCCGCCGTCGATCCAGCGCTCCTTCCAGTCCAGGAGCGAGAGGTAGGAGGCGCGGGGCGCGTCCGGGTTGGCGGCGAACCGCTCCCAGGCGCGGGCGCTCACCGAGACGGCTGACACACCGGCGGGGCCTCCCATCGCCTTCTGTGCGCCGATCACGCACAGGTCGACACCCCACGCGTCGGGGGTGACCGGTTCGGCGCCGACCGACGCCACCGCGTCCAGGTAGAACAGCGCGCCGTGCGCGCGCACCACTTCGCCGATCGCGGCGACCGGGTTGGTGTTGCCCGTCGCGGCCTCGGCGTGCACCAGCGACACGAAGTCGATCTCCGGGTGCGCCGCGAGCGCGTCGCGCACCTGCTCCGCGGTGACGGCCGTGTGGAACGGCACCACGAGGTCGGTCACGGTGGCGCCGCAGCCCCGCAGCCAGTTGCCGAAGGTCTGCCCGTAGGGGCCGGTGACGATGTTCAGCGCGCTCGATCCGCGCGGGGCGCCGGCCCTGATGCACGCCTCCAGCGGCAGCAGCGCCTCGCCCTGCATGATCACCACGTCCTGCCCGGTGCCGAGCAGGGCCGCCACCCGCTGCTCGATGCGGGCGAAGTCCGCGGCGGTGACGGGCGGCAGGTCCAGCAGAGGATGTGTCACGACGGTGCTCATCTCGGATCAGTGTTCGGTGCTCCTCGGCCGAGCGTAGTCCCCCGCTCGTACAGTGCTGGACATGAGTGATCACGAGGTGCTGCACGTGAAGGGGCGGGTACTGGCCGGGCCCGACGACGTACGGGGCGAACTGTGGGCGGTGGACGGCCGCATCACCTACGAGCGCCCCGCCGGACTGCGGGTGGGCGCCACGGTCGAGGGCTGGGTGCTGCCCGGGCTCGTCGACGCGCACTGCCACGTGGGGCTCGACGCGCACGGGGCGGTGGACGCGGAGACGAGTGAGAAGCAGGCCCGCACCGACCGGGAGGCGGGCACGCTGCTGATCCGGGACGCCGGTTCCGCGGCCGACACCCGCTGGATCGACGACCGGGAGGACCTCCCGAAGATCATCAGGGCGGGCCGGCACATCGCCCGCACGCGCCGCTACATCCGCAACTACGCGCACGAGATCGAGCCGGGCGACCTCGTCGCATATGTGGCGGCCGAGGCGCGCAGGAGCGACGGCTGGGTCAAGCTGGTCGGCGACTGGATCGACCGGGAGGCCGGTGATCTGACGCCCTGCTGGCCGCGCGGCGAGGTCGAGGCGGCGATCGCCGAGGCGCACCGGCTCGGCGCCCGGGTCACGGCACACTGCTTCGCCGAGAACTCCCTGCGGGACCTGGTAGAGGCCGGGATCGACTGCGTCGAGCACGCCACGGGTCTCACCGAGGAGACGATCCCGCTCTTCGCGGAGCGGGGCGTGGCCATCGTTCCGACCCTGGTGAACATCGCGACCTTCCCGCACCTCGCGGACGGCGGCGAGGCCAAGTTCCCGCGTTGGTCGGCCCATATGCGGGAGCTGCACGCGCGTCGTTACGACACGGTGCGCGCGGCCCACGACGCGGGCATCCCGGTCTTCGTCGGCACGGACGCCGGCGGCTCGCTCGCACACGGGCTGGTCGCCGAAGAGGTGGCCGAACTGGTGAGGGCGGGCATTCCGGTACGGGACGCGCTGGGCGCCGCCGCGTGGGACGCCCGGCAGTGGCTGGGCCGGCCGGGACTTGAGGAGGGCGCACCCGCCGACCTCGTCGTTTACGACGCGGACCCGCGGGCGGACGTGCGTGTCCTGGCAGCGCCGCGGCACGTCGTCCTGAACGGGCGCGTGACGGACGGGGGGTGACACGGGGGTGTCCGGGGGCGGCTCCGTTCGTTGTACGTCCTCATGGGCGCGCCCCTCCGACGGCGGTACCGGAGGGGCTGAGACGAACGCCCGTGCTTGAGGAAGCGAACGTACGGCCGGAAACCCCCCTTTGGAGTGAACTCACGCCGCGTGCCTGTCCATTCACCCACAGTGCGTAAAGATTCCGGTGTCCCGGTCGTCAACGGCACGCACCCACGGTGTCCCCCGTGGCGGGTGGTGCTGCTCGGCGACCCCTTTCACTTGTGGGGGTTCCACCACCTTGAACAGCTCTCTCTTCCTCCTGCCGGCCCGCCGGAGCGCCGCAGGAGTCGTTGCCGCCGGTCTGCTCGCCGGGCCGCTGGCACTGCTGGCCGCCGGTTCCGCGCAGGCGACCGGCCACCCGTCGGAGTCCGGGCGGGCGAACGCCTCCGTCCTGCGGGTCGGGCTCGACGTTTCACTCCTGAACAAGACGGTGAACGTACCGGTGAAGGCCGCCCTCAACGAGGTGCAGGCACCGGCGAGTGCCGAGCGCACGGCGCTGACCGTACGGGTGGACGGCGTCGACCAGGGGCGGCCGGTCTCGATGCTCAAGGCCGACGTCGCGACCGCGAAGGCGACCGTGGAGGGGGACAGGGCCGAGGGCAGGTCCGAGCTCGCCCACGCGAAGGTGCACCTCCCCGGACTCCCCCTGCTCTCGCTCATCGAGGTCGAGAAGGTCACCTCGAAGTCGGTGTGCGTCGCGGGTTCCCGCCCCGAGGCCGAGGCGAACGTGCTGGGGCGGGTGACGGTCCTGGGCAAGCGGATCACGCTGAGCGCGGGCGGGGTGACCCGGGTCACCGTCCCCGCGGTGGGCGAGGTCGCCCTCACCCTTTCCAAGACCAGCACCTCCACCCGGACGGCGGCCGCGGCCGCGCTGGAACTGAAGGTGTCGGTGAACCCGCTCAAGCTGAACGTCGCGGAGGTGGAGGGGGTGGTGACGCTGGCGGAGACGGGCTGCACCGTGCCGGACGTGCGGACGAGCAAGCCGACGCCGCCCGCCCCGGCGGCGCCTGACGCCCCCGCGGAGGTGAAGCCCCAGACGGTCGGGGTGAAGCAGGCCGGCCCGGCACCGGTCAACCTGGCCGAGACGGGCGGCAGTTCGGCCACGCCGTACCTGGTGGGCGGCGCGGCGCTCCTGCTGGCCGCGGGCGGCGGCGCGCTCGCCCTGACCCGCAGCCGCAGCCGCGGCCGCGGCTGAGCGGAGCTCCGCCGGGAGACGGTGACGGCGGTACTGGACGGGAGACGGTGACGGCGGTACCACCGGGAGCCGGTGACGGCGGTACTCACGGGAGACGGTGACGGCGGTACCACCGGGAGCGGTGACAGCGGTGCCACCGGGAACCCGTATGGGCGGTACCGCCGGGAGCCGTCCCCCGGCGGTGCCGCCGTTCCCCTACTCCGCCGTCGCCAGCACCTCCAGCACCCGCTCCACGTCCTGTGCCGTGTTGTACAGGTGGAACGACGCCCGCAGGTTCCCCGCCCGCGCGGACACCATGACCCCGGAGCGGGCGAGGGTCTCGGCACGGTCGCCGAGCCCCGGTACGGCGACCACCGTCGAGCCGGGCGCGTCGACCGGTGTGTGCCCCAGCGCCGCCAGGCCGTCCCGGAAGAGATCCGCCAGAGCGACGTTGTGCGCGTGGACGGCGTCGACGCCCAGGGACTCCAGCAGCCCGAGCGACGCCACCGCCCCCTCGTAGCAGAGGAACGGCGCGGCGGCGTCGAACTTCCGCGCGGTGGGAGCGAATTCGGTCACCGGGCCGTACGTGCTCCCCCAGGTGTCCGCCGCCGCCAGCCAGCCCGCCTGCACCGGCACGGTCCGCTCCTGGACCTCTTCCGAGACCGTCAGGAACGACGTCCCGCGCGGGCTGAGCAGGTACTTGTAGCCCCCGGCCACCGTGTAGTCGTAACCCCCGGCCGAGGTCGCCAGCCAGCCCACGGACTGGGAGGCGTCGAGCAGCGTGCGCGCGCCGTGCGCGGCGGCCGCGGCGCGTACGGCTGCGCCGTCGGCGATCCGGCCGTCCGCGGACTGCACCGCGGACCAGGCGACCAGGGCCGTTTCCGGGCGCACCTCTGCGGCCAGTTCCGCCAGCGGGACGTAGCGCACCTTCAGGTCGCCGCGCGCGGAGAAGGGAGTGACCAGCGACGCGAACTCACCCTCGGGGGCGAGCACTTCACTGCCCGCCGCGAGGGAGGCGGCGACCACGGCCACGTGCACCGCGACCGAGGTGCCGAGCGCGACACGGTCCGCGCCGACGCCGACCAGCCGTCCGTACGCGGCGCGCGCCTCCTCGAAGGACTCGAAGGAGCCGGGGTTGGCGTGGGCGCCGGTGGCGTTCTGCCGGACGAGCGCGGTGACCGCCTCGACCGTACGGCGCGGGGTCAGGCCGTACGACGAGGTGTTGAGGTAGGTGGTCTCAGGGGCGAATTCCTCGGGAGCCAGGTTGCCGAGTGCGTGCGCGGGAGACGTCGTCATGCACAAGACTGTGCCCGCGCGGACAACTCCCCGTCCACCGGGAATCACTCCCGGCGCTCAACTCCCCGTCCGCCGGGGACCGCTCCCGGCGCTCAACTCCCCGTCCGCCGGGGACCGCTCCCGTGGCGGACTCCCTAGGAGCAGTTGCCGTCCGCGTCACAGGTTTCGCCCTGCTCAGACCCGCCCAGGGGGGTCAGCGGGGCGCGCCCCTGCCACGCCTGCTCCAGCGCCTGGGTGAAGACCTCGGCGGGCTGGCCGCCTGAGACCCCGTAACGGCGGTCGAAGACGAAGAACGGCACGCCGTTCGCGCCCAGTTCGGCCGCCTCCCGCTCGTCGGCGCGCACCTCGTCGGCGTACGCCTGCGGATCGGCGAGCACCTCGCGCGTCCGCGCCTCGTCGAGCCCGGCCGCGACCGCCAGCCCCACCAGCACCTCGTCGTCGAAGACGGAGTGCTCCTCGGCGAAGTTCGCCCGGTATGCGAGATCGAGCAGCTCGCTCTGCAGACCGTGCTCCTTCGCCAGGTGCAGGATCCGGTGGATGTCGAAGGTGGAGCCGTTGTCCCGGCCGTCGACCAGGTAGCCGAGGCCTTCCGCGTGCGCGTGGGAGGCGACGGTGGCCTCCATGGTCCGCGCCTCCTCGGGGGTGCGCCCGTACTTCTGGGCCAGCAGGTCCACGACGGGAACGACGTCGTCCTTGGCCCGGCCGGGGTCCAGCTCGAAGGAGCGGTGCACCACCTCGACGTCGCCGCGGTGAGCGAAGTCGGCCAGCCCCTTCTCGAAGCGGGCCTTGCCGACGTAGCACCAGGGGCACGCGATGTCGGACCAGATCTCTACGCGCAGGGGGGCGGGCGTGGTCATGATTCTTCGTCTCCCGGTCTCACACAAGTACAAGCATCAACAAAAGGAACAACAAGGGGGTCAACCGGAGCGGCCCGGCGCGCATTCCCGCAGCGCGCCCGCGAGGCCATGCCGTATGAAGAAAACATGAGAAGAGGTACGTAACGGAACTACTGCCCTTGCTCGCTCGTCCTCCAGGTCAGGATGAACAAGACGATCAGGCACGCCGCTGTCTTCTGTCTGCTGCTCGTCCTCGCGCTGCTGGTGCGGGTGACCTGGGTGCAGGCGTACGACGGCAAGGCACTCGCGGACAACCCGGACAACCGGCGGAACATCATCGCGCAGTACGCGAACCCGCTCGGGAACATCATCGTGGCCGGCTCACCGGTCACCGGATCGACGAGGACGGAGGGCGGTGACCTCGCGTACAAGCGCACCTACACCGACGGCGAGCTCTACTCGGCCGTCACCGGCTACAGCTCACAGGTGTACGGGGCCAGCCAGCTGGAGGGCATCTACAGCAAGGTCCTCGACGGCACCGACGACCGGCTGAAGAACCCCGCGGACGTGCTCACCGGCAAGCACACCCGGCCGGGCAACGTGGTGACGACCATCGACCCGGCCGTGCAGAAGGCCGGTTTCGAGGCGCTGGGCGACAACAAGGGCGCCGCCGTCGCGATCGATCCGAAGTCCGGCCGGATTCTCGGCATGGTGAGCACCCCTTCGTACGACCCGTCGAAGATCGCCGGGCAGGGCGACGGCGAGGCCTGGCGGAAGCTGTCGGCCGGGGACGACGAGGACAAGGCGATGACCAACCGGGCGATGCGCCAGCCGCTGCCCCCCGGCTCCACGTTCAAGCTGGTCGTGGCGTCGGCCGCACTGGAGAACGGCCTGTACGACTCGGTGGACACCGCGACGGACAGCCCCGACCCGTACACCCTTCCCGGCACCAGGACCGTCCTGCACAACGAGAACAGGTCCGCCCCCTGCGAGAACGCCACCCTGCGTACGGCCCTCAAGTACTCCTGCAACAACGTCTTCGCGAAGCTGGCCGCCGACCTCGGCCAGGACAAGGTGAGGGCGATGGCGGAGAAGTTCGGCTTCAACAACGACAAGCAGGACGTGCCGGTACGGGCGTACGAGAGCGTCTACCCCAAGGGCATGGACAAGGCGCAGACGGCGCTGAGCGGCATCGGCCAGTTCGACGTGACGGCGACGCCGCTGCAGATGGCGATGGTGTCCGCGGCGCTCGCCAACGGCGGGGAGCTGGCGGACCCGCACATGGTGTCCGAGGTGACGAACGCGGGCGGCGACGCGCTGGAGAAGTACGAGGACGGCGAGAGCACCCGGGTCGTCTCGGAGCACACCGCCGAGCAGCTGCGCAGCGCGATGGTCACGGTCGTCGAGGACGGCACGGGCACGAACGCCAAGGTCCCCGGCGCGGAGGTCGGCGGAAAGACGGGCACCGCGCAGCACGGCGTGAACAACAGCAAGACGCCGTACGCCTGGTTCACGTCGTACGCGAAGGACTCCGCCACCGGCAAGGAGGTCGCGGTGGCGGTCCTGATCGAGAGCTCGGGCGCGGCCCGCGAGGAGGTCAGCGGAAACGGTCTGGCCGCACCGGTGGCGCAGAAGATGATGAAGGCCGCACTGAGCGGCTGAGGCACGTGCGGCGGGTGCGGCGGCGGAGCTGCACCGCCGCCGCCGCACCCGCCCCGTCGGCTACTGAACGCCCGCCCACCGCTTCACGGTCGCCTCGGCCTCGGCGCGCTGCTCCGGGACGAGCTTGGAGATCAGGGCGCCGTGGTTGGAGTTCGGCGCCACGTACAGGTGCGAGTCGTGGCGCGAGGGACGGTAGCGCTCCGCGCTCCACGGGTCGTTCTGCCCGTACACGAACATCATCTGCCTGCCCTGCTTGCTGACCCAGCGGTCGACGTCCTTGGCCTCCCAGCCGCTGTACGAGGTGCGCATGCCGGCGGGCAGCAGGGAGTTGGGCTGATAGATGTCCGGGTAGTTGCGCACGTCCCGCAGGTGCTTGAACTTCAGGTCGGCCCAGCCCAGCTGGGAGGCGGCCTGACGGTAGTACGGGCCGGTGCCCGCGGGGCCCGCGTCGGCGTCCGAGTAGATGGACAGGCCGTGGCCGAGCGACCAGTCGTACAGCTCCTTGTCGGTGGCCTTCTTGGCGTCAGGGACGGTCGGGCAGTTGGTGTACGAGCCGGACTGCCAGAAGTTCCAGACCTGGTCCAGGACGGAGAACTCGTAGGCCCTGTCGCTCGTGCCGAGCTGCTTGAAGGTGAGGCCCTGCTCCTTGGACGTGGCCTCGAACAGCGGCAGGATGCTCTCCCGGCGGACCAGCATCTCGCGCTGCACGGCGTCGAGCGCGGCACGGCACTCGGGCGTGCCGACGGTCTTGAAGAAGTCGTCGTAGACCCGGTCGTCTCGGTTGTTCGCGTCGTTGGGCGCGACGTAGGCGACGACGGCGTCGAGGTCCTCCGGGTAGAAGCGCTCGTGGTAGACCTGCGTCATGCCGCCCTTGCTGGCGCCGGTGCCCAGCCACTTCGCCTTGTAGACGCGCTTCATGGCCTGCACGATGCGGTGCTCGTCGGCGGCCTCCTGCTCGATGGTCAGCTTGCGCCAGTCGGTCTTCCCCGCGGGGACCGACTTGTCGAAGAAGCGGTGCTCGACGCTGATCTGGTTGGCACCGAGGAGCGTGGTGATCTCACGGGTGCCGGAGGACAGGGTGTAGCCGCCGGTGTAGTGCACCATGGGGGCGGTCTCGGCCTGGTGCCACAGGGTGAACTGCTGCTCGAAGGAGCCGCGGCGCGGGTTGTCGTGGTCGATGGGCTGTCGCAGCGTCAGGGTGAAGAAGGGGCGGCCCTCCTTCTGGGTCTCCGAGACGATCCGCAGCCCGGGGATCTTCTCCAGCTTCTCGCGAATGGTGGCAGCCGGGGCCGCCGCACCCGCTTCCGCGGTGGGCGCCGCGGTGGCGGCGCCTCCGGTGAGCACGCTGGTGGCGGCTATGAGACCGGCGCAGAACAGGGCGGGAACTACTCTCGTACGCACGCTGATTCCCCTCGGGCGGATGGTGACGCAGTGAGGTGTGCGCCACAGCCACGCATCGTATGCGCGGCCGTCCGCCCGGTGTCAGCCCTCCGGCTGGAGAACCGGGATCTTCACCCGGTACGCCCCTCGCTCCCCGGCACACCTTCGCCTCCTTCGCCTCCTTCGCCTCCTTCGTCCCCTTTCGGGCCGCACGCCCGCGGTGACCATCCCGGGTCGCGGCCGCCGAGGCCCACCACACGGTCCAGGAAGGGCGATCCGTACGGCACGTCGACGACCGGGGCGAACATCGGGGCACGGGCGGGGTTGTCGGCCTCCGGGGCGAGCAGGGCGTACACCACCTGGAGGCTCGGCTTGTCGCAGTGGAAGGCCTGGCCGGTGGCGCGGGCCAGGTCCCAGCCGTGCAGGACGAGTTCGCCCAGCGAGATCTGGGCGACGACCCCGGCGGGCAGCGTCGTGCCGTCGACGACGGCCGCCCCCTCCCAGGCCTCGTGGCGGTGCCAGCAGTCGGCGAGCTCGGCGATCCGGCGGGGCAGCTCGCGGCGCCAGTCACCGGACAGCACGCACGCACCTGCCCCCGCCGCCGTCCCCGTCCGCACCCTCTTCGCCGCGGCGTCGCTCAACACCGCGCTCAGCCCGTGGAGATGGCCCAGCAGGTCCCGCACGGTGAACTCCTCGCAGGGCGTGGCCGCGTCCAACCAGCCGTCGTGGACCCCTTCGACGAGCCGGGCGAGCCGCCGCGCCGCGGGCCGGAGGTCGAACACGACGGCGGTGGCGGCGTCGGTCGTGATGGTGGCCATGAGGTCCCTCTCCCTGGGGTCGCCGGCCGCAGCCGGCAACGGCGTCCAAGGAGAGACCCCGCCCGCCCCGAGAACTCATCGGCCGCCCGGGAATTTCTCCGCGAAACGCCGTGCAGCGGCGACCACTTGACTCGGTACGACCGCGCTACCTAGCGTCACGACGTTCGGCCGGCCCCGTCGGCGCCCCACCGCGGACACTCCCGAGGAGACTCCTCCATGCCCGATGCTCCCCGCACTCTCCTGCTCACCGGCGCGGCCGGCGGCATCGGCACCCTGATGCGGGGACTGCTGCCCGCGTACGGATACGAGCTGCGGCTCTTCGACGCGACGCCGATCGAGGGCGAACCCACCGCGGTGACCGCCGACCTCGGTGACAAGCACGCGTTGCGTGAGGCCGTCGAGGGTGTCGACGCGATCGTGCACCTGGCGGGCATCTCGCTGGAGGCCCCGTTCGAGAAGATCCTCAGGTCGAACATCGAGGGGACCTACAACCTCTTCGAGGCGGCCCGCGAGGAAGGGGTGCGCCGGGTCGTGTACGCCTCCAGCGTCCACGCGGTCGGCTTCACCCCGATGCCGGGCCCTGAGGGCCCGCCGGTGCCCGTGGCGACCCCGCACCGCCCGGACACCTTCTACGGGCTGTCCAAGGCGTTCGGTGAGGACCTCGCCCAGCTGTACCGGGACCGGGACGGGCTGGAGACGGTGTCCGTGCGGATCGGCGCGTGCTGCATGGAGCCGACCTCGGTACGGATGCTCTCCACGTGGCTGAGCCCGGGGGACGCCGCACGCCTCTTCGACGCGGCGCTGACCGCACCGGACGTGGGGCACACCGTGGTGTACGGGTCGTCCGCCAACACCCGGCTGCGCTGGGACCTCTCCTCCGCGCGCGCCCTCGGCTACGTGCCGCGGGACGACTCCGAGCAGTACGCGCCCAAGCTGCTCGCCGAGCACGGTGAACCCGTGCCGGGGGACGCGGAGCACGACTTCCTGGGCGGCTCGTTCTGTACCGACCCGCCGCAGTGGCCCTACTGATCCCTGGCCGAAAAGATGTGCGGGCCCGGCCGTCAACGGTTGGGGGGAGCCGGCCGGGCCCGTGCTCGCGGGGTCTTCCGCTCCCGGCGACCCGGTCCGCCGATGAGTATCGCCGACGAACTCACCGGGCGGCCGGTTGCTGCGAACGTGCCCGCGATGCGATCAACCTAGAACGGTTCGCCCCGCCGCCCGATCCGCATCGCGCGCCCGCTGTCCGGATTGCGCGGCGAACCGCGCGTCACCGGCCCCTGAGGGTCTGCGAAGGCGTCTCGCCGAAGCGCGCCCGGTAGGCGGCCGCGAACCTGCCCAGGTGCGCGAACCCCCACCGGTAGGCGACCTCGGCGACCGTGGGCGCGCCGGCGCCGTCGAAGTTCCGCGCGCCGGAGTCCAGTTCCTGGTGCACCCGGTCCAGCCGTACGTCCCGCAGGTACGCGGTCGGCGACTTCCCCACATTCTTGCGGAAGCCCTCCTGGAGGCTCCGCACGCCGACCTGCGCGACGGCGGCGAGCGAGGCCGCCGTGTACGGGTGTTCGGGGTGCGCGTGGATGGCGTCCAGCGCGCGCTTGACCGGGGCCGGCCGCAACGCGGGGGCGGGCGCGAGCAGTTCCTCGCGGTACGGGTGGTCGGCAGCCAGCAGCAACCCGTTGAGCAGCGCCTCCTGGAGCGGTCCCGCCATCAGGGGTTGCGCGCCAAGTCCCCCGGCGTCGCGGGTCTCCTCCACCGCCCACCGCAGCAGCCGGGCCCAGCCCAGGCCCGCACCGCGGGCGATGTCGAGCTGCGGGGCGAACTCGACGCGCTCCGGCAGATCCCGGTCGAGCAGGCGCTCCAACTGGGCGTGCAGCGCGGCCGGTTCGATCTTCACGGCGAGCAGCCGGCAGTCGTCGCTCCAGTGGTCGATGCCGGTGTCGCCCGCCGGGTCGAGCACGGCGGCGTGGCGCGCGGTGGCGACGGCTGCCGCCCGCCCCTCCTGCCGCCAGGCGAGGCTGCCGGACAGCGGCACGTTCACGTGGTAGGAGCCCAGCTCACCCACTCTCATCCGGATGTCGGTGCCTATCCGTATGTCGCCGACCGTCAGCGCGCCGACCCGCGCGCTGTCGATCCTGGCCTCGAACGCGCCCGGGGTGCCGAGCGGGTCGATGAAGGTGCTGTAGAACGACTCGGCGATCGCCAGGCGCACCTGGTCGAGATCCGAGGTCACGAAGGTCTCCACGTCCGCCAGGGTAAGACGCGGCAGAGACCGTACGGGCAGCCCCGGGGCTGAAATTCGCTCGCGGAACGGCCCGGCTGCGCTCAGGCTGTGCGCATGCCCAAGCCTGCTGGATTCAGTTACGTGCGCCGCCCGGACGGCGCTGTCCTCATCACCCACCGCGCGCGTGCCGCGACGACGCTGCGGGGCGGCCGCGCGGAGAAGTTCCTCGCCGAGGTGGAGTCGGGGGACGCGCAGCTCGTGATGGCCCGGTGGACCGGCGCCTACAAGTTCGGCAACGAGCGCCGGGCCCGCGAACATCCACGGAACCGCTGATCACCCCCGTGGTACCGGGCCGGTGAGGACCGGGAGGGACCGCCGCCGGGGCACCCGGTCACCGGGAGGGACCGCCGCCGGGGCACCCGGTCACCGGAAGGGACCACCGGCGGGGCACCCGGTGGCGTACCGTCCGGCCGTCCCGGCTGGGCCGTGCGGGGAATTCGTCGCAAGGTAAGGGAACGGCAAAGCCGTCCCGGTCGTTACCTGTGACATGACCGCAATGACCCCTGGCTCGAACATTCCGCTTCCCACCGCCCGCGTGGCCGTGGACGTGGCCGCACCGGTGCGGCTCGACGTATCGGGCCTGCTGCTCACCGCCGACGGCAAAGTGCGCTCCGACGACGACTTCATCTTCTACAACCAGCCCGCGGGCCCGGGTGTGAGTTACCGCTCCGGCGGCGGCACCGCCCCGGACGCGATCGTGGTGGACACCGGGGCGCTCCCTCCCGGCATCGAGCGGGTCGTGGTCACCGCGAGCCCGGACGCGGCCGGCCAGACCTTCCAGGGCATCGAGCCCACCGCCACGGTGCGCGGCGCCGACGACAACGGTGTGATCGCGTCCTTCACACCGCCGAAGCTGGGCTCCGAGACGGCGCTGGTGGTCGTGGAGGTCTACCTCCGTAACGGCGCCTGGAAGGTCCGGGCGGTCGGCCAGGGATATGCGAACGGCCTGGCGGGCATCGCCACCGACTTCGGTGTCTCGGTGGAAGAGCCCGCCCCCGCCGCGGCCCCCACCCCTGCCGCCGCACCCGCGCCTCAGGCTGCCGCCGCGCCGCCGTCCGCCCCCACGCCTTCCTACGACCCCCGGGTGACCGCCGCGCAGACCCCGGCCGCGCCCCCGGCCGCAGGTGCGCCCGCCGCGCCGGCGTCCGCGGGCTCTGGCAAGATCAACCTGGACAAGGGGCGGGTCAGCCTCCAGAAGAACCAGACGGTGTCCCTGGTCAAGGGCGGCAAGCCGCTGCTGTCCCAGGTCAAGATGGGTCTCGGCTGGGAGCCCGCGTTCCGCGGCAAGGACATCGACCTGGACGCCTCGGTCATCGCGTACGACTCGAACCGCAAGCACATCGACAGCTGCTACTTCGGCAAGCTCTCGATCCTCAACGGAGCGATCAAGCACTCCGGCGACAACCTCACCGGTGAGGGCGCGGGTGACGACGAGGTCATCGTGGTCGACCTGGGCCGGATCCCGACGGAGGCGATGGGGCTGGTCTTCACGGTGAACTCCTTCACTGGGCAGAAGTTCAGCGAGGTGGCGAAGGCCTACTGCCGTCTGCTGGACGCCGCGACCGGCGAGGAGCTGGTCCGGTTCGACCTGACCGGTGCCGAGCCGCAGACGGGCGTGATGATGGCCAAGCTGGTGCGGCAGTACAGCGGCGAATGGGAAATGACCGGAATGGGCAACTTCGTCAAGTCCCGTACGGTGCGCGGCATGGTGAAGCCCGCGGCGCAGGCGCTGTAGCGGGGGCCGGGTTTCCGGGGGACGGAGCGGTGGGGCGCGTGACAGACACCACGTGCGCGAAGGGTTTGGGTACCGGTGCCCGGACGTAGCCTGGAAGACATGTCCACCACCTCTCCGTCCGCCTCCGGGCCCCAGGCCCCCGGGGTGGATCAGACGAACACGGCGATACGCCGCCTCGTGGACGCGCAGACGACGGACGCGGCCTGGCCCTCGGAGGAGTACGAACTACTTCTCGTCGAATGGGCTGCCGCGATGCGCGACGAGGCGACGGAACCCGTCTCATAGCTCCGGCTCCGCCGGGCTCCCCACCCAGAAAAACGCCTCCGCCCCGTATCCCGATCGTGATGATCGAAGTACGGGGCGGAGGCGTTTTTTCCCGGAGCCGCGGAGGCTCAGAGCTTGGTCAACTTGGAGTAGGGGCTGAGAATCCGCCCCTGACGTCCGGAGAAGTCGATGAGTACGGCGAGGTCTCCCTCGACCCCCACGACTCTTCCGAGTCCGAATTGATCATGCGAAACCCGGTCTCCCACCTCATAGTTCTCAATGGGCGGGGCGGCCGGGGCCGGGACGTTGAAGGGACTGGACGGCAGGTGTCGCCGGGCTCCGGCTGGCTTTGTCATTACCTTCAGTATGCGCCCACCGGACGGCAGATGCCATGCCCGTCTCCCTGCCGCCTCCCTGGTCCGGCCCCTCACAGCCGTCCCACCGGCCCCACCAGGGGCGCTGAGCGGACCGTCCCGCTCCGGGCGGGAGAACCATTCCGGGCAGCCGCCCCGGCGGTCCCCCGACGGTGCACCGACCCGGGCGTGCCGGACGGAGTGAGACCGGGCGCACGCCCTTGACGCCGGCTTCGACAGGCGGCGTCCGGGGCAGCATGTGGTGCGTCACAGCGTGCCCCGCGCCGCAACCGTGCGCCCCTCGCGAGGCGTCGCACACAGCGTCCGGCGCCGTCCGGGCGAACGGGAGGGAACCGAGGAAATGGCAGCCGCAGCGTCCGCAGCCGGGCCGACGCAGTACCACGTCGTCGCGCCGCTCGGAGAGGGCGGCACGGGCCGGGTGCAGCTCGCTCGCAGCCCTGCCGGGCGGCTGGTCGCCCTGCGCACCGTACATCCGCACCTGGCCGCCGATCCGGGGTTCCGGGAGCGGTTCCGCCGGGAGGTCGTGGCGGCCCGCGCCGTGGACGTCCGCTCCGCCGCAGCCGTGCTGGACTGCGGCACGCAGGACGAACTCCCCTGGCTGGCAGTCGAGTTCTGCGCGGGGCCGTGCCTCGTCGACGCGATCAGCACGCTCGGCCCCCTGGACCCGGCAGCTCTCGGCAGTCTCGGTGCCGCACTCGCAGAGGCGCTCGCCGCGATCCACGCCGCGGGGCTCGTGCACCGCTGCCTGGGGCCCTCGAACGTCGTCGTCACCCGGGACGGCCCGAAGATCCTCGACTTCGGCATCGCGCAGGACGCCGTCCAGGCGCGGGACGACCGGGCGGGTGGCGCGGGCGGCCGAGCGAGTGGCGCAGGCGGCGCGGGCGGCCAGGCGGGCACGCTCGGCTTCGTCGCGCCCGAGCAGCTTCCCGGCGGGCCGGACGCGGAAGTGGGCCCGCCGGCCGACGTGTTCGCCCTCGGCGCGCTCCTCGCCCTGTCGAGCACCGGCCGCAATCCGTACGGGTCGGGGACCGCCGCACAGGTCCTGCACCGCACTTTGCACGAGCCGCCCGACCTGGTGGGCGTGCCGGGCGAGGAGTGGCCCGGCTTCCTGCGGCGCTGCCTCGCCATGGAACCGGCGGACCGCCCGTCCGTGGCGGAGGTGCTCGCCTGGTGCGCCGGGCGGGCAGGGCCCCCGTGGTGGGAGTCGGAACCGATCACCGGGGCGGTGCGCGAGCACGAGGAGGCGACGGCCGAACTTGTGGCCGCCGAAACGGAGTTCGACGAGAAGGCAGAGGAGATACCGGAGGCGTTCCGGACGCCGCCCCCGTCCCGCACCTCGGCCGACGCACCGGGCCGACGGCCGACGCCCACGCCGTACGAACGACGGCCGAGAACAGCGCCCGCACCGCACGGGCGCCAGTCGGCGACACCTCCCGTATCGCGCGGGCAGCGGTCGGCAACACCTCCCGCATCGCGCGGGCAGCGGTCGGCGCCCGCCCTCGCCCCATCCGCTCGGTCCGCCCGCCCGGCGGCCCCTCCCGTCGATGCGGGCGCCACGGCCGTCGCGGCCGTGCCCGCTGCCCCTCGTAGGCGGTTTCTGGCCTGGGCGGGTGCGGTGGCGGCCGCGGTGACGGGTACGACGGCGGCGGCCGTGCTCCTGGCCGACGACGACGCGCCCCCCGCTGCCGAGGCTGCCCGGTCGAAGTCGCTCGCGCGCGGCGGGCGGCAGGGGATCACGGTCTGGAGCCGCACCCTCGCCACCCCGACCGGCCCCGGCGACGAGCTGCTGCTCGACGGTGACGCGCTGTACGTCCGTACGGACCGGGCACTGACCCGGCTGCACCCGGCGACGGGCGAGGTGCGTTGGCGGTACGAGGCCGGCGGCGCCCCCCTGAGCTGCGTACGGCCGCAAGGGGCCACGGTGTTCGTACTGCGGCTGCCGCCGGGGGCGCCGGAGATCGTCGCGCTGGACGCGGCGACCGGGGCTCGCCGCTGGTCGACCGGTGACCCGGCGAAGAATCCCTTCCGTCCCCCGGCGGTCGACGAGCCGGCCGTCGAGTCCGAAGGGCCCTCCGCCCACCTGGCCGTCTCCCCCGCCGTCGTCTGCCTCGTCACGCACGCAACGGCGAGCACCCTGGCGGAGCAGCGCGCGACGCCGGGCAACCGCTGGCGCGCGTACGGGTTCGGGGCGCGGGACGGCGAACCGCTCTGGCACCGGGCGGGAGGTGTGACGGGGGTCCCCGCGGTCCATCAGGACGGCGGCAGGCTCGCCGTCGCCACCTCCGAGCGGCCGGTGTCGCCGCGCGATCCGGCGGGTGGACCGCTGGTGGTGCTGCGGGACCGGGACGGCACGGTGGAGCGGGAGATCGAGAACGGCTCGGCCCACCCCCAGGCCCATCCCGGTTCCTCGGGGTTCCGCCACTACCCGGGGCGCGCGGCGGTGGAGGCGGTGGAGCTGGCGACCGGGAAGCGGCGCTGGTCGCGGCCCGCGCACGCCGGGGTGAGCGTCACCCCGGCCGCGACGGCGGGGCTGGTGCACACCGGTTCCCAGGGCGATCTGCGCGCCCTGGACGCGGCCACCGGCCGGGAGCGCTGGGTACGCACGGACGTCCGTCGCGTCGACGGCGCCGAGGGGGCGCCGCCGCTGGTGGCGGACGGCCTGCTGTACGCCTCGGGCCCCGACCCGTCCGCCACCGGTTCCCCCGGGCTGCACCGGGCCTGGGGCCTGCACGCGCTGGACGCGAGGACGGGCGCGCCGGTGTGGGCGGCGCCGGTGGAGGGGCTGACCGGGGCACGGGCCGTGGCGGGCGGCGGCCTGGTGCACCTGTACTTGGCGGGCACCGTACGGACCTTGCGCGGCCCGGCCGACGATTGAACGGACAAGGCGAACACCGCGGACGCGGCGAGCACACCGAACGCCGCGAACACCGCGAACACGGCGGACACGGCGGACATCGGGGCCGGCCGCGGGTGCCGGCGCACCTCCGGGGCATGATCGACAGCAGCGCCGGCTTCACGCGTCCCGGCACGGGCGACCCGGACCGAGCGACCCGGACCGGGTGGCCCGGACCCGGTGGCCCGGGCACGGGTGACCCGCCCCGTGCGGTCCGCTCCCTCTGCTTCCCTTCCGAAAGGCCCCGCCCCATGACTCCCTTCCCCGCCACCCGCCGTCGCGTTCTCGTCAGCGGGGCCTCCCGCGGGCTCGGCCGCGCACTCGCGCAGGCCTTCGCCGCCAACGGTGACCGGGTGGCTGTGCACTTCGGCTCGCGGCATCCCGAGGCCGAGGAGACGTATGCGTCCCTCGCCGGTACGGGTCACGTGCTCGCCGGCGGTGACCTGTCCACGCCGGCCGGGGCACGGGCCGTCGCGGACGCCGCGGCCGAGGGACTCGGCGGGCTCGACGTCCTGGTGAACAACGCGGCCGTGAACCTCGCCCACCCGCTCGCCACCACCTCGTACGAGGACTGGGCGGCGCTCTGGCAGCAGCACGTCTCGGTCAACCTCCTGGCGACGGCCAACCTCAGCCATCTCGCGGCACGCCGGATGATCGAACAGGGCGGCGGCGGGCGGATCGTGAACGTCGGCTCGCGCGGGGCGTTCCGCGGGGAGCCCGACCACCCGGCGTACGGGGCCACCAAGGCGGCGGTGCACGCCCTGGGCCAGTCGCTCGCGGTGCACCTGGCGCCGCACGGCATCGCGGTCGCGTCCGTGGCGCCCGGTTTCTTCGAGACGGAGCGGGTGGCGCACCGGCTGTCCGGCGCCGAGGGCGAGGCGATCCGGGCGCAGAGTCCGTTCGGCCGGGTGGCGTCGGCGGACGAGATCGCGTCGGCGGTGCTGTGGCTGGCCTCCCCCGCGGCGGAGTGGGCGTCCGGGACGGTGCTGGACCTCAACGGGGCTTCACACCTGCGCACCTGAGCCCGCACACCCGGGCCGACGCCGTTACCGCCCGAAACCCCGTACCTGTCCGGCTCCCCCGCCGCCGCCCACGGCCTGCCGCACCTCCAACCGACCCCTGCCGACGGCGACCGCGCCCCGTACGCCGATGCCCGCGGCCGACCGCACCTCCGGTCCCAACGCCCCCCGCCAACGGCCGTCGGCCGCCCTACCCCCTGGACCGTGCCTTGAACGCCGCCTTCTTGGCCTCCTTGGCCACCTTCTTCTCCGGGTGCAGCCGTCCCATCGCCTCCAACACCCCTGCCGTCGCCGGGTGTTCCACCCGCCATGCCGAGTCGAAGAAACCGGTGTGCCGGCCGACGAGGCCCACCACCAGCTCCTCCAGCTCCGGCGTCTCGCCCGCCGCGTCCAGCTGGGCGGCGATCGTGTCGACGGCCAGCCAGAACACCATCTCCTCCGGCGGGGCGGGCACCTGTGCCGCGCCGCGCTCGGCGAGCCAGACCCGCGCGAGCCCGCCCAGTTCCGGGTCGTCGAGCACCGCCCGTACGGACGGCTCGGCCGTGTCCCCCACCAGGGACAGGCCCTGCTGGCAGCGCAGCCGGCGCAGCGGGGCGCCCGGGTCGGTGCCGCGCGCGGCCGCCAGCAACTCCCTTGCCGCCTCCACCGGTTCACGCCGCGCGAGCCACTGCTCGGTCTCGGCCCGGCCCGCCAGTTCGGGGAAGTACGCGATCTTGTCGAGGAGGACGTCGGCCCCCTTGTCGGCGAGGTCGCCGACCGCCGGGGCGTCGACACCGGCCTCCAGCATCCGGGCCCGTACGCCGTACAGCCCGAGCGGGGTGAGCCGTACCATCCCGTAGCGGGAGACGTCCTCCTCGTCGGGCTCCAGCGCCCCGCCGCCCTCCTCCGGCTCCTCGGCCAGCAGTGCCTCGTCCACCGGCGTGTACTCCACCAGGCCCACCGGCTCCAGCACCCTGAACTGGTCGTCGAGGCGCATCATCGCGTCCGAGACCTGTTCCAGCACGTCGTCCGTCGGCTCACCCATGTCGTCGGGGACGATCATCGAGGCGGCCAGCGCGGGCAGCGGCACCAGGCCGTCGCCGGACCCGCCGTCGGCGACGCTCAGCAGGTACAGGTTGCCGAGGACGCCCTCCAGGAAGTCCGACTCCTGCTGCGGGTCCCAGTCGAGCGCGCCGAAGTCGATCTCGCCGTCCTCGCCGAGGAGCGCGCCGAGGTCGTCGAGCACCGGCGCGGTCGCGTCGGCGAACGCCGTCTCGAAGGCCTCCAGCCACAGCCCGAGCACGTCCTGCGGGCTGCCGCCGGCGAGCACCGCGAGTGCCTCCCCGGGTGCGGCCGTGCCGTGGGCGTCCGGCGCGTCGGGGTCCACGGGGTCGGTGACGTCGACGAGCCCGGTGTCCACCGCGGTCCGCCACGCCTCGCTCGCGAACGCGGCCGCGTCCTGCTCGTCCTCCACCCCGTCCGCCACACCCAGGGCCAACTCGGCTGCGGCGAGGGGTAGTTGCTCCTCGACGAGCTCACCGCCCGCACCCACCCGGGTGTCCGGAGAGGCCCAGCGGGCGAGCTTGACGGCGCGCGCGAACAACGGCGCGGCCAGCGCGTCCCGCGCCAGCTCCGCCTCCGGGTGCAGCCGCACCGGCGGCAGGGTGGGACGGTCTTCGGACATCTGGGGGTTCTCCTCGGGGCACGTGCCTGCGGGCGCATCGGTTTGAGCGGACCCCAGCGTAGACGCATTTGCACCGATCCCATGGGGTTCATGTACCCGTCAGGTTTCGTGCACCCCGCGCTCACTCGCCGAACCTTGACAACACCCGTACGCACGCAAGAGATTGACGCGCGTAGAACTCTTTCCTGCGCGGCTGTGCAGCCGTCCAGCAGCCCTCACCCCCGGAGTCCACAGATGACGTCCCGCCGCTCTCTGCCGAAGGCCCGCCTGCCGAGAACCACCGCGGTCGCCACCCTCCTCACCACCGCCCTCGCCGCCGGACTGCTGTCCGGCGCCGGTTCCGCCACCGCGGCGGACGCCGTGGCCGGCGAGGTCCGTATCCACGACATCCAGGGCTCCACCCGCCTCTCTCCGCTGGCCGGGCAGCAGGTCGCCGACGTGGCGGGCGTGGTCACCGGTGTCCGGACCTACGGCTCGAAGGGCTTCTGGTTCCAGGACCCGAAGGGTGACGGCAATCCGGCCACCAGCGAGGGCATCTTCGTCTTCACCAGTTCGAACCCGACGGTCGCCCCGGGCGACGCGGTCCAGGTCTCGGGCACGGTCACCGAGTACGTTCCCGGCGGCGCGGCCTCGGGCAACCAGTCCCTCACCCAGCTCTCGAAGGCCACGGTGACGGTCCTGTCGTCCGGCAACGCGATACCCGCCCCGGTCACCGTCTCCGCCCGCACCGTGCCCTCCCGCTACGCCCCGGCGGGCGACCCGGCCGCCGGCGGCAGCATCAACGCGCGTCCGCTGGAACCCCGCCGCTACGCCCTCGACCTCTACGAGTCCCTCGAAGGCGTCAACGTCCGCGTCGGCACCTCCCGCGTGGTCGGCGCCACCGACGCCCACGCCGAGCTGTGGGTGACCGTCAAGCCCCACGAGAACGGCAACAGGCGCGGCGGCACGGTCTACGGCTCGTACGACGCGCAGAACACCGGCCGCCTGCAGATCCAGCAGCTGGCACCGCTCGCCCAGCAGCCGTTCCCGAAGGCGAACGTCGGCGACGTGCTGTCCGGCGGCGCGAGCGGCCCGCTCGACTTCAACCAGTACGGCGGCTACACGATCGCCGCGAACACCCTGGGCAAGGTGGTCGACCGCGGGCTTGAGCGCGAGCGGACCCGGGCGCAGGGCCGCGGCGAGCTGGCCGTCGCCACGTACAACGTGGAGAACCTCGACCCGACCGACCCGCAGGAGAAGTTCGACGCGCTCGCCAAGGCGGTCGTGGACAATCTCGCCTCGCCCGACATCATCGCGCTCGAAGAGATCCAGGACGACAACGGCGCGAAGAACGACGGCACGGTCACCGCGGCGGCGACGGTACGAAAGTTCACGGACGCGATCGCCGCGGCGGGCGGGCCCTCGTACGCCTGGACGTCGATCGACCCGCAGGACAACAAGGACGGCGGCGAGCCCGGCGGCAACATCCGTCAGGTGTTCCTGCACAACCCGGCCCGGGTCTCCCTCACCCACCGCGCGGGCGGCGACGCGACGACCGCCACCGGTGTCGTGCGGGAGAAGGGCCGCGCCGCCCTCACGCTCTCCCCCGGCCGTGTCGACCCGTCCAACACCGCCTGGGAGAACAGCCGCAAGCCCCTGGCGGCCGAGTTCCGCTTCCGTGGCGAGCCGGTGATCGTCGTCGCCAACCACTTCGGCTCCAAGGGCGGCGACGAGGCGCTGACCTCGCACCACCAGCCGCCGGTCCGCTCCTCGGAGGCGCGCCGCCTCCAGCAGGCTCAGACCGTCAACGGCTTCGTCAAGGACGTCCTGAAGGCCGACCGCCGCGCGAAGGTCCTGGTGCTCGGCGACATCAACGACTTCGAGTTCTCCGCGACGACGAAGGCCCTGACGGCGGGCGGTGCACTCAACGCGGCCGTCAAGTCCCTTCCGCGCAGCGAGCGTTACTCGTACGTCTTCCAGGGCAACACCCAGGTGCTGGACCAGATCCTGACCAGCCCCGCGATCGACGACTTCGCCTACGACAGCGTGCACATCAACGCGGAGTTCGCCGACCAGAACAGCGACCACGACCCGCAGGTGCTGCGCCTGCGCCCGTAGGTTCCGCCGCGGCGGGGGGGGGGGGGGGGGGGGGGGGCCGCGGCCCCCCCCCCCCCCCCCCCCCCACCGCCCGTCGCCGCCGAGGCCCGCGAGCCCCGTCGCCCGTCGCCGCAGAGGCCCGCGAGCGCCACCGCCCGTCGCCCCCGTCGCCGCCGAGCACCCGGCGGACCGTCAGCGGGGCCTGCCCGGCGCCCACGGGGTGACGTCGAACGCGTCGACCATCCGCACGTCGTCGGCCAGCGTGAAGCTGCGCGCGTGGTGGCCTGGACCCGCCGCGATCTCCAGTGCCCGCGCCTCCTCCACCCCGTCGTAGGGCCGCCAGTCGAGCCGCGAGTACGCGACGCCGCCGGGCGGCAGTACGACCACGGTGTCCGTCTTCTTGCCCTCCTCGCGGACGTTCACCTCGACGTCGAGCGCCCTGCCCTCGGCGTCGTAGGCCTTGACGGATGGCCGGCCCGAAAGCTTGTAGGGCGTACTGCCGCAGTTGGTGAGCGTGAGGGTGGCCAGCCGGTGCATCAGGGCGGCCTGGATCTCGCCCATGTCCACCCGCAGGCCCGCGGGACAGTCCTGCGCCACGGGCGGGCTGTACGAGGCGCCGGGCGGGCGCGCCGGGGCCGGCGGGGCGGCCGGGCGCCCGGGGCGTGCCGCCGCGGTCTCCGACGGGGCGGCCGGGCGGCCTGCCGGGGGCTGCATCGGGGTGGCCGGGCGGCCTGCCGGGGGCTGCGGCGGGGTGGTCGCACCACGCCCGCCCCTCGCGGCGGTCCGCGTCGGCGACGGCGGCGCGTCGCTTCCGGCCGACCGCTGCTCCCCCTCGCCCGCCGGCACGAGGAACCCGTCGCAGCCGGTCAGGGCCATCGTGCCGAGCAACAGCACCGCTGCCGCCCGCACGCTCGTACGCGCACCCACGTCGCCGTTCCCCCCGCCCGCACGGACCGCTCCGTGCTCCCATGACGCGATCTTGCCAGAGCCCGACAACCGTCCACCTGCGCCCACCCTTTGAGCGGAAGAATCCCGGTGGACCGTTACGGTGCCCGGGCGCGAGACTGCGATCATGACCACACCCGCCGCCCCGTTCGGCCGCGCCCTCTGCGCGATGATCACGCCCTTCACGCCCCGCGGTGACGCGCTCGACCTGCCGGGGGTCCAGCAGCTGGCCAGTCGTCTGGTCTCCAACGGGGGCTGCGACGGCCTCGTCCTGAACGGCACCACCGGCGAGTCCCCGACCACCAGCGACGCCGAGAAGACCGCTCTGGTACGTGCCGTGCGCGAGGCGGTCGGTCCGGACGTCCCGGTCCTCACCGGGGTCGGCAGTGCGCACACCGCGCACACCGTCGAGCTCGCACGGCAGGCCGAACTCGCGGGCGCCGACGGCCTGCTGGTGGTCTCCCCGTACTACAGCCGGCCGCCCCAGGCCGCGCTCGAAGCGCACTTCCGCCGGGTCGCCGACTCGGTCGGCGTCCCCGTCATGCTGTACGACATCCCGGGCCGCACCGGCGTCCGCATCGAACCGGACACCGTGCTGCGGCTCGCGGAGCACCCGCGCATCACCGCGCTCAAGGACTGCGCGTTCGACCTGCTCGGCAGCGCCAAGGTGATCGCCAGCACCGGCCTCGCGTACTACGCGGGCAGCGAGGAACTGAACCTGCCGCTGCGCGCGGTCGGCGCCGTCGGTTTCGTCAGTACGGTCGCGAACGCCGCCCCGCACGCCCTGCGGGCCGCCCTCGACGCGTACGACCGGGGTGACGTCGCGGCGGCGACCCGCCACCACGGGCGCACCCTGCCGCTCGTCGAGCTGATGATGGCGGCCGGTCTGCCCGGCACGGTCACCGCGAAGGCGCTGCTCACCGCGCTCGGCCTGCCCGCGGGACCGGTCCGCGAACCGCTGCAGCCCGCCGCCACGGAGGTGACGGACGGGCTGCTGGCCGCCTACGAGGAGCTGACGCGTCAGGACTGATCCGGGCCTTGGAGGAAGCCCGGGAGGGCCACGGCGAGTACCTAGTTGTGGCTGTGCAGCACGTCGTTGAGTCCGCCCCAGACCGCGTTGTTCGGGCGGGCCTCGACGGCGCCGGAGACCGAGTTGCGGCGGAAGAGGATGTTCGAGGCGCCGGAGAGCTCGCGGGCCTTCACGATCTGCCCGTCGGGCATCGTGACGCGCGTACCGGCGGTGACGTAGAGGCCCGCCTCGACGACGCACTCGTCGCCGAGCGCGATGCCGACCCCGGCCTCGGCGCCGACCAGGCAGCGCTCCCCGACGGTGATGCGGACGTTGCCGCCGCCGGACAGGGTGCCCATCGTCGAGGCGCCGCCACCGATGTCCGAGCCGTCACCGACGACGACACCGGCCGAGATGCGGCCCTCCACCATGGAGGTGCCGAGCGTGCCGGCGTTGAAGTTCACGAAGCCCTCGTGCATCACGGTGGTGCCCGCCGCGAGGTGCGCGCCGAGGCGCACCCGGTCGGCGTCGGCGATCCGCACGCCCTTGGGCGCGACGTAGTCCGTCATGCGCGGGAACTTGTCGACCGAGGTCACCTGGAGGTGCAGGCCCTCGGCGCGCGCGTTGAGCCGCACCTCTTCGAGCGAGTCCACGGCGACCGGGCCGAGCGAGGTCCACGCGACGTTGGCGAGGAGGCCGAAGAGGCCGTCCAGGTTCTGGCCGTGCGGTCGCACCAGGCGGTGCGAGAGCAGGTGCAGGCGCAGGTACGCGTCGTGGGCGTCCAGCGGCTTGTCGTCCAGCGAGGCGATGACCGTACGGACGGCTACGACCTCCACGCCCCGGCGGGCGTCGGGGCCCACGGCCTTGGGCGCGGCAGCCCCGAGGAGTTCGGTCGCGCGCTCGGCGGAGAGGCGCTCGGTGCCCGAGGGGCCCGGTTCGGCGACGAGTTCGGGGGCGGGGAACCAGGTGTCCAGGACGGTGCCGTCGGCGGCGAGGGTGGCGAGTCCGGCGGCGACGGCGCCGGTGGTACGAGATGCAGTCGTATCGGTCATGACAGGAAACCTAACCGGCGGCCCCCCGCAGGGTCGAACCGGTCTCGTCCTGCGGGCGCACCGGCGGCGGGGGCCGACAGCCGGCCCACCGCTCAGTGCGCTCCACCGAGGTTGAGCAGTACCACCCCCGCGATGACCAGCACGATCCCCGCGAGCTTGACCGCGTTCGCCGTCTCGCCGAGAAAGAGCATCCCGATGGCGGCCACGGCCGCGGTGCCGATGCCCGCCCAGATCGCGTAGGCGGTGCCGACCTCGATCGACTTGAGCGTCTGTGCCAGCAGCCCGAAGGCCACCAGATACCCCGCGACGGTGATCAGTGAGGGCCACAGCCTGCTGAAGCCGTCGCTGTACTTCATGGCCGTGGTGCCGGCCACCTCCGCCGCGATCGCCGCGGCCAGCAGAACGTAGGGCATGCGCCGAAGCGTACGCACGCACACCCCTGCGCACGTGCATGGCGCACCTGGTTCCGGCCGCCCACCGGAGCACCGCTCCACAGCCCGCACGAAGGCTTGCCACCGCCTAGCCCCCGCCGCCCTACAGCCCGCACGAAGGCTTGCCACCGCCCAGCCCCCCACCGCTCCCCAGCCGGCCCGAAGGCTTGCCACCGCCCAGTTCCCCACCGCTCCACAGCTCGCCCGCCCGCCACTGCACAGTCCGTACGAACCCGGATACGGTGGGCCGCCGTTCCCCCATTCGGACCAGCCACCCCATGGAGCACGCAGTGACGCACTACTCGGGCGGACCCCACGAAGGCCCCCCGCCCGGACCGTCCGGGCCGCCAGGACCCGGCCCCGCCCAGGGTGGCGGCCGGGGCGGCGGCTGGGGCGGTGGCTGGGCGCCGCCGCCCGAGGCTCCCAAGCCCGGGGTGGTTCCGCTGCGCCCGCTCGGCGTGGGCGACATCCTCAACGGCACCTTCGCGGCGTTCGGCCGGCACTGGGCACAGCTCATCGGCATCGCGGCACTGGCGTACGGGGCCGCGCTCGCGGTCACCGGCGGCGCCGTGGCCCTCGCGCTCTCCTGGCTCACCGACGAGTTCCAGGTGATCGAGAGCGCCCTGCGCGACGGGGCCGACAGCCGCCTCGTGACCCCGTTCACCACCCTCGCCTGGACCTTCGCCGCGGTGGCGCTGATCGGCTCGATCTGCCTGCTGCTCGCCACCGCGCTGACCCAGGCCGCCTCCCCCGCCGTTCTCCAGGAGGCCGTGCTCGGCCGTCGGACCACCTTCGGGGCGGTGTGGGGCCGCGCCGTGCGCAGGCTGCCCGCGGTGCTCGGGGCGCTGCTGCTGCCCTGGGCGGCCGGTCTCCTGGTGGCCGGGCTGCTGGCGACCGGTTACGTGGCCCTGATGTTCGCGCTGCTGGACGGGCGGAGCAGCGGAACGGCCACCGCCTGGGCCGTGACCGGCCTCGCGGGCGGGCTGCTGCTCGTTCCCCTCGCGGTCTGGCTCTGGGTGAGGTTCACCCTGGCCCCGGCCGTCGCGGTCTTCGAGGGCGCGGGTCCCGTGCAGGCGCTGCGCCGCTCGGCCCTGCTGGTGCGGGGCGCGTGGTGGCGGACCTTCGGGATCTCGCTGCTGGCCATGCTGATGGCGGCGGTCGCGAGCTGGCTCATCCAGATCCCGTTCAGCCTCATCGGGATGTTCTCGATGCTCCCCAGCATCGGCTACACAGGCAGCGACGAGGCCGCCGCGCTCCAGGCACTGACGTCCGCAGGCTGGTACCTGCTGATCAGCCTGCTGGGCGGCTTCGTCTCGCAGATCGTGGTGGCGTTCGTCCCGCAGCTCACCACCGGCCTGCTGTACGTGGACCGGCGCTTCCGCAGCGAGGGCCTGGCGCCGACGCTGGCCGAGGCCGCGTACGGGCCGCCGCAGTACTGACCGTCCGGCGTCCCCGGACACCGCCCCCGGACACCGCTGTGCCCCCGGCGCTCGCGAGGAGCGCCGGGGGCACAGCGGTACGACCGTCCACCGGGGGGGGACGGGACTCAGACGTTGAAGCCGAGCGCGCGCAGCTGCTCGCGGCCGTCGTCCGTGATCTTGTCCGGGCCCCACGGCGGCATCCAGACCCAGTTGATCTTGAGCTCGTTGACGATGCCCTCGGTGGCCGACTTGGCCTGGTCCTCGATGACGTCGGTCAGCGGGCAGGCCGCGGAGGTGAGCGTCATGTCGATGGTCGCGATGTTCGCGTCGTCGACGTGCACCCCGTAGATGAGGCCCAGGTTGACGACGTCGATGCCCAGCTCGGGGTCGACCACGTCGTACAGGGCTTCGCGGACCTCTTCCTCGGAGGCCGGCTTGGTGGTCAAAGTCGTCTCGTCACTCATGCCGTCTCCTTCTTCGCGCTCTCGCCCAGGGCCTGGGCGGTCGCGTCCTTCCATGCCATCCAGCTCAGCAGGGCGCACTTGACCCGGGCCGGGAACTTCGAGACCCCGGCGAACGCGACCGCGTCCTCCAGGATGTCCTCCATCGCCTCGTCCGGCTCCAGGGCGCCCTTCGACTGCATCAGCTCCAGGAAGGTCTCCTGGATCTTCCGCGCGTCGGCGAGCTCCTTGCCGACGAGGAGGTCGTTCAGCACCGAGGCGCTGGCCTGGCTGATCGAACAGCCCTGCCCCTCGTAGGAGACGTCCTCGATGCGCTCGCCGTCGTACTTCACCCGCAGCGTGATCTCGTCGCCGCAGGTCGGGTTGACATGGTGCACCTCGGCATCGCCGTCGCGCAGGCCACGCCCGTGCGGGTGCTTGTAGTGGTCCAGGATGACTTCCTGGTACATCGAATCCAGCTTCACTGTGTGCTCCCCGCCCTACCCGAAGAAGTTCCGTACGTGCTCCAGGCCGTCGACGAGGGCATCGACCTCGCCGGGCGTGGAGTACAGATAGAACGACGCCCGCGTGGTCGCAGGAATTCCGTACCGCAGGCAGACCGGACGCGCGCAGTGGTGGCCGACGCGTACCGCGATGCCCTCCTCGTCGAGGACCTGGCCCACGTCGTGCGGGTGGATGTCGCCGAGCGTGAAGGAGATCGCCGCACCGCGGTCCTCGGCCGTCGCCGGGCCGATGATCCGCAGGTCGGGCACCTCCAGGAGGCGCTTGACCGCGTACTCGGTGATCGCGTGCTCATGGCGCGCGATGTTCTCCATGCCGATCGCCGAGAGGTAGTCCACGGCCGCGCCCAGGCCCACGGCCTGCGCGATCGGGGGCGTACCCGCCTCGAACTTGTGCGGCGCGGGGGCGTACGTCGACGAGTGCATCGACACGGTCTCGATCATCTCGCCGCCGCCGAGGAACGGCGGAAGGTCCTCCAGGAGTTCCTGGCGGCCCCAGAGCACACCGATGCCGGTCGGGCCGACCATCTTGTGACCGGTGAAGGCCACGAAGTCGGCCTGCAGCGCCTGCACGTCCAGCACCATGTGCGGCGCGGCCTGCGAGGCGTCGATGCAGACCATCGCACCGACCTGCTGCGCGCGCCGGATGATCGTCTCGACCGGGTTGACGGTGCCCAGCAGGTTGGAGACCAGCGTGAAGGAGACGATCTTCGTCTTCTCGGTGATGATCTCGTCGATGTTGGACAGGTCGAGCCGGCCGTCGTCGGTGAGGCCGAACCACTTCAGCTTCGCGCCCGTGCGCTGCGAGAGCAGCTGCCACGGCACGATGTTGGAGTGGTGCTCCATCTCCGTGATGACGATCTCGGTGTCGCGGTCCACCCGGTAGGGCTCGTCGGCCCAGCCGAGCATGTTGGCGACGAGGTTGAGCGACTCGGAGGCGTTCTTCGTGAAGATGACCTCGTCGCGGCTCGGCGCGTTGATGAAGGCGGCGACCTTGTCGCGGGCACCCTCGTACAGCGCCGTGGCCTCCTCGGCGACCGTGTACACACCGCGGTGCACATTGGCGTTGTGCCGCTCGTAGTACTCGTTGAGCGCGTCGAGCACCTGGCGCGGCTTCTGCGAGGTCGCGGCGGAGTCCAGGTAAACGATCTTCTTGTCCCCGTGGACGATGCGGTCCAGCAGGGGGAAGTCCTTGCGGATCGCGTCCGTGTCGAGGAGGCCCGGCAGTTGTGTCACGCGGCTGCGCCACCCTTCGTGTACTTCTCGTAGCCTTCGGCCTCAAGCTGGTCGGCCAGCTCCGGGCCACCGGACTCGACGATCCGGCCCGCCGAGAAGACGTGCACGAAGTCCGGCTTGATGTAGCGCAGGATGCGCGTGTAGTGCGTGATCAGCAGCGTGCCGACCTCACCGGTCTCGCGGACGCGGTTGACGCCGTCGGAGACCTGGCGGAGCGCGTCGACGTCGAGGCCGGAGTCGGTCTCGTCGAGGATGGCGATCTTCGGCTTCATGAGCTCCATCTGGAGGATCTCGTGACGCTTCTTCTCACCGCCGGAGAAGCCCTCGTTGACGTTGCGCTCGGCGAAGGTCGGGTCCATCTGGAGCTGCTCCATCGCGGACTTGACCTCCTTCACCCAGGTACGCAGCTTGGGGGCCTCGCCGCGCAGGGCGGTGGCCGACGTGCGCAGGAAGTTGGACACCGAGACGCCGGGGACCTCGACCGGGTACTGCATGGCCAGGAACATGCCGGCGCGGGCGCGCTCGTCGACGGACATCTCCAGGACGTCCTCGCCGTCGAGCGTGACGGTGCCGCTGGTGATCGTGTACTTGGGGTGACCCGCGATCGAGTACGCGAGGGTGGACTTGCCGGAGCCGTTGGGGCCCATGATGGCGTGGGTCTCGCCCTGCTTCACGGTCAGGTCGACGCCCTTGAGGATCTCCTTGGTGCCGTTCTCGACATCGACGGAGACGTGCAGGTCGCGGATTTCAAGCGTTGCCATGGGGTACTCAGGACTCCTGGGTGACGGAGACGAGCACATCGTCCCCTTCGATCTTTACGGGGTAAACGGGGACGGGGCGCGTCGCGGGAAGGCCGGACGGCTTGCCGGTACGGAGGTCGAAGCTGGAGCCGTGCAGCCAGCATTCGATCGCGCAGTCCTCCACCTCGCCCTCGGACAGCGAGACGTTCGCGTGCGAGCAGATGTCGTTGATCGCGAAGACTTCGCCCTCGGTGCGGACGAGCGACACCGGCGTGCCGTCGATCTCGACCCGCTTGGGGGTGTCGGTCTCCAGCTCGCTCAGCGCGGCCACTCGTACGAACGCCATCAGACGGAAGCCTCCAGCTCCTCGTCGATCTTCGCGAGCAGGCGCTCCTCGACGTCGTCGACGCCGATCTGCTGGACCAGCTCGGCGAAGAAGCCGCGCACCACCAGGCGGCGGGCCTCGTCCTCGCGGATGCCGCGGGACTGGAGGTAGAACAGCTGCTCGTCGTCGAAGCGGCCGGTCGCCGAGGCGTGGCCAGCTCCGGCGATCTCACCGGTCTCGATCTCCAGGTTGGGGACCGAGTCGACGCGTGCGCCGTCGGTGAGCACCAGGTTGCGGTTCATCTCGTACGAGTCGGTGCCCTCGGCGGCGGCCTGGATGAGCACGTCGCCGATCCACACCGCGTGCGCGTCCTGGCCCTGCAGCGCGCCCTTGTAGGCGACGTTGGACTTGCAGTGCGGCACGTTGTGGTCGACCAGGAGGCGGTGCTCCTGGTGCTGGCCCTTGTCGGTGAAGTACAGGCCGAAGAGCTCGGCCTCGCCGCCGGTGCCGGCGTACGAGACGCGCGGGTGCAGCCGGACGACGTCACCGCCGAAGGTGACCACGACGGACTTGAAGGAGGCGTCGCGGCCGACGAGCGCGTTGTGCTGCGCCACGTGGACGGCGCGGTCGTCCCAGTCCTGCACGGACACGACGGTCAGCTTGGCGCCGTCACCGAGCAGGTAGTCGACGTTGGCGGCGAGGACGCCGTCACCGGTGTGGTCGATGACCACGACAGCCTCGGCGAAGGCGCCGAGCTCGATCACCTGGTGGCCGTAGGCGGTGCCGCCCTCGCCGTGCACCGCGATGCGGATCGGCTCGCTCAGCACGGTCTCCTTGGGCACCGAGACGACCGAGGCCTTCTCGAAGGCGCTGTACGCCTGGGCGGCGACCCGGTCCACCGGGGTGCCGGCCTTGCCGAGGCGGGCGTCGGTGCGGTCCACCGTCTCGACGGTGACACCCTCGGGGGCGTCGACCTGGACGGTGAGCACGCCGCCGGCCTCGGCGGTGCCGTCGTGCAGTCCGCGCAGCCGGGCGAGCGGGGTGAACCGCCACTCCTCCTCCCGGCCGTGCGGCACCGGGAAGTCCGCCACGTCGAAGGACGGCGGCGCACTCATGCGGGTGGCGACGGTGGACTCCGCGGCCACCGCGACGGAGCCGGCGGTGGTGGAACCCACCGGGATGTTGGTCTGGGCCTCAGCCATGGCTGTCGTGGTGCTCTCTCTCTGGATCAAGAAGTCGGGGCGTGCGGAGGGAGGGTGGGACGGTCAGCCGACCGAACCCTCCATCTGCAGCTCGATCAACCGGTTGAGCTCCAGGGCGTACTCCATCGGGAGCTCCTTGGCGATCGGCTCGACGAAGCCGCGCACGATCATCGCCATCGCCTCGAACTCGGTCATGCCGCGGCTCATCAGGTAGAAGAGCTGGTCCTCGGAGACCTTGGAGACGGTCGCCTCGTGACCCATCGACACGTCGTCCTCGCGGACGTCCACGTAGGGGTAGGTGTCCGAACGGGAGATCGTGTCGACCAGCAGCGCGTCGCAGAGCACGTTGGACTTGGAGCCGGGCGCGCCCTCGCCGATCTCGATGAGACCCCGGTAGGACGTACGGCCACCGCCGCGCGCCACCGACTTCGAGACGATGTTGGACGACGTGTTCGGCGCCATGTGCACCATCTTCGCGCCGGCGTCCTGGTGCTGGCCCTCGCCCGCGAAGGCGATGGACAGGGTCTCGCCCTTCGCGTGCTCACCCATCAGGTAGACGGCCGGGTACTTCATGGTGACCTTGGAGCCGATGTTGCCGTCGACCCACTCCATGGTCGCGCCCTCGTACGCCACGGCGCGCTTGGTGACGAGGTTGTAGACGTTGTTCGACCAGTTCTGGATCGTCGTGTAGCGGCAGCGGCCGCCCTTCTTCACGATGATCTCGACGACGGCGGAGTGCAGGGAGTCCGAGGAGTAGATCGGCGCGGTGCAGCCCTCGACGTAGTGCACGTAGGCGTCTTCGTCGACGATGATCAGCGTGCGCTCGAACTGGCCCATGTTCTCCGTGTTGATACGGAAGTAGGCCTGCAGCGGGATCTCGACGTGGACGCCCTTGGGCACGTAGATGAACGATCCGCCGGACCACACGGCCGAGTTGAGCGACGCGAACTTGTTGTCGCCGACCGGGATGACGGTGCCGAAGTACTCCTGGAAGAGCTCCGGGTGCTCCTTCAGCGCGGTGTCGGTGTCCATGAAGATGACACCCTGCGCCTCCAGCTCCTCGTTGATCTGGTGGTAGACGACCTCGGACTCGTACTGGGCGGCGACACCGGCGACGAGGCGCTGCTTCTCCGCCTCCGGGATGCCGAGCTTGTCGTACGTGTTCTTGATGTCCTCCGGCAGGTCCTCCCACGAGGCGGCCTGCTTCTCGGTGGAGCGCACGAAGTACTTGATGTTGTCGAAGTCGATGCCCGACAGGTCCGAGCCCCAGTTCGGCATGGGCTTCTTGCCGAACAGCTTCAGGCCCTTGAGACGCAGCTTCAGCATCCACTCGGGCTCGTTCTTCTTCTCCGAGATGTCGCGGACGACAGCCTCGGACAGGCCGCGCTTGGCCGCGGCGCCTGCCGCGTCGGAGTCGGCCCAGCCGAACTCGTACGTACCCAGGCCCTCAAGTTCGGGGTGGGCAGTCTCCTCGATAGGGAGAGTCATGCGGGGTTCCTCCCGGCCGTGCTTGCTGATGCTGAATGACTGGTCTGGCTGGTCTTCGGGATGTACGTCGTGCAGACCCCGTCACCGTGGGCGATCGTGGCCAGCCGCTGGACATGTGTCCCGAGCAGTGCGGAGAAGACCTCGGTCTCCGCCTCACAGAGCTGCGGGAACTTCTCCGCGACGTGGGCGACAGGGCAGTGGTGCTGGCACAGCTGCTCTCCGACCGGTGCGCTACGCGCCGTAGCAGCGTACCCGTCGGCGCTCAGGGCCCTTGCCAGAGCCTCGGTGCGCTGCTCGGGCGGTGCGGCGTCGACCGCGGCGCGGTACGCCTGGGCCTGCGCGGCGATCCGGGCACGGGCGAAGGCGGTGACGGCCGCCTCGCCCTGTTCGCCGCCGCCCGCCGCCCGGGAGATCCAGGTCAGGGCGTCGGCCGCGAGGGAGTCGTAGGACTGGTCGAAGGCGTCCCGGCCGCAGTCGGTGAGCGCGAAGACCTTGGCGGGGCGTCCGCGCGTGCGCGCGCCGTACACGCGCTGCTCCTTCGCCTCGACCACGGCGTCCGCGGACAGCGCGTCGAGGTGGCGCCGCACGGCGGCCTGGGTGAGGCCGAGGCGCTTCGCCAGGTCGGCGACCGTCGACGGGCCGTGGTCCAGGATGGACCGCGCGACGCGGTTGCGGGTGGACCGCTCACCGGTCGCGACATCCTCCTGGGGGACCTCGCCTTCGTATTTCACAACGCCATTGTTGCGTAATTCTTCTGGGCGTGACAACCCGGATCCCGAGCAAGATCGGTGGACTGTGTCACTTAGGTAAACCTAAGCTGACCTGCGAAAACGATCACCGGCCACCGCCGCGACAACTGTCCCCGCGGGGACCCGGAGGCCTCCCGCACCGGCCGAGGAAGCCGCCTCCGCCCCTGGTCACCGACCGGAAGGAGCCCTCGCCCCGGCCACCGCCGCCGCCCGCGCCCCGGCCCGTACCGGCGCCCCTTCTCCCGGTGACTGCCTCCCCCGGCCGACGCCCGCCCCGCGCCACGGCGGCCCCCTGAGCCTGCCTAGACTTCCGGGCATGTCACTTGAGCCCGTCGTCCAGGTCACCGGCCTGGTCAAGCGGTACGGATCCAAGACCGCGGTCGACGGCCTCGATCTCACGGTCGCCGCCGGCACCGTCACCGCCGTCCTCGGCCCCAACGGCGCCGGCAAGACCACCACCGTCGAGACGTGCGAGGGCTACCGCAGGCCCGACGCGGGCACCGTCCGCGTGCTCGGGCTCGACCCGGTGGCCGACGCGGCGAGACTGCGGCCCCGGATCGGCGTGATGCTCCAGTCGGGCGGGGTCTACTCCGGCGCCCGCGCCGACGAGATGCTCCGCCACATGGCGAAACTGCACGCACACCCGCTCGACGTGGACGCCCTGATCGACCGGCTCGGACTCGGCAGCTGCGGCCGGACGACCTACCGCCGGCTCTCGGGCGGCCAGCAGCAGCGGCTCGCGCTCGCCATGGCCGTGGTGGGCCGCCCCGAGCTGGTCTTCCTGGACGAGCCGACCGCCGGGCTGGACCCGCACGCCCGCCGCTCCACCTGGGACCTGGTGCGCGAACTGCGCGCCTGCGGCGTGAGCGTCATCCTGACCACCCACTTCATGGACGAGGCCGAACAGCTCGCCGACGACGTCGCCATCGTGGAGGCCGGCCGGGTCATCGCCCAGGGCTCGCCCACCGACCTGTGCCGCGGCGGCGCCGAGAACACCCTGCGCTTCACCGGCCGCCCCGGCCTGGACGTGGCCTCCCTGCTCAAGGCGCTGCCGGCGGACACCGTCGCGGAGGAGCTGTCCCCGGGGACGTACCGCATCGGCGGCAAGATCGACCCGCAGCTGCTGGCCACCGTCACCACCTGGTGCGCCCAGCACGGGGTGATGCCCGACGGCATCTCGGTCGAACGCCGCACCCTCGAAGACGTCTTCCTCGATCTGACCGGTAAGGACCTGCGCCCATGAGCACCGCCCCTTACACCCCCATGCCGGGAGCGGCGCCGCTCGGCCGGATGATCGCGGCGCAGACCGCGCTCGAAACCAGGATGCTGCTTCGCAACGGCGAACAGCTGCTCCTCACGGTGATCATTCCGGCGCTGCTGCTGGTGCTGTTCTCGGCCGTGGACATCATCGACACGGGCGCCGGGAAATCCGTGGACTTCCTGGCCCCCGGCATCCTCGCGCTGGCCGTCATGTCGACCGCGTTCACCGGACAGGCCATCGCCACCGGCTTCGAACGGCGTTACGGAGTGCTCAAGAGGCTGGCCGCCTCGCCGCTGCCGCGGTGGGCGCTGATGACGGCGAAGACGCTGTCGGTACTGGTCACCGAGGTGCTTCAGGTCGCCCTGCTGACCGCGATCGCGTTCGGGCTCGGCTGGTCGCCGCGGGGCGGCCCGGTCGCCGTACTCCTCCTCCTGGTCCTGGGCACCGCGGCCTTCTCCGGGCTCGGGCTGCTGATGGCGGGCACCCTCAAGGCGGAGGCGACGCTGGCCGCCGCGAACCTGGTGTTCCTGCTGCTGCTGGTCGGCGGCGGGGTCATCGTGCCGCTGGAGAGGTTCCCCGGGGCGGTGCAGGACGTGCTGGGTCTGCTGCCGATCTCGGCGCTCTCCGACGGGCTGCGCGACGTGCTCCAGCACGGGGCCTCGATGCCGTGGGGCAGCCTCGGGATCCTCGCGGTGTGGGCGGTGCTCGCCCTGGGCGCTGCGGCGCGGTTCTTCCGCTGGGAGTGACATCACACCGCTGCCCGGCCCCCCTCGTGAAAACCTGCACAAGCTCCGGCCTACGATGGTTCGCGTGTTGACCCCCCTCGCCCTCATCGCCAAGCGATGGACGCCCACGCCCCGTACGCTCCAGCGCGCCGCGATGTCGGCCGTCGTGATGAGCGTCTTCATCATCGTGACCGGCGGCGCGGTCCGGCTGACCGGTTCCGGTCTCGGCTGCGACACCTGGCCCAAGTGCACGGACAGCAGCCTGATCGCGACGCCCGAACAGGGCCTGCACGGCTACATCGAGTTCGGCAACCGCATGCTGACCTACGTCCTGTCGGCCGCGGTCGGCTGGGCGATCATCGCGGCCCGCTCGACGAAGCCCTGGCGGCGCGGTCTCACCCGTACCGCATGGATCATGTTCTGGCTGGTGATGAGCAACGCCGTGCTCGGCGGCATCACCGTATGGATGGGCCTCAACCCCTGGACGGTGGCAGGCCACTTCCTGGCCGCCAACTGCCTCCTCACGGTCGCCGTCATCACCTGGCAGCGCACCCGCGAGGGTGACGGCGCACCGAGGCCGCGCGTGCCGGGGCCGGTCCGCAAGCTGGCCTGGGCGATCCTCGCGGTCACCGTGGTGCTGATCGTGCTGGGCACCTCGGTGACCGGTTCCGGCAAGCACGCGGGTGACAAGAGCGAGGTCCCGCGGATGCCGTGGGACTGGACCGACGCGGCCCACGTCCACGCGGTGGCCGCCTGGGCGGTCTGCGCGCTGGCCATCGCGATGTGGTTCGTGCTGCGCATGGTGGACGCGCCGAACGACATCCGCTCGCGCTCGCGCGACCTGCTCGTCGTGCTGGTGCTCCAGGGCGCGGTCGGCTACGTCCAGTTCTTCACGCACGTCCCGGAGCTCCTGGTCGGCGTGCACATGCTGCTGTCCTCGCTGACGCTGATCTCGGTGCTCCGGCTCGTCCTGAGCCTGCGCGAGCGCCCCGCGGTGCCGTCCGCGGACCCGCTCGTGCCGGAGCCCGGCGCCCGTTCGGACGCCTCAGCCGTCACCACTGTCTGACAGCCGGTAGACGCGGCGGGCGTTGCCCGACGCGATCATGCCCGCGACCCGTTCCGCGTCCGCCCTCGACCACGCCCCGTCGGCCACCCAGCCGCCGAGCACCCGGCCGAGGGCCTCGCGGAACACCTGTGCCCCCACCACGTGGAGCTCCGGCAGCCCGCGCGCCCCGCTGGAGAACAGCACCTTGCCGAACGGCGCCAGTTCCAGGATCTCCGCGAGCACCGCGGCCGCCCGCGCGCCCGTGTGCGCGGGCGCGGGCCCCAGATCGGCGTACACGTGCGGGAAGGCCCCCGCCAGCCGGGCCGCGTGCCGGTGGTACGGATAGCCGTGCAGCAGCACCAGGTCCGTGCCGAGCCCGGCGCTCGCCGCCGCGAACTCCGTCAGCCGCTCCGGGTCCCCCGCCACGTGCAGCTGCAACGGCAGCCCGCAGCTGACCGCGTTCCACAGCAGGTGCCGCAGCAGTACGGGATCGGTCAGCCGGCCGCCCGCCCGGCGGCCCGCCAGCCACCGCGCCGCCGCGCCGCGCACCTCGCCGGGGCCCGGCGGATGGGCCGCGGGCGCGAGCCCGTGCCGTACCCCCGCCACCGAGGTGAAGGCCACCGCCGTGCTGCTCGCCGCGTGCATCGCCTCGGCGAGGTTGGCGAGGAACCCCTCCGCCGTGCCCGAGGTGTCCGCGATCTGCTCCGCGAGCGGCTCCAGGCGTACGATCTCGCGCGCCCGTGCGTCGCCCGCCGACGCCAGCTCCTGCGGCCCCGTGCGGTCCCCGGGCAGCCCCGTGTCCACGAGGTAGGTCGAGATCCCGGTGCCTCTCAGCAGCCGCCGCCCCGCCTCCCCCACCCCGAGCTCACGGCGCCTGGCCAGATACCGGGCCGGTGTGCAGTGGGGCTCCAGGCCGAGCAGGGGCGGGCACCAGCGGCGTACCGCGAACCCGGCCTGGGTGTCGAAGAAGGTGGTGCCCGCGGCGGGCGGCTCGGGGGTGCAGCCGAGGTGGGCCTCGAAGGTGCCGAGGCCCAGCTCGGTGCGGAGCACCCCGTGGCAGTACTGGTCCACCAGGGACGACGGGGTCGTGATCAAGGGGGCTCCCGGGGTGGCTGGACTCTTCCGCAGGGCCTAACGGGTGAGGCCCGCCCCGGGGTACTCCTGGCGGGGCCTAGGAAGCGGGAGCCGCGGAGGGCTTGTTCGAGGGGCCGCCGATCTGGATTCCGGCCATCCGCTTCCACTCGTAGGGGCCGGTCTCGACCTTGGCCGCGAAGTCTCCGTCGAAGTCCTCGTGGACGGTGATCCCGGCCTTCTCGGTGGCCGCCTTGGCCACGTCGTAGGTGGGGGCCACCAGGTCGCCCCAGGCGCCGTCCTCGCCGACCAGGACGATGCGGGTGCCCCGCTGCCCGATGTACGCGAGCTGCCCCTCGGCGCCGCCGTGCCGTCCGGCGAAGGTGACGATCTGCTTGGCGAGCTTGGCCGTCCTGCGCCCGGCCGGCCCGCCGGGGGGCGCCTGCTCTGCCTGCTCGTCTGCCTGCTTCGTGTCTGCCATGAGCAGGATGCTACCGACGGGTAGCGAAACTGGCGACGGGCGGGCCACGTGGCCTTGACCACGTGACCCGCCCGTCGCGGGGGTACGTACGACTACCAGCGCAGGAAGGGGTCCACGGCGACCGCGACGAAGAGCAGCGAGACATAGGTGATCGACCAGTGGAACAGCCGCATCTCCTTCAGCTTCGCGCCCGTGACCTCGGCCTTGGCGCGGGCCTGGAGGCCGTGCGCCTCCCACAGCCACCAGCCGCCGGTGACGGCCGCGACCGCGGTGTAGAACCAGCCCGTGTACCCGAGCGGCTGGAGCAGCAGGGACACGGCGACCATGACCCAGCTGTAGAGCACGATCTGCTTGGCGACCGCCTTGTTGCCCGCCACCACCGGCAGCATCGGCACGCCCGCGCGGGCGTAGTCGTCCTTGACCTTCATCGAGAGCGGCCAGTAGTGCGGCGGCGTCCAGAAGAAGATGACCAGGAAGAGGATCAGCGCGGCCCAGGACAGCGAGTTGGTCACCGAGGACCAGCCGATGAGGACCGGCAGGCAGCCGGCGATGCCGCCCCAGACGATGTTCTGCGCGGTGCGGCGCTTCAGGATCATCGTGTAGACGACCACGTAGAAGAGGAGCGCGCCCAGCGACAGCGCGGCGGACAGCCAGTTGACCAGCAGCCCGAACCAGAGCGTGGAGATCACCGCGAGCGAGATGCCGAAGATCAGGCAGGCCCGCGGGCTGACCGTCCCGGTGACCAGCGGACGCTGCGACGTGCGGTCCATCAGCGCGTCGATGTCGCGGTCGATGTACATGTTGAGCGCATTGGCGCCACCGGCGGAGAGATAACCGCCGAAGCAGGTGGCCAGCACCAGCCACAGGTCGGGGACACCCTGCTCCGCGAGGAACATCACCGGAACGGTGGTGATCAGCAGAAGCTCGATGATCCTCGGCTTGGTCAGTGCCACAAACGCCTTGACCCGTACTCCGAACGGCCGATGGCCCCCCGGGCTGGGAGTCAAGGCGACCCCTGCGGGTCGGGACTCGACGGCCGTCACGCACACCCCTGACAGAGAATTCTTGAAGCAAGCTCCGGGTGTGAAGGCCCGGTTAAGACTTGCGCGTACCACGCCACTCTAGACGTTGCCCATACGTCGCCCTTCGCCGGGGTGCGGTCGTGTTGGGCCGACCGTGAACAAGCGCCGGGGCTGGGTACCCGAGGAGTAGTGTCCGGATGTATACGGAAATGCGTTCGTCGAGAGGCGAACCCCGTTCGGCACGCGCACCCTGGTCGTGGACGCGTCTGTTTTCCATGGCGTGAACTCGAAATTTTGCGCGTTCCCACAGGGGTAGGCTCGACAGCGCCCGGTGCGGCGAACAGTCACCGGGACCAATCATTGTGGAGAGGAGCCCTGACCCAGGGTGAGCACCAAGCCGACCACCACAGACCTTGAGTGGACCGAATTGGACCAGCGGGCCGTAGACACCGCCCGCGTCCTGGCCGCGGACGCCGTACAGAAGGTCGGCAACGGCCATCCGGGTACGGCGATGAGCCTGGCGCCGGCCGCGTACACCCTCTTCCAGAAGGTGATGCGGCACGACCCGGCGGACGCCGAGTGGACGGGGCGCGACCGCTTCGTCCTCTCCGCGGGCCACTCGTCCCTCACGCTCTACACCCAGCTGTACCTGGCCGGCTTCGGTCTGGAGCTGGACGACCTCAAGGCGTTCCGCACCTGGGGCTCCAAGACCCCCGGTCACCCGGAGTACGGCCACACCACCGGCGTGGAGACCACCACGGGTCCGCTGGGCCAGGGCGTCGCCAACGCGGTGGGCATGGCGATGGCCGCCCGCTACGAGCGCGGCCTGTTCGACCCCGAGGCGGCGCAGGGCGAGTCCCCGTTCGACCACTTCATCTACGCGATCGCCGGCGACGGCTGCCTGCAGGAGGGCATCTCCGGCGAGGCGTCCTCGATGGCCGGCCACCAGAAGCTCGGCAACCTGGTGCTGCTGTGGGACGACAACCACATCTCGATCGAGGGTGACACGGAGACCGCGGTCTCCGAGGACACCATGAAGCGCTACGAGGCCTACGGCTGGCACGTCCAGCGTGTGGACCCCAAGCCGGACGGCGACCTCGACCCCGAGGCCCTGTACAACGCCATCCAGGCGGCGAAGGCCGTCACCGACAAGCCGTCGTTCATCGCGATGCGCTCGATCATCGCCTGGCCCGCCCCGAACGCGCAGAACACCGAGGCCGCGCACGGCTCGGCGCTCGGCGACGACGAGGTGGCGGCGACCAAGCGCGTGCTGGGCTTCGACCCGGAGAAGACCTTCGAGGTCTCCGACGAGGTCATCGGCCACACCCGCAAGGCGCTCGACCGTGGCCGTGAGGCCAAGGCCGAGTGGGAGAAGGGCTTCGCCGCCTGGCGCACCGCGAACGCGCAGCGCGCGGCGGAGTTCGACCGGATCCGCGCCGGCGAGCTGCCCGAGGGCTGGGAGGAGAAGCTCCCCGCCTTCGAGACCGGCAAGGGCGTCGCCACGCGTGCCGCGTCCGGCAAGGTCCTGGAAGCGCTGGGCGCGGTCATCCCCGAGCTGTGGGGCGGCTCCGCCGACCTGGCGGGCTCGAACAACACGACGATCGACAAGACCTCGTCGTTCCTGCCCGAGGGCAACCCGCTGCCGGGCGCCGACAAGTACGGGCGCACGATCCACTTCGGCATCCGCGAGCACTCGATGGCCGCCGAGATGAACGGCATCGCGCTGCACGGCAACACCCGTATCTACGGCGGCACCTTCCTGGTGTTCTCCGACTACATGCGCAACTCGGTGCGGCTGTCCGCGCTGATGCACCTGCCGGTGACGTACGTGTGGACGCACGACTCGGTCGGCCTCGGCGAGGACGGCCCCACCCACCAGCCGGTCGAGCACCTGGCCTCGCTGCGTGCCATCCCGGGCCTCAACGTCGTCCGTCCGGCGGACGCCAACGAGACCGCGATCGCCTGGCGCGAGATCCTCCGGCGCTTCACGAAGGTCTTCGGCAAGGGCGCCCCGACGGGCCTGGTGCTGACCCGCCAGGGCGTACCGACCTACGAGCGCAACGAGGACGCCGCCAAGGGTGGCTACGTGCTGTTCGAGGCCGAGGGCGGCGAGCCGCAGGTCATCCTCATCGGCACCGGTTCCGAGGTCCAGCTCGCCGTCGAGGCGCGCGAGGAGCTCCAGGCCGCGGGCGTACCGACGCGTGTCGTGTCGATGCCGTCCGTCGAGTGGTTCGAGGAGCAGGACCAGGGGTACCGGGACAGCGTCCTTCCCCCGTCGGTCAAGGCACGAGTCGCGGTCGAGGCCGGCATCGGTCTGACCTGGCACCGTTTCGTCGGTGACGCGGGCCGGATCGTGTCGCTGGAGCACTTCGGTGCCTCGGCGGACGGCAAGGTCCTCTTCAAGGAGTTCGGTTTCACCGGCGAGGCGGTCGCCGCCGCCGCCCGGGAATCGATCACCGCCGCCCAGCGCTGACGCCCGTAGAGACACAGACCAAGTAGGAGATGCAGAACTCATGACAGACGCACTCAAGCGCCTCTCCGACGAGGGCGTGGCGATCTGGCTCGACGACCTGTCGCGCAAGCGGATCACCTCCGGCAACCTCGCCGAGCTGATCGACCAGCAGCACGTCGTGGGCGTCACCACCAACCCCTCGATCTTCCAGAAGGCGATCTCGCAGGGCGACGGTTACGACGTCCAGCTGACCGACCTCGCCGCCCGCAAGGTGACCGTCGAGGAAGCCATCCGGATGATCACGACGGCTGACGTGAGGGACGCCGCCGACATCCTGCGCCCGGTCTTCGACGCGACGGACGGCCAGGACGGCCGGGTCTCCATCGAGGTCGACCCGCGCCTGGCCCACAACACCCGCGCCACGGTCGCCGAGGCCAAGCAGCTCGCCTGGCTGGTGGACCGGCCGAACACGCTGATCAAGATCCCCGCGACCCAGGCCGGCATCCCGGCGATCACCGAGGTCATCGGCCTGGGCATCAGCGTCAACGTCACGCTGATCTTCTCGCTGGAGCGCTACCGCGCCGTGATGGACGCCTACCTGGCGGGCCTGGAGAAGGCCAAGGCCGCGGGCCTGGACCTCTCGAAGATCCACTCGGTGGCCTCCTTCTTCGTGTCCCGGGTGGACACCGAGATCGACAAGCGTCTCGACGGCCAGGGCACGGACGAGGCGAAGGCCCTCAAGGGCAAGGCCGCGCTGGCCAACGCCCGGCTCGCCTACCAGGCGTACGAGGAGGTCTTCGCCTCCGACCGCTGGAACGCCCTGGACAAGGCGCAGGCCAACAAGCAGCGCCCGCTGTGGGCCTCGACCGGTGTCAAGGACCCGGCGTACAAGGACACCATGTACGTCGACGACCTGGTGGCGCCCGGCACGGTGAACACCATGCCGGAGGCCACCCTTGAGGCCGCCGCCGACCACGGCTCGGTCACCGGCAACACCATCGCCGGCAAGTACGAGCAGGCCCGCGCCGACCTGGACGCCCTGGAGAAGCTGGGCGTCTCCTACGACGAGGTCGTGGCGCTCCTGGAGTCCGAGGGCGTCGACAAGTTCGAGGACGCCTGGAACGACCTGCTCAAGTCGACCGAGGCCGAGCTCAAGCGCCTCGCTCCTTCGGAGGGCTGACCACTTGTCCAGCAGCAATCCGCTGCGTGACGCACAGGATCGACGGCTCCCGCGTATCGCGGGGCCGTCGGGCCTGGTCATTTTCGGCGTCACGGGCGATTTGTCCCGTAAAAAGTTGATGCCTGCCGTGTACGACCTGGCCAATCGCGGCCTGCTGCCGCCGGGCTTCTCGCTCATCGGCTTCGCCCGCCGCGACTGGGAGAACGAGGACTTCGCGCAGGTCGTGCACGACGCCGTCAAGGAGCACGCGCGCACGGAGTTCCGCGAGGAGGTCTGGCAGCAGCTGATCCAGGGCATGCGCTTCGTCCAGGGCGACTTCGACGACGACCAGGCGTTCGAGACGCTGAAGTCGACGATCCAGGAGCTCGACCAGGCGCAGGGCACCGGCGGCAACTTCGCCTTCTACCTCTCGGTCCCGCCGAAGTTCTTCCCCCAGGTCGTCCAGCAGCTCAAGAAGCACGGGCTGGCCGACCAGAAGGAGAAGTCCTGGCGGCGCGCCGTCATCGAGAAGCCGTTCGGCCACGATCTGGACTCCGCGCAGGAGCTCAACCGGATCGTGCACGAGGTCTTCCCGCCGAACGAGGTCTTCCGTATCGACCACTACCTGGGGAAGGAGACGGTCCAGAACATCCTGGCGCTGCGTTTCGCCAACCAGATGTTCGAGCCGATCTGGAACCGGTCGTACGTGGACCACGTGCAGATCACCATGGCCGAGGACATCGGCATCGGCGGCCGGGCCGGGTACTACGACGGCATCGGCGCCGCCCGCGACGTCATCCAGAACCACCTCCTCCAGCTGCTCGCGCTCACCGCGATGGAGGAGCCCGCCTCCTTCGACGCGGACGCGCTGGTCGCGGAGAAGTCCAAGGCGCTGGGTGCGGTCAAGATCCCCAAGGATCTGGGCCGGGACACCGTGCGCGGGCAGTACGCGGCGGGGTGGCAGGGCGGCGAGAAGGCCGTCGGCTACCTCCAGGAGGACGGTATCGACCCCAAGTCGAAGACCGACACCTACGCCGCGGTCAAGCTGGAGATCGACAACCGCCGCTGGGCGGGCGTCCCCTTCTACCTGCGTACCGGCAAGCGCCTGGGCCGCCGGGTCACGGAGATCGCGGTCGTCTTCCAGCGCGCACCGCACTCCCCCTTCGACCACACCGCCACCGAGGAGCTCGGCCAGAACGCGATCGTCATCCGCGTCCAGCCGGACGAGGGCGTGACGGTGCGGTTCGGCTCCAAGGTGCCCGGCACCTCGATGGAGATCAGGGACGTCTCGATGGACTTCGCGTACGGCGAGTCCTTCACCGAGTCGAGCCCGGAGGCGTACGAACGCCTCATCCTGGACGTCCTGCTGGGCGACGCGAACCTCTTCCCGAGGTTGGAGGAGGTCGAGCAGTCATGGCGGATCCTCGACCCGATCGAGGAGTTCTGGGACACGCACGGCAAGCCCGCGCAGTACGCGTCCGGCACCTGGGGCCCCGACGAGGCGGACGAAATGCTCGCACGAGACGGACGGAGCTGGCGCCGGCCATGAAGATCGACCTGACGGACACCACATCCAGCAAAGTCAACAAGGCGCTCGTGCAGGGCCGGCGGGCCATCGGCGCGCCGGCCGTGGGGATGGTGCTGACCCTCGTCATCGTGACGGACGAGGAGAACGCGTACGACGCGCTGAAGGCCGCCAACGACGCCTCCCTGGAGCACCCGTCGCGCACCCTGGTGGTCATCAAGCGGTTCTCGCGCTCGCCGCGCGACCGCTCCAAGGCGCGCCTGGACGCGGAGGTACGGCTGGGCGCTGCCGCGGGCAGCGGTGAGACCGTCGTCCTGCGGCTCTACGGCGAGGTCATCAACCACGCCCAGTCGGTCGTCCTGCCGCTGCTGCTGCCGGACGCCCCGACGGTGGTCTGGTGGCCGGTGAACGGTCCGGTGGACCCGGCGCGGGACCCGCTGGGCGCCCTCGGCCAGCGCCGGGTGACCGACACGTACGCCGCCGAGCAGCCGATACACGAGCTGACCGCACGCAGCGAGAACTACACGCCGGGCGACACGGACCTCTCCTGGGCCCGCATCACCCCCTGGCGTTCCATGCTCGCCGCCGCACTCGACCAGCTCCCCACCCAGGTCACCTCGGTGGAGGTGGAGGGCGAGGAGTTCAACCCGAGCTGCGAGCTGCTCGCCATGTGGCTGGCGGACCGGCTGGACGTGCCCGTACGACGCACGCTCTCGTCCGGGCCCGGTCTGACGGCCGTACGGATGGAGACCAAGGACGGCCCGATCGTCCTGGACCGTGCCGACGGCTCACTGGCCACGCTGTGCATGAACGGCCAGCCGGACCGCGCGGTCGCGCTGAAGCGTCGCGAGACGGCCGAGCTGATCGCGGAGGAGCTGCGCCGCCTCGACCCCGACGACACGTACGCGTCCGCGCTGAAGTTCGGCGTGGACCGGCTGGGTGCTGTCGTGGACAAGGCGGAGGCGGAGGCTTCCACCACCGGCGAGGGCAAGTCGGCTGCGGCGAAGTCGGCTGCGGCAAAGTCCGCCGCGGAACCGGCGGACGGTCCGGACGGTACGGACGGGAGCGCGGCTGCGGCTTCGGCGGACAAGAAGGCTGCGCCCGCGACGAAGAAGGCCGCCCCCGCGAAGAAGGCGGCGTCCAAGTGATGAGCGGTGCACCGCAGTTGGTGGTGCACCGGGACAAGGAGCTGATGGCCCAGGCCGCGGCTGCCCGGCTCATCACCAAGGTCGTGGACGCGCAGGCCGCGCGCGGGACGGCCTCGGTGGTCCTCACCGGCGGCCGTAACGGCAACGGCCTGCTGGCCGCGCTCGCCTCCTCGTCGGCCAGGGACGCGATCGACTGGTCGCGGCTCGACCTGTGGTGGGGCGACGAGCGTTACGTCCCCGCCGACGACCCGGAGCGCAACTACACCCAGGCAAAGGAGGCCCTGCTGGACTCGGTCCCGCTGGACCCGGCCCGGGTGCACGCGATGCCGGCTTCGGACGCGGGGTACGAGGACGCGGACTCGGCAGCCGCCGCCTACGCGGCCGAGCTGGCAGCGGCGGCGGGTCCCGAGGACCACGGTCCGGTCCCCACCTTCGACGTCCTCATGCTCGGCGTCGGTCCGGACACGCACGTCGCGTCGCTGTTCCCGGGTCACCCGGCGGTACGCGAGACACAGCGGTCGGTGGTGGGCGTCCACGGCGCCCCCAAGCCGCCGCCCACGCGGGTCTCGCTCACGCTGCCGGCGATCCGTGCGGCGCGCGAGGTGTGGCTGCTGGCGGCGGGCGAGGACAAGGCGAAGGCGGCGGCGCTCGCCCTCTCCGGCCCGGGTGAGGTCCAGGCCCCGGCCTCGGGCGCGTACGGACGCAGCCGCACGCTGTGGCTGCTGGACGCGGCGGCGGCCTCGGAGCTGCCGCGGGCGCTCTACCCGCCGGCGTCGGCCTGACCCTGGTGCTGTGCTGCGGCCCGGTCGCGTCCCTCTTCGGAGGCACGCGACCGGGCCGCAGCGGCGTGCAGGGGGCGCCGGGCGCTCCGCGCGGGGTGGAGCGCTCCGCGCGGGGCCGCCCCCTTGCCCACCCTTCCCCAAGCTCTCAACTCCGTTCGAGCAGGGGAGACCCCACTGCCCCCGGGGGGCGGCCCCGCTGCCCAAGAGGGCTCAGGGGCTAGGGGGCAGGCATTTAGGGGCGCGGGGAACTGCGCGACCAGCCACGACGCACCCGCACGTCACACGCACCCGCACCCGCACGTCACCCGCACCCGCCCCAGGGCTTACCGCCGCACCCGCACGTCACCCGCACAAGCGCCGCCTAAGCCCGCTCCAAGAACTCCCCCAGCAACCCCTCCACCGCGTCCTCCGCGAAGAGCAGCCCCTCCGCCGTCCCCGCGTCGTAGACCGAGTACGCCCCCGACCCGGCCGCGGTGGTCGCCACCACCGTGATCAGTCCCGCCCTGCGCTGGAAGACCGACTGCTTCACGGTGAAGCCGATCACCCCGTCCCGCCGCAGCGCCACCGTGGCCCGCTTCACCGTGCCAGACCTCATCACCAGGTACTCCCCGGTCAGCCCGTGCCCCAGCGCGCGGTACGCGTCGACCGCCAGCAGCACCGCCACCGGCAGCATCACCACGGCGAACGCCACGGCCACGTACAGCAGTACATCCGTCAGCAACAGCCCCAGCACCACCAGCAACAGGACCACCCCGAGCACCGTCCCCACCGACCAGCGCAGCCGTCGGCCCCGTGCGGCGATCGGGTGCGGCACCAGCCGGGCCGCCGACGTCGGCGACACCGGCTCGCGCAGCACCAGCGCCGCCACCGAGTCCGCGAGCGCCCTGGGGACGGCCGGGATCAGGGTCTTGTGGTCGGTGTGCTTGTCGGACTCGCCCTCCGCGAGGCCGGTGGCCACCGCGTCGACGCGGGCCGCGCCGACCAGCCGCACGCCCAGCGGCTCCACGACCTCCACCCCCCGCAGCCGCCGCTCCTCGATGGAGATCGACCGCGAGGTGAACAGCCCGCGCTGGACCCGCAGCGTGCCGCCCGGCTCCCGGTCGAGCCGGTAGCCCCACCACATCTCGACGAACAGCCCGAGCGCGCCGACCACTCCCGCGACCAGCAGCGCCGCCGCGAGCGTCACCACCATCCAGGCCACCGCGACCCCGCTGAACAGGTCACCGACCCAGTTGATGACCCCCATCTGCATGCCGACCCACTCGCTGCCCTGCATCACGGCGCCGCCGGCCGCGAAGCCGAGCAGCGGGGCCGTGAAGGACACCGGTGCGTACCGGATCCAGCGTGGGTCGAGGGTGGCGAGGCGGCCGTCGGTGTGGGTGCGTCCGGCGGTCGTGGCGGCGCGGCCGAGGAGTTCGCGGCGCAGCCGGTCGGCCTCCTGCCGGGTGACCGGCTGCAGTTCGAGGGTGGAATCGGAGCCGCCGCCGTTGTGCTCACCGGTGCCGATCCGCACCTTCACCAGGCCGAAGACCCGCAACAGCGGGTGGGCGGTGAGGTCGACGCTGCGGATCCGCTCACGGGCCAGTGAGCGCCGCTTCACCAGCAGCAGGCCGGTGTGCAGCTCGGCGCGCTCGGGGCCGATCCGGTACCGGGTGCGCCGCCACCTGACGTACTCGGCGCCCGCGCTGCCGCCGATGACGACGACGGCGCCGGCCAGCACCCAGCCGAGCGCCGCCCAGGCCCCGAACGGCACGGCGAGGGCGACGAAGGCCGGCACCCCGCCGCTGACCGCGATGCCGCCCATGACCAGCGCGGCGACGACGACCGTGCGCCGGTCAAGCTGCCGCCAGTCACCGTCGCCGCGCACGGTGTCCGGCTCGCTCACGTCGCGTCCCCCGGCGTCGCCCCGGTGATCCGGGTCAGCCGCTCGGCGAGCTCGGCCGCCACCTCGTGGTCCAGGCCCTCGATGCTCACCGCGCCCTTGGCCGACGCGGTGGTGACGACGACGGTGGCCAGCCCGAACAGCTGCTGGAGCGGGCCGCGTACGGTGTCCACCGTCTGGATGCGGGACATCGGCGCGATCCGCCACTCCTGCCAGAAGAAGCCGGTACGGACGTAGACCGCGTTCTCGGTGACCTCCCACCGGTGCACCCGGTACCACCACAGCGGCAGCAGGACCGAGACGAGCAGCCCCGGTACCGCGACGACGACCGCGGCCAGCACCAGCCAGAACCTGGCCGGCCCGATCAGGGCGCCCAGGACCGCGAGGACGAGTACCGGCGGCACGACCAGCACCAGCCACTGCACCTGCCACCAGCGGACGGACCGCCGGTCGAGCATGTTGTTCGGCGGCCTGAGCCGTACCGCCCCCGTGCCGGTCCCCGTCACCTTCACCCCTGTTCGGTCGTCACCCGGGGATCAACGACCCCGCAGCGTACGGTACTTGTCCACCAGTGCGGTGGTCGAACTGTCGAGCTGCCCGCCGTCCTCGCCCCCGGTCAGCACCGGCTCGATCTTCTTGGCGAGAACCTTGCCGAGCTCGACGCCCCACTGGTCGAAGGAGTCGATGTTCCAGATCGCGCCCTGGACGAACACCTTGTGCTCGTACAGCGCGATCAGCTGCCCCAGGACCGAGGGCGACAGCTCGTCGCTGAGGATCGTGGTCGTCGGGTGGTTTCCGCGGAAGGTCTTGTGCGGCACCAGCTCCTCGGCCACGCCCTCGGCGCGCACCTCGTCGGGCGTCTTGCCGAAGGCCAGCGCCTGCGTCTGGGCGAAGAAGTTGGCCATCAGCAGGTCGTGCTGGGCCTCCAGACCCGGGGTGAGGTCGGCGACCGGGCGGGCGAAGCCGATGAAGTCGGCCGGGATCATCTTGGTGCCCTGGTGCAGCAGCTGGTAGTAGGCGTGCTGCCCGTTGGTGCCCGGGGTGCCCCAGACGACGGGTCCGGTCTGCCAGTCGACCGGGTTGCCCGCCCGGTCCACGGACTTGCCGTTGGACTCCATGTCGAGCTGCTGGAGGTAGGCGGTGAACTTCGAGAGGTAGTGGCTGTACGGCAGGACCGCGTGCGCCTGGGCGTCGAAGAACGAGCCGTACCAGACGCCGAGCAGACCGAGCAGCAGCGGCACGTTCTCCTCGGCCGGGGCGGTGCGGAAGTGCTCGTCGACCCGGTGGAAGCCGTCGAGCATCTCGCGGAACCTCTCCGGGCCGATGGCGATCATCAGCGAGAGGCCGATGGCCGAGTCGTAGGAGTAGCGGCCGCCGACCCAGTCCCAGAACTCGAACATGTTGGCCGTGTCGATGCCGAAGTCGGCGACCTTCTCGGCGTTGGTCGACAGGGCCACGAAGTGCTTGGCGACGGCGGAGGCGTCGGCGCCCAGGTTCGTCAGCAGCCAGTTGCGGGCGGAGGTGGCGTTGGTGATGGTCTCGATCGTCGTGAACGTCTTGGAGGCGACGATGAAGAGGGTCTCCGCGGGGTCCAGGTCGCGGACCGCCTCGTGCAGGTCGGCGCCGTCCACGTTGGAGACGAAGCGGAAGGTCAGCTCGCGGTCGCTGAAGGAGCGCAGCACCTCGTAGGCCATGGCAGGACCGAGGTCGGAGCCGCCGATGCCGATGTTGACGACGGTCCTGATGCGCTTGCCGGTGTGCCCGGTCCACTCCCCCGACCTGACCTTGTCGGAGAAGGCGGCCATCTTGTCCAGGACGTCGTGCACGGCCGGGACCACGTTCTCGCCGTCGACCTCGATCACCGCTGTGCGGGGCGCGCGCAGCGCGGTGTGCAGGACGGCCCGATCCTCGGTGGTGTTGATCTTCTCGCCGCGGAACATGGCGTCGCGCAGCTCGGCCACCCCGGTGGCCTTGGCCAGTTCGCGCAGCAGCCCCAGTGTCTCGTCGGTGACCAGGTGCTTGGAGTAGTCGAGGTACAGGTCGCCGGCCTGGAGGGTGTAGCCGGTGCCGCGCGCCGGATCGGCGTCGAACAGGTCGCGCAGGTGGGTGTCGCCCAGCTGCTCCCGGTGCTTGCCCAGGGCGGCCCACTCGGGCAGCTGGTTCAGCCTGGTGCGCCCGCCGGTGCCCTGCGCGCCGCTCTTCGGGTCCACTGCGTTCATCTCGGACATCAGCCCTCTTCTACTCGTATCCGCGTGCATCCCCCGCTGCTTCCCCAACTTAATTGATCAGAGGTGCGAGTGCGGCGACAGACAGGACGAACAGTCCGGCGGCCAGCAGCATCGGGGCGTTCAGCCCCCAGGCCGACGCCACCAGACCGCCCAGCAGCGCGCCGAGCGGGGCTCCCGCGCTGCCCAGGGTCCGGGACGCCGCGCTGATCCTGCCCAGCATCCCCGCCGGGGCGCGCTCCTGCATCAGGGTCACCTCGTTGGCGTTCCACACCAGGCCCATCAGGCCGAACACGGCGAGGGCCGCCACGCTCACCCAGAGCTCCCGCACCAGCCCCATCGCCAGCAGGCAGCCGCACTGCACGATCCCGGCGAGAAACACGCAGCGTATGCGCCCCAGGGCGCGGGCCAGCCGTCCCGAGACCAGCCCGCCGACCACACTGCCCGCCCCGTAAGCGGTGAGGGCCACGACGTATCCCGTGCGGCCTCCGTGCAGCCAGCCGGTGATGTGCAGCACCAGCATCGCGATGAGTGCGCCGACCCCCACGTTGCACAGTGCGGCCGAGAGGCACAGCCCGCGCAGCGGACGGTCGGCCCACAGCGTCGAGAGCCCCTCCTTGATGTCGCCGCGCAGGGTCGCGCCGGCCGCCCTCGGTGTCCGGCGGGGAGCGGCGGTGCGCAGGGAGGCGATCAGCGCCGCCGCCAGGACGTAGGTGAGCGCGTCGGCCGCGAACGGCACGGCGGGGCCGGGGAGCAGCAGCAGCGGGACCAGCGGGGCGGCCAGGAAGGTGCCCGCGATCATCTGCCCGGTCATCAGCCGGGCGTTGGCCGTGCCGAGCGCCGTGGCGGGGACCAGCTGGGGCAGCAGCGCGGTGGCCGCGTTGTCGAAGAGGGTCTGCAGGGTGGTGAGGGCGAACGCCACCACGACGAGCAGGGCGATCGAGGCGTGTCCCAGCGCCACTGCCACCGCGAACGCGGCCATCAGCGCGCCCCGCAGCAGGTCGACCGTCCACATCGCCCGCCGCTGGTCCACCCGGTCCGCGACCGCGCCGCCGATCAGCCCGAACAGCAGCCAGGGCAGGAACCCGCACGCGGTCACCAAGGAGACCAGCAGGGGGTCACGGGTGAGGGAGGCGGCGAGCAGCGGCATCGCGGCCCCGCGCAGCGAGTCGCCGAACTTGGAGACGACAGCGGCCGACCACAGCCGCCCGAACCCCCCGCGCCAGGTGGGCCCCGCGCGCTCCATCGCCTGTACCGCCGCCACAACCGCCCCCGCCCGTCCCGCTGTTCAGACCGTGCGAGAACAGTAGACGCGGCCACTGACAATCGCCCTGACCAGCGGGAAAGCCATCAGCACAGCATCCGCCGGGCGGGCGGTCACGCAAGGCGCAAGGCGACGGCCGGACACCTTCCGGTCTCCGGCCGCACGGTGGTTCCTAGATTTCGCCGCGCAGTTTCGCGAGTGCCTCGGCGAGGATCGCCTCGCCGTCCGCGTCGCTGCGCCGCTCCCGTACGTACGCGAGATGCGTCTTGTACGGTTCGGTGCGCGGCGGCGCAGGCGGGTCGTCCCGGTCTTGTCCGGCCGGGAATCCGCAGCGCGGGCAGTCCCAGGTGTCCGGGACCTGCGCGTCGCTGGCGAAGCTCGGCTGTGTCTCGTGCCCGTTGGAGCACCAGAAGGAGATGCGCAGACGGGGCGCGGACTCGCCGCGCTCTGCCTCACCCATCGGCCCCGCTCCGACCCGGCTTCCCCGGATCGCGTTGCCACTTGCCACGGTCGTAACTCCCTGCGTGATGGTGCGGCGAAGCTTCGTCGAGCGGCTCCGCGGCAGGCGCCCAGTGTCGGTAAGGCCCAACGCGCGTCCAGTGACGGGAGTTACACCCCGACGCCGGGACACCCGCCCATGATAGGCCGGGTCCCGCGCGTCGCACCGTCGGTGCGGCGAGTCAGCCCTTCAGCTTCATCAGCAGGGCGAGCACCACAATCAACGCGAACCAGATCAGTCCGACGACGACGGTGATCCGGTCGAGGTTGCGCTCGGCGACCGAGGACCCTCCGACGGACGACTGCATGCCGCCGCCGAACATGTCGGAAAGGCCGCCGCCCTTCCCCTTGTGCATCAGAACCAGCAGCATCAGCAGCAGGCTGAATACGATCAGGGCGATCGAGAACCCCATAACCACGGCTGGACCACTTTCCTCGGATCTAGAAAAACGACGGGGCCGGTGGCTGGCCACCGGCCCCGTCAGAGTACGACGGATCGGCCCCGAGGCCTACTCACCGCCGGTAGTACTGCCGGTACTGCTGACGACTACTGGTCGCGGAACCGCACGATCTTGACGAACTCGTCGGCGTCCAGCGCCGCGCCGCCGATCAGCGCGCCGTCCACGTCCGGCTTCGCCATGATCGCGGCGACGTTGCCGGACTTCACCGAACCGCCGTACTGGATGCGCACCTTGTCGGCCAGCTCCTGCGAGTACAGCTCGGCGAGCCGGCCGCGGATCGCGCCGCAGACCTCCTGCGCGTCCTCGGGGGTGGCGACCTCGCCGGTGCCGATGGCCCACACCGGCTCGTACGCGATGACGATCGACTCGGCCTGCTCGGCCGGGACGTCCTTCAGGCCGCCGTCGACCTGGGCGAGCGTGTACTCGACCTGGTTGCCGGCCTTGCGGATGTCGAGACCCTCACCGACGCACATGATCGGCGTCAGGCCGTGCTTGTACGCGGCCTTCACCTTGGCGTTGACGAGCTCGTCGGTCTCGTTGTGGTACTGGCGGCGCTCGGAGTGCCCGATCGCCACGTACGCACACTTGAACTTGGCGAGCATGGCGCCGGAGATCTCACCGGTGTACGCGCCGGAGTCGTGCGCCGAGATGTCCTGGGCGCCGTACTTGATCTGCAGCTTGTCGCCGTCCACCAGGGTCTGCACGGAGCGCAGGTCGGTGAAGGGCGGCAGGACGGCGACCTCGACCGCGTCGAAGTCCTTCTCCGACAGTGCGAAGGCGAGCTTCTGTACGTGGGTGATGGCCTCAAGGTGGTTGAGGTTCATCTTCCAGTTGCCCGCCATCAGCGGGGTGCGGGTGGTACTCATGTAAGGATCAGTCCTCCAGTGCGGCAAGGCCGGGAAGGGTCTTGCCTTCCAGGTATTCGAGGCTGGCGCCGCCGCCGGTCGAGATGTGGCCGAAGGCGTTCTCGTCGAAGCCCAGGATGCGGACCGCGGCGGCCGAGTCGCCACCGCCGACGACAGTGAAGGCGTCGCTGTCCAGCAGCCCCTGCGCCACGGCTGCGGTGCCGCCCGCGTAGTCGGGGTGCTCGAAGACACCCATGGGTCCGTTCCAGAAGACCGTGGCCGCGTCGGCGAGCTTCGACGCGTACAGCTCGCGGGTCTTCGGGCCGATGTCCAGGCCCTCCTGGTCGGCCGGGATGGCGTCGGCGGCGACGGTGGCCGGGTTGGCCGGGGTCTTCTTCTTGAGGTCGGGGAACTCCGACGAGACCAGGACGTCGACCGGCAGCACGAACTCGACGCCCTTCTTCCCGGCGCGCTCCAGGTACTCCAGGACGACCGGGATCTGGTCCTCCTGCAGCAGCGAGATGCCGACCTCGTGGCCCTGGGCCTTGAGGAAGGTGTACGCCATGCCGCCGCCGACGAGGATCTTGTCGGCCTTCTCCAGGAGGTGGTCGATCACGCCGAGCTTGTCGGAGACCTTGGCGCCGCCGAGGACGACGACGTACGGGCGCTCCACGTGGTCGGTGAGCTTCTTGAGGACGCCGACCTCGGTGGCGATGAGGTCGCCGGCGGCGTGCGGCAGGCGGGCCGGGAGGTCGAAGACCGAGGCGTGCTTGCGGTGCACGGCGCCGAAGCCGTCGCCCACGTACAGGTCGGCGAGCGAGGCGAGCTCGTCCGCGAAGGCGCCGCGTTCGGCATCGTCCTTGGCGGTCTCACCGGCGTTGAAGCGCAGGTTCTCGATCACCGCGACCTGGCCGTCGGCGAGCGCGTCCACGGTCGCGCGGGCGGACTCGCCGACCGTGTCGGTCGCGAACGCCACGTCGGCGCCGAGCAGTTCACCGAGGCGGGCGGCGGCCGGTCCGAGCGAGAAGGCGGGGTCGGGGGCGCCCTTGGGACGGCCCAGGTGCGAGGCGACGATCACGCGCGCGCCGACGGCGGCGAGCTTGCGGACCGTCGGCTCGACGGCGCGGATGCGGCCGTCGTCGGTGATCTTCGAGCCGTCGAGCGGCACGTTGAGGTCGGCACGGACAAAGACCCGCTTGCCCGCTACGCCATCGGCGATGAGTTCGTCAATCGTCTTCATGAGTTACGGCTCCTCAGGAGGGCTGGACAGGCCACAGGGCTCGCACAGCGCCGCGTTGCGCTGCCCGAGCCCTGTAGCTCACATCTTGATGCTCTCAGTACTGCTGGATCAGAGCTGGCCGCCGACGAAGACGGTCAGGTCGACCAGGCGGTTCGAGTAGCCCCACTCGTTGTCGTACCAGCCGAGGATCTTCACCGTCTTGTCCTCCTGGACCATGGTCAGGGAGGAGTCGAAGGTGCAGGACGACGGGTCGCCGACGATGTCGGAGGACACGATCGGGTCCTCGGTGTAGGTGAGGTAGCCCTTCAGGTCGCCGTCCACGGCGGCCTTCTTGAACGCGGCGTTGACCTCGTCCTTGGTGACCTCACGGCCGAGCTCGACGACCAGGTCGGTGACCGAACCGGTCGGGACGGGCACGCGGATGGCCATGCCGTCGAGCTTGCCCTTGAGCTGCGGGAGGACCAGGGCGGTGGCCTTGGCGGCACCCGTCGTGGTCGGGATGATGTTCTCGGCGGCGGCGCGGGCACGACGCAGGTCCGAGTGCGGGAAGTCCAGGATGCGCTGGTCGTTGGTGTACGCGTGCACCGTCGTCATCAGGCCCTTGACCAGGCCGAAGTTCTCGTCGAGAACCTTGGCCATCGGCGCCACGCAGTTGGTGGTGCAGGAGGCGTTGGAGATGACGTGGTGGTTGGCGGCGTCGTACTTGTCCTGGTTGACGCCCATCACGATGGTGATGTCCTCGTCCTTGGCCGGAGCCGAGATGAGGACCTTCTTCGCGCCGCCGGCGATGTGCTTCTCGGCGTCGGCCTTCTTGGTGAAGATGCCGGTGGACTCGATCACGATGTCGACGCCCAGCGTGCCCCACGGGATGTCGGCGGGGTTGCGCTCGGACAGCACCTTGATGGTGTGACCGTCGACGGTGATGGTGTCCTCGGTGTGCGACACCTCGGCCTTGAGGCGGCCCAGGATGGTGTCGTACTTCAGAAGGTGCGCGGTGGTCGCGGTGTCACCCAGGTCGTTGACAGCCACGATCTCGATGTCCGCACCCTGCTCCAGCAGCGCCCGGAAGTAGTTGCGCCCGATGCGGCCGAAGCCGTTGATGCCTACGCGGATCGTCACGAACCGATCTCCTCGTTGGTACGCCGAGGTTTCGACGCCACGGCGAGCTTGAATGGGATGTCCCCGACCGACTCCGACCCTACCTCTCCGTAGACCGAGCCGCCGCATCGAGTGGGCCCGGAACAGGGCCGTACGTGGATCGGCGGCCCGTACTCCCCAGTAATGAAGCGGGGAGTACGGGCCGCCGGGACCTTCGCCCTGACTACTCGCGGTGACGACGCTGTTGTGCGGGGTCAGCCCTTGATGCTCCGCAGGGCCTTCTCCAGCAGCTTGGCGCGCTGCCCGGCGTCCGGGACGTGCTCCAGGCCGAAGCCGAGGAGCGCGGTGTCACGCGTGGTGACGCCCGCGTACGTCTGGAACAGCTCGCCGGTACGGGCCCACGGCGCGGTGGCCGGCGGGCTGCCGGCCGGCGGTGCGGCGGCGGCCCAGGCGCCCAGGGAGGTCTCGAAGCCGTCGACGGCCTGGTCCGCGCCGCCGACGCTGACCCGGGCGTTGTCGGCGAAGACACCGCGGCCCAGGCTGCTCGGGTCGGTGACGTACGACAGCGACAGCTCGACCTTCTTGCCCGCGTAGGCGCTCAGGTCGAAGGAGACCTGCTTCCAGCCGGAGGAGGATCCGGTGAAGCTGTTCCACGCACCGCTGGTTCCGGAGGCCGTGCAGGCCGCGCCCTGGGTGAGGTAGTGACCGAGGAACGGGTGCGCCTGGAGGAAGAACCCTGCCTCGCACTCGGCGGGCACGGTGGCGGAGGTCTGGCCGCCCGCCTCGGGGAGCGTGGTCCAGTCCTCGGCGCCCGCGGTGTGCGCCTCCAGGAGGGCGTGGTCGTAGCCGGGCTCGGTGTCCCAGTTCAGCGCCATCCTGAGGGCCGGCCGGTCGGCCGCGGTGACGCCCGTGAGGTCCACGGTGCGGGTCAGCCGCTTCCAGTTGCCGTTGGTGCTGACGGCCGAGGCCATGCCCTGGCCGTCGAACGGGGCGTACGGGTTGTTGATGCCGGTGTAGCGGCCCGCCTGGGCGCTCTTGAACTGCGGGAACGCGGCCGGCGGGAGCACGTCCGAGGTGACCTCGTAGGAGCCCGCGGTGTCGAGCGGGTTGCCGGGTGCGCCGGTCAGCGGGGTGGTGATCCCCGCCAGGCCGCCCGCCCCTGCGAGACCGGTGGCGCCGGGGCTGTTCACCCGGCCGTACGCGCCCAGGTAGTACTGGCTGAAGTCGTCGGTCGCGGCCGGGCCGAGCCTGGCGTTGCCGCCCGCCTTCTCCCCGGCCTCGACCAGCTTGCCGCCCTCGTTGAGGTACGAGCGCAGCGCGAGCTGGGTGGGGCCGCCGGGCACCGTGTCACCGGTGTAATGCACCACCGAGTCGAAGTGTCCGAGGACGCCCAGCGGGTGCGGGGCGCCCTGGGTGGCGACGTCCCAGACGGCGGCGGAGCGGCCGTTGGCCCGCAGCGCGTCCACGTACTTCTGGACCTGCGTCGCGGGTGCGCCCTCCTCGGCGACCACCAGGTGCGCGGCCCGGGGGCGCTCGGCGAGCGTGTAGGTGAAGTGCTCGCTGGAGGTCGCCCTGCCCTCGCGGGTGACGCCGGTGAACCAGACCTCGACCTTGTCGCCGGGCTTCCCGTCCTGCACCTTGGCGCGGTAGTCGTCGAAGTAGGTGTTGTCCTCGTCGCCGTAGCGCAGGCCGCCGTTCCAGGGCTTCAGCGCCTGGTCGTGGACCTTGCCGCCGTTGACGCGGTACCTGAGCTCCTTGTCGCGCACCGACTTGCGGACCGTGACGTTGACTTCCTGGTCCTTGTCACGGGCGTACGAGGAGGTGAACGGGTCCGGCGTGAAGTCCGGGGCGTCGATGCCGACCGGCGAGACCGGCCGGTCCGGGGTCAGGGACGTCTCGGCGACCGCGAGCGCGAAGGGGACGTTCTTCGCGAACTCCTGCTGGATCAGCTTCTCGTCGTCGGGGAAGTTGAAGCCGGACCGGCAGTCGCGGGCCTCCCAGCGGTCGTTCGGGTCGATGTTGGACGCCGTCTGGCAGGTGGTCATCTCCGGCGTGAACATCTTGATGCCGTTGACGTTGCCCGCGTGGCCGTCGGCCTCACCGTTGGTGGTGTAGAGCTCCGAGGAGACCTGCGGGTGGTAGCCCGGGACCGCCGAGTTCTCCGGGGTGCCCGCGAGGGCCTTCAGGGCCACGTCGTCGGGGCTGGAGGTGGCGACCTGCCAGCCGATGCCGTAGAGGAGCAGCTCGGCGGCCGAGTGGTAGTTGATCGCGTACTTGAAGCCGATGCGCTTTTGGAACGCGTCGATCGCCTTGGTCTCGGGCTCGGAGTTCGGCGTCGGGCCGCGGAAGGTCTCGTCGGCCGGGTCGGGCGACGAACCCTCGTTGTCGTAACCCCACTTGTAGGCGAAGTTGCGGTTGAGGTCGATGCCGTCGCCGGACTCGACGGTGCCGTTGGCGTTGGTGTCGCGGAGGTTCTTGCGCCACAGCCGGACGTTGACGTCGCTGCTGCTGTGCGTGTAGTCGTAGCCGTCCGGGTTGGCGGAGAGCACGAACCACAGCTCGCTGCTGTCGACCAGCTTGGTGATCCGCCGGTCCTTGCCGTAGTTGTCGAGGTAGTGGTGCAGCAGCCGCCGGTTCATCTCCGGGGTGATCCACTCACGTGCGTGCTGGTTGGCCATGTAGAGCGTCGAGGGCTTGGCGCCGTCGCCGGTACCCCTGGCGTTCTTCGTCAGCTTGAGGGCCAGGATGTCCTTGCCCTGCACGGTCTTGCCGATGCTCACGAGCTTGGTGAGGCCCGGGTACTTCTGCGCGGTGGCCAGCAGCTCCTCCTGGAGGCCGCCCTTGCCGCTGTACGGACGGAACACGCCGTCGCCGGGGGCCGCGGCCCTGGCGTTCGCGGCGACCTTGTGCTCGCTGATGTCGACGCCCTGGCCGCGGAGTTCGCCGGCCTGCTTCCGGGTGAGGATCAGCTCGACGGTCGCGGTGCCCTTGGCCGGGACCCGCTCGCTCAGCTCGTGGGCGTCGGTGCCTGCCTTGAGCAGCAGCGGCACCTGGTCCTGGGTGACCTCGGCGTTCCACACCGAGATGCTGTCGCCGCCCCCCGCGGCGTTCCCCGCGGGCTGCGCCTGCGCCGCGGGCACTGCCGCGACCCCGGCTATCAGCAGTGAAGAAGCGGCGAGTATCGATCTCGCTCGGCGTCTCATGTGCCCCCCTTGCTGTTGTCTGCCACGTGAGTGGACAGACGCCAGAATCATGACCATTCATGGTCACGTCAAGAGCACATCAGGCACACAGAAAAGCTGCCCCTGGCACACAACTTGGCGCCAGGGACAGCGAGTTGAAACGGAGTCAGGAACTCCGCGACGGTGCGGCGCCGCGGATCAGAGGCTTCCGGCCATGCCGCTCGCCATGCCGCCGGAGAGGCCGCCCGGCATCCCGCCGGTCATGCCACCGGACAGCCCGCCGGCCATGCCGCCGGACATTCCGCCCGCCAGGCCGCCCGCCAGTCCGTTGGCGAGCCCCTTGGCCATCTCCTCCTCGATCTCCTCGGTCATGTCCTCGGTCAGGTTGCACTCCGTACCGGGGATGCCGAGGTCCTGGGCCCGCTTGTCCGCCATCGCGAGGAGGCGGCGGATGCGGCCCGCGACCGCGTCCTTGGTCAGCGGCGGGTCCGCAAGCGCGCCCAGCTCCTCCAGGGAGGCCTGCTTGTGCTCCATGCGCAGCCGTCCCGCCGCGGCGAGGTGCTCGGGCACCTCCTCGCCGAGGATCTCCAGCGCGCGCTGCACCCGGGCCCCGGCGGCGACCGCGGCGCGGGCGCTGCGGCGCAGGTTGGCGTCGTCGAAGTTGGCGAGCCGGTTGGCGGTGGCACGGACCTCGCGGCGCATCCGCCGCTCCTCCCAGGCCAGAACCGACTCGTGCGCGCCGAGCCGGGTCAGCAGGGCGCCGATCGCGTCGCCGTCCCGTACGACGACCCGGTCCACGCCGCGCACCTCGCGCGCCTTGGCGCCGATGGAGAGCCGGCGGGCCGCGCCGACCAGCGCGAGGGCCGCCTCGGGGCCGGGGCAGGTGACCTCCAGCGAGGAGGACCTGCCGGGTTCGGTGAGGGAGCCGTGCGCGAGGAAGGCCCCGCGCCAGGCCGCCTCGGCGTCACAGGTGGCCCCCGAGACCACCTGCGGGGGAAGTCCCCGGATGGGACGGCCGCGGCCGTCCACGAGGCCGGTCTGGCGCGCCAGCTGATCGCCGCCCGCCACCACCCGAACGAGGTAGCGCGAGCCCCTGCGAAGACCGCTGGGAGCCATCACCACGAGCTCCGAGCTGTGCCCGAAGATCTCCAGGATGTCCTTCTTGAGCCTGCGCGCCGCATAGCTGGTGTCCAGCTCCGCCTCGATCACGATGCGGCCGCTGACCAGGTGCAGCCCGCCCGCGAACCGGAGGATCGCCGAGACCTCTGCCTTTCTGCAGCAGGTCCGGGTGACGGGGAGCCGGGAGACTTCGTCCTTCACCGCTGCCGTCATCGCCATGGGCCGATCCTTCCATGCATCCGAAAAATACGGTCGTACGCGGCTGCCAGGAGCTCCGGGTCGTGCTTGGGGGCTCCGTCGGGCCGGGCCACCGGCGCCAGCTCGACCGTCGCGCCGAACCGTTTTGCGGCATCGGCGAGTGAGGGAAGGTCGGGCACGGCGGCCTGGTCGGCCAGCACCACGTCGAGGGCGAGTTTAGGGGCGTGTCGGGCCAAAACCTCCAAATGACGTTGCGGGGAAAAGCCCTCGGTTTCGCCCGGCTGGGGCGCCAGATTGAGGGACAGAATCCGCCTCGCCTTGGTCTCCACCAGGGCATCAAGCAGTTCCGGGACCAACAGGTGGGGGATCACCGAGGAGAACCAGGAACCGGGTCCAAGAACCACCCAGTCGGCGTCAAGAACCGCCGCCACCGCCTCCGGAACCGCGGGCGGATCGTGCGGTACGACATGCACCGACTGGACCTCACCGGGGGTCAGCGCGACCGTCGCCTGCCCCCGCACCGTGCTCACGGCGTCCGGAAGCTCCGGGTCGTGGCCGCGCACGAGCGCCTGGAGCTCCAGCGGAACGGCCGACATGGGCAGCACCCGGCCGTGCGCCCCGAGGAGCTTGCCGACCAGGTCCAGGGCCTGGACGTGGTCGCCGAGCTGCTCCCACAGGGCGACGATCAGCAGATTGCCGACCGCGTGCTCGTGCAGGTCGCCCTTGGACTGGAAGCGGTGCTGGATGACGCGGGACCAGGTCTGGCCCCAGTCGTCGTCGCCGCACAGGGCGGCCAGCGCCTTGCGCAGGTCGCCTGGCGGCAGGACGCCCAGCTCCTCCCGGAGCCTGCCGCTGGAGCCTCCGTCGTCGGCGACGGTGACGACCGCGGTGAGGTCGCCGGTGATGCGCCGCAGGGCGGCGAGCGAGGCGGACAGGCCCCTGCCGCCGCCGAGGGCGACGACCTTGGGGGTGGCGCCGCGTCTGCCGCCGCGTGCGGCGCGCGGAGCCGGCTGGCCGCCGGACGCCGGGGTACGGCGCAGGCGGCGGAGCCGGACGGTGCGGTTGGTCACTCGCGCCCCATGTCCCGGTGGACGACGACGGTCTCCACGCCCTCGGACGCGAGGCGGGCGGCGAGCTTCTCCGACATGGCGACGGAGCGGTGCTTGCCGCCGGTGCAGCCCACCGCGATGGTGACGTAGCGCTTGCCCTCGCGGCGGTAGCCGGTGGCGATCAGCTGGAGCAGCTCGGTGTAGCGGTCGAGGAACTCCTTGGCGCCCGGCTGGTTGAAGACGTAACCGGACACCTCTTCGTTGAGTCCGGTGAAGGGGCGCAGCTCGGGGACCCAGTGCGGGTTCGGCAGGAACCGGCAGTCGACCACCAGGTCGGCGTCGACCGGCAGGCCGTACTTGTAGCCGAACGACATGACCGTGGCCCGCAGCTCCGGCTCCTCGTCGCCGGCGAACTGGGCGTCCATCTTGGCGCGCAGTTCGTGGACGTTGAGGCTGGAGGTGTCGATCACCAGGTCGGCGTCGCCGCGCAGCTCGCGCAGCAGGTCCCGCTCGGCGGCGATGCCGTCGGTGATCCGGCCGTCGCCCTGGAGGGGGTGCGGGCGGCGGACCGACTCGAAGCGGCGCACCAGGGCGTCGTCGGAGGATTCCAGGAAGACCACCCGCCGGGTGACGCCCTTGGCGTCGAGGTCGGCGAGGGACTCGCGGAGGTTGTCGAAGAAGCGGCGGCCGCGGACGTCGACGACGACGGCGATGCGGGCCACGTTGCCCTGGGAGCGGGCGCCGAGCTCCACCATGGTGGGGATCAGCGCGGGCGGCAGGTTGTCGACGACGAACCAGCCGAGGTCCTCCAGGCACTTCGCGGCGGTGCTGCGGCCGGCTCCGGACATGCCGGAGATGATGACCAGCTCGGGGATGGGCGTCTCGGCCGCCTCGGGGGCTTCCCGCGTGGTGCCCGTACTCACGTGTGCTCCGTCTCGCTCTCGGTCGTGGGGGGTGTCCAGGGGCCGGCCTGCGGCCTGGTCACGGCCCGGGGCAGGTTCTGGGTCCTGCCGGGTGTGCTGCTGCGTCATGTGTCGTTCCCCCGTTCTCCGACGGGGGCGCCGCGGGTGCGGTGTCCTCGTCGTCCTCAATGATCTCTCCTGTCGCCGTGTTCACGGCGGGTGCGGCCGGGGCCGCCGCTGCGAGGGCCGCCGCGACGGTCTCGGCCGTCTTGCGGCCTATCCCCGGAACCTCACAGATCTGGTCAATTGTGGCGGACCGCAGCTTTTTCACCGAACCGAAGTGTTTGAGCAGGGCCTGCTTGCGGCTGTCGCCCAGGCCGGGCACCTCGTCGAGCGGTCCGGCGCGGAACCGCTTGGCCCGTTTGCTGCGCTGATAGGTGATGGCGAAGCGGTGGGCCTCGTCGCGCACCCGCTGGAGGAGGTAGAGGCCCTCGCTGCTGCGGGGCAGCACCACCGGATCGTCGTCGTCGGGCAGCCAGACCTCTTCGAGGCGCTTGGCGAGCCCGCAGACGGCGACGTCGTAGATCCCCAGCTCGTCGAGGGCCCGCTTGGCGGCCGCGACCTGCGGCTGGCCGCCGTCGACCACCAGGAGCTGGGGCGGGTACGCGAAGCGCTTGGGCCTGCCGTCCTCGTCCGCCTCCTGCTCGGGCACCTCGCCGCCCACCCAGTCCCCGGCCTTCTCCTTGGCCGCCAGATAGCGCCGGAAGCGGCGGGTGATCACCTCGTGCATCGAGCGGACGTCGTCCTGGCCCTCGAAGGTCTTGATCTCGAAGCGCCGGTACTCGCTCCTGCGGGAGAGTCCGTCCTCGAAGACGACCATGGACGCCACGACGTCGTCGCCCTGGAGGTGCGAGATGTCGAAGCACTCGATGCGCAGCGGGGCGCCGTCCAGGCCGAGCGCCTCCGCGATCTCCTCCAGCGCGCGGGAGCGGGTGGTGAGGTCGGAGGCGCGCTTGGTCTTGTGCAGCACGAGGGCCTGCTGGGCGTTGCGCTGGACCGTCGCCATCAGGTCCTTCTTGTCGCCGCGCTGCGGGATGCGCAGCGACACCCGCGAGCCGCGCTTGTCGGACAGCCACTGGTTGACGGCCGCGGTGTCGTCCGGGAGCGCCGGGACGAGGACCTCCTTGGGCACCGCGTCGCCCTTCTCCTCGCCGTACAGCTGCTGGAGGGCGTGCTCGACGAGGCCCTGCGTGTCGACGTTCTCCACCTTGTCGGTGACCCAGCCGCGCTGGCCGCGCACGCGCCCGCCGCGGACGTGGAAGATCTGCACGGCGGCCTCCAGCTCGTCCTCGGCGAGGGCGACGAGGTCGGCGTCGGTGGCGTCGTTGAAGACGATCGCGTTCTTCTCCAGCGCCCGCTTGAGGGCCCCTATGTCGTCGCGGAGGCGGGCGGCCTTCTCGTACTCCATGTCCTCGGCGGCGATCACCATCTGCTGCTCGATGCGCTTGAGGTACGTCCCGGTGCGGCCGGCCATGAAGTCGCAGAAGTCCTCGGCCAGTTCGCGGTGCTCCTCGGGAGTGACGCGGCCCACACACGGGGCGGCGCACTTGCCGATGTAACCGAGCAGGCAGGGGCGGCCGATCTGGGCGGAGCGCTTGAACACCCCGGCGGAGCAGGTGCGTACCGGAAAGACGCGCAGCATCAGGTCGACGGTCTCGCGGATCGCCCAGGCGTGGCCGTAAGGGCCGAAGTAGCGCACGCCCTTCTTCTTGGGGCCGCGCATCACCTGCACGCGGGGGAACTCCTCGTTCATGGTCACCGCGAGGGAGGGATAGCTCTTGTCGTCGCGGTACTTGACGTTGAACCTGGGGTCGAACTCCTTGATCCAGGAGTACTCCAGCTGTAGCGCCTCGACCTCCGTGGAGACCACGGTCCACTCGACGGACGCGGCGGTGGTGACCATCGTGCGCGTCCGCGGGTGCAGGCCTGCCAGGTCCTGGAAGTAGGACGACAGGCGCGGGCGCAGGCTCTTCGCCTTCCCGACGTAGATCACCCGGCGGTGCTCGTCGCGGAACTTGTAGACCCCCGGCGACTCGGGGATCTGGCCCGGCCGGGGCCGGTAGCTGGAAGGATCTGCCATGTCGAACAGCCTACTTGCGGGCACCGACAGTCGGGGCGCCCCGGGTGGAGCGCCCCGACCTGTTCACCTGGTGGTGCGGTACGGACGGCGGCCGGCGGACGGCACGCGTACCACCGTCACGTCCGCGGGCGGCGGCGCAGGCGTACGACGGTCAGTCCCGCGGCGGCGAGCAGCGCGGCCGCCCCGCCGGCCGCGAGCGGGGCCACCGGGACGCTCCCCCCGGCGGCCGTGGGCGGTCCGGCAGCCGTGGGCGGTCCCTCCGCCGTGGGCGCGGTGGAGCCGGCGCCGTAGCCGCCCGCCTTGCCCTGCGTGGCGTAGGCGCTGCCGGGGAGCTTGTCGCCGTAGGCCTGGTGGACCCGGTCGCGGTACACGGTCAGGCTGGTGCCCCCGGCCCCGACCGCGCGGGCCGCGTCGTCGTCCAGCGGCAGCACCCGTGCACCGTCGTGCACGTACCAGGCGTCGGTCTGCGGCTCGCGGAAGACGGTGCCGCCGGGCAGTTTGCGGGCGCCGTCCGCGGCGTAGCGGGTCTCGTCGTCGCCGGTGGCGATGTTGACGACCTTCCAGGTGCCCGCCCGGGGCGTCAGCCACAGCGAGGCCTTCTGCCCGTCCGCGGAGACCGCGGTGGTCGCCAGGAAGTCGAGGCGGGAGACCGGGGCGCCCGGCCTGCCCGCGACGAACTCGGCGGACAGCGTGCGCACCGGGACCGTCGTCCCCTGCACGCGTGGTGCGGCGGCGGCGCGGGTGACGGCGCCGTCGCGGGCGAAGAAGCGGGACAGCGTGTCGAGGGTGGCGGGGGCGGTCGCCGCCGCGCGGGCGGCGGCCCGCTCGGCGGGGGCGACGGGGTTCTCCGCGGCACCGGCCTGGCCGGCGAGGCCGAGGACGGAGGCGGCGACGGCCACGACGGCCGCTGTTCCGGCGGGCCCGGTCATCATGCGCAAGGCCATGGCGTCACGCCCCGATCTTGTAGAGCGAGTGGGTCCAGGAGAACTCGTTGTTGTTCACGTACCAGTCGTGCGAAGCCCAGTTGTAACGGCTGCTGCTCTTCCACGGGTCACCCCAGTAGACCCAGCTGCTCGCCGTGTCGTAGCCGTAGATGACGTGCATGTGGCCGCCGCCGCTCGACCACTGGATGCGGGTCTCGATCGGACGGTCGGCGGATATCTCCGTCTGGACGGTGGGGTAGCGCAGCCACCCGGTCACGTAGGAGCCGGGGTTGATGCCCGCCCAGTCGAGGCCGTTCTGGACGTTGCCGAGGGTGGCCTGGTTGTTGGGGCAGGTGGTGCTCTGGTTGCGGCCGAAGGCGGCGTTGCAGAACTGGTTCTGGCTGTAGTTCCTGCCGAACCAGGCGGCGATGGTGTTGCCGCCCGCCGCCCAGCACCAGTTAGTCTTCTCCTGGGCCTGCATGGTGATGTTCAGGCGCTTGGCGGCGAGCAGCGGCGCGCCCGGTGAGGGGGCCGCGGGGAGCTGTGCCTGCTGTGCCTGCTGTGCCTGCCGAGACGCAGTCGCGGGGCCGTCGGAGACGGATGCGGCGGGGGCGGGGGGCGCCGTGGGCACGGGGGCGGCGGTCGCCGTCGCCGTGCCCACGGCGAGCAGCAGTGCGGCGGTGGGGACGGCAGGGCAGAGCCGTCCGAGGGTTCTGCGGGGTCTGGTGTCGCTTCGATCGCGCATCGCGGTCCTCCCGAGGCGGTGGTGGGGGCCTTCCCGGCTCCGGCGGGGGCCGACGGGGCGAGGAAGGGGTGGAGGAGCGCGTCCGGACGCTGCTGAGGAGCATCGGGTGTTGTCGGGTGCAGGTCAACACGCTTCAATGCGGGGTGACGCGGTGCTGTGAACGGCGTGACGCGGATGTGAACGGCGCACTCCCGCCCACCAGCCCGCTTCGCCGTCGGCGGCGTGCGCGTGCGGTGCGCCGCCGTGAATGTTCACCCCCCCACCCGGAGGAACCGTGATGCGGCAGCACCCGACGCACCCCACGCCGGACACGGACGGTCCCCTGCCGTCGGTGGCCGAGCTGGAGCAGCTGCTGCGGACCGGGCCCTTCCATCTGGCGCTGCGGGCCGCGCTCGCCGTGCGCGGGCTACCGCTCCAGCGGGTGCAGCACCATCTCGCGGACCGGGGCGTCAAGGTCGGGGTGACCAGCCTCAGTTACTGGCAGCAGGGGGCGCGGCGCCCGCAGCGGGCCGAGTCGCTGCGCGCCGTACGGGAGTTGGAGAGCGTGCTGAGGCTGCCCGCCGAGTCGCTGATCCGGCTGCTGCTCACGGACGCGAGGGACGAGCCCGAGCGGCCGGCCGCGCGCGCGTACCGGGCGCTGGTGGAGGCGTCGGGCTCGGTAGAACTCCTGCTTTCGGAGCTGGAGTCCCCGGTCGACGGCGGACTGCACACCGTGGGCCATCACGAACGGGTGCGCATCGGCGGGGGCCGGGAGCTGGTGGGGCGCGACTCACAGCACGTGGTGCGGGCCCACAGGGACGGCGTCGACCGCTATCTGGCCGTGCACCACGGCGATCCCGGCTGCGACGCGTCCCGGGTGGTGGCGCGGGCCGGCGAGAACTGCCGTACCGGGCGGGTGCGGTGGCACCGGGAGACCGGCCTGGTCGTCGCGGAGATGCTGTTCGACGCACGGCTGCGGGCCGGGGACACGTACTTCTTCGAGTACGGCTTCGAGGACGGCACCGGTGGCCCGAGCACCGAGTACGTGCGCGGCTTCGCCTTCGCCGGCGGCCAGTACCTGCTCCAGGTCCGCTTCGACGAGGAGGCGCTGCCGGTGCGGTGCCGCCGGTTCGCCCAGACGACGACGGGTGCGCCGCGGGTGGCCCGGCAGGACCTGACCCTGAGCGGCCGGCACGGCACGGTGCACTTCGTCGAGCAGGTGGTGCGGCCGGGAATGCTCGGCGTGGACTGGGACTGGGAGTGACGGATGGGGCGGGGCAGGGCCTGGGTGGCGTTTCCGCCACGATCCGCCGCCTCGTCGCGCTTCGGACGGCTCAGGCGTTCGGGCCCGCGACGAGCTTGCCGTTCTCGACCTTGACCGGGACCGAGGGCAGCGGCGCGGTGGCCGGGCCGTGCAGGGCCTTGCCCGTGGTGGTGTCGAACAGGCTGCCGTGGCAGGGGCAGTGGCCCTCGTTGGTCTCGACCTTGTCCAGGACGCAGCCTGCGTGCGTGCACTGAGCACTGAACGCCTTGTACTCGCCCTTGGCCGGGCAGCTCACCACGAGGCGCTGCTCGCGGTACAGCTTGGAGCCGCCGACCGGCACGGCCGTCGCGTCACCGAGGGCGACGGGGGCGGTGGGGGTCGGGTTCTCGGCGTGGCCGAGCTTCGACTCGGTGGAGCAGGCGGCGGCGCCGAGCCCGGCGGCCCCGGCGAGTGCGGCGCCCTTGAGGACGGTGCGGCGGGCGGCGGACGGGCTGCCGGACATGGGGATCTCCACGGGTGCGGTACGGGTGGTGCGGCGGTGCGATCCCACCGGGGGGTGCGACGGGTACGCGGTGCGATCCCGCCAGGACCACGACGGGTGCGCGGTGCGATCCCGCCAGGACCACGACGGGTACGCGGTGCGATCCCGCCAGTGTTGCGACGGGGACGCGGTGCGATCCCGACGATACCCGTGGGGCCCGTGCGCACCCGGCGGCGGGCACCACCCGACGGGTCGCCCTCGTGGGCGTCCCCTCCGGCACCCCCGGGCCCGACCCCACAAACCCGGCGTGGGGGGGGGGGGGCCCCCCCGGGGCCCCCCCCCCCCCCCCCCGGCCCCCCCCCCCCCCCCCCGGGGGGGGGCCCGCCCCCCCCCCGGGCCCCCCCCCCACGCCTCCCGCTGTGACGCACCGCGCACGCGCACCGCGCAAGAGCCCCTCAGCCCTTGCGGGTCCGTGCCGTCGTCTTCTTCGCCGGTGCGGACTTCTTCGCGGCCGTCTTCTTGGCGGCCGGGGCGGCCGACTTCGCCGCCGTCTTCCTCGTCGCGGTCTTCGCGGTCGCCGCCGTCTTGCGACCCGCCACCGCCTCGGTGGCTGCCACCGTGCCGGCCGTCCTGCGCGCCGGGGCCTTCTTCTTCGCCGGGGTCGCGTCGCTGATCCGGCTCGGGTCGAGGATGTCCCGCAGGAACTTGCCGGTGTGGCTGGCGGCGACTCCCGCCACCTCCTCCGGGGTGCCCTCGGCAACGACCAGGCCGCCGCCCTTTCCGCCCTCGGGGCCCATGTCGACGACCCAGTCGGCGGTCTTGATGACGTCGAGGTTGTGCTCGATGACGATCACCGAGTTCCCCTTCTCCACCAGCCCGTCCAGGATCTTGATGAGCTTGCTGATGTCCTCGAAGTGCAGACCGGTGGTCGGCTCGTCGAGGATGTAGACGCTCCGCCCCGAGGACCGCTTCTGCAGCTCCGCGGCCAGCTTGACGCGCTGCGCCTCGCCGCCGGAGAGCGTGGTGGCGGCCTGGCCCAGGCGGACGTACCCGAGGCCGACCTCATTGAGGGTCTGGAGGTAGCGGGCGATGGAGGTGACCGGCTCGAAGAAGTCGAGGGCCTCCTCGATCGGCATGTTGAGCACCTCGGCGATGTTCTTGCCCTTGTAGTGCACTTCGAGCGTCTCGCGGTTGTAGCGGGCGCCGTGGCACACCTCGCACGGGACGTAGACGTCCGGCAGGAAGTTCATCTCGATCTTGATGGTGCCGTCGCCGGAGCAGTTCTCGCAGCGGCCGCCCTTGACGTTGAAGGAGAACCGGCCCTGCTGGTAGCCCCGGACCTTGGCCTCCGTCGTCTCCGCGAACAGCTTGCGGATCTTGTCGAAGACTCCGGTGTACGTCGCGGGGTTGGAACGCGGCGTACGCCCGATGGGCGACTGGTCGACATGCACGACCTTGTCGAGGAGCGCGTCGCCCTCCACCCGCGTGTGCCGCCCCGGAACGCTGCGCGCGCCGTTCAGCTCGCGGGCCAGGTGGGTGTACAGGATGTCGTTGACCAGCGTGGACTTGCCGGACCCCGAGACACCGGTGACCGCGGTCAGGACGCCGAGCGGGAAGGTGACGTCGATGTCCTGGAGGTTGTTCTCGCGGGCGCCGTGCACGGTGAGGTGGCGCGCAGGGTCAACGGGACGCCGGACGTCCGGGGTCGGGATGGCCCGCTTTCCGGAGAGGTACTGCCCGGTGATCGACCCCTTGTTGGCGAGCAGGCCCTTGAGGGAGCCGCTGTGCACCACCTTGCCGCCGTGCTCCCCCGCGCCGGGACCGATGTCGACGATCCAGTCGGCGACCTTCATCGTGTCCTCGTCGTGCTCGACGACGATCAGCGTGTTGCCCATGTCGCGCAGCCGCACCAGCGTCTCGATCAGGCGGTGGTTGTCGCGCTGGTGCAGACCGATGGACGGTTCGTCCAGCACGTACAGCACGCCGACCAGGCCGGAGCCGATCTGGGTGGCGAGCCGGATGCGCTGGGCCTCGCCGCCGGACAGGGAGCCCGCCGGGCGGTTCAGCGAGAGGTAGTCGAGGCCGACGTCCACGAGGAAGCGCAGGCGCTCGTTCACCTCCTTGAGGACGCGCTCGGCGATCACCTTGTCACGGTCGTTCAGGGTGAGCTGGATGAGGAATTCGGCGCACTCGCTGATCGACATCGAGGAGACCTCGGCGATGGACTTGCCCATCACCGTCACCGCGAGGATGAGCGGCTTGAGACGCGTGCCCTCACAGGTGGGGCAGGGCACCTCGCGCATGTAACCCTCGAAGCGCTCGCGGCTGGAGTCGCTGTCGGACTCCGAGTGCCGGCGCTTCACGAACGGCACCGCGCCCTCGAAGGAGGTGGTGTAGGCGCGCTCGCGGCCGTACCGGTTGCGGTAGCGGACCTCGATCTGCGTCCGGTGGCCGTTGAGGAGGGCCTTCTTGGCGCGCTGCGGCAGTCCCGCCCACGCCATCTCCGTACTGAAGCCGAGCTCGCTCGCCAGTGCGTTGACCAGGCGGGCGAAGTAGTCCTTGGTGTGTCCGTGCGACCACGGGTGGATGGCGCCCTCGTCGAGGGACTTGTCCGGGTCGGGGACGATCAGCTCGGGGTCGACCTCCATGCGCGTACCGATGCCGGAGCAGTCGGGGCAGGCGCCGAAGGGCGAGTTGAACGAGAACGAGCGGGGCTCAAGCTCCTCGAACGACAGGTCGTCGTAGGTGCAGTAGAGGTGCTCGGAGTACATCCGCTCGCGGTCCGGGTCGTCCGCGTCGAGGTCGACGAAGTCCAGGATGACCATGCCGCCGGAGAGCCCGAGGGCGGTCTCCACGGAGTCGGTGAGCCGGCGCTTGGCGCTCTCCTTGACGGTGAGGCGGTCGACGACCACCTCGATCGTGTGCTTCTCCTGCTTCTTGAGCTTGGGCGGCTCGGACAGCTGGATCGTCTCGCCGTTGACCCGGGCGCGGCTGTAGCCCTTGGTCTGGAGGTCGGCGAACAGGTCGACGAACTCGCCCTTGCGCTCGCGCACCAGCGGCGAGAGGACCTGGAAGCGGCTGCCCTCGGGCAGTTCCAGGACCTTGTCGACGATGGCCTGCGGCGACTGCCGGGAGATCGGGCGGCCGCACTCGGGACAGTGCGGCTTGCCGATGCGGGCGAAGAGCAGCCGGAGGTAGTCGTAGACCTCCGTGATGGTGCCGACCGTCGAGCGCGGGTTGCGCGAGGTCGACTTCTGGTCGATGGAGACGGCGGGCGAGAGGCCTTCGATGAAGTCCACGTCCGGCTTGTCCATCTGACCGAGGAACTGCCGTGCGTACGAGGAGAGCGATTCGACGTAGCGGCGCTGCCCCTCGGCGAAGATCGTGTCGAACGCGAGGGAGGACTTGCCCGACCCGGAGAGCCCCGTGAAGACGATGAGGGAGTCGCGGGGGAGGTCGAGCGAGACGTTCTTGAGGTTGTGCTCGCGAGCGCCACGAACGATGAGACGGTCGGCCACGCCGGTTCGCACCTTTCTGGAGAAGAAGAAGAAGCAGGGTGCCGAGAAGCAGGCTGCTGGGGGTGCCCTGTATTGCGGCTGATTGCCCCGTACTACGGGTGGGTGCCCTGTTCTGCGGGCCGAAATCCCACGGGCACCGTTCCGTTCAACACTTGCCCGGGGTTCGGATGTTCCCTTCGAGCGTATAGCACGTACATTCGATTAGCGGCCAAACCGCACCTGCTTCACCCGAACGAGTGGATGCGTCTTGCGCGGCGGCCTATCGTCTGCCCCATGAGTGATCATGTGCACGATCTGGCACTGCTGAGCGCGGCGACCGACCGGCTGCTCGCCTCCGCCGCCCGGCTTGACAACGCCTCGCTCGCCGAACCGTCACGGCTTCCCGGCTGGAGCCGTGGCCACGTACTGGCCCACCTGGCCCGTAACGCCGACGCCCTGCTCAACGTCCTCTCCGGCCGTCCCATGTACGAGAGCGCGCAGGCGCGCGACGGCGACATCGCACGCGACGCCCCGCGCCCCCTCGACGTACAGCTGGAAGACGTACGGGCGACCGCGGAGCGCTTCCGGCAGGCGGCGGACGAGCCCGCCGACTGGGGACGCACCGTGGAGCTGCGCAACGGGGTCACCGACACGGCGTCCCGGCTGCCGTTCCGGCGGCTGATCGAGATCGAGCTGCACCACGTCGACCTGGACACCGGGTACGACCTGGAGGACCTCCCCGCGGAGTTCACCCGCCGCGAGACCTCCTTCCTCGCGGACCGCTTCCTGGGCAACGAAGCGGTGGCCCCCACGACGCTCACCGCCGACGACGGCCAGCAGTGGACCACCGGCCGCAGCGGCGGCCCCGCGATCACCGTGACGGGCGCGGCCGCCGATCTCCTGGGCTGGCTCGCCGGCCGCCGCGACGGCGCCGCACTGACCGTCCTGGGCGGTCCGCTGCCCGTGCTGCCGTCCCTCTAGCGGCCCGCTATAGGGTGCGCGGTATGACGTACAGCGGAGCGGTGAGGGTCGGCGGACCGGCGGACGTGCACGAGCTCAAGGACCTGATGATCTCGAAGGTCGCGGTCGGCTCGATGAACAACAACGCGTATCTCCTGCGCTGCCGGGACACCGGCGAGCAGCTGCTGATCGACGCCGCGGCCGAGCCGCACACCCTGTTGTCGCTGATCGGCACGGACTCCGTGGCGTCCGTGGTCACCACCCACCGGCACGGCGACCACTGGGCGGCCCTCGCGGAGGTCGTGGCGGCCACCGGCGCCCGCACCTTCGCCGGGCGGTACGACGCGGAGGGCATCCCCGTCCCGACCGACACGCTCGTCGCGGACGGCGACACCGTACGGGTGGGGCGCGTGGAGCTGACCGCGCGCCACATCGTCGGACACACCCCGGGCAGCATCGTCCTCGTGTACGACGACCCGCACGGCCACCCGCACGTCTTCACCGGGGACTGCCTCTTCCCCGGCGGGGTGGGCAACACCTTCGGCGACGCGGCGGCCTTCGTCTCACTGCTCGACGACGTCGAGCAGAAGGTCTTCGGACAACTGCCGGACGAGTCGTGGGTCTACCCGGGCCACGGCGACGACACCACCCTGGGCGACGAGCGCCCGCACCTCGCCGAGTGGCGCGAGCGCGGCTGGTAGGCCCCCCGGCGGGGGCCGGTCCGATGCCGGACCTCCCCAGAGCTTCCTTCATGCCGCTGCCACACGGCGGCAACGACGGCGCGCCACGATGGTCGGGCGGCAGCGGGCCCCACCCCCCGCTGCCGCCCGATTCGATCTGGGTGACCTGCCGTCCGGAGGAGCACGTCCATGACCAGCACGCTCAACGCCCTCGACGTCACCCCGCTGTCCGGCAGGATCGGCGCCGTCGTCAGTGGCGTCACCCTGTCCGGCGACCTGTCGGAGGCGACACTCACCGCCCTCGAAGAAGCGCTGTACACCCACAAGGTGATCTTCTTCCGGGGGCAGGACCATCTCGACGACACGGCGCACGAGGAGTTCGCACGACGCCTCGGCCATCCCGTCTCGCACCCGACGGTGCCCTCCGCGGACGGGCGGTACATCTTCGAGCTGGACGCCACCAAGGGCGTACGCGCCAACCAGTGGCACACGGACGTGACGTTCGTACCGGCGTACCCGAAGGCGTCGATCCTGCGCGCGCTGGAGATCCCGGCCCGCGGCGGGGACACGATATGGGCCAACACGGCCGCCGCGTACAACGACCTGCCCCTCCCGCTGCGCACCCTCGCCGACTCGCTGCACGCCGTGCACAGCAACGACTACGACTACGCGGAACGGATCGCGCACCGGCCGTCGGGCGCCGACGCGGAGGTCGCCAAGCTGTACCGGAAGGTGTTCGTGTCGACAACCTTCCGCACCGAGCACCCGGTGGTGCGGGTCCACCCGGTGACCGGCGAGCGCACGCTGCTGCTCGGCAACTTCGTGCAGCGCCTCGCCGGCCTTCCGACCGCGGACAGCCGGGCGTTGATCGACCTGTTCCAGCGGTACGTCGAGCGGCCGGAGAACCTGGTGCGCTGGCGGTGGCAGGTGGGTGACGTGGCGATCTGGGACAACCGGGCCACCCAGCACTACGCGGTCGACGACTACGGCGACCAGCCGCGGGTGGTGCGCCGGATCACCCTGGACGGGGACGTTCCGGCCGGGGTGGACGGCTTCCGCTCGACCCTGCTCGCACCGGCCGAACCACCGCGGGTGCCGGGGCTCGTACCGGCGGACGAGCTGGAACGCGAAGGACTGTAACCGGACGCGGACGCGCCCGAACGCACCTGAGCGGCGGGGGGGGGGGCCCGGGGGGGGGGGGGGCCCGCCCCCCCGGGGGGGGGGGGGGGGGGGGGGCGGGGGGGCGGGGGGGGCGGCGGGGGCGGGGGGGGGGGGGGGGGGGGGGGCCCCCGGGGGGGGGGCGGGGCCCGCCCCCCCCCCCCCCCGCCCGGCCCCCCCCCCCCCCCCCCGGGGGGGGGGGGGGCCCCCCGGGGGGCCCCCCCCCCCGCCGCTCACACGGCGTGCGAGGTCAGGAGTCGATCGAGGACCGGTCGGACTTCCCGGCTGCCTCGGCTGCCTCCCGCTGCTCGGTCTTCTTGTTGGCGATCAGGCTGGTGATCGTGGTGACGACCAGCACGCCGCAGATGACGGAGAGCGAGACCGCGATGGAGATCTCGGGGACGTGCACCCCGCCCTCGTGCAGCGCGTGCAGCACCAGCTTGACGCCGATGAAGCCGAGGATCACGGAGAGCCCGTAGCTCAGGTGGACCAGCTTCTTGAGCAGGCCGCCGATCAGGAAGTACAGCTGGCGCAGGCCCATCAGCGCGAAGGCGTTCGCGGTGAAGACGATGTACGGGTCCTGGGTGAGGCCGAAGATCGCCGGGATGGAGTCCAGCGCGAACAGGATGTCCGTCATACCGATGGCGAGCATCACGACCATCAGCGGCGTCAGGACCCGCTTGCCGTTCTTCTGGATGAAGAGCTTGGTGCCGTGGTACTTGTCGTCGACGCCGAACTTGGCCTCGATCTTCTTGAGCAGGCGGTTCTCCTCGGGGGCTTCCGCCTCTTCACCGGCACGTGCTTCCTGGATGAGCTTCCAGGCGGTGTAGATCAGGAACGCGCCGAAGATGTAGAAGACCCAGGAGAAGTTGGCGATGACCGCGGCGCCGGCGGCGATGAAGATCGCTCGCAGGACCAGCGCGATCAGCACACCGATCAGCAGTACCCGCTGCTGGAGGTGCGAGGGCACCGAGAACTTCGCCATGATCAGTACGAAGACGAAGAGGTTGTCGACGCTCAGGGACTTCTCGGTGATGAAGCCCGCGAAGAACTCGCCGGACGCCTGACTCTGGCCGAAGACCAGCAGGCCGACACCGAAGATGACGGCCAGGGCGATCCAGACACCCGTCCAGATGCCGGCTTCCTTGACCGACACGTCGTGGGGCTTGCGCCCGATGAAGAAGTCCACACCGATCAGGGCGGCAAGCGCCAAGATGGTGAGGAGCCACGTGTTCAATGAAACGTCCACTGCGCCTCCGGCAGATAGCTACGGCTACTCGATCAGCGTCGTCGCTGCCGGAGGTCTCTTCCACCCGGGCCGCTCTGTGGCGTGCGCCGGGCCGATGCCCCGGGACCGATGGCGGTCCGTATTGACGGGTACATCGCAGGCCGGGAGTACTCCCCTCCGCTCCGCCGAGAGTACAGGAAGTACCAAGAGAAGGTAAAGGGATGGGTAAACGAACCCCAAAGCGACTGGTCAGAGCCTGATCGCCAGAAGGGGACGCGACTACCTGCCGAGCGCCCTGCGGGCCGCCGCCACCTGGCTGAGCACGTTCCACAGCAGCTGTCCGGTGGGCGGGGCGAGCAGCGGTTCGTACGTCCAGGCGTGGCCCACCCACGGGTCGGCGAGATGCGCGTCAGGCACCGGGGTCAGACGCAGCAGCGAACGCCACAGCGGGTCCAGCACCGGCCCGTAGGCGCTCGCGTCCTCCCGGTCGGCCACCATCATCAGGTGGACGCCGACCGACGGCCCCTCGTCGGCCAGGTAGCGCAACTGGGTGACGGCGCGGTCGTCGAAGCCGTGCGGGAAGTCGTTGACGATCAGGAGCTGCTCTGCGGTGTCCAGGTGCGGCGGCAGCGCGTCCGAGGCACCGGCCCTGATCGCCATCTGTACGAGGTCGACGCGCTCGGTCAGCCGCGCCAGGACGGTCACCACCCCCTGCGCCCCCGTGGCGGGCGGCGTGGCCAGCACCCCCGACCTGACCAGCGGGGCCAGCGCGGCGGACGCGGAGCCCGCCGGGTCGATGACGTGCACGGTGAACTCGCCCGCCGGATAGGCCCCGAGGAGCCGCGCGGCGTGCGTCACCGCGGTGTCCATGGACAGCCGGCGCAGCTCGTCGGTGTCCATCATCATCGCCGCCTCGGAGCCCGTCCGTCCGGAGTCGATCCACAGACCGCGCTCAAGCGGCAGCCTGACGAGCAGCGGTATGTGCAGGTCGGGGCGTTCCGGGAGGTGCAGATCGCCGATGCGCAGCGCCATCGGGATCTCCATCGGGACGCGGTACGCGTGCCAGGCCGGGGTGTTCCAGCGGGCGAAGGACGGTGGCAGGGCGGGCTCGACGACCTCGGACTCGGCGACCAGCTGGGCCACGTCGCGGTCCAGGACGGCGCGGGCCTGCTCGACGAGAGCGTCCCGTTTGGCGCGGGCACCCTCCCGGGCCGTGTCGCCGGTGGAACCGATGCGGCTACGAGGGTCGGAGAGCACCTTGTCGAGCTCCTGCTCCATGCGGGACTCGGCGAAGTCGACGGCGCTGCGGTACGCGGCCGCGGTGCGGGCCAGGTCCTCGAACATGCCCCAGACCTGGTTGTAGAGCCGCTCCTCCATGGACCAGCCGGAGGCGTCGCCGGCCACCGGGCGCGGCGGCCTGCCCTCCTGCCCTGCCTGCCCCGGCTCTCCTGCTTGTCCGCCTGGACCTGGTTGGCCGGCTCCGGCGGGCACGGGCGATGGTGCGGGCGGCGTCGTGGCCCCGGCCCCGGTCGGTGCGGCCTGTGGTGCGGCCGCCTTGCGTCGGGGGTGGCTGTAGTTGACCGGACCACCGGACGGGGCGGGCAAGCCTTGCGACGGAGCGGCCGAACCCTGCGACGGGGTGGGCGCGGCGGGCGCGGTGGGCTGTCCGCCCGTGGCGTCGTGCCGCACGGCTTCCGGGGGCGCGGCCCCCTGCCGGGCGGCAGGCGGCGTGCGCTGTGCCCGGTCGTGCTCAGCTGTACGGGGCGGGGGCGGAGCCACCGAACGGGCGAGCCCGCGGCCGACCGCCTCCTGGATGGTGGCGGCCAGCTCACGGGCCTGCGGGAGGCCCTGGTCGGCGAGGAGCTCGGCGAGGCCGCCCGCGTACCCCTGACCGACGGCCCGTACCTTCCAGGCTTCGCCCCTGCGGTAGAGCTCCAGGGCGACGACGGCGGACTCGGCGTCAAGACCGGTGAGGGTGAAGGTGACGAGCTCGGCGCCGTCCAGACCCGTCACGGCGACGAAGGGCGCGGCGACCGCGCCGAAGCGCGCCGGGAAGCCCGCGGCGGACGGCAGGGCGAGCAGTACGTGCACCCGGTGGACGTCCCCGGGCAGGGCGCCGAGGTCGACGGCGAGCCGGTGGTCGGCGGCGGCCTGCCGGGAGACCTCCAGCCCAGGCAGCTGGTGGGAGCCGGGGTGGGCCACCTGCCCGACGCCCCGCACGACGCCCTGCTCGTCTCCCAGCGTGGCGCCGGCGACGACCGGCTGACCGGCCGAGACCCTGATCTCCAGGCGGGACTGGGGCAGGGGGTGGTTCTGCCCCCGGGCCAGCTCGGCCGTCATCGTCGTTCTCCCCCACCGTCGGTGTTCCCGTTGCTGCCGGAATGCGGTGCAGCCCCCGGCGGCCTGGAGCCTGCCGGGAGCTGCGGTGCTGCTGCGGAACCCGCCCGTACCTACAGGTGCGGCAGGATCGACGGCATCAGGTCCTGGAAGGTGCGGCCGTTGGCCGGGTTTCCGAGGGCCGTCATCTGCCAGCCCGTACCGGCCCGGTGCACCTTCGCCATGATCTGGGCGGTGTACTGGCCGCCGCCGTCGAGGGTGTAGCGGGCCAGCTCCTGGCCGTTGGTCTCGTCGACGATGCGGCAGAACGCGTTCTGCACCTCCTGGAACGTCTGGCCGGTGAAGGAGTTCACCGTGAAGACGATCTGGTCGATGTGCACCGGGACGCGCTGCAGGTCGACGAGGATCGACTCGTCGTCGCCGCCCTGGCCCGCACCGCCGACCAGGTTGTCACCGGTGTGCTTGACAGACCCGTCGTCGCTGACCAGGTGGCGGAAGAAGACGACGTCCACCGGCTGCTTGTCGGCGAAGAGCACGGCAGAGGCATCGAGGTCGACCTCGCGGGTACGCGAGCCGAACAGACCACGGCGCGGCGCCGCCTGCCAGCCGAGCCCCATCCGCACCGCGGTCAGGGTTCCCCCGTCGCTCTTCTGCAGGCTGATGGCCTGGCCCTTGGTCATGTTGACCGTCACGCGCTACCCCTCTCCACAAACCCACGCGGCCGCCCGTGTGTGCGGTTGTGCAGCACCCTACGCAGTCCGTCCGAGGGGGCGACAACCCCGATGCGTTTTGTGTCGTTCCTGCAACACTCCGCCGGGTGTCCGTGGGTGTCGCGCGCCACGGGCGCCCCAGGACGCACAGGGCCCCCGTTACGCCTGTCCCGCCTCCCTCATCATCCGCAGCTCCTTCTTGAGCTCGCCCACCTCGTCACGCAGCCGGGCGGCCACCTCGAACTGGAGCTCCGCGGCCGCCGCGCGCATCCGGGCGGTCATCTCCTCGATCTGTTCGGCGAGCTCGGCCGCCGGGCGGTCGGTGAGGACCTCGGCGCCCTTCTTGCCCTTGGCGGCCTTGCCGCCGGCCTTCGCCGCCTTGCCACCGAGCGCCGGAACCGGGGCCTTGGCGTCCTTGCCCGCCTTCGGCTTGCGGTAGTCGGTGCCGAGCAGCTGCTCGGTGTCGACCTCTTCGCGGGCGATCGTCGCGACGATGTCATTGATCTTCTTGCGGAGCGGCTGCGGGTCGATGCCGCGCTCCTTGTTGTACGCGACCTGCTTCTCGCGGCGGCGGTTCGTCTCGTCGATGGCCTTGGCCATCGCGGGGGTGATCCGGTCCGCGTACATGTGGACCTGGCCGGAGACGTTGCGCGCCGCACGGCCGATGGTCTGGATCAGGGACGTCCCCGAGCGCAGGAAGCCCTCCTTGTCGGCGTCGAGGATCGCCACCAGGGACACCTCGGGCAGGTCGAGGCCCTCGCGGAGCAGGTTGATGCCGACCAGGACGTCGTACTCACCGGCGCGCAGTTCGCGCAGCAGCTCGATGCGGCGCAGGGTGTCGACGTCGCTGTGCAGGTAGCGGACCTGAATGCCCAGTTCGAGGAAGTAGTCGGTGAGGTCCTCGGCCATCTTCTTGGTGAGGGTGGTGACCAGGACGCGCTCGTCCTTCTCGGTCCGCTTCCTGATCTCGTGCACCAGGTCGTCGATCTGGCCCTCGGTCGACTTGACGACGACCTCGGGGTCGACGAGGCCGGTCGGGCGGATGATCTGCTCGACGAAGCCGTCGCCGCGCGAGAGCTCGTAGTTGCCCGGGGTGGCCGACAGGTACACCGTCTGGCCGATCCGCTGCTGGAACTCCTCCCACTTCAGCGGCCGGTTGTCCATGGCGGACGGCAGCCGGAAGCCGTGGTCGACCAGGGTGCGCTTGCGGGAGGCGTCGCCCTCGTACATCGCGCCGATCTGCGGGACGGTGACGTGCGACTCGTCGAGGACGAGCAGGAAGTCCTCGGGGAAGTAGTCGAGGAGTGTGTGCGGGGCGGTGCCGGGCTCGCGGCCGTCGAAGTGCATCGAGTAGTTCTCGATGCCGGAGCAGCTGCCGATCTGGCGGAGCATCTCCAGGTCGTACGTCGTACGCATCCTCAGCCGCTGGGCCTCCAGCATCTTGCCCTGCTTCTCCAGCTCGGCGAGGCGGTCCGCCAGCTCCTTCTCGATGCCGTTGACCGCCTTCTCCATGCGCTCGGGTCCTGCCACGTAGTGGCTGGCGGGGAAGACGTACAGACTGTTCTCCTCGCTGATCACCTCGCCGGTGAGCGGGTGCAGCGTGGACAGGGCCTCGATCTCGTCACCGAACATCTCGATGCGGACGGCCAGCTCCTCGTAGACCGGGAAGATCTCGATGGTGTCGCCGCGCACCCGGAAGGTGCCGCGCTGGAACGCCATGTCGTTGCGGTTGTACTGGATGTCGACGAAGCGGCGCAGCAGGGCGTCGCGGTCGATCTCCTCACCGACCTTGAGGGTGACCATGCGGTCCACGTACTCCTGCGGTGTGCCCAGGCCGTAGATGCAGGAGACGGAGGCGACCACGACGACGTCACGGCGGGTGAGCAGCGAGTTCGTCGCGGAGTGGCGCAGCCGCTCGACCTCCTCGTTGATCGAGGAGTCCTTCTCGATGTAGGTGTCCGACTGCGGGACGTACGCCTCGGGCTGGTAGTAGTCGTAGTACGAGACGAAGTACTCGACCGCGTTGTTCGGCAGGAGCTCCCGGAACTCGTTCGCCAGCTGGGCCGCGAGGGTCTTGTTGGGTGCCATGACGAGCGTGGGGCGCTGAAGCTTCTCGATCATCCAGGCAGTCGTCGCCGACTTGCCGGTGCCGGTCGCACCCAGCAGGACGACATCCTTCTCACCTGCGCGAATACGCTTCTCCAGCTCGGCGATGGCCGCCGGCTGGTCACCGCTGGGCTGGTAGGGACTGACGACCTCGAAGGGCGCCACCGTACGTTCGATCTTGGAAACGGGCCGCATGCAACCACCGTACGGCCCACCACTGACACTCACCCGGTGATCGCCCCCGGCCCTGGTCCCGCCTGGCCCCTCCCGGGGATCGTCGGGGCTCGACCCGTGGGCAGCGGAGGGGGCGCGTCGCCCGTGCAGCCCCCTTCGTGCAACGAGTCCGTCACAACGCGTGATGTCTGGTCGTGGTGCGTCGTTCATCGCACGGATGCCCCTCGCCCGATCCCCCTTGACGCTCTACTGTCACGCTTTGGCCGTACACGGTCACTTGCACGACACACATGCGTCACGTCCCGTACACAGGAGAACTCCGTTGCACTCACGCACCGTTGCCGCCGCCCTCACCGTGCTGATGGGCGGGGCCGGCGTCCTGACCCTGTCCACCACCGCCCAGGCCGCCCCCGCGGTGGACCGCGTGGCGGCGGCCGAGGCCCGCTGGTACGCCGCCCACGGCCCCACCGTCATCGCACACCGGGGCGCCTCCGCCTACGCGCCGGAGAACACCCTCGCGGCCGTCGACCGGGCGGACACGCTGGGCATCGACTGGGTGGAGAACGACGTCCAGCGCACCAAGGACGGCGAGCTGGTCATCCTCCACGACGAGAGCCTGGCGCGGACCACGGACGTCGAGCAGCGCTTCCCCGACCGCTCGCCGTGGAAGGTCCAGGACTTCACCGCGGCCGAGATCAACACCCTCGACGCGGGCAGCTGGTTCGGCGCCGCGTTCGCGGGCACGCGCGTGCCGACGCTGAAGCAGTACCTCAACCGGGTGGACCACAACGACCAGAAACTGCTGATGGAGATCAAGAGCCCGGCGCTCTACCCGGGCATCGAGCAGGACATCGTCGAGGTGCTGGGCGACGAGGGCTGGCTCGACACAGGACACGTCCGGAACAAGCTGGTCGTCCAGAGCTTCGACGCGGCGAGCATCCAGACCCTGCACCGGCAGCGTGCCGACCTGACCACGGGATTCCTCGGCACGCCCGCCGTGGCCGACCTGCCGAAGTACGCGGCGTACACCGACCAGATCAACCCGCAGCACGGGACGATCACCAAGGAGTACGTGGCGGCGGTGCACCGGCTCACCGGGGCGCACGGCAAGCGGCTGAAGGTCAGCGCCTGGACCGTCGACGACGCGGCGAACGCGCGGAAGGTCAAGGGCTTCGGTGTGGACGCCGTCATCAGCAACAAGCCGGACGTCGTGCAGCGCGCAGTACGCCCCTGACCGGCCCCGCCGGCCGGCCGGCGCAGCTCCGGTGCACCGCACTGACCTGCGGACTCCCGTCAATCGGGGCCCGTTGTCAGTGGCCGGTCGTACGGTGGTCGGCATGAACAGCACCGCGACAGGTACGAGTTGCGTCGAGTGGGCCGTCGTCGGGAGCGACGTCGGCCCGCTTCTGCTGGCCGCGACCGACGCGGGGCTGGTGGGGGTGTTCTTCCACGCGCGGGAGAGGGCCCTCGGGAAGACCCTGGAGATGCTGTCGGCGCGGCTGGGGGCGGAGCTCGTCGAGATACCCGAGGCCACGGTGGCGTCCAGCCGGCTGGCCGAACCCGCACGTCAGCTGGCCGGCTACTTCGCGGGCACGCTGCGGGAGTTCGACCTCCCGCTGGACTGGTCGCTGACCTCCGGGTTCAACCGGCAGGTACTGCGCGAGCTGTACGAGGCGGTTCCCTACGGCGCGGTCGTCGGATACGGCGACCTGGCCCACCGCGTCGGTCAGCCGGGCGGGGCGCAGGCCGTCGGAGCTGCCATGGGGGCGAACCCCCTGCCGGTGGTGGTGCCGTGTCACCGGGTGGTGGAGAGCGGCGGCGGACTGGGCGGGTTCGGCGGCGGTTTGGAGACGAAGCGGGTACTGCTGGCACTGGAGGGGGTGCTGCCGCGCCCCCTGTTCTGAGCGGCCGCGGCTTCCTGTGTCGGCGGAGCATGCGCACTGGCACACTGCGGCGGTGACGACATTCCTTGACCATTACACCCCTCCGGGCCCGGCCGACGTTCCCGCGGGCCGCGAGGACGGGGAGGCGGGTACGAAGTGAGCGCCACCCACGGAACCAACGCCAGCCACGACCCGGGCGACCGGCCCGCTGCCGGAGCGATACCGGAGCCGGCCGGGGCGGCGTCCGGGGTCGGGTCCGGGGCCGGTGTGGCGGGGCCTGGCGCAGGGGGACCGGGCGTGGCTGGCGCCGACGGGCTCGATGGCCAGGGGCCTGGTGCGGATGGGCTTGGCGGCGGAAGGCCCGGCGCCGACGGGCTCGTTGTGGGTGGCGTTCCCGTGCTGCCTGCTGAGACCGCGTCCGTTCCCGGATCTCCTGCGCCCCCGGTGGCCGTCGAGGACCTGCCCGCGTTGCAGCGCCGTACCACCGGAGTCCTCATCGTCACCCAGATACTGGGCGGGCTGGGCGTCCCGATCGGTATCGCGCTCGCCCCCGTCCTCGCCACCGAGATCAGTGGCACCGAGGCGGTGTCCGGGCTGGCACCGACCGCCTCCGTGGTCGGCACGGCACTGCTCTCCGTACCGCTCGCCTCGCTGATGACCTCGCGCGGGCGGCGGCCGGGGCTCGTTCTCGCCTACCTCATCGGCGCGCTGGGCGCCGCCCTCGTGGTGCTCGCCGCGCTGACGAAGAACTTCCCGCTGCTGCTCGTCGGCATGGCCGGGTTCGGCGCCGCGTCCTCCGCCAATCTGCAGGCCAGGTTCGCGGCCGCCGACCTGGCCGCGCCTGACCGGCGGGCGCGGGCGATCTCCACGGTCGTCTGGGCCACGACGATCGGCGCGGTCCTCGGCCCGAACATCGCGGCCCCGGCCGGGCGGGTCTTCTCTGGCACGTCCATACCCGTGACGGCTGCCCCGTTCCTCTGGGCAGCCGTCATCTTCCTGCTCACGGGCGTGGTCGTCGCCGTCCTGCTCCGCCCCGACCCGCTCCTGACCGCACGGGCGCTGGCCCCGGACGAGGACCGGTCCGCGGCCGGTCGCTCGCTGCGCGCGGGCGTCGCCGCGGTGAAGGCGTCCCCACGGGCCAGGCTCGCCCTCGTCACGGTCGCCGTCACGCACACCGCGATGGTGTCGATCATGACGATGACCCCCGTCCACCTGGGCCACCACGGCGCGGGACTCCAGCTGGTCGGCCTGGTGATCAGTGGTCATATCGCGGGGATGTACGCGTTCTCACCCGTGATGGGCTGGCTCTCGGACCGGCTGGGCAGACTCTCGGTGATCGGCCTGGCCGCAGGCCTGCTGTCGCTCGCCGCGCTGTTGGCAGGCACCTCGGGCGGCAGCCACGGGCAGACCGCCGCGGGCCTCTTCGTGCTGGGGCTCGGCTGGTCGGCCGGCCTGGTCTCGGGTTCGGCGCTGCTCACGGACTCCGTCCCGCAACCCGCCCGCGCTGCCGCACAGGGCCTGTCGGACCTGACCATGAACTCGGCCGCGGGCGTCGGCGGGGCGGCGGCCGGGTTGATCGTCGCGCAGGCCGGTTACGGCTGGCTCAATGCGGCCGGCGCCCTGTTGCTGCTGCCGATGGCGGGACTGGCTCTGTTCACGGCCCGCACGAAAACAGTTCACGGGGAGCAGGAAGCTCCCGACCGTACGGATCCCGGCCGACCGTAGGGCGACGGCTGGGCGTGCAGCGACGGCCGGCCGTAGGGCGACGGCTGAGCGTGCAGCGACGGCCGAGCGTAGAGCTACGGCTGGGCGTGCAATGACGACGGCCGAGCGTAGAGCTACGGCTGGGCGTGCAGCGACGGCCGACGTACCGGCCCAACAAGCCCTGCCGGTTCGCCCTCCAGCCCTCAGAGGCTGATGTGGTACGCCTTGCGCAGCGTCTCGTGCACCGTCCAGGTCGTCCTGTCACCCTCGCGCAGCACGCACGCGTCGCCCGGACCGATCTCCAGGGTGGCGCCGCCCTCCACCGCGACGGTGGCGCGGCCGCTGACCACCACGAACAGTTCGTTGGCCTCGGTGTCGGTCACCACACCGGGGGTGATCTGCCAGATTCCACGCAGTTGCTTGCCGTCCGGCGACTCCCAGAGGACCTTGCCCGTGACCACCGGGTCGCCGGACACGATCTGCTCCGGGTCGAGCGGTTCGGCCTCCAGCTCGGCGTCCGGGATGTGCACGGCGAAGGATGCGGGAGCCGCGGGAACTTGATCAATTGTCGTCATGGCCGGTCACCTTAGCGCCGCCCTCCCGCACCTCATCCCCCGCCTCCTCTGCCACCTCCTCCGCCAGACCTCCCGGACGCTCCCAGGACGACAAGGAACCGGCTGAACCGGCTGCCGCGGTAGCGCGTGCTCCGACGCACGAGGGGCACAGGTAAGGGCAGAAGCAAGGGCACACGCCTCTACAGGGAGCTGCGGCCATGGAGATTTCGGGCATCATCAGTGCGATTGTGATCGGCATCATCATCGGAGTGCTCGGCCGGCTCGTGGTCCCGGGCCGCCAGAAGATCGGCATCCTGTGGACCATCGTCGTGGGCATCCTGGCCGCGTTGGCGGGCGCGGCGATCGCCAAGGCGCTCGGGGTGAAGGACACCAACGGCATCGACTGGATCGAGTGGTTGATCCAGATCGCCCTCGCCGCGATCGGGGTCGTCGCCCTCGCCAGCTTCAAGTCCGGCAACCGCAGCCGCAGCCGCCGGTAGGTCAGCGGTCCGGCAGCCCGGTCCAGGCGGGATGCCGTGCGTCGTCCGCACGCACCACGACGTCGGCTGCCTCGGAGGGGTCGACCTCGTCCTCGTACCGCACGAAGGCGGGCAGCATCCACTGCTCGCCCTCGTCGGTGCGGCGGGCGAGCGCACCGGGCGAGAGCCGCACGTGCACGGTCAGGTCGAACGGGAACCACCGGCCGAACAGCAACGGCCCGTGCACCAACAGCACTCCCCCCGGCGGGAGTTGAACATACGGGCTGCGGGTCGCCCGGTCGGTGGCCGGATTCCAGATGTCGGGCAGCACCCGCCCGCCGCCGCCGGCCTCCAGCGGGCCGAAGACCTCACGCCACAGCGCGCCGGTGTCGAACCAGCCCTCGAAATACGTGTCGGGGTCCTGCTTGCCGTACTCGAAACGCAGCGAGGCGGGCCGCAGGAACCCCTCCGTGTCGACGACGTGGACCGTGCGACCGCGCAACTTCAGCGCCGCCGCGACCAGAGCGGCGAACTCACCGGTACGTGCGGCGGGCGCCCCGTCGACGGCGGCCTTCAGCCAGGAACTGCCGTCGGCGGGGACCTGGGCGTGCAGGTGGTCGGCGAGGGCTTCGGCGAGACGGTCCCAGGTGATCGGTCGGAGCTGCATGGGGCCATGGTCGCCGATGGAGACCACTGACGCCTCGTACGTCCCGGGGTCCTCACAGCCCGGACCAAAGCTGCCCGCGGCACCGAACGCACGCGTGCGGACACGCCGGAGCGGACTCGGGGGTTTTGGCCAGCCCCCGAGCCCTGGGAATGCCGTCGTCATGCACACACCGGAACACTTGAGGAAAAGGGTCATGCGTTACATCACCGCGTTCTTCCATTGAACTACCGCGCATCGAAAGCAATTGGCTGCGCGGGCAGGACTTGAACCTGCATACGGCGAAAGGGGCCCCTGTCCGGTCGTTCCGGTGATCGACGGCGAATACTGAATCTGGAGCAATAGCCTGAGATTTGGCGCCGCCCCTGTCAGTTTGTCAGGACCGACGGGGCCGCATTCATCACGACGAGCTTCATCTTCAGCTTGCGCTCCTGGCGCACCCCCGCCGCTCAATGGCGGCGGAGGAGTTCGTGTCGGTCACCCGAAAAGATAACCGAAGACAATGTCGCCGACGTACCGGTCGGTGACCTCCGCGCCGTTCGCCTCCTCGCGGGCGAACTTCACGGCCTGCTGGAGCTTCTCCACCCGGCCCAGCAGTTCGTTCACCCGCCGCGCGGGCAGCGCCCCGGAGAACTTCACGGTCGTCCAGTAACCCACCGGGATGTCCTCGTAGTACACCTCGACCTGCGCCGGGTGCTTCTCCGTGGCCTCGGCCTTCACGTGGTTGCGCGGCACCTTCTTGGTACGGACCGTACGCACCGGCGGGTCGGTCTTCCAGGCATCCGTCGACGGGTCCTGTGCCCAGGACTCGGCGGCGTCCAGCACGGGCAGCTTTCGCACGAAGGAATGGACGTCCGTCAGCTGCTTCTCCAGGAAGAGCAGGTAGGAAACGGGCACGGAATTCAGCAGCACCCGCCCGTCCACCGCGACGTCGGCCCGAGCCTCGCAATTCGCCCAGTCCTTGGTGGCGGTCACGTCGAAAAGCCGGGTGAGTGCCGCCGCGGTGTCGCGCAGCACGTCCTCCGCCTTCACCTGAACCCTGGTGGATTCCGGCGGAAGCTGCTCGCCCTCCTCGTCCTTCGGCTGGTAAGTACGGGAGATACCCGCCAGCAGGCCCTGCTTCTGCAGGCCCTGATGGGCCGCCGTCAGGTCCTGGTGAGCCTTGGACTTGACGCCTTTCTCGACTGCGATGATCTGATTGAGTTTCGCCACCCCCAGAAAGTAACAGCCCGAACTCCGCGCCATCCAACGGTTATTCCGCTCCGGCCGGCGGTATCCCGTCCTCATGAACCCCGTCGCTCCCCTCGTGGTCGTCGAACCTCTGCGCCGGGTCCACTGCGCGGACTGCCGGCAGGGCCCGCTGCCCCTTCTGATCCTCGAACTCAACGCACCGCGCTGCCTGGACTGCGCCGACCTGGGGCACCTCGTACTCCTGCCGCGCGGCGACGCCGCACTCACCCGCCGCGCACGTGAACGCAGTTCGCTGTGGGCTGTGGTGGTACGCCACGACAGACGCCGCAGGCGGTACGAGCGACAGGGCCTGCTCGTAGAGGAGGCGGCGCTCGCCCGCGCGGAATCCGCCTGCCTCGCGGACGCCGAGGCACGGGCCCGCCGCCGGGCACGCGACGCGGCCAGGCGCGCCGTCGAGGACACCCGCTTCACGGCCGCCTTCGCCGAGGCGGTCCGGGCCCTCTTCCCCGGTTGCCCACCCGAGCGGGCCCGTGCGATCGCTGCCCACGCATCCGTCAGGGGCAGCGGCCGGGTGGGCCGCAGCGCGGCGGGCCGCGCGCTCGACGAGGACGCGGTCACGGCGGCGGTACGGGCGTCCGTACGGCACGACGACACTCCGTACGACGCACTGCTGATGGCGGGCGTACCTAGGCGAGAGGCTCGGGCTCGGGTGGCGCAGCGGATCGAGAAGGTCCTGGAGGTGTGGCACACCACCCCTGAGGTGCCGTGATTAAAGCGCGTAGCGGGGCAGGATGGCTGTTCTCCGACCCGGTTCGGGGCGCGCTCCCCCCGGAAGCACACCCCGCCCCACCACAACCGCTCACCTCCACACCGTCCCCCCCACCTCCGCACTCTCCCCCCCAATTCCATCACCCCAAGGCGAGGTACCAACCCATGCCCACCCCTGCCGCACGTCCCCGCGACGGGGGGACGCTCGCTCCCTCGCTGGATGCCGCACCGCTGCGCCCTTTCCATCTGCGGGTGACGGCAACGACGTTCGGCGCCAACTTCTCCGACGGCTATGCGCTGGGAATGATCGGCGCGGTCCTGGCGACCCTCACCGACGCCCGGCACCTCTCCGGCGTCTGGCAGGGGCTGCTCGGCGCCTCGGCGCTGATCGGCCTCTTCTTCGGCAGCATCGTGCTGGGCCGGGTCGGCGACATCATCGGCCGGCAGAAGCTGTACATCTACAACTTCGTCCTCATCACCGTCGCCTCGGCGCTCCAGTTCTGGGCTCACGACCCGGCCGTCCTCTTCGCCCTGCGCGTCCTGATCGGGTTCGGCCTGGGCGCGGACTACGCGGTGGGCCCCACGATGCTGTCCGAGTTCGCCCCGAAGCGGCTGCGCGGCCTGCTCCTCGGCTCGCTCACGGTGATGTGGACGGTCGGGTACGTTCTCGCCGGCATCCTGGGCACCTGGCTCGGTGACACGGAGGAAAGGGCGTACATCCTCCTGGCGACGGGCGCGCTGCCCGCCCTCCTCGTCCTCCTGCTCCGCATCGGCACCCCGGAGTCGCCGAGCTGGCTGGTCAGCCAGGGCAGGGTGGCGGAAGCGCGAGAGATCGCCCGCAAGTACCTGAAGAGCGAACTGGGCGACACCGACGCGACGGCGTCCATGCCCTCCTCGACCTCGTGGGCCGCGTACCGCGAGCTCTTCGCCCCGGGGCAGTCCCGCCGCACCTGGTTCGGCCTGGTCTTCTACAGCGCGCAGGTACTCCCCTACTTCGCCATCTACACCTTCATGCCGACGATCCTGCTGGCCCTGGACGTCGACGACGCCGACCTGCAGAACCTCCTCCTCAACCTCTTCCTGCTGGCAGGCGGAGTGGCGGGCCTGTGGTTCCTGCAACGCACGGGCCGCCGCCCCCTCGTCATCGCCACCTTCGCCATCATGACGGTCGCCCTCGCCCTGATGGGCGCACTCACCCACGCCTCGACGACGGCCCTGATGATCCCGTTCCTCGTCTACACCTTCGTGATGGCCGGCGCGTCGAACCTCACCCAGGTCTATCCCGCGGAGCTCTACCCCACCCACCTGCGCGCCACGGGCGTCGGCTTCCTCAACGGAACGAGCCGCATCGCCTCGGCGATCGGCACCTTCGTCCTGCCGGTGAGCCTGGAGTCGATCGGCCTGAGCTGGTCGATGTACTGGCTGGCCGGGGTGCTGCTGCTGGGGACGGTGGCTTCGCTGGCGTGGGCACCGGAGACGAGGGAGGTGGGGACCACTTCGGGGGGCTGATGCTTCGGGAGCTGACCGGGCCTCAGGGGCCCAGCAGGAGTGTCAGTACGTCCACCGGGTCGTTGGCTGCTGCTCCTGCGGGCCACCAGTCGTCGTTGCCGTTGTCCGACTCGTAGCCGTACCAGAGGCCGTCGCGGCCGTAGCGGAGTTGGACGCGGTCGGTCGACAGGCGGTTGTGGGAGGGGCGGAAGTCCTGGTGGCCCAGGGCGAGCAGGGTGGAGCGGGCCCGGTCGAAGGGGCCGGCCGGGGGGTCCCAGGGTTCGTCGAGGATTTCCAGCGCCGTGGCGCCGCCCTGCCGCCAGGCTGCCACCGCCTTGGCGAGTTCGGCGGGGGTGCGGCCGAGCGCCCTGGTCAGGGAGGTGTAGAGGGAGCGGGTCGCCGCGGTCAGGCCGGATCCTGGCTGGGCCGCGGCGATGCGGACCGCGTCCTGCCAGGGGGTGAGGCCGGCGATCGGGTCGGTACCCGTGGTGAGGAGGGCGTGCGCACGGGCCGCCGCGTCCGTGGCGAGATGGTCCAGAGCGAGCGGGTCGGGGGCTCCCTTGGTCTGCGGGTACGACGGCGGGGTGCCGGGGCGCGCGGGCGGCGGCAGAGGTGGCGGGAGTGTGCCCACGGGACGGCCGGGGTCGAGTGCTTCCCGGGCCAGGAGCGCCGGGACGGACGGAGGCCGGCGGGTTTCCGTGGCGCTGCGGGCGGCGTTGCGTCGGGAGAGGGCGTCGAGGATCTCGCGTTCGTCCCGGCCGCGGAGCAGGAAGACGAGGAACGGGTCCTCGTCGAGGAGGCGGGCCACCTGGTAGCAGAGAGCCGCGGCATGTTTGCAGGGGCGGCCCGCGTCCGGGCAGGTGCAGCTGGGCAGGAGGTCGCCCGCGGTGGCCGGCAGGAGAGGGATGTCCGAGAGCGGAGAGGCCGGGTCGAGCAGCGCCGACGGCATGGTCCTGGCGAGGAGCGCTTCGAGGTGCGCCGGGTGTTCGGCCGCTGCGTCCAGGAAAACCTCCCAGTCGTCGGCGGCGAGCGTGCGCAGCCGGAGGTCCGCGCGGTAGGGGCGCGCCCGGCTGCCCCGCACGTACGCCACGACTCGGCCGGGGGTGACCGTGATCGTGTCCACGTGACCCGCGTCCGCGTAGGCGTGCCCGCGGGCCAGGCGGGCCGGGTCGAGCGAGAGCGATTCGAGCGCGGCCACCCAGGCCTTCCCCCACCAGGTGACGGCGGGCCCGCTCGTCTCGGGGGACGGGGGGAACGTACGGCGGTGGTCCGCCTGGGAGGCGGAGGGAGGGGAGGAGTGAGGGGCCGGGGAGGACGACGGGGTCACGAGGGCCTCCTCGGGGCGGAACGACGTACGGCGACGGCTCGTCCGGTGGGCATTGGGTGGCGGGTCAGGGCGGCCGCTGGGCGCATGGCTGCACGTACGGCGACGGCTCGCCCAGCAGACACCGGGGGGTGGGTCCCTGACGGTACGGTCCCCCGCCCCGGGGACACCGGTGGCCGGCTCCGGGTGCTCTCCGGGCGGCCGCACGTACGAAGGTCGGGGCGGGCGGCGGCGGAGCCTCCCGGTGCTGCTCGGGACGCAGACGTCCACTGGCCGCTCACGACGGCCTCCGCAGGGAGACCAGGTCGGCGAGTTCGCGGTCGGTGAGTTCCGTGAGGGCCACCTCGCCCGTGCCGAGGATCGCGTCCGCCAACGACCGCTTGGCAGCGAGCAGTTCCGCGATGCGGTCCTCCACCGTGCCCTCCGCGATCAGGCGGTGGACCTGGACCGGCTGGGTCTGGCCGATGCGGTACGCGCGGTCGGTTGCCTGCTCCTCGACCGCCGGGTTCCACCAGCGGTCGAAGTGGACGACGTGTGCGGCGCGGGTGAGGTTCAGCCCGGTGCCCGCCGCCTTCAGGGACAGCAGGAAGACCGGGACCTCGCCGGACTGGAAGCGGTCGACCATCTCCTCGCGGTGGGCCACCGGTGTCCCTCCGTGCAGGAGCTGGGAGGGGATCGCGCGGGCGGACAGGTGCTGGGAGAGGAGGCGGGCCATGCTCACGTACTGCGTGAAGATCAGGACGGAGTCCTCCTCGGCGAGGATCGTGTCCAGAAGCTCGTCGAGTAGGTCGAGCTTGCCCGAGCGGCCGGTCAGGCGGGCGGCGGAGCGGCCGGAGGAATGGCCGGAGGAGTGGCCGGTTGAGCGGTCGACGGAGTGGCCGGTGGGGCGGCTGGTACCTCCGGTCGTGCCGCGCTCGCCCAGCTGTGTCTGGCCGCTCTCCTTCGGCCCCTCCTTCAGGTACTGCGCGGGATGGTTGCAGATCTGCTTGAGCGAGGTCAGCAACTTCATGATCAGGCCGCGGCGGGCGATGCCCTCGGACGCCTCGATGGCAGCCATCGTCTCGTGCACGGCCGCCTGGTAGAGCGCCGCCTGCTCGCGGGTGAGCGAGACGGGATGGTCGGTCTCCGTCTTGGGCGGCAGCTCGGGTGCGATGCCGGGGTCGGACTTCTTGCGGCGCAGGAGGAAGGGACGGACCAGCCGGGAGAGGCGTTCCGCCGCTTCGGGATCCTCGCCGCCCTCCACCGCCCGCGCGTGCCGGGCGCGGAAGGTGGTGAGCGGCCCGAGGAGGCCGGGGGTGGTCCAGTCCAGCAGGGCCCACAGTTCGGAGAGGTTGTTCTCGACGGGGGTGCCGGTGAGGGCGATCCTGGCCGGGGCCGGGATCGTACGCAGCGCCTTGGCCGTGGACGAACGGGGGTTCTTCAGGTGCTGCGCCTCGTCCGCGACGATCATGTTCCAGCTGTGGGCGGCCAGTTCGGCCGCGCTGGTACGCATCGTTCCGTACGTGGTGAGGACGAATCCGCCGTCACGCGGCGCGGAATCGGTGGCGGAACCAGTCACGGGATCGGTCGCGGAATCGGTCGCGGAATCGGTCGCGGAATCGGTCGCGGAATCGGTGGCTGAGTCGAGCGGTGCGTCGAGTGTGCGGGTGGCGCCGTGGAAGCGGCGGACCGGCACACCGGGCGCGAAGCGTTCGATCTCGCGCTGCCAGTTGCCGAGCAGGGACGCGGGGCAGACCACCAGGGTGGGGGCGGAGCGGGCGCGGTGCAGATGGAGGGCGATGACCGTGATCGTCTTGCCGAGACCCATGTCGTCGGCGAGACACCCGCCGAGACCGAGCGAGGTCATCAGATCGAGCCAGGCCAGGCCACGCAGCTGGTAGTCGCGCAGGGTGGCGTGCAGGGCCGGCGGCTGCGGGAGGGTGTCCGCCCCACCCCTGGCGAGCCGGTCGCGGAGGGCAGCCAGCGCGCCCTCCGGAACCGCCGGCACCTGCTCCCCCTCGACCTCCGCCGTACCGGTCAGCGCGACCGCGAGCGCGTCGGCCGGGTCGAGGAGCCCCAACTGCCGCTTGCGGGCCTTTCGTACCAGCGCGGGGTCGACAACCACCCACTGGTCGCGCAGTCGGACCACCGGGCGGTGCTCCTCCACCAGGGCGTCCATCTCGGCCTCGGTGAGTTCCTCGCCGCCGACCGCGAGCTGCCAGCTGAACGCGAACAGCTGGTCCGCCTCGAAGAACGGCGTGCCGTCGGTGGCCGACCCCGGCGCGGGACGCACCACGGCGGTCGCGGTGAGCGTACGGGCCAGCTCGCGCGGCCAGTGCACGGCGACGCCCGCAGCCTCCAGCTGGTGCGACGCCGCCCCGAGCAGGTCGTACAACTCGTCGTCGGACAGCGGCAGTACGTCGGGGACCGGCTGCTCCAGGAGGCGGGCGAGCGGGGGCCAGACGCGGCCCGCGCGGCGCAGGGCAAGGACCGTGTCGATGCGTGCGCGCGGACCGAAGTGGTCGCCGCCCTCGCCCTCCCAGAGTTCCGCCACGTCCACCAGGTGGGTCGGGTCGGCGAGGCTGTGCACCTGGACGACGGCGGCGCCCGCACGACGCGACTGGGCCGGCTCCCTGCCTCTGCGGGTGGCCCGGTCGCCGGCGTCCTCGTCGTTCTGCATTCCCCGGCCGCTGCCCGTGTCCTCCTCGCGGGTGTCGAAGAGGCTGTACACGGGCAGGTCCAGCCGGAGTGAGACCCGCACGCCGGCGTCCGCGCCCGCCGCGACTTCGGCCGCCCATTCACGCAGGCCGGGTAGGTGCTGGGCCTCCCGCGCGGCGAAGGGGCCGCCCAGTGCGAGGGCGGCGGCGGGTGTACGGGGCAGCGTGTCGGCGACGGCGTCGACGAAGGACTTGACGAGGTGGGCCGGGTCCGGGACGTGCAGGGGGGTGCGGTCCGGGAGCGGCGCGGCGTTCCCCTCGGGCGGCAGCGCGGCGGCAATCGCACGCAGCTGTGCGACGTCCGAGGCATCGGGCGGACCCGCCCGCCAGGCGTCGTCACCGGCCGGGGTCAGGCCGGGCAGCAGCAACCCCCGGGCGGCCAGGTGCAGCGCGTGCAGCGCGGCTGCTCCCCAGCACCGGGTCGCCGGATGCGCGGCAGGGTCGTGCCGGGCGGCCGCGAGCAGGGGCAGCGCGTTGGCGAGCGGGAGGAAGAGGACGGGGACCGTGCGGGTACGGACGACGGCGCCGTGCCGACGCACGACGGCGAGGGTTCCGGGGGTGCTGACGGCGTCACCGTCATCGTCGATGACGGCGTCGGGCAGTGGCTCGCCGGCCGGCGCCCAGAACGCGATCCGGCCGTCCCGGGGCAGGGGCGCGGGGAGGTAGAGGGCGGCGGCATGCGCGGGCAGGCGGCGCGTCGGGGCGTGCGCTGCGTGCGCTGCGTGCGCTGCGTGCGCTGCGTGCGCTGCGTGCGCTGCGGTCATCGTGTCGTCGCCTCCCGTCCGGGTGTGGAACTACGCAGGTGAACGCAGGTTTTCTGCGTGGACCTGCGAGTCTACGGGCGGGGTCTGACAGCCGACGTGAGCGAGGGACGGCGGGGCCGGGCTGCGGCCCGGCGGGGGCGCGGCGCGGCACGGTGCGAGAGGGCCGCGGCGAGGCCAGGGACGGGGCCTGGGCGGTGTCCGTGGCCGTGTCCGTGGCCGGGGCTCGTAGCCATGGCTGCGGCTGGGGCCGTGCCCGCAGTCGGGGCGAGGCTAGGGCTGTGCCTGCGGTCTGGGTCGTCGCTGGGGCTGTGCCCATGGTCGGGGCCGAGGCTAGGGGCCGTATCCGCGGTCCGGTCGTCGCTGGGGCTGTGCCCCTGGTCGGGGCCGAGGCTAGGGCCGTATCCGCGATCGGGGCCGAGGCCACGGCCAGTTACGGCGAGTGCGGCGGCGGCTGGTGCGAGTGCGGTCGGCACCGGCCAGGACGTGTCGACCACCCGCGAAGGCGGCGCGCCGCGCCGGGGCCGAGCCCGGCCGCCGCGGACCGCCACGGGCCCCCACGGACCGCCAGATGAAGCACAGCCCCTCCTCGCAGCCACCTCGTGCGACGCAGCGCGACCAGCGGGTTGATGTCCTCGTGCGGAACCGCCAGGTCGAGCAGCACCGCGGGCAGCTCGTCGGCGGTCGGCAAGATGCCGGTGTCGGGCATCCCGTCCCCCACCCCCTCGTCAAGGACCGGCTCCAGTCCCTCCAGTTGGTCGGGCCACTCCGCCAACCCCCGGTCCCTTCGGAGTACTTCCTTCACGGTCACCACTCCATCCACCGCCCTCACCGTCCGCACCCTTCTCACCGCGCTCACACGCCCCGCACGAAGCACCATCATCGCCGGGCCCAGCGCCGGACCAACGGTGAAGTCGTCCCAGTAATCGAGATGTTCCGATCCAGAATGCGGACCGAGGTTGTCGAGCGGCACCTTGGGCGGCAAGGATGCGGGCATGGCCCCTGTTCTCGTATCGCGTCGTCACGTGGATCTGCTGCGTGTCTCGACCATGCTCTGTCGGGCCTCCTCCTGCCGTACGTCCGGCTGCTGACGCACCCGTTTCCGGCAAGCCGCCAGCCCCGGTCGGGCCCCGGTCTCCTCGTGACCGCTGCTCGGCGCGTTGCCCCCGGCGTTCCCGGCCCGGCCCCGCGTACGCCTCGGCACTTCTCCGCAGCTGTATCCCACGGCCGCACTCCGTAACCACACGCGCGTAAACCACACGCGCGTAGCCATTCACGCGTAACCACCCGCGCGTAACCACTCCTGCGCAAGCCTTCTGCCCTCCGTACGGAATCCCGCCGGGCCCGCGTGCCCGTGCGGGGCTCCCCGCTGTCTTTGAGGTCTCGCCATGCCCACCGTCGCGCCCGCAGCCGTGTCCGCGAACCTGTCCGGCACCGCTGCCCAGCCCCTGTTGCACTGGTTCCTGCCCACCGGGGGTGACGGCCGCGATCCCGGCGGGGTCACCGCCGTGCAGGGCAGGACCGGGTCCGCCACCCGGCGCCCCGCCGACGTCGGATATCTGTCGCAGGTGGCGCGCGCCGCCGAACAGGCCGGGTTCCACTCGCTGTTGACCCCCGTCGGTCTCGGCTGTGTCGATCCGTGGATACTCACCGCCGCCCTCGCCCAGCACACCGACCGGATCGGCTTCCTGGTCGCCTTCCGGGCCGGGTTCGCCAGTCCCACCCTGCTCGCCCAGCAGGCGGACGCGTTCCGCCGGTTCGCCGGCGGCCGGTTGCGGCTGAACGTCGTGACCGGTGGCGACCCCGCCGAGCAACGGGCGTACGGCGACCACCTCGCGCACGATGAGCGGTACGCGCGGACCGCGGAGCTCATGGCCGCCCTGCGCGCCCTGCTCGACGGCAAGGAGGTCGGCGGCAGCGGCTCCGACGACGCGGGCGCGTACTTCCGCCTCCAGGGGGCCCGGCTCGTCGACCCGGCCGTGGAGCACCCCGTACCGCTGTACTTCGGTGGCGCCTCGCCCGCGGCCGAGGACGTGGCCGCGCACCACGCCGACGTACAACTGCTGTGGGGGGAACCTCCGTCGGCGATCAAGGAGCGCGTCGAACGGCTGCGGGCCAGGACGCGGGCGGTACGGGGCGAGCACGCCTCGCTGCGGTTCGGACTGCGGCTGCACGTCATCGCCCGCGACACCGCGGGTGAGGCCTGGGCGGAGGCGGACCGGATCCTCTCCCGGCTCGACCCCGAGGCGGTACGTGCGAGCCAGGCCAGGTTCGCCGCCATGGACTCCGTGGGGCAGGCCCGGATGGCCGCCCTGCACGGCGGCTCCGCCGACGCCTCAGCGCTGGAGATCGCCCCCAACCTCTGGGCGGGCATCGGTCTCGTACGGGAGGGAGCGGGCACCGCGCTCGTCGGCTCGCACGACGAGGTCGCTCAACGGCTGTACGAGTACCGGGCGTTGGGAGTTGACGAGTTCGTGCTTTCCGGTTATCCGCATCTTGAGGAGGCGTACCGGGTGGGCGAGGAGGTCGCCCCCCGGCTGCGGGCGCTCGTCGACGCGGCAGACGTGCACGTGGCAGGCGCACACGAGTCAGGCGCGCGGGCGGCGGCAGGCCTCCGAGAGGCGGCGGGTACGTGACCCTCACCGCGCCCGCCGAGCCGGCCGCCGTCACCAAACCCGTTCCGCCGCCCGCGGCCGGCACCGGGACCCGTTTCGCCGCTCTGCGTTGGGCCGCGCTGCGCGCCGTCGCCCTGGCCGTACTGCTCGGCGCCTGGCAGCTGGTGGTGCTGGCCGAGGTGTGGCCGCGCGTGCTGGTGCCGTCGCCGGGCGAGGTGTGGCACCAGTTCGTGCTGTCGTCGACCGTGCACGACGGGGTGCGGGGACAGAGCGGCCACCTCCTGGTCGAGCACCTCGCGGTCAGCCTCCGCCGGATCGGCATCGGCACCGGTTACGCGGTACTCGCCGGGGTACCGCTCGGGCTCCTCATCGGTGCCGTCCGCCCGGTCGCTGTCGTGCTCGAACCCGCGGTGACGTTCCTGCGGACGCTGCCGCCGCTCGCCTACCTCTCGCTGCTCGTCATCTGGTTCGGCATCGACGAGTCCCCCAAGGTATGGCTGCTGATCATCGCCGCCCTGCCGCCGATCGCGGCTGCCACCGCCGCGGCCGTGCGGACCGTTCCCGGCCATCTGGTGGAAGCGGCGCGCGCACTGGGTGCGGGACAGCTGTCGTTGCTGCTGTCCGTACGGCTGCCCGCGGCGCTGCCGGAGATCCTCACCGGGATACGGATCGCCGTCGGTGTCGCGTACACCTCCGTGGTGGCCGCCGAGACCATCAACGGCGTGCCCGGCATCGGTGGGATGATCCGCGACGCGCAGCGCTACAACCAGACCGCCGTCGTGATCGTCGGCATCATCGCCATCGGCCTGTCCGGCATCCTTCTCGACGCCCTGCTACGAGCGGCAGAGCGGTATCTCGTGCCCTGGCGCGGCCAGAAGTGAGTTCCACGCGCCCCCTCTCCTCCCCCGCCCCTCCACACCCTCCGGAGCCAGCCATGCCCCCGCACCCCCGCCGTGGTGAACGCAGCCGTACCCTTCGCCGTCGTACCCCCCTGTTGGCGACCCTTCGCCGTCGCACCGCCCTGCTGGTCGCCCTTCCCCGTCGTACCGCCCTGCTGGCCGCGGCCGCCGCGCTCACCGCCCTCACCGCCTCCGCCTGCGGCTTCGGCGGGTCCGACGCCCAGGGAAGCGCGGGCGCCTCGGGGAAGACGGTCGTCCGCATCGCCTACCAGGCGATCCCCAACGCCGACCTGGTGGTGAAGAACCAGGGGTTGCTGGAGAAGGCGCTGCCCGACGTGTCCGTGAAGTGGGTCAAGTTCGACTCCGGCGGCGACGTCAACACTGCGGTGATCGCCGGCTCGGTGGACCTGGGCCTGGCGGGCTCCAGCCCGGTCACCAAGGGTCTGTCCGCGCCGCTCAACATCCCGTACAAGGTCCTCTGGATCCACGACCTGATCGGCGACAACGAGGCCCTCGTCGCGAAGAAGGGCATCGGCGGCATCAAGGACCTGGTCGGCAAGAAGGTCGCCACCCCGTTCGGATCGACTTCCCACTACTCGCTGCTCGCCGCGCTGAGCTCGGCGGGCGTGCCGGCCGACCAGGTGCAGGTGCTCGACCTCCAGCCGCAGGACGCGCTCGCCGCCTGGACCCGCGGCGACATCGACGCGGCGTACGTGTGGACCCCGACCCTGGACGAACTCACCAAGGACGGGAAGGTCCTCCTCACCAGCCGCGAGGTCGCCTACGCGGGCAAGCCCACCGCCGACCTCGGCATCGTCACCAACTCCTTCGCCGCGAGCCACCCCGAGATCGTCACGGCCTGGCTCAAGGCCCAGGACCAGGCCGTCGCCCAGGTGAGGTCGGCCCCCGCGAAGGCCGCCGCCTCCATCGGCAAGGAGCTCAACGTCTCCCCCGCCGTCGCGCGGCGCCAGCTCGGGCAGCTCGTGCTGCTCAGCGCGAAGGAGCAGGCCGGGCCCGACTACCTGGGGCGTCCCGGGGCGCCCGGCAAGCTCGCCGAGCACCTGCGCGACGCGGCCGGCTTCCTCAAGGGGCAGAAGGCCGTGGACTCGGTGCCCCCGGTGGCCGACTTCCAGAAGGCTCTCGCCGTGAAGGAGCTGTCCCGTGCCACTGGCTGAGACCGCGCGGGGCGCAGGAGCCGGGGCAGCGGCAGAAGTTGCCCGGCCGGAGGTGGAGCTGCGCAACGTCACCGTCCGTTACGGCCGTAACGCCCGCGCTCTGACCACTGCCGTCGAGGACGTCTCCCTGACCCTCGCCGACGGCGAGTTCACCGTGCTGGTCGGGCCGTCCGGCTGCGGCAAGACCACTCTGCTGCGAGTGCTGGCGGGCTTCGAGCGGGCCTCGGAGGGGACTGCCCTGGTACGGGGAGCGGCGCCGGCCCCGGGTGGCGGCACCGGCATCGTCTTCCAGCAGCCGCGCCTCTTCCCGTGGCGCACGGTCGGCGGAAACCTGGCCTTCGCCCTGGCCAGGAAGGGAGTCCCACGGGACGAACGCGCCGACAGGGGCGCCGAGTTGCTGGAACGCGTCGGCCTCCCGGGCATGGCTGCGCGCCGCACCTGGGAGCTCTCCGGCGGCCAGCAGCAGCGGGTGGCGATCGCTCGCGCCCTGGCGGGGGAACAGCGACTGCTCCTGATGGACGAGCCGTTCGCGGCCCTGGACGCGCTCACCCGCGAGCGCCTCCAGGAGGAGGTCCGCACGCTCGCGGAGTCCTCCGGCACGACGGTGCTGTTCGTGACGCACTCGGCGGAGGAGGCGGTACTGCTCGGGAAGCGGGTCCTGGTGATGGCGGCGCCCGCGGGCGCTCCCGGCCGCGTGGTCACCGAGCTGGCCGTGGACCTGCCCCGCGGTCCGGGCACCGACCCGGCGGCCCTGCGCGCCACCCCCGAATTCGCCCGCCTGCGCGGCAAACTGACCACCCTGATGCGAGAGGCGGCGACACTCACCCCGGCACCGCAGGACAGTTAGCTCCCCTGCTCCCCCGCCGCCCGTTCCTCCAGAGTCCGCCACACCTTCCGTACCTGCGGTTCCAGCGCTTCCAGCGGCCCGTCGTTGTCGATCACCAGGTCGGCGACGGCGAGCCGCTGCTCGCGTGTTGCCTGCGCCGCCATCCGTCCGCGTGCGTCGGCCTCGCTCGTCCCCCGTAGACGTACGAGACGGTCCAGCTGGGTCTGCGGGGAGGCGTCCACGACCACCACCAGGTCGTACAGCGACGCCAGCCCGTTCTCGGTGAGCAGCGGTACGTCGTGGATCACCACGGCGTCCGCCGGAGCAGCGCGCTCCAGTTCGGCCGAGCGGGCCCCGACCAGCGGGTGCACGATCCCGTTGAGGATCTTGAGCTTGGCGGGGTCGGTGAACACGACGGCGCCCAGCGCGGGGCGGTCCAGCGTGCCGTCCGCCGTCAGGACGTCAGGGCCGAACGCGGCCACCACGGCGTCGAGCCCGGGAGTCCCGGGCTCGACGACCTCACGTGCGATCTTGTCGGCGTCGACGACCACCGCGCCGTACGACGCGAGAAGCCGCGACACTTCGCTCTTGCCGGCACCGATGCCGCCGGTCAGGCCCACTTTCAGCATGACCGGCAGCCTAGGGCCTGTGGTGCCGGATCCGGCGGGCAGGCCCGGAAGCGACCGGGCCCGGCGTGCGCCGAACGGGCGGCCTAGGCGTCGCCCTCCCGTTCGGCGAGGAACTTCTCGAACTCCAGGCCGATCTCCTCGGCCGACGGCAGGTCCTTGGCCTCCGCGACGAGGCTGCCGCGCGTCTCCGCGCCCGCCACCGCGTCGTACTGGTGCTCAAGTCCCTGGACCAGGGCGACCAGTTCCTCGTCGCCCTCGCCGACCTGCCGGTCGATCTCGTCCTGGGTGCGGCGCGCCTCCGTGCGCAGCGAGTGCGCCACCGAGGGCAGCACCAGGCCGGTCGCCGCGGTGATCGCCTCCAGGACGGTCAGCGCCGAGTCCGGGTACGCGGAACGAGCCACGTAGTGCGGGACGTGCGCGGCGACGCCGAGCACGTCGTGCCCGGCCTCCGACAGCCGGTACTCGACCAGCGAGGCCGCCGATCCCGGCACCTGGGCCTCGTCGAACGGGCTGCGGTGCCCCGGCACCAGGTCCGTGCGGTTGCCGTGCGGGGTGAGGCCCACCGGGCGGGTGTGCGGGACGCCCATCGGTATCCCGTGGAAGTTCACCGCCAGCCGCACGCCGAGCCGCTCCACGATCTGCCGCACCGCGGCCGTGAACCGCTCCCACTCCACGTCCGGTTCGGGACCGGCCAGCAGCAGGAACGGTGCGCCCGTGGCGTCCTGCACCAGGTGCACCTCCAGCGACGGCGTCTCGTAATCCGTCCACCGGTCGCGCCGGAAGGTCAGAAGCGGACGACGGGCCCGGTAGTCCACCAGCCGGTCGTGGTCGAAGCGCGCCACCGCCTGGTGCGGCAGTGTGTCGAGGAGCTTCTCGACGATCTGGTCGCCGGTCTCGCCCGCGTCGATGTAACCGTCGAAGTGGTAGAGCATGACAAGTCCGGCCGACTCCTGGGCCAGCGCCATGTCGACGACGGCCAGCCCCTTCGGCTCCCATGCGTACAAATCCTGCGGATCAAGCACGATTCCCGCTACCTCCTCGCGTTTCACAAGGAAGAACGTGCTGCGGGGCGCGGGCATTCCCGCCGGCGCCCTCATCCCTCGTACGGGTGGACGATCCGCCCGAACCCCCTCGGGAGCTCTTTTCTCGACCCGCGGAGATGCGGGGGTCCCGGACATGCAGCGAGGCCCGCTCCCCCGGAGGGGAACGGGCCTCGCTGTTCAGCCAGTTCGACTGCCGGCCGTCACTGTGTGACGTCGGCGGTCAGCCGGCTCCACGCGACCGGTGAGGGTCAGAGCATTCAGCTCTGGCCGCCCGCCAGCTTCTCGCGCAGGGCCGCAAGGGCCTCGTCCGACGCCAGGGCGCCGGAGTTGTCGTCCGACTCCGAGGAGTACGAACCGCCCGAGATACCGGCGCTGGCGCTGCCACCGGCGGCGGCGGCCGGAGCGGCAGCACCCTCCGCGGCAGCGGCCTCGTCGGCCTCGCGGGACTTGATGACCTGGGCCTGGTGCTGCTCGAAGCGCGTCTGCGCCTCGGCGTACTGGCCCTCCCACGCCTCGCGCTGGGTCTCGAAGCCCTCGAGCCAGTCGTTCGTCTCGGGGTCGAAGCCCTCGGGGTAGATGTAGTTCCCCTGGTCGTCGTACGAAGCGGCCATGCCGTACAGCGTCGGGTCGAACTCGACCGAGGCCGGGTCGGCACCGAAGGACTCGTTGGCCTGCTTCAGCGACAGCGAGATCCGGCGACGCTCAAGGTCGATGTCGATGACCTTGACGAAGATCTCGTCGTTGACCTGGACGACCTGCTCCGGGATCTCCACGTGGCGCTCGGCCAGCTCGGAGATGTGGACCAGGCCCTCGATGCCCTCGTCGACGCGCACGAACGCACCGAACGGAACCAGCTTCGTGACCTTGCCGGGGACGACCTGGCCGATCTGGTGCGTACGGGCGAACTGCTGCCACGGGTCTTCCTGCGTCGCCTTCAGCGACAGGGAGACACGCTCGCGGTCCATGTCGACGTCGAGGACCTCGACGGTGACTTCCTGGCCGACCTCGACAACCTCGGACGGGTGGTCGATGTGCTTCCAGGAGAGCTCGGAGACGTGCACGAGACCGTCGACGCCACCCAGGTCCACGAAGGCACCGAAGTTGACGATCGAGGAAACGACGCCGGAGCGGACCTGACCCTTCTGGAGGGTCGTGAGGAACGTCTGGCGAACCTCGGACTGGGTCTGCTCGAGCCAGGCACGGCGGGACAGGACCACGTTGTTGCGGTTCTTGTCCAGCTCGATGATCTTGGCCTCGAGCTCCTTGCCCACGTAGGGCTGGAGGTCGCGGACACGACGCATCTCGACGAGGGAGGCCGGCAGGAAGCCACGGAGGCCGATGTCGAGGATGAGACCACCCTTGACGACCTCGATGACGGTGCCGGTGACGATCCCGTCCTCTTCCTTGATCTTCTCGATCGTGCCCCAGGCGCGCTCGTACTGAGCACGCTTCTTGGACAGGATGAGACGGCCTTCCTTGTCCTCCTTCTGGAGAACGAGGGCCTCGATCTCATCGCCCACGGCGACGACCTCATTGGGGTCGACGTCGTGCTTGATGGAAAGCTCGCGGGACGGGATCACGCCTTCGGTCTTGTAACCGATGTCGAGCAGGACCTCGTCCCGGTCGACCTTCACGATGACGCCGTCGACGATGTCGCCGTCGTTGAAGTACTTGATCGTCTCGTCGATCGCGGCGAGGAAGGCTTCCTCGTTACCGATGTCGTTGACCGCTACCTGCGGGGTGGTAGAGGTGGTCTCGGTGCTGCTCGTCATGTGGGAAAGGGCTCCGGTACGGACAGAAATCGTAGGTACTGCTACGCCGTGAGCCTGTCGCTCTGCAGAAGCCGGACAGCCGAAGAAGCACCGGGCTTGGCACACCGCCAGGCGCCTCGAAAACCGAGGAGACATACATACAGATACGAGCGCGGCCTGCTAGGTCTGAGGCGCGCAGGCTCGCAGCGCAACTTGTAGCATACGGGGGCCGCCGGGCAGGGTCAATGCGCGAAGGCACACACCGGGGGCACAACGCCCCATACCCGGCACAACTCAGGTTCGGCGAGGCCACAATGGCCGCCCCGCTCCCCCTCGGTCTCTCCCCGGCAACCCCGCCGGGGCGTACCCGGGGAGGGTTCCGGCAGAGCCCACTCAGACGATTCAGACGGGTGCAATGATCCACGAAGACGAACCCTCCGACGCTTTCGCCTCCCTCGACGCACTGGGCGACCAGGACGACGCGGAGACCGAGGCCACCCGGCGTGACGCGGGGGAGACGGAGAGCAGCCGGGCCAGCCGGGGCTGGTGGGACCGCAACGCGGACGAGTACCAGCAGGACCACGGCACCTTCCTCGGGGACGACCGCTTCGTGTGGGGCCCCGAGGGCCTCGACGAGGTGGAGGCGGAGCTGCTCGGTCCCGCCGAGGACCTCAAGGGGCTCGACGTGCTGGAGATCGGCTCGGGCGCCGCGCAGTGCTCGCGCTGGCTGGTCTCGCAGGGCGCCCGCCCCGTCGCGGTCGACCTCTCCCACCGGCAGCTCCAGCACGCGTTGCGGATCGGCGGCGGAGAGGACGGGGTAGGCCTGGTGCAGGCCGACGCCGGGGTGCTGCCGTTCCGGGACGGCTCCTTCGACCTGGCGTGCTCGGCGTACGGCGCGGTGCCGTTCGTCGCCGACCCGGTGAAGGTGTTCCGCGAGGTGCACCGGGTGCTGCGGCCCGGCGGCCGGTGGGTGTTCTCGGTGACGCACCCGGTCCGCTGGGCCTTCCCGGACGAGCCGGGGCCAGAGGGGCTCTCGGTCTCCGCCTCGTACTTCGACCGCACCCCGTACGTGGAACAGGACGACCAGGGGCGCGCCGTGTACGTCGAGCACCACAGGACCCTCGGGGACCGCGTCAGGGACGTGGTGGCGGGCGGCTTCCGGCTGGTCGACCTCGTGGAGCCGGAGTGGCCGGCCTGGAACAGCTCGGAGTGGGGCGGCTGGTCCCCGCTGCGCGGCAACCTGATCCCGGGGTCGGCGATCTTCGTGTGCGTCCGCGACTAGGACGACACTGGGGGCGTGATCCGTACCGACGCCCTTGACCAGTTGCCCGTACGCACGGCTGTGCCCGCCCTCGAAGAGGCGCTGGCGCGGCACGGGGCCGCGGTGCTGTGCGCGCCGCCAGGCACAGGCAAGACGACCCTCGTGCCGCTCGTGCTGGCCGGCCTGGTGGGCGGCGGTCCGGTGCGGCGGGTGGTCGTCGCCGAGCCGCGCCGGATCGCCGCGCGGGCGGCGGCCAGGCGGATGTCGTGGCTGCTCGGCGAGCAGGCCGGCGGACGGGTCGGGTTCACCGTCCGGGGTGAGCGCACGGTGGGCCCGCGGACGGTCGTCGAGGTCGTCACGACAGGTGTACTGCTGCAACGGCTCCAGCGCGACCAGGAGTTGCCCGGCGTCGACGTCGTCGTACTGGACGAGTGCCACGAACGGCACCTGGACGCGGACACCGTCGCGGCCTTCCTGCTGGACGTACGGGCGGCGCTGCGGCCGGAACTGCGGCTGGTCGCCGCGTCGGCGACGACGGACGCGGCGGGCTGGGCCGAACTGCTCGGCGGCGCGCCCGTGGTGGCGGCGCAAGGGGTCTCGTACCCCGTCGAGACGGTGTGGGCGCCGCCGCTGCGGCCGGTGCGCCCGCCGCACGGGATGCGCGTCGACCCGGCGCAGCTGACGCATGTGGCGTCGGTGGTGCGCCGGGCACTCGCCGAGCGCGAGGGCGACGTCCTGTGCTTCCTGCCGGGGGTGGGGGAAATCGCCCGGGTGGTCGGCCAGTTGGGGAGCGTGGGGGCGGAGGTGCTCCAGGTGCACGGGCGGGCTCCCGCGGCGGTGCAGGACGCGGTGCTCGCGGGCTCCTCGGCGGGCCGCCGGGTGGTCCTGACCACCTCCGTGGCCGAGTCCAGCCTCACGGTGCCCGGGGTGCGGGTGGTGGTGGACTCCGGCCTCGCCCGTGAACCGCGCACGGACCACGCAAGGGGGCTGAGCGCGCTGACGACCGTACGTGCTTCGGGTGCGGCGGCGCGCCAGCGGGCAGGGCGCGCGGGACGCGAGGCGCCGGGGACGGCGTACCGCTGCTGGGACGAGGCGGAGGAGATCAGGCTGCCGCGCTTCCCGAACCCGGAGATCAAGGTGGCCGACCTGACGGCGTTCGCCCTCCAGGTGGCCTGCTGGGGCGACCCTGACGCCTCGGGGCTCGCCCTGCTCGACGCGCCACCCGCCGGGGCGATGGCCGCGGCACGGGAGGTGCTTTCCGCGATCGGCGCGGTCGACGCACGGGGCCGGGCGACGGAACGCGGGGTACGGCTGTCGCGGCTCGGGCTGCACCCCCGGCTGGGCAGGGCGCTGCTGGACGGCGCACGGGAGGTCGGCGCGCGCCGGGCCGCGGAGGTGGTGGCACTGCTGAGCGAGGAGCCGCCGCGCGACTACGGGGACGATCTGGCGGGCGCGTGGCGGGCGGCCAGACGCGGAAACGACGGCTACGGGGCGCGCTGGCGGCAGGAGGCACGACGACTGGCGTCGGCGGCGGAGGGGGCGGGCGGGACGGGTCGGTCGGGCGGGACGAGCGGATTGGGCGGTGGCGGCGTCTCGGGTGGCTCCGGGAGCTCGGGTGGTTCCGGGGGCTCGGGTGGCTCCGGAGGCTCGGGTGGCTCCGGTGGCTTCGGTGGTGGTGACGACGCGGTGGCGGGGCTGGTGGCCGCGCTCGCGTTTCCCGAGCGGGTCGCGCGGGCCCGGGGCGCAGGCGCGTTCCTGATGGTGTCCGGAACGGGCGCGGAGGTGGCCGAGGGATCGCGGCTGCGCAGTGCGGCGTGGCTCGCGGTGGCGGTCGCGGACCGGCCGTCGCACTCGGCGTCCGCGAGGGTGCGGCTGGCAGCTGTCGTCGACGAGGGCACGGCGCGGCTCGCCGCCGAGCACCTGCGGATGTCGGGGGACGAGGTGCGCTGGGAGGGCGGGGACGTCGTCGCCCGGCGGGTGGAGCGGCTGGGCGCGGTGGAGCTGACCGTACGTCCGCTGAAGGAGCCGCCACGCGCGCGCGTGCAGGACGCGTTGCGGGAGGGGCTGCGGCGGGAGGGGCTCGGGCTGCTGCGCTGGACGCGGGACGCGGGGGCCCTGCGGGAGCGGCTGGCCTTCCTGCACCGGGAGTTGGGGGCGCCGTGGCCGGACGTGTCCGACGAAGCGCTGGCGGCCGACACGGACGCCTGGCTGGAGCCGGAGCTCTCGCGGGCGCGTCGGCGGGCTGACCTGGGGCGGATCGACGCCGGGCAGTCGCTCCGGCGGCTGTTGCCGTGGGCGGGCGGGGACGCGGCGCGGCTGGACGAGCTGGCGCCGGAGCGGATCCAGGTGCCGAGCGGGTCGCGCGTGCGGGTCGATTACGCGGGCGAACAGCCGGTGCTGGCGGTGAAGTTGCAGGAGATGTTCGGGCTGGCGCAGACGCCTCGGGTGGGTGGGACGGCGCAGGTGCCGGTGCTGGTGCACCTGCTGTCGCCGGCGGGCCGGCCCGCTGCGGTGACGGCCGATCTGGCGTCGTTCTGGCAGGACGGGTACCGGGCGGTACGGGCGGAGCTGCGCGGTCGGTACCCGAAGCACCCCTGGCCGGAGGACCCGGGGAACTTCGAGGCGACACGGTTCACGAAGGGGCGGTTGCAGAGGTAGCGGGAGGGCCGAGGCCCCCGGGGGGGGCGGTGGCCCGGGAGGGGCCGGAGGCCCGGGAGCGGGCGGAGGCCCGGGAGCG
>NZ_JBIVVC010000007.1:202633-447822 GCF_044757485.1 Streptomyces sp. NPDC091272
CGGGCAGAGGCCCGGGAGCGGGCAGAGGCCCGGGAGCGGGCAGAGGCCCGGGAGCGGGCAGAGGCCCGGGAGCGGGCAGAGGCCCGGGAGCGGGCAGAGGCCCGGGAGCGGGCAGAGGCCCGGGAGCGGACCGCCCCCGACCCGCTCGGGGCCCGCGGGAGGGGCGGTGGCCGGGGTGGGGCCGCGACCCGGGACGGGCCGTAACCCCTCGCCCGCGCGTGGAGAAGGCGGTCCGTGGCCGGCGACCGGCGCGTGGCTAGGCGGTGGGGGTGGGGGCCGGTGAAGGAAGGTGTCGGTCTGTGCTCGGTGGGGCCGGTCGCCGCCCGCGGGCCTCCCACCAGAGCGCCAGTCCCAGCAGGGCCAGTCCCAGGGCCAGGAAGCCCCACGGGAGGTAAGACGTGAGCAGCAGCACCAGGGTGCGGTTGGACTTGACGAGGGCGACCGTCGAGTCGACGTAGTCGGGGCGCATCTTGACGTGCCCCGCGAACGCCGTGACCTTGTCCCGGCCGCCGAGCAGGCTGCCGCCCCGCATCTCCTCCTGGTGGATCTCCTCGCCGTTGACGGGGGCCCCGGTGACCGGGTCGACCCAGAACATCCGCTTCGTCGTGTACCACATGCTCGTGCCGGTCTGCTTCTCCAGCTTGGTGGAGTCGATGCCCGGCATCGGCATCTTCTTGGGGTAGGGCACCTTCGTCCACGGGACGGTCTGTTCGAAGTAGTAGACCTCCATGCCCCGGAACTCCCGCGTGCCCCGGTAGTGGATGGGGGCGGTGCTGCGGGCCCGCGCGTCGTAGTACTCGTAGTCGCGCTTCTCGGTCAGAAAGGGCCACTTGAACTCGATGCCGCGGCGCTGCACCGCGTCCCCGTCGACCATCTCGCCGGTGGCGTGCACGGGGTCCTGCGAGTGCGCGTCGAAGATGTAGCGCTCGGGGATGGTGGAGACCATCTTCCCGTCGGGGCCCGCGACGAAGGTCAGGGCGTCCCAGACGACGACGTCGCGGTCCGCGGTCGCCTCGATCTTCTCGGACTCCTCGACGTTTCCCTTGAGAGTCTGCACGATGGTCAGCTTCTCGACCTTCTTCGGCTGCATCGTGCCGTAGTCGACGAGGGTCGCCGGTTTCGCCTCCAGGACCACTTCCTGGTACTGGCTGGGCGGGATCTTGGCGAGGCGCGGGAAGGCGTACCAGCGCAGGAGCGGCGAGAGGGCGGTGAAGAACACCGCGAGGGCGAGCAGGACCAGGCCGGCTTTGCTTCGCATCGTCCTCCCCCGCTACTTCGTCGGGCCGGGGACGGTGGTCAGCAACGGCTTCGGCGAGGTCTCGCCGGCCGGGGCGCCGACCGCGGTGACGGCGAGGACCAGGGCGAACGCGGCGGCCAGTCCTACGGCGGCGGCGATGAGGGCACGCATGGCCCGCCTCCCTCCCGGTTAGGGTTTCTGACGTTCCGTCAGGAGCGTCGGGGAGGGGGCACCGTAGCAACGGGCGCGCAAGAGGGGAACAGGCCGGACCGGGCGTTCTGCGCGAACCGACGCAAGAGAGGGCCGGCGGCTGCCGGCCCTCTCCTGACTCCGGTCCGCTTCCCCGGCTACGGCTACCGCTACGGCTTGGGCGTACCCGTGCCCGACGGGGTTCCCGCAGGCGAGCTCGGGGTCGACGTCGGAGGGGTGGTCGTGGGCGGTGTCGTCGGAGGCGTCGTGGGCGGTGTCGTCGGCGCCGCGGTGACCGTCAGCCGGACGTTCAGCGTGACTCCGTCGGCGATGATCCTCAGCATGTACGTGCCCGCCGTGTCGCCCGCGTACAGCTTCGGCAGGGTCACCGTGCCGTCGGCGCCCGTCACGAGGCCGGCCACGGACCGCACGGCCTTGCCGTCCGCGGCCTTGAAGTACGGGCCCTTGGCGCTGGTGACCACGGCGGACACCTTGACGCCCGCGAGCGCCTTGCCGTCGTCGGAGGCCTTCACCTCGACCGCGGTGGCGAACGCTCCGCCGGACTCGGCCTTGAGCGCGACCGTGGAGGTGCGGGCGAGCTTGTCTGCCTTCGGCGCGGGGGCGGGCGCGGCCTTGACCGTCGCCCAGAACTCGGCCGCCTGCGCTCCCGCCACGGATGCGCGGACCACGAACGAGCCCGCCTGCCGGCCCGCCGCGAGTACCGGCGCGGTGGCGGTGCCGTCCTTGCCGGTGGTGACGGTGGTACGCAGCGCGTTACCCGGGAAGCGGGCACCGGTGGCGCCGATGACGGTGAAGTCGACCTTGGCACCCGCCACCGGCTTGCCCGCCGCGTTCAGCGCGCGCACGGCGGGGCGGGTGGCGAAGTTCTCCCCCGCGACCGCCGCCAGCTTCTGGCCACCGGTCGCCTGAAGCTTGACCGGGCCCGCCGGAGTGGTGGGCGGGGTGGTCGTGGGCGGCTTGGTGGTCGGCGGGGTGGTGGTGGGCGGCTTCGGCGGGGTGGTGGTTCCGCCGCCGGCCGGAGGCTTCGTGGCGCCCGGCGCGGGGGTCGGGGAGGTGGGAGCCGTCGGCGGCCTGGTGCCGTTGCTCACCGAGGAGCCGCGGTGGCTGTCGGGCCCGGGAGCCGTCGGCTGCACGCCGGTGCCGTCCGGGACCTCGTGGGTGCCGCGCTGGTAGTACTCGAACCAGGAAAGGACGGTCCGCACGTACTCCCGCGAGGGGTTGTAGCTGAGGATCGCCTTGTCGAGGTCCGCCGGGTCCGTCATGTCACGGGAGCCGGCGCACAGGTAGTGCCCCGTGGCGAGCGCCGCGTCGTAGATGTTGTTGGGGTCCTTGCGGCCGTCCCCGTTGCCGTCCTTGCCGTTGCGCGCCCAGGTGGACGGGATGAACTGCATCGGGCCGATCGCCCGGTCGTACGTCGCGTCCCCGTCGAACTGGCCCTTGTCGGTGTCCCGGATGTTCGCGAAGCCGATGCCGTTGAGGACGGGGCCCCGGATCGGCTTGGTGGTGTTGCCCTGGGCGTCGACCTGTCCGCCGCGCGCCTGCCCGGACTCCACCTTGCCTATGGCGGCCAGGAGTTGCCACGGCAGACGGCAGGACGGGTCGGCCGCCTCGACGGCCGCCTGCGCCTTCTTGTAGGCGTCCAGCACGGTCGCCGGGAGACCCGCCTCGGCCTGTCCGGCCGGGGAGGTGGAACCCCCGGCGCCCGGCATGCCGATGCTCGCCTCCGGCGCTCCGGGCGTGGTCAGCGGCGGGAGGTCCGTGTAGTACGGGGAGTTGCCGGTGGCGGCGCTCTCGGGCGCCGGCTTCGCGCCCGCCGTCTGCCCGTCGAACGGCGGGGTTCCCGCGACCCCGGGAGCCTGCGACGCGGACAGGGCGGCCACGGCTATCGCCGCGACCGCTGTGGTGGTCGCCCCCTTGCGCAAACGACGACCGAACTGTGCTGCCATGCGAGTGGTCCCTCCCCATCGGCGGCAGACGCGCTCCCCAGCGCGACGACCCACGTGACACTACGACAACTCTTGGCCCGGGAACACAGGCTTCTGAGCGTTTTTCACCAGTTCGACACCTTCGGATCTCCCGGCGGGCGCCCGGCGACCGTCCCGCATACTGGACGCCACTGATCAGAAGCGGTCGAGGCCCGGCAGGGGCCTTCCAGGAGGACACCGGTGCCGTTCACGCTCAGCCACGCCGCCGCCGTACTGCCCGGCATCCGCCGCGCGGGCACGGGCCGGGGCCCCTTCCTGGCGTCCGCGCTGGTCGCCGGGTCCTTCGCCCCCGACCTCACGTACTACGCGGCGTCCGTCGTCCCGGGCGGCATGGCGTTCGGCGACCTCACCCACTCCCTCGCGGGGATCGTCACCGTGGACGTCCTGTTCACCGCCGCGCTGGTGGGGCTGTGGCTGTTGGTGCGCGAACCGGTGACGGCGCTCCTGCCGCGTACCTGGCAGCCGCGGGTGTACGGACTGCTGCGCGGCGAGCGCTGGACCGCCGTGTCGCCGGCCCTGGCAGGGAAGTTCGTACTGTCGGCGGTGGCCGGGGCGCTCACCCATGTCGTCTGGGACCTCTTCACCCACCCCGGCCGGCTCGGCACCGAGCTGCTGCCGGTGCTCGGCCGGAGCTTCGGCGGGCTGCCCCTCTACACCTGGGCGCAGTACGGCACTTCGGCACTCGCTGCCGTCGGCGTCGGCTGGTTCCTGGTGACGGCCCTGCGGCAGCAGCAGGGCGACACCGAACTCACCGGCGTACCCCGGTTGGACACCCGGCGGCGGACCGCCGGACTCTGCGTGCTTCTCGGGTGCGCGGTGCTGGGCGCCGTCCTGCGGTGCCTGCGGTGGGCGGCCCACCAGAGCGTTCCGCTGCGCCCCATCGACTACGTGCCGACCGTCTGTTTCGGCGCCGGTGCGGGACTGCTCGTGGGACTGGTGCTGTACGCGGCACTGGCGCGCCGGTGGCGGGGCACACCGGCGACAGCGCCCGGAGCCGCGGCGCCGGACAGCGCGACACCCGCAGTCCCCGTACCGGACAACACAGCGGCCGGAGCCCCGGCGCCGGACACCCACGAGGCCGCCGACGTCCCCGCCCTCGACGACATGGCAAGGGCCCGCCCCCGTACCCGGTCGCACTGACCGCGTACGGGGGCGGGCCCCGGCGGAACACACTCCGCGGGTCCCGCGGGGTCAGTGCGCCGCCGACTCCCAGTCCGCGCCGACGCCCACCGACACGTCCAGCGGCGCCCGCAGTTCGACCGCCCCCGCCATCTCGCGGCGGACGATCTCCTCTGCCTGCTCCCGCTCGCCCTTCGCGATCTCCAGCACGATTTCGTCGTGCACCTGGAGCAGCATCCGAGAGGTGAGCCCGGCCTTCTCCAGGGCCGCGTCCACGTTCAGCATCGCGACCTTCACGATGTCGGCGGCGGTGCCCTGGATCGGGGCGTTGAGCGCCATCCGCTCGGCCATCTCGCGGCGCTGGCGGTTGTCGCTGTTGAGGTCGGGGAGGTAGCGGCGACGGCCCAGCATCGTCTCGGTGTAACCCGTGGCGCGGGCCTCCTCGACGGCGCGCTGGAGGTAGTCCTGCACCCCGCCGAACCGCTCGAAGAACGTGTTCATCAGGCCGCGCGCCTCACCCGCGTCGATGTTCAGCTGCTGGGAGAGGCCGAAGGCGGAGAGCCCGTACGCCAGGCCGTACGACATCGCCTTGATCTTGCGGCGCATCTCCGGGTCGACCGCGGAGCGCTCCACCGCGAACACCTGGGAGGCGACGGTGGTGTGCAGGTCCTCGCCGGTCCTGAACGCCTCGATGAGGCCCTCGTCCTCCGACAGGTGGGCCATCACCCGCAGCTCGATCTGGCTGTAGTCGGCCGTCATCAGGCATTCGTACCCCTCGCCGACGACGAAGCCGCGGCGGATCGCCCGGCCCTCGTCGGTACGCACCGGGATGTTCTGCAGATTGGGCTCGGTGGACGAGAGCCTGCCGGTCGCCGCCACCGTCTGGTTGAAGGTGGTGTGGATGCGGCCGTCACCGGCGATCGTCTTGATCAGGCCCTCGACGGTGACCCGCAGCTTGGCCTGCTCCCGGTGGCGCAGCATGATCACCGGCAGCTCGTGCTCGGTCTGCGCCGCCAGCCACGCCAGGGCGTCCGCGTCCGTGGTGTAACCGGTCTTGGTCTTCTTCGTCTTCGGCAGCGCCAGCTCACCGAAGAGGATCTCCTGGAGCTGCTTGGGCGAACCCAGGTTGAACTCGCGGCCCGCCGCGCCGTGCGCCTCCCCCACGGCGTGCTGCACCGCTGCCGCGAACTGCTGCTCCATGGCGGTCAGATGGTCCCGGTCGGCGGCGATGCCGTGCCGCTCCAGGCGGGCCAGCAGCAGCGAGGTGGGCAGCTCCACGTCGTGCAGCAGCTCGGCGGCGCCCACCTCCTTGAGCTTCCCGCCGAACGCCTCGCCCAGATCGAGGATCGCGCGCGCCTGCGTCATCAGCGCGTCGGCCTCGGCCCGGTCGTCCTCCTCGGAACCGAAGGCCAGCTGCCCGTCGGCGACCGCCGCCGGAGCCAGCTCACGGCCCAGGTACTCCACCGACAGGGCGTCCAGCGCGAACGACCGGCGGCCCGGCTTCACCAGGTAGGCGGCGAGCGCGGTGTCCATGGCGACCCCCGCGACCCGCCAGCCGTGCTCGGGGAAGACCCGCATGACGCCCTTGGCGTTGTGCAGCACCTTGGGCCGGTCCGCGTCGGCGATCCACGCGGCGAACGCCTGCTCGTCGCTCTCGGACAGCTCGGCCGGGTCGAACCAGGCGGCGGCCCCGTCCGCCGCGGCCAGCGCGACCTCCGCGACATTGCCCGTACCCAGCGCCCACGCGTCCACCGTGGCCATGCCCAGCGGCTGCGCCCCGTGCGTCTGGAGCCAGGGGGCCAGCTCGTCCGCACCGATCACCGTGCCGTCCAGCTCGATCCCGGCGGCCGGGGCGGGGCCCTGCTCCTCGGCGGCGCCCGGGTCCACGGCCAGCAGCCGCTCGCGCAGCGACGGGTTGCGGATCTCCAGCACGTCAAGGACGCCGGCCAGGGCCTGGCGGTCGTACGCGGCGCGCTCCAGGTCCGCCGGCTCCTTGGCCAGCTCCACGTCGCGCACCATCTCGGTGAGCTTGCGGTTCAGCTTCACCGAGTCCAGGTGGTCCCGGAAATTCTGCCCGGCCTTGCCCTTGACCTCATCCGCGCGCTCCACCAGCTCCGCGAACGAACCGAACTGGTTGATCCACTTCGCCGCGGTCTTCTCGCCGACGCCCGGAATGCCCGGCAGGTTGTCCGACGGGTCCCCGCGCAGCGCAGCGAAGTCCGGGTACTGCTGCGGCGTCAACCCGTACTTCTCCTCGACCTTCTCCGGGGTGAAGCGGGTCAGCTCGGAGACGCCCTTCGTCGGGTACAGCACCGTCACGTGCTCGGTGATCAACTGGAAGGAGTCCCGGTCGCCCGTGACGATCAGCACGTCGAAGCCGGCCGCCTCGGCCTGCGTCGCCAGCGTCGCGATCACGTCGTCCGCCTCGAACCCGTCGATCGCGAACCGCTCGACGTGCATCGCGTCGAGGACCTCGCCGATCAGCTCGACCTGGCCCTTGAACTCGTCGGGGGTCTTGGAGCGGTTCGCCTTGTACTCCGGGAACTCCTCGGAGCGCCACGTCTTGCGGGACACGTCGAACGCCACCGCGAAATGAGTCGGCGCCTCGTCACGCAGCGTGTTCGCCAGCATCGACGCGAAGCCGTAGACGGCATTCGTCGGCTGGCCGCTCGCGGTCGTGAAGTTCTCCGCGGGCAGCGCGAAGAACGCCCGGTACGCCAGGGAGTGCCCGTCCATGAGGAGCAGGCGGGGACGCCCGCCCGACACACCGGCGTTCTTGCCGCCCCCGGCGGCGGGGGAGCTCTTGTCTGCGGTCTTCTTCGCTGCTGTCTTTGCCACGCCCCCGATCCTAGGCGGCGCCACCGACAACCAGACCCGCCAGACGTGGTCACCCCTCCCTGGCGTACTCACTGTCAGTACTCCGTGACAGGATCGAAGACGTACCGAAGCAAGCCCAGAGGTTCGACCGCTCGAAGGGGAGCGCCATGGCAGCCAAGCCGCCCGCAGGGGACCCGGTCCAGGACGCACCGCAGGTCGCGGCCCCCCAGCACGCCGCCGCCGGCCTGCCCGCCATCGCCCACACGCTGCGCATCGCCCAGCAGCAGATGGGCACGGTCCGCACCGCCCGCACCCTCCTCAAGGTCAACCAGAAGGACGGCTTCGACTGCCCCGGCTGCGCCTGGCCCGAGGAGGACAAACGGCACACCGCCGAGTTCTGTGAGAACGGCGCGAAGGCCGTCGCCGAGGAAGCCACCGTGCGCCGCGTCACCCCCGCCTTCTTCGCCGCGCACCCGGTGTCCGACCTCACGCAGCGCAGCGGCTACTGGCTGGGCCAGCAGGGCCGTCTCACCGAACCGATGTTCCTCGACGAGGGCTCCGACCAGTACCGGCCGGTGACCTGGGAGCACGCCTTCGACCTCGTCGCCGCCGAACTGAAGGCGCTCGACTCCCCCGACGAGGCCGTCTTCTACACCTCGGGCCGCACCAGCAACGAAGCAGCCTTCCTGCTCCAGCTCCTCGCTCGCGAATTCGGTACGAACAACCTGCCCGACTGCTCCAACATGTGCCACGAGTCCTCCGGCTCCGCACTCACGGAGACCATCGGCATCGGCAAGGGCAGCGTCTCCCTCGAAGACCTCCACCAGGCCGACCTGATCATCGTCGCCGGGCAGAACCCCGGCACCAACCACCCCCGGATGCTCACCGCCCTGGAGAAGGCCAAGCACGCCGGCGCGCGGATCATCTCCGTGAACCCCCTGCCCGAAGCGGGCCTCGAACGGTTCAAGAACCCGCAGACCCCGCAGGGCATGCTCAAGGGCACCGCCCTCACCGACCTCTTCCTGCAGATCCGCCTCGGCGGCGACCAGGCCCTCTTCCGCCTCCTCAACAAGCTGATCCTGGAGACCGAAGGAGCGGTCGACGAACTCTTCGTCCGCGAACACACCCACGGCTACGAGGAATTCGCCACCGCCGCCAGGTCCGCCGACTGGGCGCAGACCCTGGCCGCCACCGGCCTGGAGCGCGCCGACATCGAACGCGCACTGCGCATGGTGCTCGCCTCCAAGCGGGTCATCGTCTGCTGGGCGATGGGCCTCACCCAGCACAAGCACTCCGTGCCGACCATCCGCGAAGTCGTCAACTTCCTCCTGCTGCGCGGCAACATCGGCCGCACCGGCGCCGGGGTCTGCCCCGTCCGCGGCCACTCCAACGTCCAGGGCGACCGCACCATGGGCATCTTCGAGCGCCCCTCCGGCGCCTTCCTCGACGCCCTCGACAAGGAATTCGGCATCACCTCGCCCCGCCACCACGGATACGACGTGGTCCGCGCCGTCCAGGCGCTGCGGGACGGCGACGCCAAGGTGTTCTTCGCGATGGGCGGCAACTTCGTCGCCGCCACCCCCGACACGCACGTCACCGAGGCCGCCATGCGCAAGGCCCGCCTCACCGTCCACGTGTCGACCAAGCTCAACCGCTCGCACGTCGTCACCGGTACCCGCGCCCTGATCCTGCCCACCCTCGGCCGCACCGACAAGGACGTGCAGCGGAGCGGCAAACAGTTCGTGACCGTCGAGGACTCCATGAGCATGGTGCACGCCTCCCGCGGCAACCTCCCGCCCGCGAGCCCGCACCTGCTGTCCGAACCCGCCATCGTCGCCCGCCTGGCACGCGCCGTCCTCGGCAAGGAATCGGCCACCCCCTGGGAGGAGTTCGAGGCGGACTACGCCACCATCCGCGACCGCATCTCCCGCGTCGTCCCCGGCTTCGAGGACTTCAACGCCCGCGTCGCCGCGCCCGGCGGCTTCACCCTCCCGCACGGCCCGCGCGACGAGCGCCGCTTCCCCACCGCCACCGGCAAGGCCAACTTCACCGCCGCCCCCGTCGAACACCCCGAACTCCCCGCCGGGCGGCTGCTGCTGCAGACCCTGCGCTCGCACGACCAGTACAACACCACCATCTACGGCCTCGACGACCGCTACCGCGGAATCAAGGACGGCCGCCGCGTCGTCCTGGTGAACCCGCAGGACGCCCAGGAGCTCGGCCTCGCCGACGGCTCGTACACCGACCTGGTCAGCGAGTGGAAGGACGGCGTCGAGCGCCGCGCCCCCGGCTTCCGCGTCGTCCACTACCCGACCGCACGGGGCTGCGCCGCCGCCTACTACCCCGAGACCAACGTCCTGGTGCCGCTCGACGCGACCGCGGACACCAGCAACACCCCCGCCAGCAAGTCCGTGGTCGTCCGTCTGGAACAATCACCGACCAACTGAGCGTTCGCTTAGCAGGCGCACGCCTGACGGACACGACGCACGAACATCGATCGGAGCCTGGCCCATGGGTGAGCAGTCCACCGGGAAGTTCCCGCAGCAGGTCATCGAGGATTACGCCGCGCTCGGCGTCGACCTGGAGGCGATGTTCTCCGCCGGGCACCTCGGCACCCGCATGGGCGTCCAGATCGTCGAGGCGTCCGCCGACCGCGTCGTCGGCACCATGCCCGTCGAGGGCAACACCCAGCCGTACGGACTGCTGCACGGCGGCGCCTCCGCGGTGCTCGCCGAGACCCTCGGCTCGGTCGGCGCCATGCTGCACGGCGGCAGCGCGAAGCTCGCCGTCGGCGTCGACCTCAACTGCACCCACCACCGGGGTGCCCGCAGCGGACTGGTGACCGGTGTCGCCACCCCCGTCCACCGCGGACGCTCCACCGCCACCTACGAGATCGTCATCACCGACGAGGCGGACAAGCGGGTCTGCACGGCCCGCCTGACCTGCATGCTCCGCGAGGTCGACGCCAAGGCGGTCAAGGGCTGACCGGCAGCGTCACACTGCTCACCCCGGCCCGGACCGACATCCTCGTCCCGGCCGGGTACCGCAGCGTGTAGTCGAAATCCGTCGACATCAGCACCACGCCCAGCCGGTGCCCCTTCTTGAAGACGTACTCCTGCGGCTGCATGTCCCACCTCAGCGCGTACTCCCGGCCCTCCACCACCCTGTCCTGCCGGGAGAAGGAGTTCCGGTTCCGCACGTCCAGCCACCCCCGCGACACGATCTTGAAGTCGGCGCTCTCCGTACGGTGGTTGCTGCGGTACGCGCACCCGGTGTCCCCCGGGACACCCTGCCCGTAGCAGACAGCGGGCCGCGAGGTGTCCGAGACCGTACCGGCCGTCGCCCTGGTGTCCTGCCCGTAGTCCACCAGCAGCGCCGTCACGTACGGCGAGGTCCCCCTCAGCGAGGCCAGCACCGACATCTTCGGCACCCCGTTGACCCGTAGGTCCTTCCCCAGCGCACCCGTCGTGTACGCCAGCCGGTTCGCACTCTGCGCATCCGGCGACGCCACCAGCTGCTCCGCGCGCACCGTGCGCCCCGCGTCGGTCAGCGCCTCCTTCACCGGCAGCCCCGGCCACGACGACAGCCGCCCGCCCGGGTTCAGCCGCAGGGTCTGCTCCCGCGTCCCGCGCGCCGGCCACTGCGACTGGCGCTTCCAGCTGAAGTCCGCCTGCTCCACGTCCACCCTCGGCTCGTCGAGCGCGCCGTTGCGCAGTCCGTACAGCCAGAAGTCGAACCACTGGTGCGTCTGGCGCAGCCACTCCTCCATTCGCAGCGGCATCGGATTGCTGTGCCCCGCCTGGTGCAGCCACATCTTGCGCGGCACACCGTGCTTCTCCAGCGCGTCCCACAGCTGGACCGACTGCTTGGTCTTCACGTTCCAGTCGTTGAAGCCGTGCACGACGAAGACCCCGGCCTTGATCCTCCCGACGTCCGGCAGGTAGTCCCGCTCCCGCCAGAACGGTCCGTGGTCCCCGCTCTCCCGGTCCTGCCGCGCGGTCAGCGCGTCGTGCACCGGGGCGCACACCTCGGGGCGGGTCCTGCTGTTGACACCCTTCGCGAGGACGTCGGTGTCCTCGCCCTGATAGCCGCCCGGCGCGACGACACCGCCACCGGCCCGGTAGTAGTCGTACCAGGAGGAGATCCCCGAGACCGGCACGATCGCCTTGAGGCCCTCGACCCTCGTCGAGGCCACCGCGGTGGGCAGCGTCCCGTTGTACGAGATGCCCATCATCGCCGAGTCACCCGTCGACCAGGTCGCCCCGACCGGCCTGCCCTGCGGGTCCCAGCCGCGGGCCCGCCCCGCCAGCCAGTCGACGGCCGCCTTCGCACCCAGGGTCTCGTTGCGCCCCCCGGACGTCGAACAGCCGGTCGCCGCGCCCGTACCGACGTTGTCGACCTCGGCGACCGCGTAACCGCGCGGCAGGTAGTAGTTGTCGTAGTACCCGCCGTACGTCACCGGGCCCGCGGCGGCGAGCGACGGCCGGCGCGGATCACCGGCGGGCCGCCTCCCGCCGAACGGCAGCCCGTCCCCGTCCACGTCGACGTCGTGGAACGGAACGTCGGGCCCGCCGCCCCAGTACGGGCTGGCCTCGATGATCGTGGCGACCTTCAGCCCGGCGTCGGTCTCCCTGGGCCGCAGGATCCGCATCCGGATCGTGTCCCGCTTCCCGTCGCGGTCGCTGTCCACCTCGGTCTCGACGTCGACCTGCTGCGAGACGGCGTCCGCACGCGAGAAGACGGGCTCCGTGCGGTTGTTGACGATCTTCAGTCCGGGGGGCGGGTCCTGCGCGGGCGGGTCCTGCGCGGACGCGGGGGCGGGCAGAGCCGTGAGGAGGGCGGCGGCGAGCGCCGCCACGCCCCACTTCCGTACCGCTCCGGTACGCGTACGCGCTGCGTTCGGACTCACCATCGTGCCTGCCTCCTGGGACGCGGGGATACGGGGATCTGGGGTACGGGGATTGGGACACGGGACACGGGGATGCGACGTTCACACGCTGAGCGCGCACACATTCCACCGCTCGGGCCCCGCAAGCACCAGAGGGCCTCCCGGAGCGGCGGGCGTGTCGCCCCGCCACCTGCCCGGAACCGCCCGGAACCGCCGGACAGTGACCGTATTCCGGGTTCCGCCGTCCGAATGGCGCGAAAATGTTACACAGCGTAACACCGGTGAAAAGTGGAAGCACCTCCTCCAACACCCCCCGGAACGCCGTGCGGACCTCCCCTTCACCAAGTGTCCGCATATCGGACTGTCAGCACCATGAACACCCCAAGCCCCTTAACTCAGCTGGGAATTCCCGGTATTCGAGATTCCACCGGCATACGGAAAGGCCCGAAAAGCCCCACCTGTTCCGCCCACCCCTGGCCATGGCATAACAAGAGCGTCACATCCTGCGCACGCCGCTCCCAGCCGCCTCCACCTGCGCCTAGAGTCACGGCCAGTCACCGCGCCGCCGGGCGCGTCGCAGCAGCACCGCACTCAGCAACGCCCAAGTACGGCCCGGCGATCGACACGGCACCTCACGTCGAGGAAGCCGCGCCAGGGAAAGGACCCCTTCGTGCGACACCGTTCTTTGCTCATACTCACCACAGTGCTCACCACCGGCGCACTGACCCTCACCGCCTGCGGCTCCCGGGACGACAAGGGCGGCAGCAGCAGCGGCGGAGAAAGCAAGACCACCGTCGTGATCGGCGTCGACGCCCCCCTGAGCGGCGACCTCTCCGCGCTCGGGCTCGGCATCCGCAACTCCGCCGACCTCGCGGTCAAGACCGCCAACAAGCAGAACCTGGTCCCCGGCGTCACCTTCAAGGCAGAGCCCCTGGACGACCAGGCACAGCCCTCCGTCGGCCTGCAGAACGCCACCAAGTTCATCAGCAACAAGGCCGTCGCAGGCGTCGTCGGCCCGCTGAACTCCAGCGTCTCGCAGTCGATGCAGAAGCCGCTCAACGACGCCAAGCTGACCCAGGTCTCCCCGGCCAACACCGGCACCGAACTGACCCAGGGCGACGGCTGGAAGACCGGCGAGAAGAAGCGGCCCTTCGCCTCCTTCTTCCGCACCGCCACCACCGACCAGGTCCAGGGCGCCTTCGCGGCGAAGTACCTCTACACCACCGCGAAGATCGACAAGGTCTATCTGATGGACGACCAGAAGACCTACGGCGCCGGTCTCGCCGCGTCCTTCAAGGACCAGTTCACCAAGCTCGGCGGCAAGATCGTCGGCACCGACCACATCAACCCCGAGGACCGCGACTTCAACGCGGTCGTCACCAAGGTCAAGACCTCCGGCGCCAAGGCCCTCTACTACGGCGGCGAGTACCCGGCGGCCGGCCCGCTGAGCCAGCAGCTCAAGGACAGCGGCACCAAGATCCCGCTGATGGGCGGCGACGGCATCTACAGCGCCGAGTTCCCCAAGCTCAACAAGAAGGCCGAGGGTGACCTCGCCACCTCCGTCGGCAAGCCGGTCGAGCAGCTCGAGTCCGCGAAGAAGTTCATCGCCGACTACAAGAACGGCGGCTACAAGGAGTCCTACGAGGCCTACGGCGGCGGCACCTACGACGCCACCTGGTCCATCATCGAGGCCGTCAAGCTCGCCGTCGCCGACAACGGCGGCAAGGTCCCCGACGACCTGCGCCCCAAGACCCTCGAAGCCATGGCGAAGGTCAAGTTCGAAGGCGTCACCGGCCCCGTCTCCTACGACGAGTTCGGCGACACCACCAACACCATGATGACCGCCTACCAGGTCGAGGGCAGCGCCTGGAAGCCGAAGTTCAGCGAGGCCTACAAGCCGTAACCCGGCACCCGCACCACGCGACACACCCCAGACCGCGCGGGCGCGCCAACAGCGCTCCCGCGCGGTGCCATATTCCGAACCACTGACGGAGGCCCTGCGGTGCACGAACTGCCGCAACAGCTGGCCAATGGACTCATCCTCGGCGCGATGTACGGTCTCATCGCGATCGGCTACACGATGGTCTACGGCATTGTCCAGCTCATCAACTTCGCCCACGGCGAGATATTCATGGTCGGCGGCTTCGGCGCCCTGACCGTCTACCTGATACTGCCCGCCGGGTTCTCCCTCGGCGCCGCAATCCCGCTCATGATCCTCGGCGGAATCGTCGTCTCCGTCGCCGTGGCAACGACCGCGGAACGCTTCGCGTACCGGCCCCTGCGAGGCGCACCACGGCTGGCACCCCTGATCACCGCGATCGGGCTCTCCATCGTCCTGCAGCAACTCGTCTGGCAGTTCTACCCCGACGCCAAGAAGGACCACCCCTTCCCGCGCTTCGAAGGCGAGTCCCTCGATTTCCTCGGCGCCCACATCCAGCCCAGCGACCTCTTCCTGATCATCGCGGCCCCCGTCTGCATGATCGTCCTCGGGATCTTCGTCAACAAGACCCGCACCGGCCGCGGCATGCAGGCCACCGCGCAGGACCCCGACACCGCCAAGCTCATGGGCATCAACACCGATCGCATCATCGTGACCGCCTTCGCGATCGGCGCCGCCTTCGCCGCCGTCGCCGCCGTCGGATACGGCCTCCACAACGGCCAGGTCGGCTTCCGCATGGGCTTCATCCTCGGCCTCAAGGCCTTCACCGCGGCCGTACTCGGCGGCATCGGCAACATCTACGGAGCCATGCTCGGCGGACTCGTCCTCGGCGTCGCCGAAGCACTCGCCACCGGCTACATGGCCGAGATCCCCGGCATGGAGCTCTTCGGCGGCGGCAGCTGGAAGGACGTGTGGGCCTTCAGCCTCCTTATCATCGTCCTCCTCGTCAGGCCCCAGGGCCTGCTCGGCGAGCGCGTCGCGGATCGGGCGTGACCACCATGACCAACACCACGCAGACCACCGGCACAGGCACCGGCACAGGCGCCGGCAGCAGCACCGCCGCGCCCAACGGCGCCCCGCTCGTCCCGCTGCCCACCGCCACCGCCCGCGCCCTCACCACCGCCGGCTCCGCCATCGCCCTCGCCGGCACCTTCCTCGCCTGGACCTGGAGCGAGGAATTCCCCGGCAACCTGACCGTCACCGGCTACCCCGGCGGCCTCCAGACCCTCACCCTCACCGTCGCCGTCCTCACCCTCCTGTTCGCCCTCTCCGGCTACGGGATCAAAGGACTGCGCTGGCTCACCCCGGGCGGCACCAACAGCCCCGTACGCCTCCTGGCACTCGCCGTACTGGGCACCACCGGCTTCACCATGGGCGCGATCTCCGTCGTACTGGGCGGCCTCGTCAACCTCGACCCCGGCGCCTGGGTCTCCGGCATCGGCGCACTCATCGCCACCGTCGGCGCCTTCGCACTCCCCCACGACACCCACGACCCGGAGCTCGACAACACCTTCACCGGCCGCCTGCGCCACAGCTTCAAGGCGCCCGCGCCCGCCGCCGCGAAGAAGCTCCCGGGCTGGGGCGAGATCCTCGTCATCACCGCCGTCTTCGCCGCGGGCCTCTTCGTCTTCGCCTACGGCATCGACATCGAGTACCCCGAACTCTTCATCGGGTTCCTCGTCGCCGTGGGGTTCGGCTTCGCCGGCATCAACAAGGCCGGTCTGTTCCGCCGCGTCAGCCAGGTCGCGGGCAAGCACCGCAAGGTCGCCATGCTCGCCGCCCTCGTCGCCGCGATCTGCTTCCCCTTCACCCAGACCAACGACCAGTACGCCCTCATCGGCGCCCAGGTCCTGATCTTCGCCACCGTCGCCCTCGGCCTCAACGTCGTCGTCGGCCTCGCCGGACTCCTCGACCTCGGATACGTCGCCTTCCTCGGCGTCGGCGCCTACACCGCCGCCCTGGTCTCCGGAACCGCCAGCTCCGCCTTCGACGTCGAGTTCCCCTTCTGGGCAGCCGCACTGGCCGGAGCAGCGGCCTCGCTCCTGTTCGGCGTCATCATCGGCGCACCGACCCTGCGGCTGCGCGGCGACTACCTCGCCATCGTCACCCTCGGCTTCGGTGAGATCTTCCGCATCACCGTCCAGAACCTCAACGGCACCACCGGCCCCGACGTCACCAACGGCGCCAACGGCATCACCAACATCCCCGACCTCTCGGTCTTCGGGTACGACCTCGGCACCCAGCACGACATCCTCGGCTTCAGCCTCACCAGGTCCTCCAACTACTTCCTGCTGATGCTGCTGTTCACCGTCATCGTCGTCCTCGTCTTCCGCCGCTCCGCCGAGTCCCGCATCGGACGCGCCTGGGTCGCCATCCGCGAGGACGAGACCGCCGCCACCGCCATGGGCATCAACGGCTTCCGCCTCAAGCTCCTGGCCTTCGCGCTCGGCGCCTGCCTCGCCGGCTTCGCCGGCTCCGTACAGGCCCACCTCGGCTACAACGTCACCCCCGAGCAGTACCAGTTCGCCGGATCCGTGGCACCCAACTCCGCCTTCCTGCTCGCCGCCGTCATCCTCGGCGGCATGGGCACCATCGCGGGACCCCTCATCGGCGCCGCACTCCTCTACCTCATCCCGGCCAAACTCGCCTTCATGGCGGACTACCAACTGGTCCTCTTCGGCCTCGCGCTCATTCTCCTGATGCGCTTCCGCCCCGAGGGCCTCGTCGCCGACCGGCGGAAAAAACTCGAATTCCACGAAACAGACGAACTGGACACACCGGACGACGCGTTGTCCGGCACGACCACCGGCGTCACCAAGGCGGGGGCGTGACCACCATGACGACAGCCACGGCCGGCACGGCCACCACCGTTCTCGACGCCAGCGGCGTCACCATGCGCTTCGGCGGCCTCACCGCCGTCCGCGACGTCAGCCTCCAGGTCAACACCGGCGAAATCGTCGGCCTCATCGGCCCCAACGGCGCCGGCAAGACCACCTTCTTCAACTGCCTCACCGGGCTGTACGTCCCCACCGAAGGCAAGGTCAGCTACAAAGGCACCGTCCTGCCGCCCAAACCCCACCTCGTCACCAAGGCCGGCATCGCACGCACCTTCCAGAACATCCGGCTCTTCGCCAACATGACCGTCCTGGAAAACGTCCTCGTCGGCCGCCACACCCGCACCAAGGAAGGCCTCTTCTCCGCCCTCCTGCGCGGCCCCGGCTTCAAGAAGGCCGAGAAGGCGTCCCACGAACGCGCCATGGAACTCCTGGAGTTCATCGGCCTCGCCCACAAGGCCGACCACCTCTCCCGCAACCTCCCCTACGGCGAACAGCGCAAGCTCGAAATAGCCCGCGCCCTCGCCAGCGAACCCGGCCTGCTCCTCCTCGACGAGCCCACCGCCGGCATGAATCCGCAGGAAACCCGCGCCGCCGAAGAACTCATCTTCGCCATCCGGGACCAGGGAATCGCCGTCCTCGTCATCGAGCACGACATGCGGTTCATCTTCAACCTCTGCGACCGCGTCGCCTGCCTCGTCCAGGGCGAGAAGCTCGTCGAAGGCACCCCCGACACCGTCCAGAGCGACGAACGCGTCGTCGCCGCCTACCTCGGCACACCCTTCGAAGGCGCCCCAGGGGCCGAGGAGGCCGCCGAGGTCGCCGCCGCGGAAGCACAGGCCGGAACACACACGGCCACACCCAAACCCGCCTCGGGCACGGGCACCAGCACGGGTACGGGCATGGGCGCGGGTGCCGACAACGACACGGGCACCAGCTCGGACACCGGCCGCACAGGCACCAGCTCGGACACCGGCCGCACAGGTACCGGCACAGGTACAGGTGCCGGTACCGGCACCGGCACCGGCACCGGCACCGAAAGCACCACCCGCACGGACCGCACCGAAGGAGACACCCAGTGACCGCCCTCCTGGAGGTCGAGGACCTCCGCGTCTCCTACGGCAAGATCGAGGCCGTCAAGGGCATCTCCTTCAGCGTCGAAGAAGGCCAGGTCGTCACCCTCATCGGCACCAACGGCGCCGGCAAGACCACCACCCTGCGCACCCTCTCCGGACTCCTCAAGCCGACCTCCGGAAAGATCCTCTTCGACGGACAACCCCTCGCCGGAGTCCCCGCACACAAGATCGTCGCCCTCGGCCTCGCCCACTCCCCCGAAGGCCGGCACATCTTCCCGCGCCTCACCATCACCGAAAACCTCCAGCTCGGCGCGTTCCTACGCTCCGACAAGGACGGCATCGCCACAGACATCCAGCGCGCCTACGACCTCTTCCCCATCCTCGGAGAACGCAGAAAACAAGCCGCAGGCACCCTCTCCGGCGGCGAACAGCAAATGCTCGCCATGGGCCGCGCCATGATGTCCCGCCCCAAACTGCTCATGCTCGACGAACCCTCCATGGGCCTCTCCCCGATCATGATGCAGAAGATCATGGAGACCATCGTCGAGCTGCGCTCCACCGGCACGACGATCCTCCTCGTCGAGCAGAACGCCCAGGCCGCGCTCTCGCTCGCCGACCAGGGCCACGTCATGGAGATCGGCAAGATCGTCCTCTCCGGAACGGGCCAGCACCTCCTCCACGACGAGTCCGTCCGCAAGGCGTACCTCGGCGAGGACTGACCGCGCCAGGTCGTACGAGAAAGCCGTACGAGAAAGAGGCCCGGCCCGCATGCACTGCGGACCGGGCCTCTTCTCGTACGCGTACGCGCTACTGCTCCTTCGCCGCCGCCTTCTTCTCCTCGGCGTCCTCGATGACCGCCTCCGCGACCTGCTGCATGGACAGCCGACGGTCCATCGACGTCTTCTGGATCCACCGGAACGCGGCCGGCTCGCTCAGCCCGTACTGCGTCTGCAGGATCGACTTCGCCCGGTCCACCAGCTTGCGCGTCTCCAGCCGCAGGGTGAGGTCGGCGACCTCGTTCTCCAGCGTCTTCAGCTCGGCGAAGCGCGAGACGGCCATCTCGATGGCCGGCACGACGTCACTCTTGCTGAACGGCTTCACCAGGTACGCCATGGCCCCGGCGTCCCGCGCCCGCTCGACGAGGTCACGCTGCGAGAACGCGGTCAGCATGAGTACGGGGGCGATGGACTCGGCGGCGATCTGCTCGGCGGCGGAGATGCCGTCCAGGACGGGCATCTTCACATCGAGGATCACGAGGTCCGGCTTGTGCTCCCGAGCCAGCTCCACGGCCTTCGCCCCGTCCCCGGCCTCGCCGACGACCGAGTAGCCCTCTTCCTCCAGCATCTCCTTGAGGTCGAGCCGGATGAGGGCTTCGTCCTCGGCGATGACGACACGGGTCGTCAGCGGCGGAACGTGCGACTTGTCGTCGTCGGCGACGGGCGGCTGGGGCGACTCGGGGGTGGTCACGGGGCTCCTTGATACGGGGCAGGGTGCTGGTAAGAGCGTACCTAGCTGCGATCGCCCACGGTGACCCGGTACACTTCCCGAGCGCGCCCGGTTGGAGGAACTGGTCATACTCGCGGTGCTCAAACCACCGTGCCTTCGGGCATGTGGGTTCGAATCCCACACCGGGCACTTGCTGTGCGGGAAGCGGATGTTCACGTTCTCGTGAACATCCGCTTTTTTCATGCGCCAGAGGCCCGAGCCGCCGAATGTGATCTCATGCACTTTCACGGCATCGCCGTACGCCAGAAGGCGCTCGACCTCCTGCGTGCGGGTACGAAGAACTCCGCAGTCGCCCAGACTCTCAACGTGCCACTCGGCACCGTCTCGTACTGGCTCCACATGGACCGCGACAAACGAGGCGAGCTGCCCGCACCGCGCGGCCGCGAGTGGCCGAGATGCGACGGGGTCGAGATACCGGCGGGTGCAGCGCAAAGGGTGCAGCGACATCAAGGTCTACCCGCACCACCTCCCCTGCTTGTTCCCGCAGGCCGGACGGGGTAGGAAGCACGAGCGGCCCATCGTCCTGGAAGAGTGGCAGCAGGACATGGTCGATGAGCAGCCCTGGCCATTCATCCGGGGGCTCATCCACTCCGACGGCTGCCGGAACATGAACTGGACAACCCGCCTCGTGGGCGGTGAGCGTAAGCGGTACGAGTATCCGCGGTACTGGTTCACCAACGTCTCGGACGACATCCGCAAGCTCTACACGGACACCCTCGACCAGCTGGGCGTGGAATGGAAAGACTGCACCCGCCACGGTCAGCCGTACAACATCTCCGTGGCCCGACGCGCGTCCGTAGCCCTCATGGACGCCCACGTCGGGCCCAAGTACTAGCCGCACACGCCTACTTCGGAGAATCGTCCTCGCCGATGTGGTGGATCCGCACCAGGTTCGTCGAGCCGGCGATTCCCGGTGGGGAGCCGGCCGTGATGACGACCACGTCGCCCTTCTGGCAGCGGCCGATCCGCAGGAGCTGTTCGTCGACCTGGGCGACCATCTCGTCCGTCGAGTCCACCTTGGGGCCGAGGAAGGTCTCCACGCCCCAGGTGAGGTTGAGCTGGGAGCGGGTGGCAGGTTCCGGGGTGAAGGCGAGGAGGGGGATCGGCGAGCGGTAGCGGGAGAGGCGCTTGACCGTGTCGCCGGATTGGGTGAAGGCGACGAGGAACTTCGCGCCGAGGAAGTCGCCCATCTCGGCGGCTGCGCGGGCGACCGCGCCGCCCTGGGTGCGGGGCTTGTTGCGGTCGGTGAGGGGCGGGAGGCCCTTGGCGAGGATGTCTTCCTCGGCTGCTTCGACGATGCGGCCCATGGTGCGGACCGTTTCGATGGGGTACTTGCCGACGCTGGTCTCACCGGAGAGCATCACCGCGTCCGTGCCGTCGATGACGGCGTTGGCGACGTCGGAGGCCTCGGCGCGGGTGGGACGGGAGTTCTCGATCATCGAGTCGAGCATCTGGGTGGCGACGATGACCGGCTTCGCGTTGCGCTTGGCGAGTTTGATGGCACGCTTCTGGACGATCGGGACCTGTTCGAGCGGCATTTCGACGCCGAGGTCGCCGCGGGCGACCATGATGCCGTCGAAGGCGGCGACGATGTCGTCGATGTTCTCGACCGCCTGGGGCTTCTCGACCTTGGCGATGACGGGCAGGCGCCGGTTCTCCTCGTCCATGATGCGGTGGACGTCTTCGATGTCGCGGCCGCTGCGGACGAAGGAGAGGGCGATGATGTCGGCGCCGGTGCGCAGGGCCCAGCGGAGGTCGTCGATGTCCTTCTCGGAGAGGGCGGGGACGGAGACGGCGACGCCGGGGAGGTTGAGGCCCTTGTGGTCGGAGACCATGCCGCCTTCGATGACGGTGGTGTGGACGCGGGGGCCTTCGACGGAGGTCACTTCGAGGGTGACTTTGCCGTCGTCGACGAGGATGCGTTCGCCGGTGGTGACGTCGGCGTTCAGTCCGTCGTAGGTGGTGCCGCAGGTGTGGCGGTCGCCTTCCATGGGTTCGACGGTGATGGTGAAGTCGTCGCCGCGTTCAAGGAGTACGGGGCCTTCGCGGAAGCGTCCGAGGCGGATCTTCGGACCTTGAAGGTCGGCGAGGATGCCGACGCTGCGGCCGGTTTCCTCGGCGGCCTTGCGTACGCGGTGGTAACGCTCCTCGTGTTCGGCGTAGGTGCCGTGGCTGAGGTTGAGGCGGGCGATGTCCATTCCGGCTTCGACCAGTGCCTTGATCTGGTCGTATGTGTCGGTGGCTGGGCCCAGGGTGCAGACGATCTTTGCTCGGCGCATACCTCCGAGCCTAGGCCTTACCGACGGGTAGGTAATTGGCGTTGCGTGACTACTCAACAACCTTTGCATGAAAGGTTATTGACAAGTGTTGAATTGTGCACGGGGGTGCTCTGATGAGCAATTCCGGGTGGGTTCAGAGTTGCGGCGGGGCCATCGTGAAGCGTGCGTTGACGTGTGCGTGGACGGTCTGGCGCTGGGGTTCGAGGTCGAGGGCAGGGGCGGCCTCGGCGACGACGCTGCGGGTCATCCCGCCGCCGTAGCCGACGGCGATGGGGTGGTCGTAGGAGGAGGTGTTCTCGCTGCCGTCGTCGGCCAGTTCGAGGAGGGCGACGAGGTGGGTACCAAGGGCTTCGGCGTATTCGCGGGCGCGGACGACGGCTTCGCGGACCGCCTGGGTGCGGGCCTGGCCGTAGACGGGTGAGGCGGGGCGCAGGGACCACCAGGGGCCGTCGACGCGGGTGAGTTCGAGGTCGGAGAGGCGGGAGGTGAGTTCGCCGAGGGCGGTGAAGTCGGTGAGTTCGGCGGTGAGGTTGACGCGGCCGTGGTAGGCGCGGATGTGTTCGGCGCGGCCTTTGCGGGTGAGTTCGGGGTTGATGGAGAAGGCGCCGGTTTCGAGTTTCTCGACGGCTTCGCCGTAGGTCTTGACTAGGTCGAGGACGGCGGTGTTGCGGCGGGTGAGGTCTTCGAGTGCGGTGCGGCGGTCGGTGCCGCGGGCGCTGACGGTGATGGAGATGCTGGCGATCTCGGGGTCGACCTCCAGCCGTGCTTCGCCGCGGACGGCGACGCGGGGTGCGTCGGGGGTGCCGTAGGGGGCGGCAGGTGTGTGGGGCTCTGTGGTCATGGGGGGGGCTCCCTCTGCTGGGTGACGGCTGTGGGTGTCGTGGTCACTGACCACTGTGGCATCCGGCTGTGACATCGGGGAGTCATCGGATCGAAACCTGTAGGGGGTGTCGTGGTGGGCGGGTCTGGGTCAGAATCTACGCGCGTTGTGCATGGGCAGCGCGTGGACGAAGGAGTTCAAATGCCGCTGGATCGACGGAAGTTTCTGGGGCAGGCCGCTGCGACGGGTGCCGGTGCGGTGCTGGTGGGCGGGGTCGCGGGGTCCGCGGAGGCCGCCGAGGACGGCCGCGGGGGCGGGCACGGTCACGGCCGGCCGCCGAAGCGGTACTCCTTCACGGTACTGGGGACCACCGATCTGCACGGGAACGCCCTGAACTGGGACTACTTCACGGATAAGGAGTTCGACGACAAGGACCACAACGACGTGGGCCTGGCGAAGATCTCGACACTGGTGACGGCGATCCGGGAGGAGAAGGGCCGCCGGAACACCCTGTTGATCGATGCGGGTGACACGATCCAGGGCACCCAGTTGTCGTACTACTACGCGAAGGTCGACCCGATCACCGCGAGGCGCGGTCCGGTGCATCCGATGGCGCAGGCGATGAACAAGATCGGTTATGACGCCGCGGCGCTGGGCAACCACGAGTTCAATTACGGGATCGAGGTTCTGCGGAAGTTCGAGGAGCAGTGTGATTTCCCGCTGCTCGGGGCGAACGCGCTGGACGCGAAGACGCTGCGGCCTGCCTTCCGCCCGTACAGCATGCACCGTCTGCGTACGCCGCACGGCCGTGATGTGCGGGTGGCGGTGCTGGGGCTGACGAATCCGGGCATCGCAATCTGGGACAAGCAGAACGTGCAAGGGAAGATGGTGTTCCCGGGTCTGGAGGAGCAGGCGGCGAAGTGGGTGCCGAAGCTGCGGTCGATGGGCGCGGACGTGGTGATCGTGTCGGCGCACTCGGGTTCGTCGGGGACTTCTTCGTACGGTGACCAGTTGCCGTACGTGGAGAACGCGGCGGGTCTGGTGGCTGAGCAGGTGCCGGGGATCGACGCGATCCTGGTCGGTCACGCGCACACGGAGATTCCGGAGTACTTCGTCGAGAACAAGGCGACCGGCAAGAAGGTCGTGCTGTCGGAGCCGTTGAAGTGGGGGCAGCGCCTGACCGTCTTCGACTTCGACCTGGTGTGGGAGAAGGGCCGCTGGAGCGTCGCGAAGGTGGGCGCGAAGGTGCTCAACTCCAACACGGTGGCGGAGGACCCGCGGATCACCGGGATGCTGGGCGACGAGCACAAGAAGGTCGTCGCGTACGTGAACCAGGTGATAGGTACGTCGACGGCGGCGATGACGACGGCGGAGGCGGCCTGGAAGGACGAGCCGCTGATCGACCTGATCAACCTGGTGCAGGTGGAGACGGTGAAGGCGGCTCTGGCGGGTGGCGAGTACGCGGCGCTGCCGGTGCTGTCGCAGGCGTCGTGCTTCTCGCGGACGGCTTCGGTGCCGGCCGGGGAGATCACCATCAAGGACGCGGCGGGCCTGTATCCGTTCGAGAACACCCTTGAGGCGCGGCTGCTGACCGGCGCGCAGATCAAGGAGTATCTGGAGTTCTCGGCGAAGTACTACGTGCAGACGGCGGCGGGCGGTCCGGTGGACACGTCAAAGCTGACGAACGCGGAGAACACCCCTGACTACAACTACGACGTGGTGTCGGGGCTGACGTACGAGATCGACATCGCGAAGCCGAAGGGGTCGCGGATCGTGAATCTGGCGTTCGGGGGGAAGCCGCTGGATGCGAAGGCGCAGTTCGTGTTCGCGGTCAACAACTACCGGGCGAGCGGCGGTGGCGCGTTCCCGCACATCGCGGGGGCGAAGCAGCTGTGGGCGAACTCGGAGGAGATCCGGAACACGATCATCTCGTGGGTGAAGGCGAAGGGGACGGTTGATCCGAAGGCGTTCGCTTCGGTGGAGTGGAAGCTGACGCGGGACGGGACGCCGGTGTTCTAGCGCGTATCCCGGTGTTCCCGTACGTCCCGGTGTTGTGGTGCGTGTGCAGGAGCTCCGGTACGTCCCGGTGCTCCGGTACGTGTGCCGGGAGGGGCGGCGGCCCGTGACCCCTGTTCGGGGTTACGGGCCGCCGCCCTCTCTGCTCTGTCGGGGTTCAGCTCGCGGACCAGAAGTCCGAGCGCACATTGGGGAGCGGCAGCGGAAACTCGTCGGAGTAGTCGGGGCCGACGGTCTTCGACCTGGGCGGCGCTACCTCGGAATGCTCGACGCAGGGGGTCGCCACCTCGAAGGACGCGTGACCTTGGAGGCCGACGAGAAGCCGGACACGGAAGCCGTCCTGGGTCTCGAAGTAGGTGGCCGGGATCTTGCTGTTGTTGGAGGACAGATGCCGGTATCCCTGGTCCTTCCAGTGGCGTTCCACGACGCCGAAGAAGCTGCCCCTGCGTTCGGGCGAGATGATGGTCATCACTTGCCTGCGTCGTGAGACGTCGCAGCTCCCCTCGGTGCTCTGCCCGTGCGTCCAGTTAACCGGCGGTTTGATCGCGGCGAAGGTCTCGTCGAGGATGGAGTCCGCGCGTTCTGCGGCTTGTTGCATGTTCATGGTGGGCTTTTCCTCCTTCGGCCCTTCGGAAGTGTCGCAGCTGGTGAGCAGCATTCCCGCGGCGATGGTGAGTATGGCTGCGGAGTGCCTCATCGCGGTTGCTGCCGGGTGATGGCGTCGCCGTGGCCCACCACGATACTGGCGATGTTGTCGGCCGATTTCTGGTCCTTGGTCGGGTCGAAGTAGTTCGAGTGCGCTTGCATGGGTTCCTCGGTGAGTGTGGGGCCGTCGTCCACCAGGAAGCGGTTGGCGCCGAAGTCCTTGTGGGCGGGGTCGGTGCCGAAGTAGATCTTGTTGGGGTCGGTCTGTGCGTCCTGGGCGGTGTATCCGGCGATGCCTCCGACGACGGCGCCTCCCGCTCCGCCGATCACCGCTCCTACCGGGCCGCCGATGCCGAGCCCGAGTACGGCTCCGGCGGAGCCGCCGCCGACGGCTCCGGCGCCCATTCCGCCCGCCTCGTTCTCGGTGGGGAGTTTGGTCACCAGGTCGTTCTCGGCCGCGCCGACGTAGACGTGTTCCTTGCCGACGCCCAGCTCGGACGCCGAGTCGGCTCCGGTGCCCGGACTGCCGACCAGGATGATGTCGTCCGCACCGGGGATTCCGCCGTTCTCCTGTGCGGCGAGACCGACGGTGAGTGAGCCGTAGGAGTGGCCGATGGCGGTGACATGGGGGGCGTTGCCTTCGTTCGTGGCGGATATTCCGGCCATGAACTCGTTGTACGCGGGGGCGCCGACCTCGGCGTTCTCCTTGGACATCACATCGAGGTTGCCCATGAGGTCCGCGGCGGGCAGCTGGGGTGCGTCGTAGCCGAGCCACACAATGGACGCCGGATTGTTGCTCTGGTCGATGTCCAGGGCACCGAGGGCGGTGTCCTGGGCGCGTTTGAGGGTTTCGCCCGCGAAGCTCGCGTCGAGTTTGGTGCCCAGGCCCGGGACGTACGCCGAGACGTTCTTTGCCGTGTCGGGGTTTCCGTAGGACAGGATGGCGCGGCCGTTGCCCTGGTCGCCGACGCCGAGGAGGTAGAGGGGCGGTTTGCTGGGTTCCTGCAATTTGGCGTCGATCGCCTGCAGTCCGGCCAGCATCGTCTTCGACGCTTCGTCGTCCTTCCCCTCCAGCTTTCCAATCAGGAGGGGGAGGTTGTCCCGGTTCGCCTGGTCGCGTACTGCGGAGGGGATGCCGTCCAGGTTGCCGATCACGTCCGGGTAGACGGTCAGCAGTTCTTCTCGCTGCTCCTGCGTCAGGTGGGTCCACCAGGCCTTGCGTTCTGCCGGGGAGGACTTGTCGTCGGGGATCTCTGCCCTGAGGTACTTGTGCGCCTCCTCGCGTACGGCGGCGGCGTCCTGGGCCGCGTCGGTCCAGGTGGCGTCGCTGACCTTGAGTCCCGGCTCGGCCTTGAGCTTGGCCAGGGTGCGGCTGAACCGGCCGTCGATGTCGTTCGCGTCACGCAGGGCTCGGGCTATGCGATCTGCTACGTCCTCGGCCTTGGCCTGGTTCGGGTTGGCGTTGAGGAGTCCTTGGGTGGGGGTGCTCAGCATTCCGTTCGGGCCGGGGCGGGGTTCCAGCAGGTAGGCGCGTCCGTTGGCCGAGCCGCCGGGGGCTTCTGGGCCGGGTGGCAGGCTGAGCCCGTTCTTGGGGGCTGCCGCGGGATAACTGACGGAGCCGTCCGGGTTCACCGTGAAGCCCAGGGTTCCGGCCTCTTCCAGGGCGTCCTTCAAGTTGCGCTGCGGGGTCCTGAGTTCGTAGGAGAGGCTGTTGAGGGTGGTGCGTATGAGGCCGCACTCGGTGTGTATGTAGGCGAAGTTCCGGTTGAGGTCCTTCAGCCGGACGATCGCTGCGTCGGCCGCCTTGCCCTCCTGGGTGGCCGCCAGCCCTGCGGTCATGTGGGTGTTCACCCGGTCCTGGGCCGCGTCGGCACGGTTGGCGGCCTTGCCCCAGCCGTCGGCCGCGCTGTCCAGTTCGGCGCACTCGAGGTCTCTCAGCTGCTGCCACGTCAGCACCGCGTCACCGGCCCTTGCCGTCGGTGGCGGGTGCCTGCACGCTGTCGACCTTGTTCCGTACATCTGTGTCGGCGCCGCCCTGTGTGCCTGATGCCTGGCGGAGCTTGGGCGCGAGTGACTGGCATTCGGCCCGTGCCGACTCCAGGCGCTCGTCCCAGGAGGTGAGTACGCCCTTCAGTACGGCGATGCTCGCGAGGCCGTCGGCGCCCTTGGCCACGCCGTTGTTTCCGGCGGAGAGTTCGGTCTTGGCCGAGCCCATGCTGGTGGCCAGTGACTGAGCGACGGTCGCCGCGTCGTTCCACGGCTTGTCCGAGTGCTTCAGCCGGTCACCGTCGGCCGCCTTGCCGCTGACTGGACCGCCGCGTCCCCCATTGCCGTCATCCACACCGGTGAGTTGCATGTGTGCATTCTGTGCACCGGCGGCTTCCGCCTTCAGATGCACCCATTCTTCCCATGCCACTGTTCGTTCCCTTCCCCGTGAACCGCGCAGGGCAAGCGCGTCGCCACAACCTAACAAGGCGCCTGGGCGAGCTCGCACGGTCCTCGGAGCATGTGGGGCCGTGGGACGGGAGCATCGCGGACATTCACAGACGTAACCAACTCCGCTTTGCTTCCCGCCGGGATGAGGGAGACCACGTTGCGCGCTCAGGCCTTCAGCTGTACGAGACTTTCGCGCTGGCTGGGGAGCAGGGGGCGGGTGGGGGTGTTCAGGCCGAAGGTGGTGAAGGCGGTGCGGGCGGGGAGGGGGTAGGTGTCGGTGCCGGTGACGGAGTTGAGGATGACGGCGCTGCGCCAGGCGGCGAGGCCGAGGTCGGGGGCGCCGACGCCGTGGGTGTGGCGTTCGGCGTTCTGGACGTAGACGGAGCCTTGGACGACGGGGTCGAGGACGAGGCGTTGTTGTTCGTCGACGCGTGGGCGCTGGGAGGAGTCGCGTTTCATGTACGGGTGGAGGGCGGCCAGGATGCGGTCGACGGGGCGTTCGCGGTAGCCGGTGGCGAGGACGACGGCGTCGGTGGTGAGGCGGGAGCGGGTGCCTTGCTGGGTGTGTTCGAGGTGGAGTTCGACCTTGGTGTTGGCGACGCGGCCTGCGGTGCGGACGTGGACGCCGGGGGTGATGGTGACGTCGGGCCAGCCGCCGTTGAGGGTGCGGCGGTAGAGCTCGTCGTGGATGGCGGTGATGGTGTCCGCGTCGATGCCTTTGTGCAGTTGCCACTGCCTGGGGAGGAGTTCGTCGCGTACGCCTTCGGGGAGGGCGTGGAAGTAGCGGGTGTAGTCGGGGGTGAAGTGTTCGAGCCCGAGCTTGGAGTACTCCATGGGGGCGATGGCTTCGGTGCGGGCGAGCCAGGTGAGTTTTTCGCGGCCGACGGGGCGGGCGCGCAGCAGGTCGAGGAAGACTTCGGCGCCGGACTGTCCTGAGCCGATGACTGTGACGTGTTCGGCGGTGCTGAGGTTTTCGCGGTGGGTGAGGTAGTCGGCCGAGTGGATGACGGGTACGGCGGGCGCTTCGGTGAGGGGTTTGAGGGGCTCGGGGATGTGGGGGGTGGTGCCGACGCCGAGGACGAGGTTGCGGGTGTAGGTGCGGCCGAGGGCTTCGGCTTCGCCGTCGGTGTCGAGTTGGGTGAAGTCGACCTCGAAGGCGGTGCGTTCGGGGTTCCAGCGGACGGCGTCGACCTGGTGGCTGAAGTGGAGTCCGGTGAGGTGGTCGCTGACCCACCGGCAGTAGGCGTCGTACTCGGCGCGCTGGATGTGGAAGCGCTCGGCGAAGTAGAAGGGGAAGAGGCGTTCGCAGTCGCGGAGGTGGTTGAGGAAGGTCCAGGGGCTGGAGGGGTCGGCGAGGGTGACGAGGTCGGCGAGGAAGGGGACTTGGAGGGTGGCGCCTTCGATGAGGAGGCCGGGGTGCCAGTGGAAGGCGGGGCGTTGTTCGTAGAACGCGGTCTTGAGGCCGCCGTGGACTCCGTCGGCGAGGGCGGCGAGGGAGAGGTTGAAGGGGCCGATGCCGATGCCGACGAGGTCGTGGGGCTGGTCGGGGGTGGGGGGCTGCGGGTCCTGGGGCGGCGGGGCGGCGGTCATCGGTGGTGGTGCCTTTCGGGGGTGGGCGGGGTGTGGGGCGTGGACCGCGGGGGCGGGTGGGGGTTGTGTGCTCCGGAGGGGCTTGGGCCCGGCGCCCTCAGCAGCCGGGCGGGTGGGGTCGCGGGGGGTGGGTGGGGGTTGTGCGCTCCGGTGGGGCCTGGTCCCGCGCCCTCAGCAGCCGGGCGGGTGGGGACGCGGGGGCGGGTGCGGGGGGTGGGTGCGGGGGTGGGTGCGGGTTGTGTGCTCCGGTGGGGCCTGGCCCTGCGCCCTCAGCACCCGGGCGGGTGGGGTGGATCTGAGGAGGCGGGCGCATGGACGTGCGCCAGCAGGGTTTCGAGGTCGTGCGGGGTCGTGTGGGGGTTGAGGAGCGTGGCCTTGAGCCAGAGGCGGCCGTCGGCGCGGGTGCGGCCGAGTACGGCGCGGCCTTCGTGCAGGAGACGGCGGCGGAGCGCTGCCACGTCCTCGTCGGTGGACGCGGTGGGACGGAAGAGGACGGTGCTGAGGGCGGGGCGGTCGTGGAGCTCCAGTGCGGGGTCCTTCTCGACGAGGTCGGCGAGGGTGTGGGCGGCGGCGAGGGTGCGGTCGACGAGGTCGGCGAGTCCGTCGCGCCCGAGGGCTTTGAAGGTGACGGCGATCTTGAGGATGTCGGGGCGCCGGGTGGTGCGCAGGGAGCGGCCCAGGAGGTCGGGGATTCCCGCGTCGGTGTCGTCGTCGGCGTTGAGGTAGTCGGCCTGGTGTGTCAGGCAGTCGAGGGCGCGGGTGTCGGGGACGGCGAGGAGACCGGCCGCGACGGGCTGCCAGCCGAGTTTGTGCAGGTCGAGGGTGAGGGTGTGGGCGCGGTCGATGCCGTGCAGGAGGTGGCGGTGGGTGGGGCTGAGGAGCAGCGGGCCACCGTAGGCCGCGTCGATGTGGAGGTCGGCGCCGTACCGGTCGCAGAGGTCGGCGATCTCGGGGATCGGGTCGAGCTGGCCGGTGTCGGTGGTGCCGGCGGTGGCGGCAACGAGGAGGGGTCGGTGGAGGCGGGTGAGGGCTTCGTCGAGTGCGGCGAGGTCGAGGGTGCCGGCGGGGGCGGGTACGACGACGGGGTCGGGCAGTCCGAGGAGCCAGGCGGCGCGGCTGAGGGAGTGGTGGGCGTTCGCGCCGACCACGAGTTGGACGGGCCCGTGGTGGGCGTGTTTCTCGCGGGCGAGGAGGAGGGCGAGTTGGTTGGACTCGGTGCCTCCGGTGGTGACGAGGGCGTCGGGGTGGGGGGTGTCGGGGTGGATCTCGGCGGCGAGGGTGCGGGTGAGGGCTTCTTCCAGGGCGGAGGCGGCAGGGGCCTGGTCCCAGGAGTCCATGGAGGGGTTGAGCGCGGAGGCGGCGAGGTCGGCCGCGACGGCGACGGCGAGGGGCGGGCAGTGGAGGTGGGCGGCGCAGTGGGGGTGCGCGGGGTCGGCGGCTCCGGCGGCGAGCGCGGTGACGAGTGCGCGCAGGGCGTCGTGCGGGCCGGCCCCGGTGTCGGGCAGCAGGGGCTGTACGGCGTGCCGGAGACGCTCGGCGGTGACTGCCGGCCCCCCGGCGGGGAGGGGCCCTCCGCGCGCGGCGGCCCCGCCCGCGAGCCCGTCCAGAACGGTCCCGAGCAGGCCCCGCATGGCTGCGGCCCCGGCTGCACCACCGGCGAGGGGTGGGAGGGGGCGGGTACTGGGGGGCGTTACGGGGGGCTTGTTGGGGGCTTCGCCGGAGGACTTGGCGGCGGACTTTCCGGAGGACTTGCCGGGGGTGGGGGCGGTGCTTGGGGTGGGGGCGGGCGCGGGTAAGGCGTCGTCCACCGTCGCCGTTGGGGAGCCCGAGCCCGCTTCGGGGGTGAGGTCCGCGCCCGGGGCCGCCGGGGAATGGGCACCGGGGCCGGTGCGGGTGCCGGGCTTCGGCGTGCTCATGCGGGGTCCTTCGGGCTGTGTGCTGAGGGCAGGCACACCAGCCTGTACGCGATCGGGTCGGGTGTCCGGAGAGGACAACGATCTCAACTCGAAAGTGGTACTGCCTTACGCGGAGGGGGGGTTGGGCTTTGCGGGACTGGTATATGGGGTGGTCGGGGTGGGGCGGGGGCCGGGGGCCGGAGGGCTGCGGTCGACGTGGGCCGGAGGACTGCGGTCGGCGGAGGCCGGGGGCCGGAGGACTGCGGTCGGCGGAGGCCGGGGGGCCGCGGTCGGCGGGGGCCGGGGGCCGTGGTCGGTACGCGGGGCTGGGGGGCCATGGCCAGTACGGGCCGGGAGGTCACGGCCGGCCCGGGGCCGCAAAGCCACGGCCCATGCCGGAAGGCTCAGGCCCGCACGAGGCCGGAGAGCCACGGCGGCTACAGGGCCAGGCTCCGCGGTCGGTGTCGGCCGGCTGGTGTCTTTGGGCTGCCGCGGCGCCAAGAGTCTCGGCGGGGCCACCCGCGCACCGGTGGGGCGGCCCCGTCGGACCTCCTGAGCAACGGATCGCGCACGGCACCAAGTCGCGCGTGGCAGCTTGCGCGCGCCCGCCGGCGGTGCCGGGTGTCATCGGACCGTAGGGAGGAGCGAGCGAGGCACGTCCAGCGGCGGGGGGCGCCGTCAAAGCACGCACAGCGCCACCCGCGCACGCGGCGGGACCACGCCCCCAACCGGCTCCCAACCGCGCACAACCCCATGCCGCACACAGCCGCGGAACCCCGCGCAGCAGCGCCGGGCGAACCACGCAGCGTCCCGAAGGGACGCGGGGAACCGCGCGACCAGCACCAGTCCTCCGCACGGTTCCCCGCACTCCGCTCCCCGCGCCCGGCTCGCCGACCCCCATCCCCCAGCCTTCGGCCCCCGACCCGGCCTGCCGCCGCGGCCTAGCCCTCGGTCGCCGCTCCCCCGCCCCGTACCTGCAACGCCCTGCGCAGGTCGTCCAGTTGGTCGACCAGCTTCCGGCGCAGGGCCGGCGTCAGGTCGGTGGTGCGGAGGTGGTCCTCGCCGAGGGTGAGGGCTTCGGGAGAGACCGCGTGTACGGGGAATGCGTAGCGTCCGGCCGCCTCGGCGATGGCCGGGCCGCGCCGGGCGGCCAGCGCTGTCGCCGCCGGGTAGTACTCGGCGACGTACTGCGTCAGCAGTTCGGCCTGTTCGGGCTGCCAGAAGCCCTGGGCGGTGGCGGCGAACAGATAGTTGGAGAGGTCGTCCGAGCCGAACATCCGCTCCCAGGCCGCGGTCTTCGCCTCCGCGCCGGGCAGTGCGGCACGGCACCGGGCCGCGCCCTCCTCGCCGGTGGCGCTGGGGTCCCGTTCGAGGGCCGCGGCGATCGCCGCCTCGTCGGTGGCGCCCAGTACCGCGAGCCTGCGCAGGATGCTCCAGCGGAGTTCGGGGTCCAGGAGGGGGCCACCGGGGACGCTGTCGGACTCGTACCAGTCCCGGATGCTGTCGGGCTGGGTGGCCGCGCCGATGAAGTGGCGCACGGCGGTGAGGCGCAGGCCCGGGTTGTTGCCGTCCTCGGTGCGGCGGATGAGGTCGCGGCAGAGGTCGGTGAGGGTGCTGAGGGCGGCCGGACGTTCGGCGGGGTTGAGGTAGCGGTCGGTGATCTGGCCTGCGGCGAAGGCGAGGACGCCCTGTACGACGGCGAGGTCGGTTTCGTACGGGAGGTGGGCGCGCGCGGCGTCCAGGTAGGCGGTGGGGGCGAGTTGGCCGTCGCGGACCATGTCGCGGGCGGCGTTCCACAGGACTGCGCGGGTGAGGGCGTCGGGCAGGCCGGAGAGTGCGCGCAGGGCGGTGTCCCAGGAGACGGGGTCGAGGCGGACCTTGGCGTAGGTCTGGTCGTCGTCGTTGAGGACGAGGAGGGCGGGGCGACGGCCGGGACGGGGTCGCGCGTGTACGGGTACTGCGGGTGCTGCAGGTCCTGCCGGTACTGCGGGTGCTGCAGGTCCTGCGGGTACTGCGGGTGCTGCAGGTCCTGCCGGTACTGCGGGTGCTGCAGGTCCTGCGGGTACTGCGGGCCCTGCGGATGCTGCGGGTCCTGCGGGGTGCGTGGCGTCGCTCTCCGGCGATGACCCCACCCCCTCCGCCGGTACGTCCAGTGCGAAGCGTTCGCGCAGGACGAGGCTGTTCGGGTCGAGCAGGTCCTGGTCGTACGCGCCGACCGTGATCCGGTGCGGGCGGGTGCCGGTGCGGGTGATGTCGAGGGTCCAGCCGGCGTCCGTGTCGGAGAGTGCCGGCGTGAGGGTGTCGACGCCCGTGGTGCGCAGCCAGGCCTCGGCCCACGCGTGGACGTCGCGGTCCGTCGCCGACGCGAGGTTGTCGATGAAGTCGGCCAGCGTGGCGTTGGCGAACCTGTGGCGGGCGAAGTGCGTGTTGATGCCGGCCAGGAAGTCCTTCTCGCCCATCCAGGCGACGAGTTGGCGCAGTGCGGAGGCGCCCTTCGCGTAGGAGATGCCGTCGAAGTTGAGGAGCGCGGACGCGGTGTCGGGGACGGCCGCCGGGTCGGGGGCGACGGGGTGGGTGGAGGGGCGCTGGTCGGCGTCGTAGCCCCAGCCCTTGCGGGCGACGGCGAAGTCGGTCCAGGTGTCGGTCCAGCCGGTCGCCTCGGCGAGGGTCTGGTAGGCCATGTACTCGGCGAAGGACTCGTTGAGCCAGATGTCGTCCCACCACTGGAGGGTGACGAGGTCGCCGAACCACATGTGGGCCATCTCGTGGACGACGGTGAGTGCGCGCGACTGCCGCTCGTTGTCCGTGACGGCGGAGCGGAAGATGTACTCGTCGCGGAAGGTGACGAGGCCGGGGTTCTCCATCGCGCCCGCGTTGAACTCCGGTACGAAGGCCTGGTCGTACGAGTCGAAGGGGTACGGCTCGTCGAACTTCTCGTGGAAGCGGTCGAAGCTCGCGCGGGTGACGGCGAGGAGTTCTCCGGCGTCGGCGTCAAGGTGGGGGGCGAGCGAGCGACGGCAGTGGAGGCCGAAGGGCAGGCCGCGGTGCTCGGTGGTGACGGAGTGCCAGGGGCCGGCGGCGACGGCGACGAAGTAGGTGGCGAGCAGGGGCGTGGGGGCGAACGTCCAGCGGCCCTCGCCTCGCTGGGTGGCGACGCTGTTGCCGAGGACCGTCCAGCTTTCGGGCGCGGTGACGGAGACCTCGAACACGGCCTTGAGGTCCGGCTGGTCGAAGGCGGCGAAGACGCGCTGTACGTCGTCGAGGAAGAGCTGGGTGTAGAGGTACGTTTCGCCGTCCGCGGGGTCGGTGAAGCGGTGCATGCCTTCGCCGGTGCGGGAGTAGTTCATGGCGGCGTCGACGCGGAGTTCGTGGGCGCCGGGGGCGAGGCCGGTGAGGGGCAGCCGGTTGCCGGTGAGGGCGGCGGGGTCGAGGGGCTGCCCGTCGAGGGTGGCGGAGCGCAAGGTGGCGGGCTTGAGCTCGACGAAGGTGTCGACGGTACCGGGGCCTTCGGCTGCGGGGCGCGCCGTGAAGTGGATGACGGTGCGGGAGTCGAAGACGTCGCCCGCGCCGGCGCCGCCGGTGAGGTCGAGATCGACCGTGTACCTCTGGACGTCGATGTGCCGGGCTCGGGTCTGCGCTTCGTCGCGCGTCAGTACGGGCATGGGGACATGCTGCCCGATGGGCTACGGACGCGGAGAGGAGGGGCACCGGGAGCTTCGGGGCGGGCGGGGCAGCCGGGAGCTTCGGGGCGGTCGCGGCACGGGGGCGGCGGCCCCTGCCTCGGAGGAACCGCCCCCGGCACTGGAACGACCCCCGACGCAGCGACCTACCGGCCGGGCCTCGGAGCCGCCGGAGCTCGGGGCCGCCAGACCTCGGGCCCCCATGCCGCCGGACCTCGGGCCACCCCTTCCCCCACCCTCCCGGTCAAGCTGCCCCCCGGGTCAGCCCAGTTCGAGGATCTGGCCCGCCTCGATGTGGTCCGGGTCCGTGAGGGCGTTCAGGCGGGCGAGGTCGGGGGCCGTCGTTCCGTGGGTGGCGGCGATCTCGGTGAGGGTGTCGCCCGGCTGGACCACGTAGCTGCGGGCGGGAGCGTCGCCGTCGGTGTCGAGCAGGCGGTTCGGCGGGCTCTTGAGGCGTGCCGCGACCCGTCGTCGGATGTCGTTCATCCCGATTCCCGGGCCGCGCGGGTCCACCTTGCCCGGCTGCCACTCGCTGTGGCCGATGACGCTGGTGTTGCCGGCCTTGCCCCAGCCGTGCGCCCGGATCAGCGCGGCGGACGCACGGACGATGGCGTCGACCTGCGCGGCCGGCCACGGGTCCTTGCCGTCGCCCAGGTTCTCGCACTCGAAGCCGTAGAAGCGGGCGTTGCCGTCGGTGTTGGCCTCGTTGTCGGCGGGCAGGTTGCGTTCGGCGATGACTGCTGCGAGGACGTCGTCGTCGCCCGATCCGGCGTGGTTGGCGCGGCCGTAACCCACCAGGTGGACCGTGCCGTCCTTCGCGATGACGCCGTGGCAGAGCGGGCCCGGGAGTCCGCTGTATCCGTCGCGGCAGATCCGGACGGTTGCCGCGGTGCCCTTGGTGACGGTGTGGTGGATCATCACCCCGTGCACCGGGCCCCAGCGGCCCACGTGATTGCGGTTGTGGGTGCGCCAGTTGCCGACTTCGACGACCTTCACGCCTTCGGCTCGCAGGGCGGCCAGGAAGCGGGCGGCGGACAGTGGTGTGGCCACGAGGGCCTCCAGTCATGGCGGAAGCCCCGGCCGGAGCAGTTCGGGGCTTGAGGGGGGACGAGGGCGCCGGTGGTGCGCCGGTGGTGCGTGGGGGGATCTCGTACTCCAGCTGCACGCTCAGGTGGTTGCCTGATACCCACGGGACGACGGCTGAACCGGCCGTCGGCCCCGGGTTACGTCCGCCCCTCGCGCCCCTCGGCCCCGGGTGTCGTCCGCCCCTCCCGACCCTCGGCCGCGGGCTGTGTCCGCCCCTCGGCCGCGAGCTATGTCCGCCCCTCGGCCCCGGGTATCGTCCGCCCCTCCGCCGCGAGCAATGTCCGCCCCTCGGCCCCGGCTTGCGACCGCCCCCGTCGTCCCCCGCCCGTCTCAGTCAGCAGCTGGCGTGTCCGCGATCTGTTCGTGGTGGCGGATGACCTCCGCGATGATGAAGGTGAGCAGTTTCTCCGCGAACGCCGGGTCCAGTTTGGCGCTCTCCGCGAGGGTGCGCAGCCTCTCGATCTGGCGGGCTTCGCGAGCCGGGTCCGCGGGCGGGAGCTGGTGTTCGGCCTTGAGGTGGCCCACCTGCATGGTGCATTTGAAGCGTTCGGCGAGCATGTGGACGACGGCCGCGTCGATGTTGTCGATGCTGTCGCGGAGCCGGCCGAGTTCGGCGCGTACGGCCGGGTCCACATCCGTGGAGGTGGCGGGGTCGAGCGGCGTGGCGGGGCCGTGGGGGCCCGTGGAGCTGGTGGTCATGGTCAGCGAGCTTACGACGCTCAGGTGGTGATCGTCGGCGGGTGTTCGGGATGCGGGATCTGGTTGCTCCAGCCGCCGGGAACGGTGCGTCCCTGCTGTTCGCGGAAGCGGACGGGGGCGGTGCCGACGCGGCGGGTGAAGAGGCGGGAGAAGTAGGCGGGGTCGTCGTAGCCGACCCGGCGGGCGACGGCGGCGACGGGCAGTTCGGTGGCCGCGAGGAGTTCCTTGGCCCGGCCGAGGCGGATGCCGAGGAGGTAGTCCTTGGGGCTGCAGCCGGCGCCCCGGCGGACCGCGGTGCGCAGTTCCGTGGGGGTCATGCCGTGCCGGGAGGCGTGCTCGGCCACCGACAGCGGCCGGAACGCGTCGCGGGCCAGTGCCTGGAGGACGGGGTCGCCGTCGGTGCCGAGGCCGGCGCGGGCCCGGCGCAGGGCGACGAGGAGCTCGTGGACGGCGGCGCCGGTCTCGACCTCCAGGAACGGGTTGCCGCGCCGGGCCGCGCGGGCGATGCGGCCGACGGCGGCGCGGGCGCCGACGGTGTCGGTGAGGGGGACGACCGGGCGTTCCGGTTCTATGTAGCCGAGTTCGGTGTACGTGGCGGTGGCGGGCCCGGTGAAGTCGACGAAGCTTTCGTCCCAGCCCGTTTCGGGGTCGGGTCCGTAGTGGTGGGGGACGCCGGGTGTCACCCACAGGAGCGCGGGCGCGGTGACGGTGGTGCGGCGGCCGTCGGCGCCCCGGTACCACCCGGAGCCGGAGCTGATGACGACGGCGACGTGGTGGTCGAGGGTGCGGGGGCCGACGGTGGGCAGTGCGCCGTGCTGGAGGCCGACTCCGAGGCAGACCAGACCCAGCTTGTGGTGGGTCGGGCTGGGGGTGAAGTAGCGCATCCAGGTGTGGTACATCCGTTTGCCTCGTCATCCGTTCGTCCCGCGCGGTCGTACCCAACCGTCCAACTTCCGTTGATCTTTGTCCATGGACCGTTCCGCCCGCCAGGGGGGAGGGTGGGCCACTGTTGACGTACCGAGGGATGGGCGGGGACCGTGGCTGATTTCACGGTGGGTGACCGGGACTTTCTGCTGGACGGGCGGCCGGTGCGGCTGCTGTCCGGTGCACTGCACTACTTCCGGGTGCACGAGGAGCAGTGGGGCCACCGGCTGTCGATGCTTCGGGCGATGGGTCTCAACTGTGTGGAGACGTACGTCCCGTGGAACCTGCACGAGCCCTCGCCGGGGCGGTTCCACGACGAGGAGGCCCTGGGCCGGTTCCTGGACGCCGTGCGGGAGGCCGGGTTGTGGGCGATCGTCCGCCCGGGTCCGTACATCTGTGCCGAGTGGGAGAACGGCGGTCTGCCGCACTGGTTGACCGGCCCGCTGGGCTCCCGGGTGCGCACCCGCGACGGGGCGTATCTGGGGCAGGTGGAGCGGTGGTTCCGCCGGCTGCTGCCGCAGGTCGTGCAGCGGCAGGTCACGCGGGGCGGGCCGGTGCTGATGGTGCAGGTGGAGAACGAGTACGGGAGTTACGGCAGCGACCAGGTCTATCTGCGGCGACTGGCGGGGTTCCTGCGCGAGGTGGGGGTGACCGTACCGCTGTTCACGTCGGACGGGCCGGAGGACCACATGCTGACGGGCGGGTCGGTGCCGGGAGTGCTGGCGACGGCGAACTTTGGTTCCGGTGCGAGGGCCGCCTTCGACGTGCTGCGGGCGCACCAGCCGTCGGGGCCGTTGATGTGCATGGAGTTCTGGTGCGGGTGGTTCGACCACTGGGGGGCCGAGAAGGTCGTACGGGAGGCCGGTGACGCGGCGCAGGCGCTGCGCGAGATCCTGGAGTGCGGGGGGTCGGTGAACCTGTACATGGCGCACGGGGGGACGAACTTCGCCGGCTGGGCCGGGGCGAACCGGGCCGGTGAGCTGCACGACGGCGTGCTTCAGCCGACGGTGACGTCCTACGACTACGACGCGCCCGTCGACGAGTACGGACGGCCGACGGAGAAGTTCTGGCGGTTCCGGGAGGTCCTTGAGCGGTACGCCGAGGGCCCGCTGCCCGAGGTGCCGCAGCCGCCTCCCTCGCTCGGCGTCCCCGCGGCGGTGGAGTTCACGGCGTGGGCGCCGCTGGGTGAGGTGATGGACGCGCTCGGCGGCAAGGAGACGGAGCGCGGTGTTCCGGCGTCGTTCGAGGAGCTGGGGGTGGGCCGGGGGCTGGTCCGCCACCGGGTGGACGTGCCGGGGCCGCGGCAGCCGTACCCGCTGGGGGTGCGCGGGCTGCGGGACCGGGCCGTGGTGTACGTCGACGGGGTGCGGGCGGGCGTGCTGACGGCCGAGGACGCGTATCTGCCGGAGCCGGTGGCCGGGCCCGCGGCGGTGGAGCTGTGGGTGGAGTCGCTGGGCCGGGTCAACTACGGGCCCCGGGTCGGCGAGCCGAAGGGGCTGACCGGGGGCGTCCTGCACGAGCGGCAGTACCTGCACGGGGTGCGGTCGCAGGGGCTGGCCCTGGAGGCGTTCGACGACGCGCCCGCGGTACGGAAGCTGGCGGTACGGGCGGCGGCAGGCGGCGCGGCCGGCTTGTACGTGGGCCGGTTCCCGGTCACCGGTGCGGGGGACGCGGGGCTGGAACTGCCCGGCTGGACCCGGGGGTTCGTGTGGGTGAACGGCTTCTGCCTGGGCCGCTACTGGCCGGCGGCGGGACCGCAGTCCTCGCTGTACGTGCCGGGCCCGGTGCTCCGGGAGGGTGACAACGAGGTGTGGGTGCTGGAGATGGAGACGAGCGCGGACGATCTGGCGGGGCGGGTGGGGTGACCGACGGGGGCGCGGGCCAGGCCGGCGTGGGTGCGGGCCAGGCCGGCGCGGGTGCGGGCCAGGCCGGCGCGGGTGCGGGCCAGGACCGGAGCGGGTGCGGGCCAGGACCGGCCAGCCGTGCGGCCGGGCCCGCCGACTCGGGACCGGCCCCGGCCGTGCGTGCGACCAGGCCCCCTCCGGCCCGGGGCCGGCCCCGGCCGTGGGTGCGGCCGGGGCCGCCCCGGTGAGGGGACGGGCCCGGCCGGACGCGGGCCGGGGCAGGCACGTTCGCGGATCGGGACCGGCACGTTCACAGATCGGGGCCGGCACGTTCACAGATCGGGGCCGGCACGTTCGCAGATCGGGACCGGCACGTTCGCAGATCGGGACCGGGGCCGGGCGCCCCGGCCCCGGCCTGACCTGCGGCCGAGCCCGGAGCCAGGCGTCCCGACCCGACCCTGACCCGGAGCCAGGGTGTCCCGACCCCGGCCTGTCCCGACCCCGACCTGTCCCGAGGCCGGGGCCCGGAACCGGGCGCCCCGGTCCCGACCGGACCTGAGGCCGGGGCCCGGAGCCGGGTGTCCCGACCCCCGGCCCCGGGCCCAGCCCCGCGGACCGGGTCCACCGGGACGCAAATCCCGGACCCACCGGGGCGCAAGGTCCGGAACCACCGGGACGCAAGGCCCCCGGACCCGCCGGGACACAAGGCCCCGGGCCCACCCGCTGGACGCCAGGCCCTAAAGTCCCGCCGCCGCCTGTGCGATCGCCGAGGCGAACGTGGAGACCTCGGTGTAGACGCCGGGGTAGTTCGGGCGGGCGCATCCGTTGCCCCAGCTCACGATGCCGACCTGGATCCACGCGCCCGCGTTGTCCTTGCGGAACATCGGGCCGCCCGAGTCACCCTGGCAGGTGTCCGTACCGCCCTGCGCGTACCCGGCGCAGATCTCCTCGCCGGGGATCAGATCGCTGTACGACGACTTGCACGACGCGTCGGAGACGAACGGCACCTGGGCCTTGAGGAGGTAACGCTGCTGGGCGCCGCCCTCGCGGTTCGCACCCCAGCCGGCGACGGTGAAGGTGCCGGAGTTGTAGGAGGTGTTGGTGGCGATCTTCAGGGTCGGCTGGTTGATCGGCTTGGCGAGCTTGATGAGTGCCCAGTCCTTGCCGCTGCCGTTGTAGCCCGGGGCCTGGAGGACCTTGGTGGACTTGACCTTGACCGCGCTCGCGCTCTGGAGGTCCACGACGCCGCCGGTGGCGGTGATGGAGGTGTTGTTGCCGGAGCCGCTCACGCAGTGGGCGGCGGTCAGGACGATGTCCTTGGCGTACAGGGCGCCGCCGCAGCCCATCGACAGTCGCACCATGAACGGGAACTCGCCCTGGGCGGCGCGCGTTCCTCCGACGACGGGCTGGGGGTCGGCGGGGGCGGGGGCGCTCGCGGAGGCACCGGCGGGTTGGATGCTGACCGCGGCGAGGGCGACGGCGCCTATGACGGCGCATCTCTTGAGGGCACGGAGTACGTTCTTCAACGGAGTGCCTTTCGTGGGGGGTGAAAAGGGAGCGCAGTTGAGCGAGGAGCACATACCGACGCAACGCAGACACAGGCCGGCAGAGAGCTGGCATGAGCCCGTCAACGTGCCGTTGGATTATGTGGAGCTGACCGGGCGTCCGACAAGGAGTCCTTTTCGGCCAGCCGACGAGGACCGCAGAATCTTCAGCACGGAGGGGCCCGGATGACCATCGGCAGCGAAGTGGAACACGGCTTCCCGCACCTGGCGACGGTGCGCTCGGCACTGACCGCGCTGTACCGGCGGATCGGCGAGGACGGGGTGCGGTCGTACGCGCACAGCGTCCTGCCCGTCGACGTGGGCTTCTCCGCCGACGAGGACCCGCACCTGGGCGCCCAGCGGGTGGCTCGCGCCCTCGTCTCCCACCTGCACCTGCCCGACGCCCGGATGATCGTGAGCTTCCGGGAGATGGAGCACGCGGCAGGCGTCGAACTGGCGGCGGGGCCGGAGTACTTCATCGAGCTGAACGAACGGTTCCGCGGCCATCGCACCGACATCGGCGCCGCGCTCGCGCACGAGATCACCCATGTCCTGCTGCACCGCCTCGACCTGTCCTTCCCCGGCACCCGCGACAACGAGATCCTCACCGACACGGTGACGACGTACCTCGGCGCGGGCTGGCTGCTGCTCGACGCGTTCCGGCAGGACGGGGCGTCCAGCCAGAAACTGGGCTACCTCACACCGGAGGAGTTCGGGTACGTGCTGGCCAAGCGGGCGCTCGCGTTCGACGAGGATCCTTCTCCCTGGTTCACGAGCGCCGAGGCCTACGCCGCGTACACGAAGGGCATGACGCAGGCGCGCCGGGACGCCCGGCAGCCGCCGCTCGCCGCGGCGGGCCGGCTCGCCGGACACCGGTACGCCAAGGACCGGCGGCAGGCACAGGAGCACGGCGGTACGGGCCGGCCCGGCCCCCTCGCGCCGTACGCCTTCGAGGGGGAACCGGGCGCGCTGCGCGTCTCGTTCCCGTGCCCGACGTGCCACCAGCGGCTGCGGGTGCCGGTGCGCGGCGAACTGCGGGCCCGCTGCGGCCTGTGCCGCACGGTGCTGGCCTGCGACACCTGAGCCTGCCCCCCCCGGGGGGGCCGCCTCGTGCGCCCCTCCCGCCCGTCCGGTCCGCGTAACACCTGAGCTGCGGCGATGGCCGGCGGGGCGCGTAGGGTCGAAGGATGGACGACAAGCCGACAGCGGGCCTGCGGGACCTGTTCGAGGCTGTGCACGGTGACGAGGACGACGCTGTTGTACGGCTGCTTCGGGCGGGCGCCCCGGCAGAGGCCACCGACGAGGACGGGACGACCGTGCTCTACCAGGCGGCGGCGCACGACCGCCCCGGCGCGGTGCGGCTGTTGCTCGCGGCGGGCGCGGATCCCGACCGGCCGGGCGGCCCGTCGGGCGGGGACCTGCCGCTGTGCGCGGCGGCGGTGGGCGGCCACACCGAGGTCGCGCGGGCCCTGCTGGCGGCGGGGGCGCGGCCGGACCTGCGCGAGGACCTCGGGTTCACGGCGCTGGCGTGGGCGGCGGGCCGCGGCCGGGCCGCGACGGCGGAGGTGCTGCTGGCGCACGGCGCCGATCCGGACCTGCCGGGTCCCGGCGGTGAGCCGCCGCTGGTGCTGGCGGCGCGGCGGGGTTCCCCGGCGACGGTGCGGGCACTGCTGCGGCACCGGGCGACGGCCCGGGAGGCGGCGCTGGAGGAGGCGCGCCGATGGCTGGAAAAGGATGTGGAGCCCGCGGTACGGGAGGGTCTGGAAAGGACCTACGGGGCGCGGGACGGCGACGAGTTCGTGGCCCGTGAGGTGACCGAGGAAGGTGGTACGACCGTGCTTGTCGAGCTGTTGCGGGACGGCCGGCCGGTGGCGCGGGAGGAGCAGCAGTCGGGCCACGCCGCGGTGGTCACCCGGCTGGAGTGCGTGCTCGGCGTCGGGACGCCTGCCGAGGTGCTGGCGCAGCGGGCGGTCCGGTCGGGGATGCCGGAGGGCAACGACTGGCGGGAGTCGGTGGCCGTGCTGTGGCAGCGCGCGGACGCGCACACGCTGCGGGCGGCCGGGGCGTGGTGTGCGGAGAGTTCACCGGACCTGCTCCAGACCTTCGCGGCGGACGTACTGGCTCGGGCGGCGCAGGCGGCGGACGCGGTGCCGCTGCTGCGGGGGCTGGCGCGGCGGGAGGGCCCCTCGGCCCTCACCCGGGCGGCGATACGGGCGTTGGGCCGCCACGCCGACGCGTCGGGGCTGCCGGAGGTCCTGCGGCACGCGGGGCACCGGGACGCGGGGATACGGGAGCGGGTGGCGGTGGCGCTGGGGCGGTTCGGCCCGTACGAGGAGGCCGGTTCGTCCGCCGTGTCGGCGTTGCTCACGCTCGCCGGGGACGACGAACTCCGGGTCCGGCGGGAGGCGATCACCGCGCTGGCACGGGCTGGCGGGAACACGGAACGGGTCCGGGACGCACTGGCGGAGCAGGTGGAGGAACGGGCGCCGGATCCCCTCTCCCCCACCGACCCCGCTTACGCCGAGGCCGCCCGCGCTCTCGCCGTGCGGGGGGACGCGCGGGCGGTGGACGCGTTGCTGCGGGTGCTGGTGGACGACCGTCCCGACGGGGCCGCGCGCCGGATCGCGCGGGACGCCGTCCGCCACGTACCGGACGAGAGGGCAAGGCTCCGGCTGGAGTGGACTCCCGCGCGCCTGCACTGACCCCGTCGGCCGGCCCACGGCCCGCGGGCGGTCGTACCCGGTCGGTCAGCAGCCGTGGTCGACCAGGTCGAACGACTCGTAGTGGTCGGCGGTGTAGTAGTCCTCCTGCGCCTCGTCACCCGTCACGATGCGCTTGGCGCCGCGGGTGGGCGAGCCGGGGGTGACGACGGTGTACTCGTGGTAGTAGCCGGTGCTCTGGCTCGGCAGGATGCCCTCGCGGTTCTGGAAGACCGTCCCGTCCTGCTCGTACGGGTAGGGGCCGCCCTTGTCGATGAGTTCCAGGGTGTCGTGGGCCTGGGAGGGCAGTGCGGAGTAGCAGATGTCACCGACCGCGGTGATGCCCGCGGGGGCGTGGGCCGCGACGCCGGCGGAGACCGGGGCTGCGAAGGCGACGGGGGCCGCAGCGGTGGCGGCGCCACCTGCGAAGAGGGTGGACGTGAGGGCGAGGGCACCGCCGATGACGGCGATTCGTGGGGGGATTCGCATGTGTTCATTGATGCGCGGGGAGCGGGCCGCGGTCAACGCCAACTCCCTCGTATTCCCCGGACGTTCACCTTCTCCGCATCAGTCACAGGTGACCTCCACGCGCAGGTCCGGGTCGGGGGGTCACGGCTTTCCCACCGGCGGGGAAAGGGAAGAAAGGAGGTACACAGACGGGCGGGACACCACCCGAAGGGAGCGTTCGGCGCATGAGCAAGCCTGAGAGCGCGGGACATGAGTACGACGTCGTCATCGGCGGGGCCGGCCTCGCCGGCAGCGCCGCCGCGATCCTGCTCGCTCGCCGCGGCGTCCGCGTCGCACTGCTGGAACGCCGCGCGGACGTCGCCGCGTACAAGGTCCTGTGCACCCACTCCCTCCAGGCCTGCGCCTATCCGGTGCTGGACGAACTCGGCCTCGTGCCCGCGCTGGAGAGAGCGGGCGCAGTGCGCAACCAGGCGCGCTGGTACACCCGTTGGGGGTGGATCGAACCGAGGGCGGCCACGGCGGGTCCCGGGCTGCCGTACGGGTACAACATCCGGCGCAGCATCCTCGATCCGCTGATCAGATCCAGTGCGGCGCAGACCCCGGGCGTCGACCTGCTCCTGGGCCACCAGGTGACCGGGCTGACGAAGGAGGGCGGGCGGGTCGTGGGGGTGCGCGCGACGACGCCCCACGGTGACGTGGAGATCCGGGCCCGGCTGGTGGTCGGCGCCGACGGCAAGGACTCGGTGGTGGCGAGGTGCGCGGGCCTGCGGACGCGACAGCACGAGAACGCGCGCTTCGGCTACCTCGCGTACTACCGCGGTCTTCCGCTGCGTGACGGGAGCAGCCACGCGTGGTTCCTGGAACCGGACATGGCGTACGCCCTTCCCAACGACGACGGGGTGACGGTCCTGGCGGTGCTCCCGGACAAGAAGCGGCTGCCCGCCTTCCGGGAGGACCTGGAGGGCAGCTTCCTCGCCTTCGTCCGCGCGCTGCCCGATGCGCCGCCCGTGGACTCGGCCGAGCGCATCACGAAGATCACCGGCATGGTCGACTACCCCCTGCACAGCAGGAGGCCGACGGCGCCGGGGGTCGCGCTCGTCGGGGACGCGGCACTCACCGGCGATCCGCTGTGGGGGGTGGGGTGCGGGTGGGCCCTGCAGTCCGCGCAGTGGCTGGCTCGGGCGGTCGCACGTGCGGCGGCCGACGGGGGCGATCTCGACCGGGCGCTCCTGACCTATGCGCGCGGCCACGGGCGCCGGCTGCGGGGCCACCAGCTCCTGGCGGCCGACTTCGCGACGTCCCGGCCGTTCAACGCCCTGGAGCGGCTGATGTTCTCGGCGGCGGCGCGCGACGCGTCGATGGCCCGGCACATGCACCTGTTCGCGTCCCGGCTGATAGGCCCGCTGCGGTTCCTGAGCCCGGTGGCGGTGGCGAAGGCCTCGGCCGTGAACGTCAGACACCGCCGCGGCAGGTGAACCCGGGAGGGGCCGGCCCGCGAACAGCTGCCGCGGCCGACGGGGCGCCTCCAGCCGCCCCCCCCCCCCCCCGCTCCCCCACTCCATTCCCCCTCTACTCCCCCGCCCCGTAGACCGCCCCCGGCGCCACCGCCTCGCCCAAGAGCTTTCGTGTCGCCTCGCCGGCTTCCTGCGGGGTCCAGCGGCCGGCCTTGTCGATCGTCGGTCCCGGGCGCCAGCCCTCCATCACCGTGATCCGGCCCGCCTCCGCCTCGAAGACCCGGCCGGTGACCCCGGCGGAGCCGTCCGAGCCGAGCCACACCACCAGCGGTGAGACGTTCTCGGGGGCCATGGCGTCGAAGGCCCCCGAGCCCTCTTCCGGCGCCGCCATCGTGTCCGCGAAGGTGGCTTCCGTCATACGGGTGCGGGCCGCCGGTGCGAGGGCGTTGACCTGGACGCCGTAGCGCCCCAGCTCCGCCGACGCGACCAGTGTCAGGCCCACGATGCCGGCCTTCGCGGCCGAGTAGTTGCCCTGCCCGACGCTGCCCAGCAGACCCGCCCCCGAACTGGTGTTGACGACCCGGGCACTCCGCCGCCGCCCAGCCTTCGCCTCCGCCCGCCACCACTGCGCCGCGTACTTCAACGGCAGGAAGTGGCCCGTCAGATGGACCCTTACGACCGCGTCCCAGTCGTCCTCCTCCATGTTGACCAGCATCCGGTCGCGCAGGAAGCCCGCGTTGTTGACCAGGGTGTCGATCGCGCCGAACTCCTCCACCGCCGTCGTGACCAGGGAGGCAGCCCCCTGTGCCGTCGCGATGTCGCCGCCGTGCGCGAGCGCTTCGCCGCCCGCCGCACGGATGGCAGCGACGACGTCGTGCGCAGGTCCTTGCGAGGCGCCCGCGCCGTCCGCGGCCACGCCGAGGTCGTTGACGACGACCTTCGCGCCCGCCGCGGCGAAGGCCAGCGCGTGGGCCCGGCCCAGCCCCCGCCCCGCGCCCGTCACGACCACCACTCGGCCTTCGGCGATTCCCGTCATCTCAGCTCTCCTTCGGCTTGTCCACGTGCGCGGTGTCCGGCGTTTTGTGCACGTGCGCGGTGTCCGCAATCTTGTGCACGTGCGCGGTGTCCGGAACCCTGTTCACCTGCGCGGTGTCCGGAACCCTGTTCACCTGCGCGGCGTCCAGAAAGGCGGGGCGTTCGCCACCGCCGTGCACCAGCAGCGACGCCCCGCTGATGTACGCCGCCTTCGGCGAGGCGAGGAAGACCGCCGCGTCCCCGATCTCCGACGGCTCCGCGAGCCGCCCCGCCGGAACGGTCCTGCCGACCGCGGCGAGACCCGCCTCGTCCCCGTAGTGCAGATGCGAGAGTTCGGTCCTGACCATCCCGAGGACCAGCGTGTTCACCCGTACCTCCGGCGCCCACTCCACCGCCATCGTCCGCGCGAGGTTCTCAAGTCCCGCCTTCGCCGCCCCGTAGGCGGCCGTGCCGGGGGAGGGCCGGGTGCCGCTCACGCTGCCGATCATCACGACCGAGCCGTGTGCCTCCTTCAGGTACGCGTACGCCGCCAGCGACGCCGTCATCGGCGCGAGGAGGTTCAGCTCGATCACTCTGGTGTGCCGGGCGGCGTCGCCGTTCCCCAGCAGCCGGTAGGGGGCGCCGCCCGCGTTGTTGACCAGTACGTCCAGGCGTCCGTACGTCTGCGCGACACCGGCGAAGAACTCCCCCACGGCCACCGGGTCCCGCAGGTCGACCGGTCTGAACTCGGCCTTGCCGTGCGCCACTTCGACCGGTTCGTCCGGCGGTCTGCGGGCACAGACCACCACCCGTGCCCCGGCCGCCAGGAAGGCCCGCGCGATGCCCGCGCCGACCCCCCGGGTGCCACCTGTGACGACGGCGACCCTCCCGTCCAGCTCCATTCGCTGCTACCTTCCTGACCCAGCACGCACCTAACAAATGTTTGGTGGAAAGGTAGCTGATCCGCTCATGGGTGTCTCCACCTCCCGGCCCGAAAAAGCCGTCGTCGTCGTCACCGCCGACTTCCCACCGGTCAACGCGCTGCCCGTACACGGCTGGTACGAGTTGGCCGACGCGGTGCGCGCCGCGGGCCGCGACCCGGACGTGCGCTGCGTCGTCCTCACCGCCCCGCCGGGCAGCCGCGGCTTCAACGCGGGCGTCGACATCAAGGAGATGCAGCGCGAGAGCGCGGCCGGCGGCGGCCACCAGGCCCTGCTCGGCGCCAACAGCGGCTGCGCGGAGGCCTTCGCCGCGGTGTACGAGTGCGAGGTCCCGGTCGTCGCGGCGGTCGAGGGCCACTGTCTCGGCGGCGGCATCGGCCTGGTCGGCAACGCGGACGCCGTCGTCGCCTCCGACGACGCCACCTTCGGCCTGCCCGAGCTGGACCGGGGTGCGCTCGGCGCCGCCACCCACCTGTCCCGGCTGGTCCCGCAGCACCTGATGCGCGCCCTGTACTACACCTCGCGCACCGTCAGCGCGCGGGAGCTGCACCACCACGGCTCGGTCTGGAAGGTCGTACCACGCGCCGAACTACGGGACGCGGCACTGGCGTTGGCGCACGAGATCGCACTCAAGGACGGCTCCCTGATCCGTCTCGCGAAGGCCGCCATCAACGGTATCGACCCCGTGGACGTACGCCGCAGCTACCGCTTCGAGCAGGGCTTCACCTTCGAGGCCAACCTCAGCGGCGCCGCGGACCGCATCCGCGCCGGCTTCGGCCGGAGCGCGGCGGACGGCGGCAACGGCGGCAGGAGCACGAGCAGCGAGAGCAACGAGGGCACCGAGGAGAGCACCGCATGACCGACAAGACGATGACCCCCGACGAGGTCGTCTCCCGCCTGCGCGACGGCATGACCCTCGGCATCGGCGGATGGGGTTCGCGCCGCAAGCCGATGGCCCTGGTGCGCGCGATCCTGCGCAGCGAGCTCACCGGGCTCACCGTCGTCTCGTACGGCGGGCCCGACGTCGGCCTGCTCGCCGCCGCGGGCAGGATCCGCAAGCTGGTCACGGCGTTCGCGACGCTCGACACCATCGCGCTCGAACCGCACTTCCGCACCGCCCGCCAGCAGGGCACCCTCGAACTGACCGAGGTCGACGAGGCCATGCTCATGTGGGGCCTGCACGCCGCCGCGAACCGGCTCCCGTTCCTGCCCGTCCGGGCCGGTCTCGGCTCCGACGTCATGCGCGTCAACCCCGGCCTGCGGACGGTCACCTCCCCGTACGAGGACGGCGAGAGCCTCGTCGCGATGCCCGCTCTGCGCCTGGACGCCGCCCTGGTCCACATGAACCGCGCGGACCGCCTGGGCAACGGCCAGTACCTGGGCCCCGACCCGTACTTCGACGACCTGTTCTGCGAGGCGGCTGACGAGGCGTACATGTCCTGCGAGCGCCTGGTGGACACCGCCGAACTCACCAAGGAGGCGGCCCCGCAGACACTCCTGGTCAAACGGTCGACCGTGACCGGCGTCGTGGAGACCCCCGGTGGTGCGCACTTCACCTCCTGCGCCCCCGACCACGAGCGCGACGAGGCCTTCCAGCAGGCGTACGCGAGTACTCCCTGGCCCGAGTTCGCCGCCCGTTTCCTCTCCGGCGACGACGAGGCGGCGTACCACGCCGCGGTCCGCAGCTGGCACGAGGAGCAGTCGAACCGCATCCGGCACGACGAGCAGTCGAACCGCATCCGGCACGAGGAGCAGCCGAAGTGAGCACGCACCCCCTGACCGACGTCACCCGCGCCGAGTACTGCGTCGTCGCCTGCGCCGAGGCCTGGCGCGGCGACGGCGAGATCCTGGCCGCGCCGATGGGCCTGATCCCCGGTATCGGGGCCCGCCTCGCCAAACGCACCTTCTCCCCCGACCTGCTGCTCACCGACGGCGAGGCGCTGATCGTGGGCCTGGACGGCACGCCCGAGGGCTGGCTGCCGTACCGGCAGCACCTCACGATGGTGACCGGCGGCAAGCGGCACGTGATGATGGGCGCCAGCCAGCTGGACCGGTTCGGCAACCAGAACATCTCCTGCATCGGCGACTGGCACCGGCCCGCCCGCCAGCTCCTCGGTGTGCGCGGCGCACCGGTCAACACCTTGAACAATCCGGTCAGTTACTGGGTGCCCAAGCACTCCACCCGGGTCTTCGTCGAGAAGGTCGACATGATCTGCGGGGTCGGTCACGACAGCGCGCGGGCGGCCGGGCCCGCCGCGACGCGCTACCACCGGCTGCCGCGGGTGGTCAGCGACCTGGGCGTCTTCGACTTCGGGACGCCGGACCGTTCGATGCGCCTGGTGTCCCTGCACCCGGGCGTGAGCGTCGACGAGGTCCGTGAGGCCACGGGCTTCGCGCTCGCCGTCGCGGAAGGCGACGTTCCGTACACCCGGGCGCCGGACGCCGAGGAACTCCGGCTGATCCGTGAGGTCGTCGACCCGGCGAACACCCGCGACCGGGAGGTGCGGCCCGTATGACGTCGGAGCAGCCGGTACCCCGGATGGAGACCGCGCTCACCCGCCTCGTCGGGGTCCGCCACCCCGTCGTGCAGACCGGCATGGGGTGGGTGGCGGGCCCCCGGCTCGTCTCGGCGACGGCGAACGCGGGCGCGCTCGGCATCCTCGCCTCCGCGACGATGACCGTCGAGCAGCTGCGTCTTGCCGTGCGCGAGGTCAGGTCCCGCACGGACGCGCCCTTCGGCGTGAACCTGCGGGCGGACGCGGGGGACGCCCGCGAACGGGTGCGGATCATCATCGACGAGGGCGTGCGGGTGGCTTCGTTCGCCCTCGCCCCGTCCCGCGAGCTGATCGCCGAGCTGAAGGACGCGGGGGTCGTGGTCATCCCGTCCGTGGGCGCCCGCCGGCACGCCGAGAAGGTCGCCGCGTGGGGGGCGGACGCGGTCGTCGTGCAGGGCGGCGAGGGCGGCGGGCACACCGGGGACGTCGCCACCACCGTGCTGCTGCCGCAGGTGGTGGACGCGGTCGACATCCCCGTGGTCGCCGCGGGCGGCTTCCACGACGGCCGCGGCCTGGTCGCCGCACTGTCCTACGGGGCGGCGGGCGTCGCCATGGGCACCCGCTTCCTGCTGACCTCGGACTCGACGGTGCCGGACGCGGTGAAGGCCAGGTACCTGGCGGCGACGGTCAAGGACGTCACCGTCACCACAGCGGTGGACGGCCTGCCGCACCGGATGCTCCGTTCGGACCTCGTCGACGCCCTCGAACGCTCCGGGCGTACGAGGGCGCTGGCGCACGCGGTCGCGCGGGCGGCGTCCTTCCGGAAGCTCTCCGGGCTGACCTGGTCCCAGCTGGTCCGCGACGGGATCGCCATGAGACACGGCAAGAGCCTGTCCTGGAGCCAGGTGCTGCTGGCGGCGAACACCCCCGTGCTGCTGAAGGCCGCGATGGTCGACGGCCGCACCGACCTCGGCGTGATGGCGTCGGGACAGGTCTCGGGTGTGATCGACGACCTGCCGAGCTGCGCCGAGCTGGTGGCACGTGTCATGGCCGAGGCGGAAACCACCCTCGCCCGGCTGCGGACCCTCCCCGCCCTGCCGACACCAGGGTGATCTCCCTTTCCCCGAACAGGAGTTGACCTGATGAGCCGCAACCGAGTCCGCCTGGCCACCGGGGCGGTCGTGTCCGCCCTCCTCCTCGGCGCACCACCCGCCTCCGCTCTCGCCGAGGTTCCCGCGCCGGGCACCGTCCAGGTGCGGCACGACCGGCAGGCCGGGCCCGTCGGCCACCACGTCGGCGCCCCGCGCCTGATTCCGCTGGAGGGGGCGGTCAACTTCCGCGACGTCGGCGGCTACCGCACCTACGGCGGCGGCGCGGTCCGCCACGGCCTCGTCTACCGCGCGGACGGCCTCGGCAGGCTCACCGACCCGGACCTGCTGACCCTCAAGGGCCTGCGGCTGGGCAAGGTGATCGACTACCGGGTGCCCGTGGAGGTGCAGTACGACGGCCGGGACCGGCTCCCGCCAGGTCTGGCGGTGACGGAGCGGCCCGTCAACGACAGTGGTCTGTACGGGCAGATGATGGCGGCGATCGCCACCGCGGACCCGGTGCGCCAGGAGGCGGCGCTCGGCGGCGGCAAGGGAGCCGCACTGATGAGGTCGGTCTACCGGACCCTGATCAGCGACCCCGCGAACACCGCGCAGTTCGCCGCCACGTTCCGCGACATCGCCCGCGGCAGCTCCCGCTCGGCGGTCCTGTTCCACTGCACGTCGGGCAAGGACCGTTCTGGCTGGACGAGTTACGTGCTGCTGCGCGCCCTCGGCGTGCCGGAGCGCACGGCCCGCGCCGACTACCTGGCGTCGAACACCATCAGGGCCGCCGCCGACGCGAAGGTCCGCGAGGGGCTGAGGCAGGCCGGCCTGATGCAGCACCCGGAGCTGCTGATCCCGCTCCAGGAGGTCCGTGACGACTACCTCGACACGGCCCTCGCGGAGGTGACGGCGCGCTACGGCAGCCTGCACTCGTACCTGAAAAGAGGGCTGGGCCTGGACCTCCGCACCCTGGCGAAGCTCCAGACCCAGCTGGTCGGCCGACCGGGGCCGGCCTCTCACGTCACACCCTGAGGCAGCGGTGCGAAGTCCCCGTGTGCTCAGGCAGCGGTGCGCCGGCCGCCCTGGCCGCCGCCCTGCCGCCGCTGCGACTGGCCGCCCTGGCCCGCGCCGGCGCGGGACTGGCCGCCACCGGTACGCGCCTGGCCGCCGCCCGTACGGGACTGGCCGCCCTGGCCACCGCCGGCCCGCGCCGGACGGGACGGACGGCCGCCGGCCGCCGCGCCGCCTGCCGCTGCGCCGGCGGCTCCCGCACCTGCGCCGCCACCGCGGCGGCCACGGGTCCTGCTGCGCCCGTCGCCGGCCGGACGGCCCGCGCCGCCGGCACCGGCCGGGCGGCGCTTCGCGGGCTGCTGCTGCACCGGCTGCGGCACCTCGACGACCACGGCGACACCGGACGGCTCGCGGGCGCCCGTGATGGACGCCAGCTCCTCGTCGGTGGACTTCACCCGGGCGGTGCGCGGCGCGATGCCCGCGTCGCTCATCAGCCGGGTCATCTCACGCTTCTCCTCGGGGAGCACGAGCGTGACGACGGATCCGGACTCACCCGCGCGGGCGGTACGGCCGCCGCGGTGCAGGTAGTCCTTGTGGTCGGTCGGCGGGTCCACGTTCACGACGAGGTCGAGGTCGTCGATGTGGATGCCGCGGGCCGCCACGTTGGTCGCCACGAGCGCGGTGACCTTGCCGGTCTTGAACTGCTCCAGGGTGCGGTTGCGCTGCGGCTGGGAACGGCCGCCGTGCAGCGCGGCCGCGTACACCCCGGCGGCCAGCAGCCGCTTGGCGAAGCGGTCGGCGGCACGCTTGGTGTCCACGAACATGATCACGCGGCCCTCACGGGCGGCGATCCGGGCCGCGACGGCCTTCTTCTCGGTCTCGTCCATGACGTAGAGCACGTGGTGCTCCATCGTCGTGACGGCGCCGGCGGACGGGTCCACCGAGTGCACGACCGGGTCGGTCAGGAACATCTTCACGAGCTTGTCGATGTTCTTGTCCAGCGTCGCGGAGAACAGCATCCGCTGACCGTCCGGCTCGACCTGCTTGAGCAGCGCGACGACCTGCGGCATGAAGCCCATGTCGGCCATCTGGTCGGCCTCGTCGAGGACGGTGATGGCGACCTGGTCCAGACGCGCGTCACGCCGCTCGATGAGGTCCTTGAGGCGGCCGGGGGTGGCGACGAGCACTTCCGCGCCCCGGCGCAGCGCGTTGGCCTGCTTGGTGAGCGACATGCCGCCGACGACCGTGGTCAACCGCAGGTTGACGGCGGTGGCGTACGGCGTCAGCGCGTCCGTGACCTGCTGGGCGAGCTCACGCGTCGGTACGAGGACGAGCGCGAGCGGCGCGTGCGGCTCGGCGCGTCGTCCCGCGGTGCGGGCGAGCAGCGCCAGGCCGAAGGCCAGCGTCTTGCCGGATCCCGTGCGTCCGCGGCCCAGGATGTCCCGGCCTGCGAGCGAGTTCGGCAGCGTCGCGCCCTGGATCGGGAACGGCTCCGTCACCCCCTGCGAGGCGAGGGTCTTGAGGAGTGCGGCAGGCATGTCCAGCGCTTCGAAAGCCTCGACCGACGGCAGCGCGGGGGTGAGGGACTCCGGCAGTGCGAATTCACCCTGGGGCGGCGTGGACCGGCGGGCAGGGCCCTTTCCGGAATTCTTCGTCGAAGCCTTGCCGCGGCCCCTGGCAGGAGCAGCACTCGACGGTCGGTTGCGCGCCGGACGGCCGGTGCGCTCGGTGGAGGATCGTTCGAAACGGGTCATGCAGTAATTGCCTTCTTCCTGGGGACAGCCTGGTTGCCGTGGCGGAACCGGCCTCGGCGCGGCCCGCGCGCTCCGGCGGGCCCTGCGAACACAACAACAAGCCGGGACCCGCACCTTCACGGTGCGGGCCCCGGCTAGAGGTTCGCGTCCGGGCGATTAGGCCGGGACGATGTTCTCCGCCTGCGGGCCCTTCTGGCCCTGCGTGACGTCGAAGGAAACCTTCTGGCCCTCCTGGAGCTCGCGGAAGCCCGAGGTGGCGATGTTGGAGTAGTGGGCGAAGACGTCGGCGCCGCCGCCGTCCTGCTCAATGAAGCCGAAGCCCTTTTCCGAGTTGAACCACTTCACGGTGCCAGTAGCCATTTTGTATCTCCTAAAACAGGGGCAGAGCCGGAAATCCGCACTTTACGAATTCCTCGTCGCCGCAATGACCCCATCCGGAGAGCCGGAAACCGGCAATGACCGGAAAAACAAATGTGCACCTGTCGAAGTGTTCTCGTCAGGCGCACATAAAGTTCATGGGTACCAAAACTGCAACTCCACTACCGTAGCACGCCCCCGCGGCGGGCGCGCGGTGGAACGTGCCAAGTCAGACGCCTCATGATCTACAGCCGCTCGATGATCGTCACGTTGGCCTGGCCGCCGCCCTCGCACATGGTCTGCAGCCCGTAGCGGCCGCCGGTGCGCTCCAGCTCGTGCAGCAGCGTCGTCATCAGCCGGACCCCGGTGGCGCCCAGCGGGTGGCCGAGTGCGATGGCGCCGCCGTTGACGTTGACCCGCCCGGGATCGGCGCCGGTCTCCTTGAGCCAGGCGAGGACGACCGGGGCGAACGCCTCGTTGATCTCCACCAGGTCGATGTCCTGGATCGACATCCCGGTCCTCTTCACCGCGTACGCGGTGGCGGGGACGGGGGCGGAGAGCATCCGGATCGGGTCCTCGCCCCGCGCGGAGAGGTGGTGGACGCGGGCGCGCGGGGTGAGGCCGTGCTCCCGGACCGCCCGTTCGGAGGCGATCAGCATCGCCGCCGCGCCGTCGGAGACCTGTGAGGAGCACGCCGCCGTGATCGTGCCGCCCGCCACCACCGGCTTCAGTCCGGCCATCTTCTCCAGCGAGGTGTCGCGGCGCGGCCCCTCGTCCACGGTGACGTCCTCGTAGGGGACCGTCTCCGCTGCGAAGCGGCCCTCGTCGATCGCCCGCAGCGCCCGCCGGTGCGAGCGCAGGGCGAACTCCTCCATGTCGCGCCGCGAGATCCCCCACTTCTCGGCGATCAGCTGCGCGCCGTGGAACTGGTTGACCGGTGCGTCGCCGTACCGCGCGCGCCAGCCCCTGGAGCCGTGGAAGGGGCCCTCGGTGAGGCCGAGGGGTTCCGCCGCCTGCCGGGAGGCGAAGGCGATCGGGATCTGGGTCATGTTCTGGACGCCGCCCGCGACGACCAGGTCCTGGGTGCCGGAGAGCACCGCCTGCGCGGCGAAGTGGACCGCCTGTTGCGAGGAGCCGCACTGGCGGTCGACGGTCACGCCCGGCACCTCCTCCGGGAGGCCGGCCGCCAGCCAGGCCGTCCGCGCGATGTCGCCCGCCTGCGGTCCGACGGTGTCCAGGCAGCCGAGTACGACGTCCTCGACGGCGGCCGGGTCGATGCCCGAGCGCTCCACGAGGGCCTTCAGGACGTGGGCGCCCAGGTCGGCGGGGTGGACGGCGCCGAGGCCGCCCCCGCGCCGGCCGACGGGGGTGCGTACCGCTTCGACGATGTAGGCCTCGGCCATGGTGGCTGCTCCGTTTCGGTGGGGTTCACTCGGTGCGTACGGCGATCCCGTCCAGCACCATCGACAGGTACTGGCGGGCGATCTCCTCGGGGCTGTGCCGTCCGCCGGGCCGGTACCAGGACGCAGCCACCCACACCGTGTCGCGCACGAAGCGGTAGGTGAGGCGGATGTCGAGCTCGTCCCGGAAGGCGCCTTCGGCGACCCCGCGCTCCAGCGTGCCGAGCCAGGCCTTCTCGAACTTGGCCTGCGAGTCGGCGAGGTAGTGGAAGCGGGGCTGGGCGGACAGGTGCCCGGACTCCTTCTGGTAGATGGCGACGGCGGCGCGGTGCCGGTCGATCTCCCGGAAGGACTCGGTGACGAGGGCCTCGATGGTCTCCCTGGGCCCCAGCGGGGCGGCCAGCACGGTGTCGTACCCCTCCCAGAGCTCGGTCAGGAAGGTGGAGAGGATCTCGTCGAGCATCGATTCCTTGGAATCGAAGTGGTAGTAGAGGCTGCCGGCGAGCATTCCCGCCGCGTCGGCGATCTTGCGGACGGTGGTGGCGTTGTAGCCCTGCGCGGCGAACACCTCGGCCGCGGTGTCGAGGAGTTCGCGACGACGCCGGGGGGAGGCGGTCACCTGGGGCTTCTTCTTGGTAGGCACGGGCCCATTCTCGGTCCGCGCCCGGCCCCCGGGTGCTCAGGCATGCTGGCTGCTGACCGCCACCGTCTCCCCGGTCATGTACGAGGAGTAGCCGCTGGCCAGGAAGACGATGACGTTGGCGACCTCCCACGGCTCGGCGTACCGGCCGAAGGCCTCGCGCTCGGTCAGCTCCGCGAGGAGTTCGGGGGTGGTGACCTTCACCAGGTGCGGGTGCATGGCCAGGCTGGGGGCCACCGCGTTGACGCGTACGCCGAACCCGGCCGCCTCGATCGCCGCGCACCGGGTGAGCGCCATCACGCCCGCCTTCGCGGCGGCGTAGTGGGCCTGTCCCGCCTGCGCGCGCCAGCCGACGACGGAGGCGTTGTTGACGACGACGCCTCCCGTGCCGGCCTCCTTCATGGCGCGCAGCGCGGCCCTGGTGCAGCGGAAGGTGCCGCCCAGGGTGACGTCCAGGACCTTGGACCACTGCGCGTCGGTCATGTCGACGAGGTCGGCCGTACCGCCTAGCCCGGCGTTGTTGACGACCAGGTCGAGGCCGCCGTGGGCCTCGGCGGCCTCAGCGAAGAGGGCCTGGACCTGGCCCTCGTCGGTGACGTCGCACACCAGGGAGGTGACGCGGTCGGCCCCGAACTCCTCGGCGAGCGCCTGCTGCGTCTCCTTCAGCCGTCGGGCGTGCGCGTCGCCGATGACGATCCGCGCCCCTTCCTCCAGGAAGCGGCGCGCGGTGGCGCCGCCGATTCCCGCGCCTGCCGCGGCGGTGATGACGGCGCTGCGCCCGTCCAGCAGCCCGTGCCCCTTCACGTACGCCGGAGCGTCACTCACGCCCGTACCTCCTCGGGAAGCCCGAGCAGTCGCCCGCGTGCACTGCTCGACGCTGTCATGGCCGTACGTTAACCTACCAAACACTTGTTAGGGAAGGATGGTTCCACCATGTCAGCCGAGACCCCCGGCCCGTCCGACACCTCCCGCACGTCCGCCGCGGCGCCGGCGCCCGAGGCGGGCGGCCCCGAACCGGTGCTGTACGAGCGCCGGGGGCCCGTCGCCCACGTCACGCTCAACCGGCCCCGCTACCGCAACGCCCAGAACTCCGCGATGACCTACGCCCTGGACGACGCCTTCTACCGCGCGGCCGAGGACGACGAGGTCAAGGTGGTGGTGCTGGCGGGCGCGGGCGAGCACTTCTGTGCCGGGCACGACATCGGCACTCCCGGGCGCGACGCCCACCTGCCCTTCGAGCGGCGGGCGGGCCTGTGGTGGGACCACTCGGACAAGGCGGGGGCGGAGAGCAGGTTCGCCCGCGAGTCCGAGGTGTACCTGGGGATGTGCAGGCGCTGGCGCGAGCTGCCGAAGCCTGTGGTGGCGTCCGTGCACGGGGCCTGTGTGGCGGGCGGGCTGATGCTCGCGTGGATCTGCGACCTGATCGTGGCGTCCGACGACGCCTTCTTCGCCGATCCGGTGGTACGGATGGGGATCCCGGGCGTCGAGTACTTCGCGCACCCGTGGGTGATGCCGCCGCGCGTCGCCAAGGAGTTCCTGTTCACCGGCGACCGCATGGGCGCCCTCCGGGCCTACGAGGTGGGGATGGTCAACCGGGTGGTGCCCCGCGCCGAACTGGCCTCGCACACGGCCGCTCTGGCACTGCGCATCGCCGAGATGCCCCGGCTCGGACTCGCCCTCACCAAGCGCGCCGTGAACCAGGCCGAGGACCTCCAGGGCCTGCACACCGGCATGGACTCCGTCTTCGGCCTGCACCACCTCGCGCACGCGCACAACGCGGAGACGGCGAAGGACTCGCTGGGCGGGATGGACGTGGCGGCGATGAAGAACGCCGCCGGGCAGAAGTCGGCGGGCTGACCCCGTGGACCTCGACCTCAGCGCCGGCCAGGAAGCCTTCAGGGCGAAGGCACGGGCCTGGCTGGCGGACCACGTCCCCGCCGAACCGCTGCCGTCCCTCGAAACCGAGGAGGGCTTCGCCGCGCACCGCGCGTGGGAGGCCGAGCTGGCGGCGGACCGCTGGTCGGTGGTGTCGTGGCCGGCCGAGTACGGCGGCCGGGACGCGGACATCTTCCGGTGGCTGATCTTCGAGGAGGAGTACTTCGCGGCGGGTGCGCCCGGCCGGGTCTCGCAGAACGGCATCAACCTCCTCGCCCCGACCCTCCTCGACCACGGGACCGCGGAACAGCGGGCGCGCGTCCTGCCCGCCATGGCGACCGGGCAGACCGTCTGGGCGCAGGCCTGGTCCGAGCCGGAGGCCGGGTCCGACCTGGCGTCCTTGAGGTCGACCGCGGTACGGACCCGGGGCGGCTGGCTGCTCTCCGGACAGAAGACCTGGTCCTCGCGGGCCGCCTTCGCCGACCGGGCCTTCGGCATCTTCCGCAGCGACCCGCACGCGGACAGGCCGCACCGCGGACTGACGTATCTGATGTTCGACCTGCGTGCACCCGGTGTCACCGTCCGCCCCGTCGGGCGCCTGGACGGCAAGCCCGCCTTCGCGGAGCTCTTCCTCGACGAGGTCTTCGTGCCCGACCGGGACGTCATCGGCGAGGCCGGCCAGGGCTGGCGGATCGCCATGTCGACCACCGGCAACGAGCGCGGGCTGATGCTCCGCTCCCCCGGCCGCTTCCTGGCCGCCGCCGACCGGCTGGCCGCGCACTGGCGCGCGCACGCGGACCCCGCGGACACGGCGGTCCGCGACCGGGTCGCGGACGCGCTGATCGGTGCGCGCGCCTACCAGCTGTTCACCTGGGGGTGCGCCTCGCGGTTCGCCGCCGGGGAGAGCGTCGGCGCCGGGTCCAGCCTGAACAAGGTCTTCTGGTCCGAGTACGACATCGCCCTGCACGAGACCGCCCTCGACCTCCTGGGCCCCGACGGTGAACTGGCGGACACCGACTGGGCGCAGGGGTACCTCTTCTCCCTCGCAGGACCCATCTACGCCGGTACGAACGAGATCCAGCGCGACATCATCGCCGAGCGCCTGCTCGGCCTCCCGAAGGGCCGCCGCTGATGCGCTTCCTGCACAGCCGTGAACAGCAGGACTTCGCCCGTTCGCTCGACGCGATGCTGTCCGCCGCCGGCACCCCCGAGGTCGTACGGGCGTGGGAGGCGGGCGACCACGGGCCGGGACGGGCCCTGTGGGCGAGGGTCGCCGACGCGGGCGTCCTCGCCCTCGCCGTCCCGGAACCGTACGAGGGGATGGGCGTGCTGCCGGTGGAACTCGCGCTGGCCTTCCACCAGTTGGGCCGCCATGCCGTTCCCGGGCCGTACGTCGAGACGGCCGCGGCCGCGGTGCTGCTGGCCGGTTCACCGCTCGCGAAGGAGTGGCTGCCGAGGATCGCGGCGGGTGAGGCGCTGGTGACGCTGGCGGAGGACGGCGGGTACGCGCTGGACGCGGACGCCGCCGACGCCGTGTTCGTCCTGCGACCGGAGGTCGCCCTCGCCCCGCCGGGCGGTGGGCCGCACCGGTCGGCGGACCCGGCGCGGCGGCTGTACCGGCCGGCGGCGGGCGAGCCGGTCGCCGTCCCGCCCGAAGCGGCCGTCGCCGCCCGGCACTTCGCGCGCTTCCTGACCGCCGCGCAGGTGCTGGGCGTCGGTGACACGCTGCTGTCGCGGACGGTGTCGTACGTGGCCGGGCGCACCCAGTTCGGCACGCCGATCGGGGCGTTCCAGGCGGTGAAGCACCGGCTGGCGGACACCATGGTCGGGCTCGAGTTCGCCCGGCCGCTGCTGTACGGGGCGGCGCTGAGCTCGGCGCCCGCCGACATCGCGGCGGCGAAGGTGGCCACGGGTGAGGCCGCGTACGCGGCGGCCCGCGCGGCGCTCCAGTTGCACGGTGCGATCGGCTACACCCAGGAACTGGACCTCTCGCTGTGGCTGCGCAAGGCGAGACCGCTGCGGGACGCCTGGGGAACACCGGCGCAGTGCCGGGCGCGGGTGCTGGAGGGGTAGCCGGGCGGACGGCGGCGGGGCAGGTCGGAGAGGCCTTCCGAGGCGAACGCCTCCGGCGGTTCAAAAACGCTTCCCGAAGCGAACGTCTCCGACCCCTTGCCACACCTGGTGACACGTGTCAGCATCCCGCATAACAGCGGCTGCGCCACGCCGCCCGCAGCGCCCCTCCCGCACCGTCGCCACCCGCTGCCCTGCCCGCGTTCCCATTCCCGCCCGCTCCCGCCCGCTCCCGCTCCTGTCCCCGGAGGCTTCCTCATGTCCGCTCCCGCTCCGGCCCGCCGTGGCCGACCCCGGGCCCTGCTGTCCGCGGCGGCGCTCCTGCTGCTGCTTCCCGTACTGCTGGGCGTGGTGGTGCGCGGAAACGTGACACGACCGCCCTTCCAGGGGCTCGACGACACCTGGCTGCGCTGGATGGGCGGCCCGCACGAGGGCCTGCCGCAGGCGGTCGCCACCGCGCTGAACTGGTTCGGCGGGCCGTACGGCGCACTGGTTCAGCTCGCGGCGGTGCTGCTGCTCCTCGCGGTCCGCCGCTGGCGCTCCGCGCTCTTCCTCCTCACGGCGGTGCTCGGCGGTCAGCTCGCGGTCCAGGCCCTGAAGCACATCGTGGACCGCCCGCGCCCGGTGAACCCGCTGGTCACGGTCGACCACGGCTCCTTCCCCTCCGGGCACGTCGCGACGGCGGCGATGGCGGTCGTCGTGATCGGCGCGCTGTTCCTCCCGGGGGCGGCCCGCCGCCGGTGGTGGCCGGTCGGGGTGCTGCTGGTGCTCGCCATGATGTGGAGCCGTACCTGGCTGCACGCGCACTGGCTCTCCGACACGGCGGCAGGCGCACTGGCGGGCGCGGGCGCGACGCTGCTGGTCACCTGGGCGTTCGCCCCGCTGCTCGCCAAGGAACGCGGCCGCAAGGCCGTCCCGGAACCGGCCGCCCCCGCGACGGTTGCCGCCTGACCCGGCCCACGCGGCCATACCCGTCGACTCCCCCGCCCCCTGGGGCCGTCCCGCGGCACCGGCATCCCCGCACCCCTATCCTCGACGCATGATCGCCAGACTTCAGTGCACCGTGCTCGACTGTCCCGACCCGCTGCGGCTGGCGCGTTTCTACGCGGAGCTGACGGGCGGGGCGGTCAACCGTCACGACCCGCAGTGGGCCCTGGACGAGGACTGGGCGACCGTCCACACCCCGGACGGCCAGGTCCTCGCCTTCCAGCGCGCCACGGACTTCCGGCCACCGCGGTGGCCGGACCCGGCGCGACCGCAGCAGTTCCACCTGGACCTTGCGGTCACGGACCTGGCCGCCGCCCACGAGGAGGTGACGGCGCTCGGCGCGCAGGTGCTGGACCATGTCGACTCCGGCCGCGCCTTCAACGTCTACGCCGATCCCGCGGGCCACCCGTTCTGTCTGGTCGGGCACTGATCCGAGGTCGCACCGTGACTCCTGCGCCTGACGCGCGTTGGACACGGTATGAAAAAGCGAAGCATGGCTGCCGTCGCCTCTCTCGCCGCCGGTTTTGTCGCCGCGCTGGTCTCCCCCACCCCCGGTGCGCACGCCGCAGAGCCTGCGGACCAGCTCGGCTCGCTGCCCGTCTCGGGCGAGCTGCTCGACGAGGTGACGGAATCCGCGACCGACACCGTCGCGCAGACCGCCACCGGTGCCTCCCCGCAGGGACCGGCCGCGGCCGGACGGTAGTCAGGCCCCAGGGCCCCGTCAGGTCCGCCACCGCGCCCCGCACCCGGAACCAGGGTGCGGGGCGCAGTCGTGCCCGGACTCCTTCAGGGGCGCCGCACACCGTCCGCACTCCCTCAGCCGCGCCGCACCACCGTCCGCACTCCCTCAGCCGCGCCGTACCACCGTGATGACGGCGGCGCGGCCGACGGCGTGCAGGGTGCCCGGGGCGCCGTCGCACAGCACCGCGTCACGGGGGCCGAGGGTGAGCCCCGCGTCGGGCAGGGTCACGGGTGCGTCCAGTGCCACGACGACCGTGCTTCCGTGCGCCGCCGCCTCCAGGCCGGCCCGGCCCCGTACGACCTCGACGTGCGCGGTGGTGCCGGTGTCCCTGCGGTACATGACGTTGAGGTTGGTCACCGGACCGCCGAGGAGGCGGCACGCGGTGGGCACGTCGCCGGGGAAGTGCTGGGGGACGTAGCAGCTGTCCACCCGGCGGCCACCGGTGCCGGGCGCGGTGGTCTCCGCACCCAGGCTGAGGGCCATTCCCGCGCCGTCGACCATCGTCAGGATGCGGTCGACGCCGGAAAACTCGGAGAACGGGCCGTCCGCGGCCACCTCGGCGAGACTGATCCGCCAGACGAAGTCGGCTGACGAGGCGCCCGCCGGGAAGCCGGTGATCTCCCGGGTGATGCCGCCGCCGTTCTTCCAGGGGACGGCTTCGCGGTCGGCAGCGCGCAGCACCCTCATCGGAGCACCCCTCGCGCCCGGTCGTTCGGCATGGTCGAACTCGCTTTCCGTGCATACGTGGCCGGGCTGACGAGGCTATGCGATGTCGACGGCGGCGGCGGCGGCGGCGGCAGTCAGACGGTCGCCCTGGCCCCGGTCACACGCTCGCCCTGGCCCCGGTCACATCCCTTCCGCCGCCGGAGCGTGACTGCTAGAAGTATTCCTGTTAGTCACAGCAGCGGCGCACCGGAGGACGGGTGAGCATCGCACTGGACGGAAAAGTGGTCGTCGTCACCGGGGCGGGACGTGGCCAGGGTGCGGCGCAGGCCCGTCTGTTCGCGGCGGCCGGGGCGCGGGTGGTCGTCACCGACATCCGGGAGGACGAGGGCCGCGAGGTCGCCGGATCGCTGGGCGGCCAAGGGCTGTTCGTACGGCACGACGTGTCGGACGCGGCCGGCTGGGCGGCGGTGGCGCGTGCCGCGTCGGCGGCCTTCGGCCGGATCGACGCCCTGGTCAACAACGCGGCCCTGTGGCGGACCGCATCCGTCGAGGACGAGACGGCGGAGAACTTCGAGGCGCTGATCCGGGTGAACCTCCTCGGTCCGTTCCTCGGTATCCAGGCGGTGCTGCCCGCGCTGAAGGAGGCCGGCGCCGGTTCGATCGTGAACATCTCGTCGACCGCGGGCCTGGTCGGCATCCGCGGCCACGCGGCGTACAGCTCCACGAAGTTCGCCCTGCGCGGGCTGACCCGTTCCTCGGCCCTGGACCTCGCTCCGTACCGGATCAGGGTCAACTCCGTCCATCCGGGCGCGATCGACACCCCGATGATCGCCGCCACCTCCGGCCGGGACTGGTCACATCTGCCGCTGGGGCGGGTCGGCCGTCCGGAGGAGGTCGGCGAGCTGGTCCAGTTCCTGGTGTCGGACGCGTCGTCGTACGTCACGGGCACGGAGTTCACCGTGGACGGCGGCGCGACGGCCGGTCAGGGCGGCCCTGCCCCCGCGCGTTCCACGAGGGGTGACGAGGCAGGGGGTTGACCTCAAGTCCGCTTCAGGTCGCAGTGTTCGGGTCATGAAGCCGATACGTGTCTCCCGCTCCGCCTCGACCCTCCTCATCGTCCTGCTCGGATACCTCACCCTCCCCATGTCGATGTCGGGCACGACCATCGCGCTCCCGGAGATCGGCCGCGACCTCGACGCGTCCGGGCCTTCCTTGCAGTGGGTGGTCACCGGCTACTTCCTCACCGCGTCCGCCGTGATGCTCGTCGCGGGTTCCCTCGGCGACCTGTTCGGGCGGCGGAAGGTGTACGCGGCGGGCGCCGCCCTCTACACGGTTGGCACCTTCGTCGCCTCCACCGCCCACGACATCCTGCTGCTGGACGTGGCCCGCACCCTGGCCGGCGTCGGCGCCGCCGGGGTGATGGCGGGCGGCGGCGCGATCCTGGCCGCCACCTTCGAGGGCGCCGCCAGGACGAAGGTGTTCGCCGCGGTCGGCACGGTCGCCGGTGTGGGCATCGCGGTCGGCCCGTCGCTGTCCGGACTGCTGGTCGGCTCGTTCGGCTGGCGCACGGCCTTCCTGGTGTTCGGCGTCGCGGGGGTGGTGATCCTCGCCGCCACGCTCCTCATGCGGGAGTCGAGGGCGGCGCAGCGGCCGAAGGTGGACAGGCCAGGCGCTCTCACGTTCATCGCGGGACTCGCGCTGACCATGTTCGCGATCACCCAGGGCGGCGCCGTCCGCTGGGCCGGCCTCGCCGCCGGGCTGGCCCTCCTCGCGCTGTTCGTCCGCGTCGAGCGGCGCAGCAGCCATCCGATGCTGGACCTGGCGCTGGTACGCGACCGGCGGTTCATGGGCTGGATCGTGGGCGGCACCGCCATCGCGATCGGCTCGTCCGGCGTCATGATCTACTTCCCGACCTACCTCCAGGGTGTGAACGGCCTCTCGGCGAACTCGGCCGGTCTGGTCATGCTGTTGATGACGGCCCCGGTGTTCGTCGTCCCGCAGCTGGGCGCCCGGCTGGTCAACCGGGGTGTCCGGCCGCACCACCTGCTGGTCACCGCCCTCGTGCTGTCCGCGGCCGGCAACGCGCTCCTGGTCCTGCTCCTGCACCCGGGCGTCGGGGCGGCGCGGCTGGCGGCGCCGCTCGCCCTGATCGGCGTCGCGAACGGGCTCGCCATGGGGCTGGTCGACGGGCAGGCGATGAGCATGGTCGACCGGTCCCGGATCGGCATGGCCTCCGGTCTCCTCAACACGGTCAGGGCCGGCTCCAACTCCCTGATGCTGGCGGTCTTCGGCGCGGCTCTGACCGGGTTGCTCGGTGTCCGGCTCGGCGACGGGAAGCTGGCGGCGGACGTGGCGGCGGGCAGGCTCGAAGGGGCCGGGCAGGCCGTGCTGGCGACCGAGTTCAGCCAGGTGTGGAAGATCGCTCTGGCGGCGGTGGCCCTCGTCATGACGGCGGCGGCGCTCCTCGTACGGCAGATGCTCCGACCCGTACCGGTGCCCAACCCCGAAGGCGCGCGGCACACCGCGCCCGAACCCGTACCCGAAGCCGCGCGGCACACCGGGCCCGTACCCGTACCCGTACCCGTACCCGAAGCCGGGCATCGCGCCGAGCACGAACCCGTACCCCAGGCCGGGCGTCCCACCGAGCCTGGACAGCTCGCCGAGTCGGCGGCGGCGACCGGGGACAGGTGAGGGCGGGCGAGGTGGCTGGGGCAGGTGGGGTGGCTGGGGAATCAGCCACCCCACCTGTCCCTTTAGGCTGTCCGGGTGCCACTTTTGCGCCGTGCAGGACGCCTTCACCCCCTCGACAAGTTCGCCTTCGCGCTGCTCGCGCTCGGGCTGCTCGCCGTCGCGACCGGGCTGCTGCCGACCGGTCCCGCGGGGGACGTCATGGTGCGGACGGGGCCGCTGCTCGCCTTTCTGGCGACGGTGATCGTGCTCGGTGAGCTGACCGGCAGGGCGGGGGTCCTCGACGTCGTGGCCTCGTGGGTGGCGCGGACCGCCCGGGGGAACTACCCGGCCCTGTTCGCACTGTGCGTCGTCTTCGCGTCCGTCACCACCATCGCCCTGAACCTGGACACCACGGCCGTGCTCCTGACCCCCGTGATGCTCGCGCTCGCCGCCCGGGTGGGCATCGCGCCGCTGCCGATGGCGATGACGACGGTGTGGCTCGCGAACACCGCCAGCCTCCTGCTCCCCGCCAGCAACCTCACCAACCTCCTGGCCGCCGACCGCATCGGCCTCACTCCGGCCGGACTCGCCGCCACCCTGTGGGCCCCTCAGCTCGCCGCGATCGCCGTGACGACGGTCTGTCTGTGGGTCTTCTACTGGCGGCTCGGCAGGCGCGGCGCCCTCCGCTACACCCCGCCCGACGCGCCGACCGTGGCCGACCCGGTGCTGTTCCGGGTGAGCGCGGTGGCGTGCGCCGGGTTCCTGCTCGCCATCCTGGTCGCGGACGTCCCGCTGTGGGCGGCGTCCGGCACCGCCGCGTTGGTCGTCGTGGTGGCGTTCGCGGTGCGCCGACGGGAGGAGTTGAGGTGGTCGCTGGTCCCGTGGCGGCTGCTGGTGCTCGTCCCCGGGATGTTCCTGGTGGTGGAGAGCGCGAACAGCAACGGTCTGCACACGTTGCTGGCCTCCGCGCTCGGCTCCGGCGAAGGGCTGCCCGCGCTGCTGCGCACCGCCGGGGTCGGGGCGGGCGTATCCAACGTGCTCAACAACCTGCCCGCGTACCTGACCGGTGAGGCGGCCGTCCCCGAGGGCAACCCCCGCCAGCTCCTCGCGCTCCTCATCGGCGTCAACGTCGGGCCGCTGGTCACCCCGTGGGCGTCCCTGGCGACCCTGCTGTGGTTCGAACGCTGCCGCAGGTACGGCACCCCGGTCGGGCTCGGGCGTTTCCTGGGCACGGGCCTGGTGCTCGCGGTGACGGCCACCGTCGCCGCGACGCTCGCGCTCGCCGCAACCACCTGACCGAGGGGCCGGCGGCGGTGCGGGCCGACCCAGGAACGCGCCGCGGCGCCCGCCCCTTGTCCGGTCGGGGACGAGGTGGGGCAGGCGCCGCGTAAGTTCCGTACGACGCTGTACGGGACATCTTGGGGGTCGTTCTCAGGATCGGAGCAACGGCTCGGAACATCGGCTCAGAACAACACAGAAGCCACCGTACGCCAGGGCGCCCCGCACGCGTACGGGCGGGGCACCTCCGGCTCAGACGGTCAGCGCGCGGTCGGTCGGCCGCACCGGGGCCGGCAGCGCGCTGACCCCCGTCAGGTACCGGTCCACGCCCCGGGCCGCCGAGCGGCCCTCGGCGATGGCCCACACGATGAGCGACTGGCCGCGGCCGGCGTCACCGGCGACGAAGACGCCGTCGACGTTGGTCGCGTAGTCGGCGTCCCGGGCGATGTTCCCGCGCTCGTCCAGGTCCAGGCCGAACTGCTGGACCAGGCCGTTCGCCTGGTCCGTGCCGGTGAAGCCCATCGCGAGGGTCACCAGCTGGGCCGGGATGACGCGCTCGGTGCCGGTCTTCTGGTTCAGCTTGCCGTCCTTGAACTCCACCTCGATGAGGTGCAGTTCCTGGACGTTGCCGTCCTCGTCGCCCTCGAAGTGGGTGGTGGAGACGGAGTAGACCCGCTCGCCGCCCTCCTCGTGCGCGGAGGTGACCTTGTAGAGCATGGGGAAGGTCGGCCAGGGCTGGCCCGGGTTCCGCTCCTCGCCCGGCCTGGGCATGATCTCCAGCTGGGTGACGGAGGCGGCGCCCTGGCGGTGGGCGGTGCCCACGCAGTCGGCGCCGGTGTCGCCGCCGCCGATGACCACGACGTGCTTGCCCTCGGCGGTGATCGGGGCGACGGTCAGGTCGCCCTCCTGCACCTTGTTGGCGAGCGGCAGGTACTCCATGGCGAAGTGGATGCCGTTCAGGTCGCGGCCGGGCACCGGCAGGTCGCGGGAGACGGTCGCACCGGCCGCCACGACCACCGCGTCGTAGCGGCGGCGCAGCTTGGCCGCGTCGATGTCGCGCCCGATCTCCACCTCGGTGCGGAACTTGGTGCCCTCGGCGCGCATCTGCTCTATGCGCCGGTTGATGTGCGACTTCTCCATCTTGAACTCGGGGATGCCGTAGCGCAGCAGTCCGCCGATGCGGTCGGCGCGCTCGTACACGGCGACCGTGTGGCCGGCCCTGGTGAGCTGCTGGGCGGCGGCCAGGCCGGCCGGGCCCGAGCCGATGACCGCGACGGTCTTGCCGGACAGGCGCTCCGGCGGCTGCGGGGTGACGTCGCCGCTGTCCCACGCCTTGTCGATGATGGTGACTTCGACGTTCTTGATGGTGACGGCGGGCTGGTTGATGCCCAGCACGCACGCCGACTCGCAGGGCGCGGGGCACAGCCGCCCGGTGAACTCCGGGAAGTTGTTGGTGGCGTGCAGCCGCTCGGAAGCGGCCTGCCAGTCCTCGCGGTAGGCGTAGTCGTTCCACTCGGGGATCAGGTTCCCGAGCGGACAGCCGTTGTGGCAGAACGGGATGCCGCAGTCCATGCAGCGGCCGGCCTGCTTGCTGATGATCGGGAGGAGGGACTTGGGAACGTAGACCTCGTTCCAGTCCTTCACACGGTCCTCGACCGGGCGGGTCTGCGCGACTTCGCGCCCGGTGGTCAGAAAGCCCTTGGGGTCAGCCATTGGTCGCCGCCTCCATCATCTTCTCGGTGGTCTCCTGCTCGGAGAGACCGGCGAGCTCAGCGGCGTCCTTGGCGGCGAGCACTGCCTTGTACGTGGACGGGATGATCTTGCTGAAGCGGGCGGCGGCGGCGGGCCAGTCGGCCAGCAGCTTCGCCGCGACGGTCGATCCGGTCTCCTCCTGGTGGCGGCGCACGACGTCGTGCAGCCACTGCTGGTCGGAGGTGGACAGCGGCTCGATCGCCGCCAGGTTGCCGGCGTTGACGCATGTCCGGTCGAGGTCGATGACGTACGCGACGCCGCCGGACATGCCGGCCGCGAAGTTGCGGCCCGTCTCGCCGAGCACGACGGCGTGGCCGCCGGTCATGTACTCGCAGCCGTGGTCGCCCACGCCCTCCGAGACGACGGTGGCACCGGAGTTACGGACGCAGAAGCGTTCGCCGGTACGTCCGCGCAGGTACAGCTCGCCGCCGGTGGCGCCGTAGCCGATGGTGTTGCCGGCGATCGTCGAGTACTCGGCGAGGTGGTCGGCGCCCCGGTCGGGGCGGACGATGACGCGACCGCCGGAGAGGCCCTTGCCGACGTAGTCGTTGGCGTCGCCCTCCAGCCGCAGGGTCACGCCGCTGGGCACGAAGGCGCCGAAGGACTGGCCCGCGGAGCCGGTGAAGGTGATGTCGATGGTGTCGTCGGGCAGGCCTGCGCCGCCGAACTTCTTCGTCACCTCGTGGCCGAGCATCGTGCCGACGGTGCGGTTGATGTTGCGGATGGCGATCTGCGCGCGGACCGGCTGGGCGGCCTCCGCGGTGTCCGCGTTGAGCGCGTCGGCGGCCAGCTTGATCAGCTGGTTGTCGAGCGCCTTCTCCAGGGCGTGGTCCTGCACCGTGATCTGGTGGCGGACCGCGCCCTCGGGCAGCTCGGGCACGTGGAAGAGCGGCGCCAGGTCGAGGCCCTGGGCCTTCCAGTGCCGTACCGCCTGCTCGGTGTTGAGGAGCTCGGCGTGGCCGACCGCCTCCTCCAGGGTGCGGAAGCCCAGCTCGGCCAGGATCTCCCGGACCTCCTCCGCGATGAACTGGAAGAAGTTGACGATGTACTCGGCCTTGCCGGAGAACCGCTCGCGCAGCACCGGGTTCTGGGTGGCGATGCCGACCGGGCAGGTGTCCAGGTGGCAGACGCGCATCATGACGCAGCCCGAGACGACGAGCGGCGCGGTGGCGAAACCGAACTCCTCGGCGCCGAGCAGCGCCGCGATGACGACGTCGCGGCCGGTCTTGAGCTGGCCGTCGGTCTGCACCACGATCCGGTCCCGCAGGCCGTTGAGCAGCAGGGTCTGCTGGGTCTCGGCGAGGCCGAGCTCCCAGGGACCGCCCGCGTGCTTCAGCGAGGTGAGCGGGGAGGCGCCCGTTCCGCCGTCGTGTCCGGAGATCAGGACGACGTCGGCGTGCGCCTTGGAGACACCGGCGGCGACCGTGCCCACGCCGACCTCGGAGACCAGCTTCACGTGGATGCGGGCCGCCGGGTTGGCGTTCTTGAGGTCGTGGATCAGCTGGGCGAGGTCCTCGATGGAGTAGATGTCGTGGTGCGGCGGCGGGGAGATGAGGCCCACGCCCGGCGTCGAGTGACGCGTCCTGGCGACCCACGGGTACACCTTGTGGCCGGGCAGCTGGCCGCCCTCGCCGGGCTTCGCGCCCTGCGCCATCTTGATCTGGATGTCGTCGGCGTTGACCAGGTACTCGCTGGTCACACCGAAGCGGCCGGATGCGACCTGCTTGATGGAGGAGCGGCGCGCCGGGTCGTACAGGCGTTCCGCGTCCTCGCCGCCCTCACCGGTGTTGGACTTGCCGCCCAGCTGGTTCATGGCGACGGCGAGGGTCTCGTGCGCCTCCTGCGAGATGGAGCCGTACGACATGGCGCCGGTGGAGAAGCGCTTGACGATCTCGGAAGCGGGCTCGACCTCGTCGAGGGAGATCGGCTCGCGGCCGCTCTGGAAGCCGAAGAGGCCGCGCAGCGTCATGAGGCGCTCGGACTGCTCGTTCACCCGGTCGGTGTACTTCTTGAAGATGTCGTAGCGGCGGTCGCGGGTGGCGTGCTGGAGGCGGAAGACCGTCTCCGGGTCGAACAGGTGCGGTTCGCCCTCGCGGCGCCACTGGTACTCGCCGCCGATCTCCAGCCTGCGGTGCGAGGCGGCGATGCCGGAGGCCGGGTAGGCCTTGGCGTGCCGGGCGGCGACCTCCTGGGCGACGACGTCGAGACCGGCGCCGCCGATCTTGGTGGCGGTGCCGTTGAAGTACTTGGTGACGAAGGCCTCGTCGAGCCCGACGGCCTCGAAGACCTGGGCGCCCCGGTAGGAGGCGACGGTGGAGATGCCCATCTTGGACATCACCTTCAGCACGCCCTTGCCCAGTGCGTAGATCAGGTTGCGGATGGCCTGTTCGGCGTCGTCCGTCTCCATGAAGGTGCCCGCGCGGACCAGGTCCTCGACGGACTCCATCGCGAGGTACGGGTTGACGGCCGCGGCGCCGTAGCCGATGAGCAGCGCGACGTGGTGCACCTCGCGGACGTCACCGGCCTCGACGAGCAGGCCCACCTGGGTGCGCTGCTTGGTACGGATGAGGTGGTGGTGCACGGCTGAGGTGAGCAGCAGCGAGGGCATCGGCGCGTGCTCGGCGTCGGAGTGCCGGTCGGAGAGCACGATCAGCCGCGCGCCCGCCTCTATGGCGGCGTCGACCTCGCCGCAGATCTCCTCGATCCGGTCGGCCAGTGCCTCACCGCCGCCGGAGACCCGGTAGAGACCGGAGAGCGTCGCGGCCTTCATGCCGGGCATGTCGCCGTCGGCGTTGATGTGGATGAGCTTGGCCAGCTCGTCGTTGTCGATCACGGGGAAGGGCAGGGTGACGCTGCGACACGACGCGGCGGTCGGCTCCAGGAGGTTGCCGGCCGGGCCGAGCGAGGAGCGCAGCGAGGTGACGAGCTCCTCACGGATCGCGTCCAGCGGCGGGTTGGTGACCTGCGCGAACAGCTGGGTGAAGTAGTCGAAGAGCAGCCGGGGCCGCTCGGAGAGCGCCGCGATCGGCGAGTCCGTACCCATGGAGCCGAGCGGCTCGCCGCCGGTCCGTGCCATCGGCGCCAGGATGATCCGCAGCTCCTCCTCGGTGTAGCCGAAGGTCTGCTGGCGGCGGGTGACGGAGGCGTGGGTGTGCACGATGTGCTCGCGCTCGGGGAGGTCGGAGAGCTCGATCTCGCCGGTCTCCAGCCACTGCTGGTACGGGTTCTCGGCGGCCAGCGTGGCCTTGATCTCCTCGTCCTCGACGATGCGCCGCTCGGCGGTGTCGACCAGGAACATCCGCCCCGGCTGGAGGCGGCCCTTGCGGACCACCTTCGCGGGGTCGATGTCCAGGACGCCGACCTCGGAGGAGAGGACGACGAGACCGTCGTCGGTGACCCAGTAGCGTCCCGGGCGCAGACCGTTGCGGTCCAGTACGGCGCCCACCTGCGTGCCGTCGGTGAAGGTGACGCAGGCCGGGCCGTCCCAGGGTTCCATCTGGGTGGCGTGGTACTGGTAGAACGCGCGGCGGGCCGGGTCCATGGAGTCGTGGTTCTCCCACGCCTCGGGGACCATCATCAGCACCGAGTGCGGCAGCGAGCGTCCGCCCAGGTGCAGCAGTTCGAGCACCTCGTCGAAGGACGCCGAGTCGGAGGCGTCCGGCGTGCAGACGGGGAAGATCCGGTCCAGCTTCTCCGCGCCGAAGAGCTCGCTGGCGAGCTGCGATTCGCGCGCCTTCATCCAGTTCCGGTTGCCCTTGACCGTGTTGATCTCGCCGTTGTGCGCGACGAAGCGGTACGGGTGGGCCAGCGGCCAGGACGGGAAGGTGTTGGTGGAGAACCGGGAGTGCACCAGCGCGACGGCCGTGGCCAGGCGCCGGTCGGAGAGGTCGGGGAAGAACGGCTCCAGCTGCCCGGTGGTGAGCATTCCCTTGTAGACGAGGGTGCGCGCGGAGAGCGACGGGAAGTAGACACCGGCCTCACGCTCGGCGCGCTTGCGCAGGACGAATCCCTTGCGGTCGAGGGCGATCCCGGTGTTCTCGCCGTCCGACACGAAGAGCTGCCGGAAGGTCGGCATGGTGGCGCGCGCGCCGTTGCCCAGCAGGGCGGGGGTGACGGGGACCTCACGCCAGCCGAGGACGGTGAGACCTTCCTCGCCGGCGATCGTCTCGATCTGCGAGACGGCCTCGGCGGCGGCGTCGTCCGCGGCGGGCAGGAAGGCGATGCCGACCGCGTAGCCGCCGGCGGCGGGCAGGTCGAAGTCGGTGACCTCGCGGAGGAACACGTCCGGGACCTGGAGCAGGATGCCGGCGCCGTCGCCGGAATCGGGCTCGGAACCGGTGGCACCGCGGTGTTCGAGGTTCCGCAGCACCGTCAGCGCCTGCTCGACCAGCTCATGGGAGGCCACACCGGTAAGGGTGGCGACAAAGCCGACGCCGCATGCGTCGTGCTCGTTGCGGGGGTCGTAGAGCCCCTGCTGGGCGGGGCGACCGTCCATGGGCGACCAGGCGTGGGTACGCATCGGCACTCCCGTCGTCGTCGTGGCATATGCAGATACCGAGGGACGACACTGGCCCTCCGCGAAATTTCGTGCAGGTTACATGATGGCTGGCTTCTCGCGAAGCGGATAACGCATTCCACCATGCGGACACCGCGCATCGGCGGTGAATGTGGTGCAGAGGTGGGCAGACCGCCACCTGCAGGACCGTAGCGAAGCAGGCATCGTTGCCTACGGCGCTTACGGCTCATGCCCGGTGGTCAACTGGACGAAACCGATGAGTAACGGCTACTTATGCGCCACCTTGCATATAGCCATATTCTACGGGGCGCATCCTGGATCCGCGCCGGGGCGTACGTCACACTCCGGCGTCGGTCGGAGGAGGTCGGGCCCGGCGGCTAGAGCGCCGCCCCGAACAGGGCGCCGAGGCCGTACGTCACCGCCGCCGCGGCCCCGCCGAGCACGAGCTGGCGCAGCCCGCTGTACCACCAGGAGCGCGCGGTCACCCGGGCGACGACGGCCCCGCAGGCGAACAGCCCGACGAGGGCCAGCAGCACCGCGGGCAGCAGCGAGGCCGCCCCCAGCAGGTACGGCAGCACGGGCAGCAGCGCCCCGAGCGCGAACGCCCCGAACGACGAGACGGCGGCCACCAGCGGCGAGGGCAGGTCGTCCGGGTCGATCCCCAGCTCCTCGCGGGCGTGGATCTCCAGTGCCTGCTCGGGGTCGCGCGACAGCTGTTCGGCCACCTGCCGCGCGAGGTGGGGCTCCACCCCGCGGGTCACGTAGAGCGCCGCCAGCTCCTCCATCTCGTCCTGCGGGTGCTTCTTCAACTCCCGCCGCTCGACGTCGAGTTCGGCCTCGACCAGCTCTCGCTGCGAGGCCACGGAGGTGTACTCGCCCGCCGCCATCGAGAAGGCCCCTGCGGCGAGTCCGGCCAGCCCGGTGATCACGATGGTCTGCTGCGAGAGAGCACCGCCCGCGACGCCCGTCATCAGTGCCAGGTTGGACACCAGTCCGTCCATCGCCCCGAAGACGGCGGGGCGCAGCCAACCGCCGTTGACGTCGCGGTGGGTGTGGTTGTCGCGGTGCGCCTCGTGCAGCGTCGCTTCGGTCTCGATGATGGCCATGCCGGTCTTCCCCGTGCCCCTCTGTGCTTCCTGCGGCCGGGGGACGCCCCGACGCGTTCGAAAGTACGCACGATTCGAAACTCGCGCCAGCAAGGAAGGCCGTACTTACCTGGTACGAAGGGGAGTTGACCTACCTTTCCAAGGTAAGCCTTTCCTCACTCCGGCTGAGCGGGCTCCCGCAACAGCGGCGCCCGGCGCCCTCCAGCACGCTCACCGGCGCTCGACCGGGTGACACGTGGGGCGTGGCCCGGCCGCCGCGGGCCCGGGGTGTGGCAGAGATTTCCGCGGGGGCCGGGCCACCGCCGCGCGCCCGGCACACCGCCGTCGGCCTCCCGCACCTCATCCGGGACGGCCCGCGACCCCCTCCGCCGAGCTCCACCCACCGAGAGGTCCGCAGATGACCAAGCCACCCGCCCTCGCCGTACTCGGCAGCACCAACATGGACCTCGTCGCGTACGTCGCCAAGGCCCCGGCCCCCGGCGAGACCGTCACCGGCCTCTCGTGCCGCACCGTGCCGGGCGGCAAGGGCGCCAACCAGGCCGTCGCCGCGGCGCGCGCGGGCGGCGAGGTGACGATGATCGGCGCGGTCGGCACCGACGACTTCGGCGCACGGCTGCGCGACGCCCTCGCGCGCTCCGGCATCGACACCGGCTCGCTGCGCACCGCCGACGGCCCCTCCGGCACCGCCCACATCGTCGTGGACGGCGACGGCGGCAACTCCATCGTCGTCATCCCAGGCGCCAACGACACCGTCACCGCGCTGGCCCTCGGCGACGAAGCCGTCATCGGTTGTGCGTACGCCCTGCTCGTCCAGCTCGAACTCCCGATGTCCGTCGTCACGGCGGGGGCGACGGCCGCCCGCGGCCACGGCGTCATGACGATCCTGACGCCGGCCCCCGCGGTCCCGATGCCGCCCGAACTGCTCGCCGTGACCGACCTGCTGGTGCCCAACGAACACGAGGCCGCGGCCCTCACCGGGCTCCACGACCCGCTGCTGGCCGCCCGCGCCCTGCTCGACGACGTGCCGGCGGTGCTGGTCACGCTGGGCGCGGCGGGCAGTACGTACGTCAGCCGCGAGACACCCGAGCCGGTCTTCGTACCCGCCCACCCGGCGGAGCCCGTCGACACCACCGCAGCCGGGGACACCTTCGTCGGCGCGCTCGCGGTGGCGCTCGGCGAGGGCAGACCCATGCCGGAGGCGATGCGCTGGGCGTCGGGCGCGGCGGCCCTGTCGGTGGGACGCCACGGCGCCTCGACCTCGATGCCCTACCGCCAGGAGATCGACGCCCTGTGACCTCACCGGGGGCCCGCGGCCCCCGGTACGTACGACAGGGCCGCCGGAACCGGTACGGTCCCGACGGCCCTGCCCCGCGTTGCGTTACGTTGCGCTGCCTTGCGCTGCGTCAGATCTTCTTCGCCGAACCGGCGCCGTCCTGCACGTCCTGCACGTCCTGCGTCCGGTCCTTGTCGAGGTCGGTGGTCGCGCCCTTGCCCGCCGTGCCGCCCGGCGCCTTCGCACCGGCCTCCTCGTCGCCGTCGGCCGCGTCCGCCGCCTCAGCCGCCTCCGACTCCGCCTCCGCGCCCTCGCGGTCCGGCTCCACGGTCTGCTCGCGGCCGGGGCGCAACCGCTGGGACAGCACGAAGTAGACCGCCGCCAGGACGAAGACGATGATCGCCGTCCACACGTTGAGGCGCAGCCCCAGGATGTGGTGGGCGTCGTCGATGCGCATGTACTCGATCCAGCCGCGGCCGGCGCAGTACAGCGCGACGTACAGGGCGAAGACCCTGCCGTGGCCGAGCTTGAAGCGCCGGTCGGCCCAGACGATGACGGCCGCGACACCGAGGCACCAGAGCGACTCGTAGAGGAACGTCGGGTGGTAGAACCCCGCCTCGTCGCCCTTGGTGATCTCCAGCGCCCAGGGGAGGTCGGTCTTCCGCCCGTACAGCTCCTGGTTGAACCAGTTGCCCCAGCGCCCGATGGCCTGCGCGATGACGAGCGCGGGCGCCATGGCGTCGGCCCAGGCCGGCAGCGGGATGCCGCGGCGCCGGCAACCGATCCAGGCGCCGACCGCGCCGAGGGCGACGGCCCCCCAGATACCGAGGCCGCCCTCCCAGATCTTGAAGGCGTTGACCCAGTTCTTGCCTTCGGAGAAGTAGAGCTGGTAGTCGGTGATGACGTGGTAGAGCCGTCCGCCGACGAGGCCGAACGGCACCGCCCAGACGGCGATGTCGGCGACCGTTCCCGGCTTACCACCGCGGGCGATCCAGCGCTTGTTGCCGTACCAGACGGCTACGAAGACGCCGATGATGATGCAGAGGGCGTAGCCGCGCAGCGGGATGGGTCCGAGGTGGATCTCACCGGCCGCCGGGCTGGGAATGTAGGCAAGGTTCATGGCGGGGTCGACGCTACCCTGCCGCACCACACCGATGACAACCCGACCGACAACGTCTGCATAACAAGCCCCCTTCCGCACCCCAGCCCCCTTGGGCACCGGGGCCGCCCCCGGGGGCGGAACGGGTGGGCAAGGGGGCGGCCCCCACGCGGAGCGCCCCCACCCCCGACCGCCCTACTCCCGCGCCCCCACCGCACCCGCCGTCCCCGCAGCTCCCGGCGCACCCGCCACACCTGCCCCGCCGGCCGGCGACGGCGAAACGGAAGCCGCCCCAGATCCAGGCGCGGACGCAGACGCCGCCCCAGGCCCAGGCGCGGATGCGGACGCAGACGCAGACGCAGACGCAGAAGCCGGCACCCTCCCCACCCGCTTCCCCCTGTTCGCCACGTCCACCCACTTCACCAGATTCGCCGGCGTGATCTGCTCGCTCCCCTTCTGCGGGAAGATCGACTCGCCGTTCAGCAGGACCGTCGGCGTCGCCTTGTACTTCGAGTTGCTGAAGTCCTCCTGCACCTTGGTCACCCAGCCCGCGTGCGCCCCGTCGTCGACGCACGCGTCGAAGGTGGACCCGCGCAGCCCCGGCACCTTCTGGGCCAGCTCCAGCAGACGGCTCTTCTGCCCGAAGGCGTCGTCCGCCTCCTGCGGCTGGTTGCGGAAGAGCACGTCGTGGTACCCGTGGAACTTCCCCGCGTCCTGCGCGCAACCCAGCGCGTTCGCCGCGTACTTCGAGCCGGTGCCCTGCATCGCGTTGTCGATGAACGACACCAGGTGGTACTCGGCGCGGATCTTGCCCTCGCGCTCCAGCTTGTTGACTGTGTCGCGCATGGTGTTCTCGAACATGCCGCAGGCGGGGCAGCGCAGGTCCTCGTAGACGGTGAGGACCGACGGTGCGTCCGTCATGCCCACCGGAATCGCGACGTTCCCCTTCCCCACGGTGCCTGCCGGGTCCTTGACCGGGCCGTTGCCGGACGCCTTGTCACCCTTTCCCCCACCGCTGTTCGCGGCGACCACGCCGGCGACGGCGGCGAGGCCGAGCACACCGACCACCGCCGCGCCGACGATCAGCACACGGCGCCGTTTGTCGCGCGACTTCTGTGCTTCGCGCTCCTGGATGAGCCGCTCGCGGGCGGTTCGCTTGCCTTCAGAGTTCTTCTCGCTCACACCCGCAGCAACGAATCGGGGCGGCACCAATGTGCCGCCCCGATCCCAATCCACCCAAATGGACTACGGAACCATAAAGTTACGCGTCCGAACGAAGGTTCTCAGCCCGCCGCACGGCCGGCCCGAACGCCCGCTGCTGCTCAGTCCCGCCGTACGCCCGCGGCGAGGTCCGCCGCCAACTCCCGTACGGCGCGCAGCCCGGCCGCCTCGTCCTCGGCGTCCAGCATCCGCTTGACGAACGCGGAACCGACGATGACGCCGTCCGCGAAGACCGCAACTTCCTTGGCCTGTGCGGCGTTCGAGACTCCGAGTCCCACGCAGACCGGCAGCTCGGTCGTCGCCTTCGTCCGCCGCACGAGGTCCGCCGCCTGCTCGCCCACGGACTCCCGGGTCCCGGTGACGCCCATCAGCGAGGCCGCGTAGACGAAGCCTGAGCCCGCGGCCGTGATGGTGGCGAGCCGTTCGTCCTTGCTGCTCGGCGCGACCACGAACACCGTGGCCAGGCCGTGCTTCTCTGCGTGCTCGCGCCACAGCGCGGACTCCTGGACCGGCAGGTCGGGCAGGATGCAGCCCGCGCCGCCCGCGGCTGCCAGCTCGGCGGTGAACCGCTCGACGCCGTACCGGTCGATGGGGTTCCAGTACGTCATGACCAGCACCGGTGCACCGGTCGCGGCGTGTGCCTCGCGCACCGTACGCATCACATCGGCGATCTTCACACCGCCGCGCAGCGCGATGTCGTCCGCGGTCTGGATGACCGGGCCGTCCAACACCGGGTCGCTGTGCGGCAGTCCGACCTCGACGACGTCCGCGCCGCCCGCGACGACGGCCTTGACGGCCTCGATGCCGCCGTCCACGGTCGGGAACCCGGCCGGCAGATAGGCGATCAGCGCGGCCCGGTCCTCGGCCTTCGCGGCGGCCAGGGTGTCGCTCAACAGCTGTACGTTGCCGCTCACTTGGCGTCCTCCGAGATCTCCGCGACCGCGCTCGCGTCCGCCGCGACGGCGGCGTCCGTGTCGTACAGCCCGAAGTAACGGGCCGCCGTGTCCATGTCCTTGTCGCCGCGCCCGGACAGGTTGACCAGGATCAGCCCGTCCTTGCCCAGTTCCCTGCCGAGGTCCAGCGCCCCGGCGAGCGCGTGCGCGCTCTCGATCGCCGGGATGATCCCCTCCGTGCGCGACAGCAGGCGCAGGGCCTGCATGGCGGCGTCGTCGGTAACCGCCCGGTACTCGCCGCGGCCGATGTCCTTGAGGTACGAGTGCTCCGGGCCGATGCCCGGGTAGTCGAGCCCGGCGGAGATCGAGTAGGGCTCGGTGATCTGGCCCTCCTCGTCCTGGAGGACGTAGCTGCGCGAGCCGTGCAGGATGCCGGGCTCGCCGGCGCTCAGCGTGGCCGCGTGCTCGCCGGTCTCGATGCCGTGCCCCGCGGGCTCGCAGCCCACCAGGCGGACGTCCGCGTCCGGGATGAAGGCGTGGAAGAGACCGATCGCGTTGGAGCCGCCGCCGACACAGGCCACGGCCGCGTCCGGGAGCCGCCCGGTGCGCTCCAGGATCTGCCGGCGCGCCTCGACGCCGATCACGCGGTGGAAGTCGCGGACCATGGCCGGGAAGGGGTGCGGGCCCGCGACCGTACCGAAGAGGTAGTGGGTGCGGTCCACGTTGGCGACCCAGTCGCGGAACGCCTCGTTGATGGCGTCCTTGAGCGTGCGGCTGCCGGACCTCACCGCGACGACCTCGGCGCCCAGCATCCGCATCCGGGCGACGTTGAGCGCCTGGCGCTCGGTGTCGATCTCGCCCATGTAGATGGTGCAGTCGAGGCCGAAGAGCGCGCAGGCGGTCGCGGTGGCGACGCCGTGCTGGCCCGCGCCCGTCTCGGCGATGACCCGGGTCTTGCCCATCCGCTTGGTGAGCAGCGCCTGGCCCAGCACATTGTTGATCTTGTGTGAGCCGGTGTGGTTGAGGTCCTCGCGCTTGAGGAAGATCCGTGCGCCGCCGGCGTGTCCGGCGAAGCGCGGCACCTCGGTGAGGGAGCTGGGGCGGCCGGTGTAGTGGACCATCAGATCGTCGAGCTCGGCGGCGAAGGCGGGGTCCGACTTGGCCTTGTCGTACTCGACGGCGACCTCGTCCACTGCGGCGACCAGCGCCTCGGGGATGAACTTGCCGCCGAAGTCACCGAAATAGCCCTCGGTGGTGGGGACCTGACCCTGGGGGTCGGGGAAGAAGAACTCGCTGGGCATGCGGAAACTCCTCGTACGAAATGAAGTGTTTCGAGCGTTGTGGGATGTCACTGTGCCCATGCCGAAGCAGGGCTTTCAGCGACGACGCCATCGCATGCCGTTGATCTGTCCGGGCTCGGAACCGATGTGGTACCGCACCCGTCGGCCCCTCACCCGTCGCGCGGGCGCGCGGCAGCCACGAGGGCGGCAGCCGCGGGCGAGACGGGCGTGAGGGGTCATGGCGGGTTCCGTCAGCCCCGTCCGTGGCGCAGTGCCGGGTGCGCGCCCGCGGCGACCAGGTCCGAGACCGCGGACTTCGGGTCGCGGCCGGTCACCAGGGACTCGCCGACCAGGACCGCGTCGGCGCCGGCGTTGGCGTACGCGATCAGGTCGTGCGGGCCGCGCACGCCGGACTCGGCGATCTTGACGATGTGGTCCGGGATCTCCGGCGCGACGCGCTCGAAGACACCGCGGTCGACCTTGAGGGTCTTGAGGTCACGGGCGTTCACACCGATGATCTTCGCTCCGGCGGCGACCGCGCGGTCCACCTCGTCCTCGTCGTGCACCTCGACCAGCGGGGTCAGACCGATGGACTCGGCGCGCTCGATGAGGGAGACCAGCGCGTCCTGCTCCAGGGCGGCGACGATCAGCAGCACCAGGTCGGCGCCGTACGCACGGGCCTCCCAGAGCTGGTAAGCGGTGACGATGAAGTCCTTGCGCAGCACCGGGATGTCGACCTTGGCGCGGACGGCCTCCAAGTCGGCCAGCGAACCGCCGAAGCGGCGCTCCTCGGTGAGCACGGAGATGACGGCGGCGCCACCCGCCTCATAGTCGGCGGCCAGGGCCGCCGGGTCGGCGATGGCCGCGAGCGCACCCTTGGAGGGGCTGGAGCGCTTGACCTCGCAGATGACCTTGACGCTGTCACCGCGCAGGGCAGCGACACCGTCCTTCGCGGCGGGCGCGTTGGCAGCCCGCTCCTTGAGCTCCTCCAGGCTGACACGTGCCTGCCGCTCCGCGAGGTCGGCGCGGACGCCTTCGATGATCTCGTCGAGCACACTCACGCGAGCTGCCCCCTTCCGGGACGGTGGTGGAGGGCCAGGTTCGGCCACAAGCGATGGTATCCGCACCGGACCGAAGGATCCGCATCCGGTTGACCACTGTCCCACTACCTGGGCAGTCAGGGCGCGAGTACGGAACCGAACGGGAGATTGCGGACCACGCTGAAGACCGCGAACAACCCGCCCAGGACCCACCACCAGCCCGCGCTCAGGGCGAACCCCATGGGCCTCCCCCGCGCCGCCCGTGTGAGCCACACCACCATCAGCACGGCGAAGGCGGCGTACCCGAGCACCGCCATCGCGTTGGAGCCGAGCGCGGTCAGCAGGTCGCCGTGCGCGACCGCGTACGCGCTGCGCAGTCCGCCGCAGCCGGGGCACAGGAGCCCCGTGGTGGTCAGGAGCGGGCAGAGGGGGTAGTGGCCCGGCTGATTGGGGTCGACCGAGCCGACGTACGCGAAGGCGGCCAGCACCCCGGTGAGGGTGCCCAGAGGCACGGCCAGACGGCGCACGAGCGACCGCTGCGGCGCGGGGGGCGGGGCGGCGTACCGCGCGGGGGCTGGTGAGGAGGCTTCCACCCGCCGATTGTCGCCGCCCGCGGCCCGGTGCGCACGCTCCCCGCGCGGGAAGCCGCAGCGAGGCCCTCCGGCCGCGGCGACACCAGGGGCACGGCGGCACGCGAACAGGGAGCCTCGCGGCCGCCACCGCATACGAAAAGGCGCAGTCCGAGCGGGACTGCGCCTCGCGCCTCGCGGGGGCGCGGCGCCATGTGGGAGGGGCGGTGCTACTGGAGCTGGGCGCGTCCTGCCGCGACCCGGGCCTCGGTGAGGGCGGGCGCCTCCTTGGGCATTCCCATGCCCGCCATGCGCATGCCCAGGCCGACGAGGCCGCCGATCAGCGAGATGGCGATGCCGATCCAGAAGCCGACGGAGTTGGCCATCACCATGTACGCACTGGAGATGCAGATACCGATGAAGGCGATCACGACGCCGGTCCAGGCGGCCGGGGTGTGTCCGTGGTGTCCGCGGCTGGCCATGAGGTGCTCCTAGGTGACTTTGTGCTCTTCAGCTTCCGAGATGCTGCTGCCCATTGTTCCCCACCGCGCCACCGCGCGTGACTTCGGGTCACCCTTCGCGCGTCGGCGACCGGACAAGATCGCCGGGCGCGGCGGCCGTGGGCGCGGCGGCCCGACCGGCGGTGGCGGTGGCGGCCGGCTCGTCCCCGGCGGGCGCGGTGACCGGTCCTGCGGTCGGGTCCTCGCCGCGGTCCAGGGCCTTCCACAGTTCCTCGGGGCGTTCGGGGTCCACCGCCGCGCGGGCCTGCGCGCGGGTACGGGGCCCGCCCTCGCGCTCGTACCGGCCGCCCATGCCGGGCCAGCTGCCGCCGAAGCGCAGCGCGAGGAGGCCCGCGACCAGGATCAGCAGGGCGCCCGAAGCGGTGACGTAGGGCCAGACCGTTCGGGTGAGTCCGGTGACCGTGGCGGCGACGTCGCCGGAGAGCTTCGCGGCCTGCTCGTCGAGGGCGGAGTGGTCGCCCGCCCCGAGCAGCGAGGCCGCGACCGCTCCCGCGCCGCTCAGCGCGAGCAGCGCGGAGACCAGGACGCGGCCCGCCCTGCGGACGGCGAAGACGGCGACCAGGGCGGCGAGGGCGACGATCGCCAGGGCGGCGGGGACGCCGGTGATGGCCTGCCCGTCCGCGTCGAGGGTCTTGGTGCCGATGCCCGCGACGGTGGCCACGCCCGACGTCCAGACCTGCCCGCAGGCGATCAGGACGACGGTGGAGCCGACGGCGCCGCACAGCAGGGCGGTGGCCAGGCTGCGCCTGCCACCGCTGCCTGCCGCGGTCGGGGCGGGCTCGGCTGGGGACTGGGGTGTGGGGGGTACGGCGCTCACACCCCCAGTGTCCCTCACGGCTTCCTCAGCGTCCGAGCCGGTTGGCGGTGTGCACGGCGCGCAGCACGGCGGCGGCCTTGTTGCGGCACTCGGTGTCCTCCGCCACGGGGTCGGAGTCGGCGACGACACCCGCTCCGGCCTGCACGTACGCCGTGCCGTCCCGGAGCAGCGCGGTGCGGATGGCGATGGCGGTGTCGGAGTCGCCCGCGAAGTCCAGATAGCCGACGCAGCCGCCGTAGAGGCCGCGCCTGGACGGCTCCAGCTCCTCGATGATCTGCATGGCGCGCGGCTTGGGCGCCCCGGAGAGGGTGCCGGCGGGGAAGCAGGCGGTCAGGACGTCGAAGGCGGTGCGGCCCTCGGCGACCTGCCCGGTGACCGTCGACACGATGTGCATGACGTGCGAGTAGCGCTCCACGGACATGAAGTCGACGACCTCGACGGATCCGGGCGCGCAGACCCGGCCGAGGTCGTTGCGGCCCAGGTCGACGAGCATCAGGTGCTCGGCCCGCTCCTTGGGGTCGGCCATCAGCTCGTCGGCGAGCTGCTGGTCCTCCTGCGGGGTGGCGCCGCGGTGCCTGGTGCCGGCGATCGGGTGCACCATGGCGCGGCCGTCCTCGACCTTCACGAGGGCCTCGGGGCTGGAGCCCACCACGTCGAACCCGTCGAACCGGAAGAGGTACATGTACGGGGACGGGTTGGTGGCCCGCAGCACCCGGTAGACGTCCAGCGCGCTCGCCTCGCACGGGGTCTCGAAGCGCTGGGACGGGACGACCTGGAAGGCCTCCCCCGCCCTGATGCGCTCCTTGATGTCCTCGACCGCGCCCTGGTACGCCTGACCGCCCCACTTCTCGGTGTAGAGCGGCACCTCGGAGGGCGGCAGCACGGCGGGTGCGGTCGGCACGGCGCGGGAGAGGTCCGCCTCCATCGCGTCGAGCCGGGCGACGGCGTCCGCGTACGCCTCGTCCACACCCGTTTCGAGGTCGTTGTGGTTGATCGCGTTGGCGATCAGCAGGACCGTGCCGTACCGGTGGTCGAGGACCGCGAGGTCCGAGGTCAGCAGCATGGTCAGCTCGGGCAGCCGGAGGTCGTCGGCGCCCCGGTCGCCGATCTTCTCCAGCCGGCGCACGATGTCGTAACCCAGGTAGCCGACCATGCCGCCGGTGAAGGGCGGCAGGTCCCCGGCCAGGTCACGGGGGGTGTGCAGGGTCTCGACCGTGGCCCGCAGCGCGTCCAGCGGGTCACCTTGCGTCGGAACGCCCACGGGGGGCGTGCCGATCCAGTGGGCAAGCCCGTCGCGGGCGGTGAGGGTGGCGGCGCTGCGGACACCGACGAAGGAGTAGCGGGACCAGGAGCGGCCGTTCTCCGCGGACTCCAGGAGGAAGGTGCCCGGTCGTTCGGCGGCGAGCTTGCGGTAGAGCCCCACGGGGGTGTCGCCGTCGGCGAGGAGCCGGCGGCTGACGGGGATGACGCGGCGGTCGGCCGCCAGCTTGCGGAAGGTCTCCAGATCCATGGCCGCAGACCCTACTTGGCGTCGGTGACGGGAAGCACGTCGGCGTCGAAGCAGGTCCGCTCGCCGGTGTGGCAGGCGGCCCCGGTCTGGTCGACCTGGACCAGGAGGGTGTCGCCGTCGCAGTCCAGCGCCACGCCCTTCACCTGCTGCACGTGCCCCGAGGTGTCCCCCTTGACCCAGTACTCGCCGCGGCTGCGCGACCAGTAGGTGCAGCGTCCGGTGGTGAGGGTCCGGTGCAGGGCCTCGTCGTCCATCCAGCCGAGCATGAGCACCTCACCGGTGTCGTACTGCTGGGCGATCGCGGGGACCAGCCCGTCCGGGGTGCGCTTGAGGCGGGCGGCGACCGCGGGGTCGAGGGAGCTCTGGGGTACTGGGGGTACGGGCGTACTCATGGTGCAATTGTGCCGCTTCCGGTGCGGTCCCCGGCCGCCCGTCCACTGTGCGGACGACCCCGGGTCGCCGTACGCTGGCCGACATGTCGACCCATGCCAAGCGTGAACGGCTCCTTCTCGCCGATCTGTTGGAGGCCGCGGGCCCCGATGCCCCGACCCTGTGCGAGGGCTGGAACGCCCGGGACCTCGCGGCCCATGTCGTGGTGCGTGAGCGCCGCTCGGACGCCGCCGCGGGGCTCCTGGTGCCCGCCCTGCGCAACAGGCTGGAGCGGGTCAGCTCCGAGTTCGCCGCCAAGCCGTACGAGGAACTGGTCCAGCTCATCCGCACCGGCCCGCCACGGCGCTCGCCGTACGCGCTGAAGCAGGTGGACGAGGCGGCGAACACGGTGGAGTTCTACATCCACGCGGAGGACGTGCGCCGCGCCCAGCCGCAGTGGACCCAGCGTGAGCTCGACCCGGTGTTCGCGGACGCGCTGTGGGGGCGGCTGGAGAAGATGGCCCGCGTGCTCGGCCGCAAGTCCCCGGTGGGCCTCGTGCTGCGCCGCCCGGACGGGCAGACGGCGGTGGCGCACCGGGGGGCGCCGGTGGTGACCGTCATCGGCGAGCCGGGCGAGCTGCTGCTGTTCGTCTTCGGCCGGCAGGAGTCGGCGAGGGTGGAGCTGGAGGGCGACAAGGAGACGGTGGCCCGCCTGTACGAGGCGAAGCTGGGGCTGTAGCGGCCGGCGGCCGTCCGGTGCGGGGCTCTCCCGGTACGGGGGCGGTCCCCGCACCGGCGGTCCCGGAGCCTCGCGGTGCCGAGGCCCGGTGCCCGCAGCGCTACCAGCGCACGGGCAGCTTGCGCACTCCCCTGATCAGCAGGCCCGGGATCCACGGCCCGGCGTCAGGCGATCCGTCCGCGGCCAGGTCGGGGAAGCGCTCCAGCAGTGTGCGGAGCGCGACCCGGCCCTCCAGCCGGGCCAGCGGGGCGCCCAGGCAGTAGTGCAACCCGTGCCCGAAGGCGATGTGGCCACGGGCGTCGCGCCGGATGTCGAAGCGGCCCGGCTCCTCGAAGCGGGCGCCGTCGCGGTCCGCGTCGGCCATCACGATCACCACCGACGAGCCCGCCGGAATGTGCTCGCCGCCGAAGTCGACGTCCTCGCGGGCGATGCGCGGGGTGGAGCCCTCGACCGGACCGTCGAAGCGCAGGATCTCCTCCACCGCCCCTTCGATCAGCCCCGGCAGGTCGCCGCGGAGCAGGGCCAGCTGATCGGGGTGGTGGAAGAGCGCGCGCAGCCCGTTGCCGATCAGGTTCACCGTCGTCTCGTGCCCGGCGACGATCAGCAGGAAGGCCATGGAGAGGAGTTCGTCCGCGCTGAGCCGGTCGCCCTCCTCGTCGGCCGTGTGGATCAGTGCGCTGAGCAGGTCGTCGCCCGGGGCCTTGCGCTTGTCCTGGATGAGCTCGGTGAGGTACGGCATGGCGGCGCCGTACGCGGCGGCCTCCGCCTCCGGGCCGGTGGGTGCCACCACCTCGTTGGACCAGCCGCGGAAGGAGTCCCGGTCCAGGTCGGGCACGCCGAGCAGGTCGCAGATGACCGTCATCGGCAGCGGGAAGGCCAGCGCGTCGATCACGTCGGCGGCGCGGGCGCCGCCGGCCTCCATCGCGTCGATCAGCGCGTCGGTGACCTGCTGCACCCGCGGCGTCAGCGCCTCGATTCGGCGTGGCGTGAATTCACGGGCCACCAGTCGGCGCAGCCGGGTGTGGTCCGGCGGGTCGCTCAGCAGGACGTGGGCATTGCCGGGGCCGTGCGCGTAGGCGGGCAGCTGCGGGGCGAGGTGTCCGTGGGTGCGCCAGTCGCGGCTGAACCGGGGGTCGACGTAGGCCGCCCGGCACTCCTCGTGGCCGACGACGATCCACAGGTCCTCGCCCTCGGGGGTCACCACCCGGTGCACCGGCCCCCGTTCGCGGAGCGCGGCATAGACGGGGTAGGGATCGGCGACGAAGTCCTTGCTGATTCCCAGGAGTTCGACGGCGGGCCTGGACGGTGACATGGGCGTTCCCCCTCGTTCGGACGCTTCGAGGGGGAACGCTAGCCGTTGTCGATCTTCAACTACAGGGCTTTTTGCGACACTTGTACGGAAGGGTCACTTCCGGCGGACCGGGTGACCCGCCTCCTGGAGGGCCGACTTGACCTCGCCGATCCGCAGGTCGCCGAAGTGGAAGACGGAGGCCGCGAGGACGGCGTCCGCGCCCGCGTCGACCGCGGGGGCGAAGTGCTCCAGCCTGCCCGCGCCGCCGCTGGCGATGACCGGCACCGTGACGTGCGCGCGTACGGCGGCGAGCATCTCGGTGTCGTAGCCGTCCTTGGTGCCGTCGGCGTCCATCGAGTTGAGCAGGATCTCGCCCGCGCCCAGCTCGGCGGCCCGGTGCGCCCATTCGACGGCGTCGACGCCCGCGGAGCGCCGGCCGCCGTGCGTGGTGACCTCGAAGGAGCCCTCGGCGGTGCGGCGTGCGTCGACCGACAGGACCAGCACCTGACGGCCGAAGCGCTCCGCGATCTCGCGGATGAGGTCGGGGCGGGCGATGGCGGCCGTGTTGACGCCCACCTTGTCGGCCCCGGCGCGCAGCAGCTTGTCCACGTCGTCCGCGGTGCGGACGCCGCCGCCCACGGTGAGCGGGATGAAGACCTGCTCGGCGGTGCGGCGCACCACGTCGTAGGTCGTCTCGCGGTCGCCCGACGAGGCGGTGATGTCGAGGAAGGTCAGCTCGTCGGCGCCCTCGGCGTCGTACAGCTTGGCCATTTCGACGGGGTCGCCCGCGTCCCGCAGGTTCTGGAAGTTGACGCCCTTGACGACCCGGCCCTTGTCGACGTCCAGGCAGGGGATGACCCGTACGGCGAGGCTCATGCCCGGCCTCCCCGGTACGCCTCCACCTCGACCTCGACGACCAGCGAGGGGTCGACGAAGCCTGAGACGATCAGCATGGTCGCGGCCGGGCGGATCGCGTCGAAGAGTTCCTTGTGGGCGCGGCCCACCTCGTCGACGTCCCTGGCGTGCGTGAGGTACATCCGGGTGCGGACGATGTCGGAGCGGGTCAGGCCGAGTTCCCGCAGGGCCTCCTCCGCGACGCCGAACGCGGTCATCGCCTGCTCGTAGGGGGTGCCCGCGTCGATGACGCCGTCCACCACCGAGGTGCAGCCGGACACCAGCACCGTGCCGTTGGGGAGCTCCACGGCGCGCGAGTAACCGAACTGCTCCTCCCAGGGGGCACCGGTCGCCACGCGTCGCACGGAGTCACTCATCGGGAGACCGCCTCCAGCGCCTCTTCGAGGGTGAACGCCTTCGCGTACAGCGCCTTGCCGACGATCGCGCCCTCGACGCCCTCGGGCACCAGGGAGGCGATGGCCCGCAGGTCGTCCAGCGAGGAGACGCCGCCGGAGGCCACCACGGGCTTGTCGGTGGCCGCGCAGACGTTCTTGAGGAGCTCCAGGTTGGGGCCCTGGAGGGTGCCGTCCTTGGCGATGTCGGTGACCACGTACCGGGCGCAGCCCTCGGCGTCGAGGCGGGCCAGGGTCTCGTACAGGTCACCGCCGTCGCGGGTCCAGCCGCGGCCGCGCAGCGTGGTGCCGCGCACGTCGAGACCGACCGCGATCTTGTCGCCGTGACTCGCGATGACCTTGGCGACCCACTCGGGGGTCTCCAGGGCCGCGGTGCCGAGGTTGACCCGCCGGCAACCGGTGGCCAGGGCGGCCTCCAGGGAGGCGTCGTCGCGGATGCCGCCGGAGAGTTCGACCTTGATGTCCATGGCGGCGGCGACCTCGGCGATCAGCTTCCGGTTGTCGCCGGTGCCGAACGCGGCGTCCAGGTCGACCAGGTGCAGCCATTCGGCGCCCGACTTCTGCCAGGCGAGGGCCGCCTCCAGCGGGGAGCCGTAGGAGGTCTCGGAGCCGGACTCGCCGTGCACGAGGCGGACGGCCTGGCCGTCCCGTACGTCCACGGCGGGAAGCAGTTCGAGCTTGGGCAGCGGGGTCTGGGACATCACAGGGTTCCGATCCAGTTGGTCAGCAGCTGGGCTCCGGCGTCGCCGGACTTCTCGGGGTGGAACTGGGTCGCCCACAGCGCCTGGTTCTCGACGGCCGCCACGAAGGGCTCGCCGTGCGTGGCCCAGCTCACGCGCGGGGCGCGGATGTGGGGGTTGGTGACTTCGAGCGTCCAGTCGTGGACCGCGTACGAGTGCACGAAGTAGTAGCGCTCGTCGGCGTCCAGGCCCGCGAACAGCTCGGAGCCCGCGGCCGCGTCGACGGTGTTCCAGCCCATGTGCGGAACGACGTCGGCCTTCAGCGGTCCGACCTCGCCGGGCCACTCGTCGAGGCCGGCGGTCTCCTCGCCGTGCTCGATGCCGCGCTCGAAGAGGATCTGCATCCCGACGCAGATGCCCAGCACCGGCCGGCCGCCGGAGAGCCGGCGGCCCACGATCCAGTCGCCGCGCGCCTCGCGCAGCCCCTTCATGCAGGCGGCGAACGCGCCCACGCCGGGCACCAGCAGCCCGTCGGCGGCCATCGCCTTGTCGTAGTCGCGGGTGATCTCGACGTCCGCGCCGACCCGGGCCAGCGCCCGCTCCGCGGAGCGGATGTTGCCGAAGCCGTAGTCGAAGACGACAACTTTCTTCACGTCGCTCATTCCCAGAGTCCCTGAATACGCATGACGCCGGCGACGATGCACATCACCGCGGCGATACCGAGCAGCACGATGACGCCCTTGGGCATCTTCTGCTTGGAGAACGAGATGACGCCGCCGAGCAGGAACAGCCCGACGACGATGAGGATGGTGTTGAGACCGTTCATGGGGTTACAGGGCGCCCTTGGTCGACGGGAGGATGCCGGCCGCGCGCGGGTCGCGTTCGGCGGCGTAGCGCAGGGCCCGCGCCAGCGCCTTGAACTGGCACTCCACGATGTGGTGGGCGTTGCGCCCGTACGGCACGTGGATGTGCAGGGCGACCTGCGCCTGCGCGACGAAGGACTCGAAGATGTGCCGGGTCATCGTCGTGTCGTACGCGCCGATCATCGGCGCCATGTTCTCCGGCTCGGTGTGCACGAGGTACGGACGTCCCGAGAGGTCGACGGTGACCTGGGCGAGGGACTCGTCGAGGGGGACGGTGCAGTTGCCGAAGCGGTAGATGCCGACCTTGTCGCCCAGCGCCTGCTTGAAGGCGGCGCCCAGTGCCAGAGCGGTGTCCTCGATGGTGTGGTGGGTGTCGATGTGCAGGTCGCCCTCGGTCTTGACCGTGAGGTCGAAGAGGCCGTGCCGGCCGAGCTGGTCGAGCATGTGGTCGTAGAAGCCCACGCCCGTCGCGACGTCGACCTTTCCGGTGCCGTCGAGGTCGATCTCGACGACGACGGAGGTCTCCTTGGTGGTCCGTTCGACCCGTCCTACGCGGCTCATGCGTCTCGCTCCTTCTTCAGGTCGCGTACCGCTTCCAGGAACGCGTCGTTCTCTTCGGGGGTGCCCGCGGTGACCCGCAGCCAGCCGGGCACGCCGTTGTCCCGCACCAGGACGCCCCGGTCGAGGATCTGCTGCCACACGGCGTGCGCGTCGTCGAACCGGCCGAACTGCACGAAGTTGGCGTCCGACTCGGTGACCTCGTAACCGAGCGCCCGCAGTTCGGTGACAAGGCGGTCGCGCTCGGCCTTCAGCTGTTCGACGTACCCGAGCAGCGTATCGGTGTGCTCCAGCGCGGCGAGCGCGGTGGCCTGGGTGACGGATGACAGGTGGTACGGCAGGCGCACCAGCTGCACGGCGTCGACCACGGCCGGGTCCGCGGCGAGGTATCCCAGGCGCAGTCCCGCCGCGCCGAAGGCCTTGGACATGGTGCGGGAGAGCACCAGGTTGGGGCGGCCCTCGATCAGCGGGAGCAGCGAGGGCCGGTGGCTGAACTCGCCGTACGCCTCGTCGATGACGACGAGCGACGGCTTGGCCGCCTGGGCCGCCTCGTACAGCGCGAGGACCGTCTCGGCCTCGACGGCGGTGCCGGTGGGGTTGTTGGGGGAGGTGATGAAGACGACGTCGGGCCGGTGCTCCGCGACGGCCTGCACGGCTGCCTCGACGTCGATGGTGAAGTCGTCGTGGCGCGGTCCTGAGATCCAGCCCGTGCCGGTGCCGCGCGAGATGAGCGCGTGCATCGAGTACGAGGGCTCGAAGCCGATAGCGGTGCGGCCGGGGCCGCCGAAGGTCTGGAGGAGCTGCTGGAGGATCTCGTTGGAGCCGTTGGCGGCCCAGAGGTTCTCGACCGTCACCGGGTGCCCGGCGGTCTTCGTCAGGTACCCGGCCAGTTCCGTGCGGAGCTCGGTCGCGTCCCTGTCGGGGTAGCGGTTGAGGGTGCGGGCGGCCTCGCGGACGCGCTCGGCGATCCGCTCGACGAGCGCCTCGGGCAGCGGGTACGGGTTCTCGTTGGTGTTCAGCCGCACCGGTACGTCGAGCTGGGGAGCCCCGTACGGGCTCTTGCCGCGCAGCTCCTCGCGGATGGGGAGGTCGTCGATGCGCGTCATGCCTTCGGGACCTTCCACTCGAACCTCGCCTTGATCGCCGCCCCGTGCGCGGGCAGGTCCTCGGCCTCCGCGAGCGTCACCACGTGGTGGGCGACGTCCGCGAGTGCCTGGCGGGTGTAGTCCACGACGTGGATGCCGCGCAGGAAGGACTGCACCGAGAGTCCGGAGGAGTGGCACGCGCAGCCACCTGTCGGCAGGACGTGGTTGGAGCCCGCGCAGTAGTCGCCGAGGGAGACCGGTGCGTACGCGCCGACGAAGATCGCGCCCGCGTTGCGGACCCGGTCGGCGACGGCCGCGGCGTCGGCGGTCTGGATCTCCAGGTGCTCGGCGCCGTACGCGTCGACGACCTTGAGGCCGTCCGCCAGGGACTCCACGAGGACGAGCGCGGACTGTCGCCCGGCGAGCGCGGGGGTGATCCGGTCCGCCCGGTGCTTGCTGGCCCCGACCTGCGGGGCGAGTTCCCGCTCGACGGCGTCGGCGAGCGCGGCCGAGTCCGTCACCAGGACGGCCGCGGCCAGCGGGTCGTGCTCGGCCTGGGAGATCAGGTCGGCGGCGACGTGCACCGGGTCGGCGGTGTCGTCGGCGAGCACGGCGATCTCCGTGGGGCCCGCCTCGGTGTCGATGCCGATCCGGCCGGTGAAGTACCGCTTGGCGGCGGCGACCCAGATGTTGCCGGGGCCCGTCACCATGTTGGCGGGCGGGCAGGACTCGGTGCCGTACGCGAACATCGCGACGGCCTGGGCGCCTCCCACCGCGTACACCTCGTCGACGCCGAGCAGCGCGCACGCGGCGAGGATCGTCGGGTGCGGCAGCCCGCCGAAGCCGGCCTGCGGCGGGGAGGCCAGCGCGATCGAGCCGACGCCTGCCTCCTGGGCCGGGACCACGTTCATGATCACGGAGGAGGGGTAGACCGAGAGGCCGCCCGGCGCGTACAGCCCGACCCGGTCGACCGGCACCCACTTCTCGGTGACCGTGCCGCCGGGGACGACCTCGGTGGTGTGCGTGCTGCGGCGCTGCGCGCGGTGCACCAGCCTGGCCCGCCGGATCGACTCCTCCAGGGCGGCCCTGACGTCGGGGTCGAGCTTCTCCAGCGCGTCGGCGAGCGCCGCCGCGGGGACCCGGACCTGCTGGAGCTCGACGCCGTCGAACCGCTTCGCGTACTCGATCAGCGCCGCGTCGCCGCGATGATGCACGTCCTCGCAGATCGGCCGCACCTTCTCCAGGGCGGCGGTCACGTCGAAGTCGGCTCGGGGCAGCAGGTCGCGCAGAGCAGCGCCCTCGGGGAGGGCGCCACCGCGCAGATCGATTCGTGAGATCACGGGACCAATTCTCGCAGACCGCTTCCGGCCACCGGTCCCCCGTATCACCGACTGATACAGGCCACGGTGGTCCCGCCCGTCACCGGTGACCACTAGCGTTCGGATCCTCACGCACAGGATCGAAGGGGAGGGCGGCGCGAGTGACCGAGGCGCGGCAGGATCCGGAGGCGCCCGACTGGCTCAGCGCGGCGGAGCTGGGCATGTGGCAGGCCTTCCGCAACGGCAGCACCTACGACCTGACGGGAAACGACCCCCTGGTCGACGATCCGATGACCGGCACCCCCTGGGGTCCTGGGCGCAGTGTCCGCGCGAGGGTGGTGGCGCTGCTGCTGCTCAGCGGCCCGCAGGCACGGCCGGGCCGGGTGGCGGCGCTCAAGCTGCGCGGTGTGCAGATCACCGGCGTGCTCGACCTGTCCGGCGGGACGGTCGCCCCGTACGTCGAGATGAACGGCTGCCGCTTCGACAGCGAGGTACTGCTGCCCGAGTGCCGGTTCACCACGCTGCGCCTGGTCAGCTGCTCGATCCCGCGGCTGGAGGCGGCCCGGCTGCACACCGAGGGCGACCTGCACCTGCCGCGCTGCCGGATCGCCGGCGGGATGCGCCTCACCGACGCCCAGATCGGCACCGACCTCCTGATCAACCAGATCGTGGTGCACCGGGACCGGCGCGGCCTGGCCATCGCGGCCGACGGCCTCTCGGTCGCGCAGGACCTCCAGGCCGAGCTGATCGAGACGCACGGCGAGATCCGGCTGCGCGGCGCGAAGGTCGGGGTGTCGCTGAGCCTGCGCGGCAGCCGGCTCAGCAATCCCTACGGGCGCCGCGCGCTGAACGCCCCGCAGCTGACGGTCGAGCGGTCCATGTATCTGACCCCGGCGGGGCTCACCTCGCAGTCGTACGGCAACGCGACGCCGCCGTACGGGCTCGGGCCCGGCCTGGGCAGCACGCCGGCCAGAGGGGTGCGGATGCAGCGTTTCGAGTGCCAGGGCGGGCTGCGGCTGGACGACGGGCGCTTCGGTGACGCGATCGACCTGCAGGACGCGCGCTTCACGATGGAGAGCGACCAGGAACTCTCGCTGCGCCGCATCCAGACCCCCGAACTGCGCTTCCTGGGCGAACGCCCCGAGCGCGGCAAGGTGGTGCTCTCCGGTGCGCGGATCGTCACCCTGGTCGACAAGTCGACGAGCTGGCCGGGCCCCGGCGGCCTGTCGATGGGCGGGTTCGTGTACGAGAACCTGGTTCCGCTCGGCCACTTCCCGCTCGCCAGACGGCTGGAGTGGGTGACGGCGGCCACCCCCGAGTACGCGCCGGAACCCTATGAACGCCTGGCCGCCGTCAAACGCAACGGCGGGGAGGACTCGGAGGCCCGCGAGGTGCTGCTGGCCAAGCAGCGCAGGCGGCGCGAGACCCTGCCGCCCGCGGCGAGGTTGTGGGGCGTGGTCCAGGACTGGACGGTGGCGTACGGCTACCGGCCGGGGCGGGCGGCGCTGTGGATGGCGGTGCTGTGGGCGGCGGGAACGCTGGCCTTCGGCCGTTACGACCCGGAACCCATCAAGGCGGACGAGCACCCGCAGTGGAGCGCCCCGCTGTTCGCCCTCGACCTGCTGGTCCCGGTGATCAACCTCGGCCAGGACGGCTACTGGCGACTGGAGGGCGGCTGGCAGTGGGCCTCGGCCTGCCTGATCCTGCTGGGCTGGGTCCTGGCCACCACGGTGGCTGCGGGAGCGTCCCGGCTGCTGCGACGGGGGTGAGTGGCGCTGGGGCGCGGGCGGGCGGTGGTCGGGGCGTGCGGGGGTGGTGGGGCGGGCCTGCTGGCGAGACGGGCCCCGCCGGTGAAGGGGCCCCGCCGGTGAAGGGGCCCCGCCGGTGAAGGGGCCCCGCTAGTGAGGCAGGTTGCGTCGGTGCAGCAGGTCGCGCCGGTGAAGGGGCGCCGCCGGTGAAGGGGCCCCGCCGGTGCGGCAGGTCGCGTTGGTGAGGCAGGTCGCGTCGGTGCAGCAGTCCGCAGGGGAGGCAGGTCGCGTCGGCACCCCCGGCCCCGCAGGGCATGTTCACCGCGCCCGCCCGTCCGGCGCACACCGGCGCCGGCGCCCCCAACCCCGCAGGGCATGTTCACCGCGCCCGCCCGTCCGGCGCACACCCCCTCCCCCACCCGTCGCCGAACGGGTTCGCTTTCTTTGCCCTCCCTTGACCTTTGGCAGTACAACCTTCCCGCCGCCACCAAAGCTTCACAGCCCGCCCCTGGCACGCCGCTCACCTGCGGATTTCAATGGTTGAACCATGTCATTCCTTCGCGTGCTGCTGAGCTCCGCCCGCCGGTCCCGCCGCTCGCCCGAGCTCCGCTCAGGACAGCCGACGGACGACGAGCTGCTGCTCGACGCCCCGGACGAGCGGATCGCCCCGGCGCTCGTGGCCGCCGCCCAAGGCGCGTACGCACCGGCTGCGGCGCTCCTCGCCACGACCCGTGAGCGCGCCGAGTGGGAGGACCGTGACCGGTACACGCTGCGGCTGGCCGCGTTCGCCCACCACCGCCAGGACTGGCTCACGGACTGGCTGCTGGCCGCTCCCGGCGACCCTGACGCCCTGCTCGTCAAGGCGGAGCTGGAGGTGCGCAGGGCGCTGGATTCACCGTCCCCCGCCGACCGGCTGCGCCAGGCCGGGCCGCTGATCGACGCGGCCGCCGCGGGCGCGCCCTGCGACCCGGTGCCCTGGCGGATCGCACTGGACCACGCCCGTGGGACCCGCGCCGCGCACGACACCTTCGAGGCGCTGTGGGAGCAGGCGGTACGGCGCTCCTCGCACCACTACGGCTGCCATGTGGCGGCCCTGCAGTACCTGGCCGCGCAGGGTTCCACGCACCGCGAGTGCTTCGACTTCGCGGAGCAGGCCGCCGAGGACGCGCTGCCCGGCTCGCTGATCCAGGCCCTGCCGGTGCGCGCGGCGTTCGCGCTGCTGGCCGGGGCGCCCGCGGGGGACGCCGGGCCCGGTGGTTCCGGGCCCGCGCCGGCCACGCAGCTGACCGCCAGGATCGACCGGGCGGCCGACCTGGCGATCGCGCTGTCCGCGGAGTACGAGGCTGGTGACCCGTGGGCGTCCGAGGTGCGCAACCTGCTCGCGTACGTGCTGGTCAGCAGGGAGCGATGGGCCGACGCGCTGGAGCAGTTCCGGCTGGTCGGCCCGTACGCGACCTCCTTCCCGTGGGCGTGGCCCACCCCGGACACACCGGCCGAGGATCCGCTCGGCCGCTTCCTCGAATCGCGGCAGGCGGCCCGGTCCCGGGCGGGCTCAGCGGCGGCCCCGGAGGCGGGCCGTACGAGGCCGGAGGGGGCCCGTAGGTGGACTCCAGGCCGGAGCAGGTCCGACGGCCATTACGCTTGACCGCTGTGACCACCGTTCGACTGCCGCTCTTTCCGCTGAACTCGGTACTGTTCCCGGGCCTCGTGCTGCCGCTGAACGTGTTCGAGGAGCGTTATCGCGCCATGATGCGCGACCTGCTCAAGTCGACCCCCGGGGCCGGCGCCGACGACGAGGACGACGAGGAGGAGCCCCGCCGCTTCGCCGTCGTCGCGATCCGCGACGGCCGCGAGACCGCCCGTACCGCCACCGGCATGCCCGACGACCCGACGGCCATGGCCGAGCAGGGCCCCGCGGCCGGCTTCGGCGCGGACCCCGTCCAGGCGTTCCACCGGGTGGGCTGCATCGCCGACGCGGCGACGATCCGCGAGCGCGAGGACGGCAGCTTCGAGGTCCTGGCGACCGGTACGACGCGGGTGAAGCTGCTCTCGGTGGATGCGAGCGGCCCGTACCTGGTGGCCGAGCTGGAGGAGCTGGAGGAGGACCCGGGCGACGAGGCGGGCGCCCTCGCCGAGGGCGTCCTGCGCGCCTTCCGTGCGTACCAGAAGCGTCTCGCCGGTGCCCGCGAGGCGACCCTCACCACGGCCGCCGACCTGCCCGACGAGCCGTCGGTGGTCTCGTACCTGGTCGCGGCGGCGACGATGCTCGACACGCCGACCCGCCAGCGCCTCCTGCAGGCCCCTGACACCGCGACCCGGCTCCGCGAGGAGCTGACCATCCTGCGCACCGAGACGGCCATCGTCCGCCATCTCCCCTCCATCCCCGCCGAAGCCCTCACCCGCACCCCGACCTGCCCCAACTGAGCCCAGGGACCGTTACGTTGGCGAAGAAGAAGCGTGCCGAACCGGCGGGCGGCACCCCGGCGACGGTGGCCCTGACGGCGGCGGGCACGCCGTACACCCTGCACTCCTACGCGCACGATCCGGCGACGGCGTCGTACGGCGAGGAGGCGGCGCAGGCGCTCGGTGTCACCCCGGACCGGGTGTTCAAGACGCTGGTCGCGGACGTCGACGGCACGCTCACCGTGGCCGTGGTGCCGGTCGCGGGCTCCCTCGACCTGAAGGCGCTCGCCGCGGCGGTCGGCGGCAAGCGCGCGACGATGGCCGATCCCGCGGCGGCGGAACGCACGACGGGTTACGTACGGGGCGGCATCTCGCCGCTCGGCCAGCGCAAGAAGCTCCGTACGGTCCTGGACGCGTCAGCCGCCGCGCACGAGACGGTCTGCGTCTCGGCGGGCCGCCGCGGCCTGGAGGTCGAACTCTCGCCGGCGGACCTGGCGGCACTCACCGCGGCGGTACTCGCCCCGATCGGCCGCGCGTAGGACCCGACGGGCGCTTCCAAGGACGCGGGGACCGTGCGATCGGCCTCAGCACACTCGCTCGGTGCGCATCCCCGGCCCCACCCCTAACCTCGCTGAGCGTCGGGACCAGGACCGTGGCCGTGACCGGCACCAGGGCCGGGACCAGCGCCGGGCCCAGGACCGGCACCAGGGCCGGACCCAGGGCCCGCACCGCAGTCATGCCCAGGACCGGAACCAGGGCCCGTACTGAAGCCCCGCCCAGGCCCAGGCCCAACCCCGGACCCGCCGTCGGACGCGGTCGCGGTCGCGGCCGCGGGGCCCGTGCCGTGCTCGCCCCCCGGCCCCTCCCCCGGCGCCCCGTAATACGCTCCCCACTCGAACTCCGGCTCCGGGTCCCGCACGCCCCACACCGCCGTGAGCCCCAGATGCACCAGGACCGCCACGAACGGCCACGCCAGCAGCGCCCCCCTGGCCTCCAGCTCCAGCGGGGCGTCGAAGACGACGCCCACCCCCACCGCCTTCGCGTGGGCGACCACGTCCGCCGCCGGCCCGAACCAGCCGCCGGCCATCCAGCCCAGCCACGCGCCCATCAACGGGCCCACCGCCAGGGCGATCACCAGCGGGATCCCGCCGCGGCGCCGGTGGAACCAGAAGGCGAGGGCCGCGCTGACGAGCCCGAAACCGAGCGACAGCAGGACGAACGTTCCGTCGGCCCCCGCCGCCTCCTCGCCCTCGGTGTCCTTGAGGAAGACCGCCTTGTCGGTCGAGACGAGCGGCACCTTCGGCGCCAGCCAGACCCACAGCAGCCCCAGCAGCAGCCCGGCCACCGCCGTGACCACCAGGACGACCACCGCGCGCCGGATGTCCGTCGCGAGATCGGGGTCCTCCCCCGCCACCGGGTCGGCGGACGGGCCGGGCCCGTCGCCGTACGCCGGGGGCGTCTGCCAGGGATCGTGGGGCGAGGGCTGGTGAGGCGGTGTCAGAGGAGCGGTCACCCTGACATCGTGCCAGGCCCCGCCGGGCCCCGCCTCACCGGACCGCCGCCCGCCGGTAAGCCCACGTGGCCACCGCGAGCGAGACGACGCCCACGGCGGCGCAGACGGCCAGGTCGAGCCCGACCGCCGCCCAGTCCGGGTGCGGCGCGAAGGTCCTGGCGAAGGCCTCCACGCCGTAGGTCGACGGCAGCAGGTCCCTCGCGTACGAGATGACCGCCGGCATCCGTTCGGCCGGCAGCACTCCGAGCAGGAGCGCGGCCGACATGCCCAACTGGCCGAGCAGTGTGGCGAGTTCGGGGCGCGGGGCGAGCAGCCCGAGCGCCGCCCCGAGGCCGGCCAGAGCCGCGCCCGCCAGCGGGATCACCGCCACCAGCACCCATACGTTACCCATCGGCAGCCCGAACAGCGCACAGCCGACGCCCGCCGTGACGAGCGTGCCCGGCACGGTGAAGGAGGCGTACGCGGCGGCCGTGCCCAGCACCACCGACGCGGGCGGCACCGGCAGGGTCGCGTAGTGGTCGAGCCCGCCGCCGGCCCGCAGCTGTCCGAAGTACTGGGCGAGCAGGTTCAGTGCGACGAACGCGACGACCAGCACGCTCGATCCGGCGACCACCGCCCGTGCCTCGCCGCCGCCGTCGACCACGCCCCGCATCAGGATCATGATCCCGACGGACTGGAAGGTGGCGACGAACAAAAGCGGGATGCGCGCCACCCGGGCCCGCGAGAGCTGGGCCCGGTACACGGCGGCCAGCGACGGCAGCAGGCGCGCGCAGGGCGCGAGCTCGGCCGCCGCCTCCGCGGGCGCCGCCCGGGTGACCGCGGCCGGCGCGGCGCTCCCCACTGCCTCGATCGAACCAGCGCTCACGCCTTGACCAGCCCTTCCGTACGCCCGCCGCCGAGCGCGAGGTACACGTCCTCCAGGCTCGGGGTGGCCAGCGTGAAGTCGTCGAGGGCGGCGAAGGCCGCACCTCCGGTGACCGCGGCGACCGCGGCCCGCGCCTCGTCCGGTGCCAGGCGCAGCACCCAGCGGCGCCCGGACACCTGTACCCGTCGTTCCCCGGTCCCGCCGGCGTCGGCGTCTGCGGCTCCCCGGGGGCCGCCCAGCTCACGCAGCGCGGCCACCTCGGGCACATCGAGCGGTGCCCTCTCCCGCCACACCAGTTCCAGCCGTACCTCGTCGGCGACCTGCGCCTTGAGCCCGGCCGGGGTGTCGCAGGCGATGACGCGGCCGCGCTCCAGGACGGCTACCCGGTCCAGGACGGTCTCCGCCTCGATGACGTTGTGGGTGACCAACAGGACGGTGGCGCCGCGCTCGGCCCGCCGGCGGTCGACCGCCGCCCAGACCGCGCGCCGCGCGACCGGGTCCATGCCGGTGGTGGGCTCGTCGAGTACCAGCACCGGCCGCTCCCCGACCAGTACCGTCGCGAAGCACGCCAGCCTGCGCTGGCCGCCGGACAGCTTCTTCAGGGGCTTCCCGGCGAGCGGCGTCAGCGCGAGCTCGTCGAGTACGTCGTCCCGCTCGGCCCTCGCCTGCCGCACGGTCAGTCCGCGCAGCCTGGCGGTCGTCTCCACGGCGAGCGACACGGTCAGCTCGTCGAGGGCGCTGCTCTCCTGACCGAGGTAGGCGAGCAGCCTGGCGGCCCGCTCCGGGTGGCGCACCAGATCGTGGCCCAGTACGTCGACGCTGCCCGCGTCGGGCCGCATCAGGCCGGTCAGCTGCCGTACGAGAGTGGTCTTGCCGGCGCCGTTGGGGCCGAGGAGCCCGAAGATCTCGCCGCGCCTGACGGTGAGGGAGACGCCGTCGCTGGCCCTGACCTCGGGCACCGCGGGCGCCCCGCGCCGGCCGCGGGCGGCGGGGTACACCTTGACCAGCCCATCGACCGCGCACACGACGGCGGCCGACCGGTCGTGCCGGGGCCGGGTACCGCCCGCTGTGGTCGCTTTGCCCGTACTCACGAGGGACGAGCCTACGTGGTCCCGGGGCCCACGAGGGCGCCGGGGCCCTCCGCCCGCCGGCCCGGCCGGAGCCATTCGGAGCGGCTCAGTCCGCGACCGTCACGTGTTCCGCCGCCGCCTGGACGTCGATCTCGCGCCAGAAGCCCGCCCGGATCGCGTACCTGTCGTGCTCGTCGATCTGGTCGTCCTTGTGCGCGAGGAGGCCGAACCTCGCCGCGTACCGCAGCAGTTCGCCGTCGATGCGGTGCGGGATGCGCGGGTACATCGTGGACAGCTTCTGGGTGTGGCCGGGTTCGGGCAGCCGTTCCATCCAGCGGCGGGCGAAGACCTGGCCCACCTCGAAGGGGTCGCCGCCGACCGTGGTGATGTCCTCCTCGCGGTCGGCCCACCGCTGTTCGGCGCTGGTGAGCTGGGCGAGGGTGGGCAGCGAGGCGGTCTCCGGCGGTTCGCCGAGGGCGCCGCCGCCCGGCCGCTCCACCCAGCCCTTGTCGGAGGACCAGCGCAGGGTCGCACTGCCGGCCGGGGGGTGCGGGGCGTGCGGCGGGTGCGGGGCGGGCTGGGTGCCGGGGCCGCGCAGTCCGGCCAGGTCCTTCGGGGTGGGGACGCCCTTGGCGACGGCTCCGGCGGGGGCCGGGGCGCCGCCCAGGGTGGGGTGCTCGGGGGTGGCGGCGCCGTCGTGGACGGTCTCGGAATGCTGGGCCTCGGCCCTCGCCTGCGCCTCGACGCGGGCCTGCGCCTCCGCCTGGGCGGCCAGCGCGGACTCCGGCAGCGGGGCGGACAGGATGGCGGCGATCTCCGGGCGCGGCGCAGGCGGCGGGGCGCACACGCCGCCGTACTCCTTGGCCCGTACTGCCCTGGTGATCCACACCCGGTCCAGCACCCGGCGCTCGTCGGCCTCCGCCACCAGGTCCTCGGACTGGTTGTAGTCGCCGTCGGCCGCCTGCACCGCCCACAGGTGGACGGCCACGCCGTGCTCCTTGGCCGACATCAGACCCGGTAGCAGATCACCGTCGCCCGTGACCAGCACGATGTCGGAGCAGGCGCGATTTCTGGCCAGCTCGGTGAGTTCCGCGTGCATGGCCGCGTCGACGCCCTTCTGCGCCCAGCGGCCGTCGCTGCGGGTCAGTGCTCCCAGGCGCACCGTCACCCGGGGCATCACGCGCAGCCGACGGTGTTCCGGCTGGGGCACCCGGTCTGGGGCCCCGTCGAACCAGTAGATCCGCAGCAGCGGTTGCTGCGTGTCGGCCTCGGCCCGTTCGCGCAGACCCTGGATGAGAGCGGCATGGTCGACGGTGATGCGCGAGCGGGCCGGCTCCCCGGCCAGCAGACTCGCGGCGGCGCCCAGCAGATAGCCGGCGTCCACCAGGACGACGCAACGGTCCACGCGTTCCACCCTCTTTCAGGAACCTCGGAAATTGTTCGGAACTGAGTTCTTTCGAAAAACGCGGAAGAACTCGAAAACAAAGGGCAAGGGTCGAGAGGCATACGGGTTTCCATCGAGTCTGCCCGACCTCGCGGGGCTTAACGGCCGGAACTCGATCATCGGCGTGGCGAGGGGCGAAGTTCGCGCGGAAGTTGTGCCGGATTACTCCTGATGGCGTCCGATTACACACCGCAATGATCCAAAATGCGAGCTATGTCCTGGCGTGTGAGTCTGGTCCCGGCCCTGGCACCTAGACCTTTCAGGAGGCAATCCCATGGCCAAGAACAAGAACAGCGGCCGTAAGCAGCCCTCGCAGCAGGACCGGGCTTCGCAGCAGGCGGAGAAGACCAGCTCCTTCGACGCCGAGTCCCAGGTGCAGTCCCCCGCGCAGGGCAGCCCGGCCGACGTGGCCCGCAAGCACCAGCGCCGGTTCGGCCACAACTGATCACCGCTGAGTACACATGAGTAAGGCGCGCTCCCCGTGCACAGGGAGCGCGCCTTCTCGCATATCGCAGGGTGATCCGCATCCCGAGGAGAGCGGGAAACCGCGCGGCGCGGCCGAGGGGAAATGCGCGATCGGCCGCGGGCGGCGTCAACCGGCCAAACAGCTCGGTCCCAAAAGCACCTTCAGATCACCGAAGAGGGCGGGGTCGGCGGTCACCCGGTGCCGGTCGAGCCGCAGCACCGTCGTCCTGCGTGCGCCGAGCAGTCTGATCCGCACCTCGGTGTTCCCCCGGTGGTGGGTGAGGATCTCCCCGAGCTTGCTGATCATCGGCGGGGTCACCTTGACGGTGGGGATGGTGAGCACGACGGGGGCGTCCGTGCCGGCCTGCGAGAGGTCGGGCACCTGGAGCTCCATCGCCACCAGCCGCGGCACGTCCTCGCGCTTGTCGAGCCGGCCCTTGACGAAGACCACCGTGTCCTCGACGAGCTGGGTGGACACCAGTTGGTACGTGGCGGGGAAGAACATGCACTCGATGGAGCCCGCGAGGTCCTCGACGGTCGCGATCGCCCACGCGTTGCCCTGCTTGGTCATCTTGCGCTGGAGGGACGAGATGATGCCGCCGACGGTGACGACCGCGCCGTCCGCGTGCTCGCCGCCGGTGAGCTGGGCGATGGCGGCGTCCGCCTTGTCGGACAGCACGTGCTCCAGGCCGAAGAGCGGGTGGTCGGAGACGTAGAGCCCGAGCATCTCGCGCTCCTGCGCCAGCAGGTACGACTTCTCCCACTCGACGTCGGAGAACTCCACGTCGAGCCCGAAGCCGGGCTCGCTGCTGTCCTCCTCGCCGCCGCCGAAGAGGTCGAACTGGCCCTCGGCCTCCTTGCGCTTGACCTGCACCACGTTGTCGATCATCGGCTCGTGGTGGGCGACGAGGCCCTTGCGGGTGTGCCCCAGCTCGTCGAAGGCGCCGGCCTTGATGAGGGACTCGACGGTGCGCTTGTTGCACACGACGGCCTCGACCTTGTCCAGGAAGTCGGGGAAGGAGGAGTACTTCCCCTTCGCCTTGCGCATCCGGATGATCGAGTCGACGACGTTCTGACCGACGTTGCGCACGGCGGTGAGGCCGAAGAGGATCACGTCGTCGCCCTGGGCGGCGAAGTTGGACTCCGACTCGTTGACGTTCGGCGGGAGGACCTTGATGCCCATCCGCCGGCACTCGTTGAGGTAGACGGCCGACTTGTCCTTGTCGTCCTTCACCGAGGTGAGCAGGGCCGCCATGTACTCGGCGGGGTAGTTCGCCTTGAGGTAGGCGGTCCAGTACGTGACCAGGCCGTACGCCGAGGAGTGCGCCTTGTTGAAGGCGTATCCGGCGAAGGGGACCAGGACGTCCCAGAGCGCCTGGATGGCCTGGTCGCTGAAGCCGTTCTTCTTCGCGCCCTCCTGGAAGAGGACGAAGTTCTTCGCGAGCTCCTCGGGCTTCTTCTTGCCCATCACGCGGCGCAGGATGTCGGCCTCGCCCAGCGAGTACCCGGCGACGATCTGCGCGGCCTTCTGCACCTGCTCCTGGTACACGATCAGGCCGTAGGTGAGGCCCAGCGTCTCCTTCAGGGGCTCTTCGAGCTCCTTGTGGATCGGGGTGATCTCCTGGCGGCCGTTCTTGCGCTCGGCGTAGTTGGTGTGCGAGTTCATGCCCATCGGGCCCGGCCGGTAGAGGGCCGAGACGGCGGAGATGTCCTCGAAGTTGTCGGGCTGCATCTGGCGCAGCAGCGAGCGCATCGGGCCGCCGTCGAACTGGAAGACGCCGAGCGTGTCACCGCGGCAGAGCAGTTCGAAGGTCTTCGGGTCGTCCAGCGGCAGGGCGAGCATCTCCAGGTCGATGCCCTTGTTGGCCCGCACCATCTTGACGGCGTCGTCCATGATGGTGAGGTTTCTGAGGCCCAGGAAGTCCATCTTGAGCAGGCCGAGCGACTCGCACTGCGGGTAGTCCCACTGCGTGATGGTCACGCCGTCGGTGTGCCGAACCCAGATCGGCGCGTGGTCGACGATCGGCTCGCTGGACATGATGACGCCCGCCGCGTGCACGCCCATCTGCCGGACCAGGCCCTCCACGCCCTTCGCGGTGTCGATGACCTTGCGGACGTCCGGCTCGTTCTCGTACATCCCCCGGATCTCGCCCGCCTCGCTGTAGCGCGGATGCGTCGGGTCGGTGATGCCGGAGAGGTCGATGCCCTTGCCCAGGACGTCGGCGGGCATCGCCTTGGTGAGCCGGTCGCCCATCGCGTACGGATAGCCGAGCACGCGGGCCGAGTCCTTGATGGCGTTCTTCGCCTTGATCTTTCCGTAGGTGCCGATCATGGCGACCTTGTCGGCGCCGTACTTCTCAGTCACGTACCGGATCACCTCGACGCGCCTGCGCTCGTCGAAGTCGATGTCGACGTCGGGCATCGAGACGCGCTCGGGGTTGAGGAACCGCTCGAAGATCAGCCCGTGGGTGATCGGGTCGAGGTCGGTGATGCCCATCGCGTACGCCACGATCGAGCCGGCCGCCGAACCTCGCCCGGGGCCCACCGCGATGCCCTGGTTCTTCGCCCACATGATGAAGTCGGCGACCACCAGGAAGTACCCCGGGAAGCCCATCGAGATGATGATGTCCATCTCGTACTCGGCCTGCTTCTGCCGGTCGTCGGGGACGCCGCCCGGGTAGCGGCGCTCCATGCCCGCCCTGACCTCCTCGCGGAACCAGGTGACCTCGGTGAAGCCCTCGGGGATGTCGAACTTCGGCATCAGGTCGCGCTTCTCGAACATGCCGGTGGTGTCGATCTGCTCCGCCACCAGGAGGGTGTTGGCGCAGCCCTCCTGCCAGGCGTCCGAGGAGTCGATCCCGTACATCTCCTCGGTCGACTTCAGGTAGTAGCCGGTGCCGTCGAAGCGGAAGCGGTCGGGGTCGGAGAGGTTCTTGCCGGTCTGGATGCAGAGCAGGGCGTCGTGCGCGGTCGCCTCGTGCGCGTAGGTGTAGTGCGAGTCGTTGGTGACCAGCGGCGGGATGCCTAGCTTCCTGCCGATCTCCAGCAGCCCGTCGCGGACCCGGCGCTCGATCTCGATGCCGTGGTCCATCAGCTCCAGGAAGTACTTCCCCTCGCCGAAGATGTCCTTGTAGTCGGAGGCCGCCTGCACGGCCTCGTCGAACTGGCCGAGCCGCAGCCTGGTCTGCACCTCGCCGGAGGGGCACCCGGTGGAGGCGATCAGGCCGTCCGACCACTTGGCGATGGTCTCCTTGTCCATCCGCGGCCACTTCGTCAGCCAGCCCTCGGCGTACGCGTCGGAGGACAGCCGGAAGAGGTTGTGCAGCCCGGTGCTGTTCGCCGCCCAGATGGTCTTGTGGGTGTAGCCGCCGGAGCCCGAGACGTCGTCGCGCTTCTGGTGCGGCTGGCCCCACTTGACCTTCCGCTTGTTGCGCCGGGACTCCGGGGCGACGTACGCCTCGATGCCGATGATGGGCGTGACGCCCGACTTCTGCGCCGTGTGGAAGAAGTCGTACGCCCCGTGCAGGTTGCCGTGGTCGGACATCGCGATGTGCGACATCCCCATCTGGTTCGCCGCCTCGAACATGTCCTTCAGCCGCGCGGCACCGTCCAGCAGCGAGTACTGGGTATGTACGTGCAGGTGCGTAAAGGGCGGCTTGGGCACGGCTGGGGCCTCCGGTGCGACGGTCGTGACGGAAGGGTCGGACGAGGACGGAAGTCTACTTCGGGCGACTGACAGTCCCCCGGGGCACTCGGGGGTACGGTCGTGCGTTGGACAGGTCAGCAGACCTGCCCCACTTGTCCCGTACGCGCTTGTACGTCATGCACCAGGAGGCTCCGGCGATGTCGGTTCCGCAGACAGATGCCGCCCAGCGCGGCGAGCACATCCTCGCCGTGTTCGACACCGCTTTCGGGCAGCTGCTGGCCGCCGATCCGGCCGCCTTCCGGGTCAAGTTCCGCAAGATGGCGGCGTCCCCCTTCGCCTTCTACCGGGGCACCGCCTGTCTGTTCTACGCCGACCAGGGCCGCGAGCAGAACGGCGGCCCCTACCTGGACGAGCGGACCTCCCGGGTATGGATCCACGGCGACCTGCACGCGGAGAACTTCGGCACCTACATGGACGCCGAAGGCCGCCTGATCTTCAACGTCAACGACTTCGACGAGGCGTACGTCGGCCCCTTCACCTGGGACCTCAAGCGCTTCGCCGCCTCGATCGCCCTCATCGGCTACCAGAAGGCGCTCGGCGACGAGCAGATCGGCGACCTGGTGCGGGTGTACGCGGCGGCCTACCGCGAGCGCGTCCACCAGCTCGCCACCGGCGCCAAGAACGACGAGGTGCCGCCCTTCACGCTGGACACCGCGGACGGCCCGCTGCTCGGCGCGCTGCGGGTGGCCCGCTCGCTGACCAGGTTCGGACTGCTGGACTCGATGACGGAGATCCGCGACTTCGAACGTCGTTTCGCCTCCGACGGCGGGGCGGTCGACCTCGACGCCGCCACCCGGTACAAGGTCCTCGCCGCCTTCGACGGCTATCTGGAGACGCTTCCCGAGTCGTCGCTGACCCGCCCCGACTCCTACCGGGTGAAGGACGTCGTCGGGCGGCGCGGCATCGGCATCGGCTCGGCCGGGCTGCCCTCGTACAACATCCTCCTGGAGGGCAACAGCGACGCCCTGGAGAACGACGTGATCATCTACATGAAGCAGGGCCAGACCCCGGCCGTCTCCCGGCACATCACCGACGCCGCCGTCCGCGACTACTTCCAGCACGAGGGCCACCGCACGGTCATCTCGCAGCGCGCCCTCCAGGTGAACGCCGACCCGTGGCTGGGCTGGACCGAGCTGGACGGCCAGGGGCAGCTGGTCGCCGAGGTGTCGCCGTACGCGGTGGACATCGACTGGTCGGACATCGACGAGCCCGACGAGATCGCCGCCGTCGTCGCGGACCTCGGCCGGGCCACGGCCACCATGCACTCGGCGGCCGACGACGAGAGCGGCCACTCCCTGGTGCCGTTCTCCACCGAGCGGGCCATCGACGCGGCGATCGCCGCCGACGAGGACAGCTTCGGCGAGCTGCTGGTCGACTTCGCGCACAGCTACGGCGCGCGGGCGCGGGCCGACCACCAGATCTTCGTGGACCTGTTCCGCAACGGTCGCATCACAGGTCTTTAGCCCTTAGAAGCTCCTTACGGACGGCCGTGGCACACTCACTGGCGATGGGTATATCCAGGACTCCGCTTCGCACCCTGCGGGCAGCACTCTTCACGGCACTCGTCGTGACGCTGTCCGTGGGTTCGCACGTGCTGCTGTCCGGAGTTCCGCTGCCGCCGGTCACGGTCGCCGCGCTCGGCGCCGCCGTGTTCGCCCTGGCGTACGCGCTCGCGGGGCGCGAACGCGGCTTCGGCCCGATCGCCGCCCTGCTCGTACCGCTGGAACTGGCGGCGGACACCCTCTTCACCACCGGACAGCACGTCTGTTACGGGCCTTCCGGCGGCCCCGTCGCCGGTGCGCTGCGCTCCTTCGGGCTCGACGTGCTCTGCGGCGGGACGCCGGTCGGCGCCCCCTTCGTGCACGCCGGGGCCAAGGAGCGCCTCTCCGTCCTGCTCGCCTCGCCCGACCCCGCGCTGCCGTGGCTGCTGCTCGGGGCGCACGTCTCGGTCGGGCTGCTGGCCGCGCTGTGGCTGCGGCGCGGCGAGGCGGCCCTGGCCGGCCTGTTCCGTACGGCCGCGGTGTCCGCCTTCCGGCCGCTGCTGCTCGCGGTCGCGTCCGTGGCGGGTGCCTTCACCGCCCCGGTACGGCGCGCCGGGCGCTCCGCGCGCTGCCGGGACGCGGCCGAGGCGCTGCGCAACCGGCTGCTCGTGCACTGCGTGGGCCGGCGCGGGCCGCCCGCCGCCGGGTTCGTCCTCGCCGTCTGACCCCGGGGCCCGCCCCTGGGCGCGGTCGGCCCCACCCGGCAGTCCAGTACCCACGGAGTAGGAAAAGATCATGAGCGCACGCAACAACCAGGCGAACAAGCAGGCGGCCCGCGAGCGGCTGAAGGCGGAGCGCGAGCGGCAGGCCAAAAAGGACAGGACGAAGCGGCAGATCATCGTCGCCGGATCGGTCGTGGCGGTCCTCGCGATAGCCGGCGGTGTCGGTTACTTCGTCGTCCAGGCCAACAAGCCGGAGGCGTGGGAGGCCGCCGAGTCCGCCACGGTGACCAAGCCGGCCAACGCCACGGGCGAGAACGGCACCACGGTCGTCGTCGGCAAGGCGTCCGCGAAGAAGACCCTCGAAATGTACGAGGACCCGCGCTGCCCGAGCTGCGCCGGCTTCGAGCAGGCGAACGGCGAGCAGATCAAGAAGGACGTCGACGCCGGCAAGTACAAGGTGCAGTACATCGGCGCCACGTTCATCGACAACATGGCGGGCGGCGAGGGCTCCAAGAACGCGACCAGCGCGCTGGGCGCCGCGCTCAACGTGAGCCCCGAGGCGTTCCTGGAGTACAAGGGCAAGCTCTACTCGCAGGCCAACCACCCCGAGGAGAGCGTCGACAAGTTCGCCGACGACAACTACCTGATCAAGGTCGCCGACCAGGTCCCGGCGCTCAAGGGCAACAAGAAGTTCCAGGACGCGGTCAAGGCCGGCACCTACGACGCGTGGGCGCTGAAGATGTCGGCCAAGTTCGACGCCAGCGGCATCAAGGGCACCCCGAGCCTGAAGATGGACGGCAAGGCGGTCGTCAAGGAGGGCACCGAGAGCGCCCCCGTCGCACCGGCCGACTTCAAGGCCGCGCTGGACAAGGCACTGGCGGCCTGACGGGGGGGGGCGGCCCGGGTGTTGCGGGCCTGACGGCGGACGGGCCCGGGTGCCGTGGGCCTGACGGCGGCCCGCCCGGCCCGGGTGCCGTGGGCCTGACGACGGCCCGCCCGGCCCTCGCGCCCAGCCCCGCCCGCCCGCCCGCCTGACAAGTGACCGGACGCGTTCGGAAACTCGGCGGGTGGAGCGGGTGCCCCAGCGCCTACGCTGAACCTCATGCACGGGGGCGGCCACAGCGGTGGCGGACAGGGCGGGGACGGGCAGGGCGGCGGGCCGGGCAGCCGGAGCCGGATCGTCGACGGGCGCTTCGAGTTGCTCGAACTGCTCGGCAGCGGCGGTATGGGCTCCGTGTGGCGGGCCCGCGACCTCGCCCTGCACCGCGACGTCGCCCTCAAGGAGGTGCGCCCGCCGGACCCCGCCCTGGCCGCAGCCGACCCCACCGCCTCGCGCAACCTGCGGATGCGCGTACTGCGCGAGGCACGGGCCCTGGCCAGGATCAACCACCCGAACGTGGTGACGATCCACCACATCGTGGACGGTGAACACCCCGCCGGGACGCGACCGGCCGATGGACAGACGGCCGATGGACAGACGGCCGACGGGCAGGCGGCCGGTGCCCACCCCTGGCTGGTGATGGAGCTGCTCCCGGGCCACAGCCTCCAGGAGCGGCTGGACGCGGGCCCGCTCGACTGCCGCGAGGCCGCCCGCATCGGGCGCGGCGTCCTCGCCGGGCTGCGTGCCGCGCACGCTGCGGGAATCCACCACCGGGACGTCAAACCGGCCAACATCATGCTGCGCCCCGACGGGACCGCGGTCCTCACCGACTTCGGCATCGCCGCACTCGTGGACGCCTCCCCGTTGACCATGACGGGCGAGTTCATCGGTTCGCCCGAGTACATCGCCCCCGAACGGATCCGGGGCGTCGCCGACTCCCCGGCCGCCGACCTCTGGTCGCTGGGCATGCTGCTGTACGTGTCCGTGGAGGGGCTCAGTCCGATGCGGCGGGGCAGCACCCTGGCGACCCTGGCGGCGGTGCTGGACGATCCGGTCCCGCCGCCGAGGCTGGCCGGGCCGCTCGGTCCCGTACTGGCCGCGCTGCTGGTCCGCGACCCGGCGGCACGCCCGGACGGGGCCCGGCTCGACACCCTCCTGGCGGCGGCCGAACAGGGCCGGTGGCCGGCCGGCTCCCCGGACCCCACGGTGCTGGACGCGCCGCTGCCCCCGCCCGCACCGGCGCCCGGACCCGCGGCTGCGCACGCGACTCCGTACCCGACCCCGTATGCGCCGACGGTGGGGGCGCCACTGCCCCACCAGGGGCCCGCCCGGGGCGCCGGGCCGGACTCCGCCCGGGTACGGCGCCGGGCTCTCGCCGTCGCGGGCGCGGTCGTGGCGCTGGCCCTCGTCGGCGCCGGCACGTACCTGCTGGCCAGGGAGAACCCGGCAGACCCGGGCGCCACCGTCGCCAACTCCGGCGCGCCGGGCGGCTCCGGCACGCCCGGCGGCTCCCGCGCCCCGCACTCCTCGGCGCCGGCCGACCGGCCGCCGGAGTCCTCCGCACCCGCCCGTACGTCGGGGACGCCGGGCCGCGGCCCGTCCCCGAGCGCCCCCACGGGCCCCGGGTCCCGGCAGCCGTCCTCGCCCGCCGCCCCACCGGCCGGCCCGGCCGGCACCTGGGTGGCGCAGCTGCACTCCGAGCCGGTCTCCTCGGGACGGAGCGCGCTGGACAGCAGGCTGCGGGCGGTCCGGGCCCAGGTCCCCCAGGCGCTGGTGCTGCGCAGCAGCGACTACGCGTCGCTGCGGCCGGGCTACTGGGTGATCTACGCACCCGGCCCCTACCGGAGCGGCCAAGCGGCCCTCGCGAACTGCGCCCTGAGCGGCCGGCTGACCGCGAACCAGTGCGTCGGCCGCTGGATCAGCCACGACGCCGCGGACCGGGTGTACCTGTGCAGCCCGCCCGCGAGCAGCCCGAAGGGCCGCTGCACCCGCCCGTGAGCCGTCAGAGCGTGGCCAGGAAACCGACCGCGACCTTCCAGGTCTGCTCGGCCGCCCTGTGGTCGTAGTCCGGCAGCTCGGGGTCCGTGTACAGGTGTCCCGCGCCCGGGTAGCGGTAGATCTCCACGTCGGCGCCGGCCCGCTGCATCTGGAGGTACCAGGTGTTCAGCCAGTCGCCCGACTCGAACGGGTCGGGGTCGGCCACGTGCAGCTGTACGGGCAGCTCGTCGACCGACGCGTCCTCGGCGAGGTCCGATGTGCCGTGCACGAGCAGCAGGCCCCTGGCCTTCTCGTCACCGAGGGCGAGGTTCTGCGCGACGGCCCCGCCCCAGGAGAAACCGGCGTACACCAGGCCCTTGTCGGAGTGCGGGGCCGCGGCCACCACTGCCCGCCGCAGCAGCTCCTCGCGGCCGATCCGCTCCAGGACGGCCTGGCCCTCCTCGACGGTGTCCACCGTTTGACCCTCGAAGAGGTCGGGCACGTGCACCTGGTGCCCGGAGGCACGCAGCCGTTCCGCGGCCGCGTGCACGGCCGGGCGCAGACCGTAGACGGAGTGGAAAAGAATGATGTCCATTCCGCAATCCTGCCAGCTGTGCCGGAGTCACGAAGTCATGGAGAACGTACTGCGCCCGTTGATCGTCCTGGGCGGCTCGGTCGTCCTCACGCTGTTTCTCGGCTGGGTCGTCGACATCGTCCTGCGGCGGGCGGACGCCCGCCACCACGAGACCCCGCTGTGGGGGCTGCTGCGCCGCTGCCGGCCACCTCTGATGGTGGTCCTGCTCACCGCACTGCTCCGCGGGGCGTACGACCAGACCCAGCTCAAGCTCGTCGAGGACCACGAGCAGGGCATCGGGCAGGTCCTGTCCCTCGTCCTGATCGCCGCGACGGCCTGGCTGATCGTGCGGGTCGCCTCCACCGTCGTGGAGTCGACGTACGCGCGCTACGCGTCCCAGCAGTCGCGCAACGCAGCCCGCGTACGCCGGGTACGCACCCAGGTCACGCTCATCATGCGGATCGTGACTGCGGTCGTCGGTGTGGTCGCGGTGGCGGCCATGCTCATGACCTTCCCGAACATGCAGGCCATCGGGAAGTCGATGCTGGCCTCGGCGGGAATCATCGGAATCGTCGCCGGTGTCGCCGCCCAGTCGACGCTCGGCAACCTCTTCGCGGGCTTCCAGATCGCGTTCGGCGACATGGTGCGGATCGGTGACACGGTGGTCGTGGACGGCGAGTGGGGCGTGGTCGAGGAGGTCACCCTGACCTTCCTGGCCGTACGGACCTGGGACGAGCGCCGCATCACGATGCCGGTGTCGTACTTCACCAGCAAGCCGTTCGAGAACTGGTCGCGCGGCGGCGCGCAGATGACCGGCACGGTCTTCCTCCAGCTCGACCACAGCGCGCCGGTCCCCCTGATGCGCGAGCACCTCCGGGAGATCCTCGCCAACACGCCCTCCTGGGACGGCCGCGACTGGAGTCTGGCCGTCACCGACACCACCCCGAACACCGTCGAGGTGCGGATAGTGGTCACCGCGAAGGACGCGGACGACATCTGGACGGTACGGTGCACGGTCCGCGAGCAGATGGTCGCCTGGCTGTTCGAGAAGCACCCGTACTCCCTCCCCAAGGTCGCCACGTCCGACGCGGCGCTGCCCCCGGGCGGCCGGTGGGGCGAGCGGCGTCACTCCGACGGCCGTTCGCCGCGTGCCGCCGAGATCCTCACCAACAACTCGGACCTGCGCACCTCGGACGACGCCCCCGCGCCCGGCGCCGAGCCCCGCACCGGCCGCGGCTGACCTCACCGCCGGACGGGCCCGGCTCCGCTACCTCAGACTGCGTACGTCCAGCTGGTGCAGCACCCGGTCCACGACCTCCGGGTCCACCCCCGGCTCGTTGCGGGCGGCGAGCACCTCGTGGCGGGCGGCCGACAGCATCTCGCGCTGGATGCGGGTCACCGCCTTCACCCGGCCGGCCCGGGTCGCGTAGGCCTCGCGGCGTTCGTCGTCGACGATGTCGGGGCTGATCCGTACCCCGATGTCGAAGGCGGCGCGCACCAGCCGCTCGGCGAGGTCGTCGGGCATCTCCTCGACCTCCTCGATCTCCTTGAGCCGCCGCCGCGCCGCCTTCGCGGCCCGCAGGGCGAGAGTGTGCTCCAGGTCGCGTTCGACGTCGGTGTCCGCCCGTACCCCGAGCTTGCGCACCAGCCAGGGCAGCGTGAGCCCCTGGAAGACCAGCGTGGTCATGATCACGCAGAACGCGATGAACAGGATCTCGTCGCGGGCCGGGAAGGGCTCCCCCGACTCCGTCTTGAGCGGGATGGCCAGCACCAGCGCCACGGATGCCACGCCGCGCATTCCGGCCCACCACATGACGACGGTCTCGCGCCAGGTCGTCGGGATGTCCTCGTTGATGTCGCGCCGCTTGTGCAGCCGCTTCGCCAGCCAGGTCGCGGGCAGCAGCCACAGCAGCCGTACGCCGACCACCACGACCACCACGAGCCCGCCCCAGCGCAGCATCTCGCCGAACCGGCCGTCCGCGAGCCCGAAGACGGAATGCAGTTCCAGCCCGATCAGCCCGAAGGCGACACCCGTGACCAGGGTGTCGACGATCTGCCAGAAGGTCTGCCCGGCGAGGCGTCCCTGCACGTCGTCGGCGTCGACGGCGTGCGAGGCGAGATAGAGCGCCGACGTCAGCACCGCCAGCACGCCGGAGCCCATGAACTCCTCCGCCATCACGTAACTGACGAACGGCACGAGCAGCGTCAGACCGATCTGGAGCGTGGCGTCGCCGAGGAAGCCCATCAGTTTGTTGCTGAGCCAGCCGAGCCCGGCGCCGACCAGGACCGCGACCACGGCGGACAGCACCAGTTCGCCCATCGCGCCGGGCCAGGAGAAGGTGCCGCTGACGGCCGCGCCGATGGCCACGTGGTACAGCACGATCGCGGTGACGTCGTTGAAGAGGCCCTCGCCCTCCAGGATCGACACCAGCCGCCTGGGCAGTCCGAGCGAACCCGCCACCGCGGTGGCGGCGACCGGGTCCGGCGGGGCGACGAGGGCCCCGAGCGCGACGGCGGCGGCGATCGGCAGTCCGGGCACGACGGCGTTGGCGACGGCGGCGACCGCGGCCGTGGTCACGAAGACGAGCGCCACGGCCAGCAGCAGGATCGGCCGGAAGTTGGCGGTGAACTGCCGCCAGGAGGTGCGCTGCACGGCCGCGTACAGCAGCGGCGGCAGGATCAGCGGAAGGATGTACTCCGGCGGGATGTCCGGGTTCGGTACGAACGGGATGAGCGCCAGCACCACCCCGGCCAGCGTCATCAGGACCGGCGCGGGCAGCCCCAGCCGCTCACCGAGCGGCACGGAGACCACCGCCCCGAGCAACAGCACGAACAGCAGCGCCAATTGATCCACGGGGGTGCCCTCCGGGCGGCTCGACACGATGATTCAAACGATGATCAAGGCCTCAAGCGTGCCACGAAGCGCCGCAAAACGTCGCAGAAGGGTCCACGGGCGGCCGTACGGACCGCACCCGGCGCCACCCGACCGGCCCCGGAGGACCAGGCCGGCCACCGCCGCGCCGCCCACCGGAGACCCGCCGGAGGCCCGGCCGTGTCCACCGGAGGCCCGGCCGTGTCCACCGGAGGCCCGGCGGTGTCCCCCGGAGGCCCGGCCGTGTCCGTTGGAGGCCCGGCCAGTGACCCGGCCGTGTCCGCGTGGTGGTTCAGATCTCCCGGCGCATCGAGCGGTGGTCGATGTCCGCGTCCAGGAAGACCGGCCCGTACGCCACGTACCCCAGCCGCTCGTAGAAGCCCAGCGCGTGCGTCTGCGCGTGCAGGTCGATCGAGGTCAGGCCACGCTCACGTGCCGCGTCCTCGATGCCGCGCACCAGCGCGGCCCCGACGCCGAGGCCGCGCGCCGCCCCGCTCACCGCGAGCCGCCCGAGCGAGCCGACCTCCGGGCCCGCGCCCGTCCGGTCCGCCGCGTCGGCCCCGTGCAGCAGCCGGCCCGTACCGAGCGGGGTGCCGTCGTCGGCGACCGCCAGGACGTGCACGGCGCTCTCGTCGCAGGAGTCGTACTCAAGCTCCGCCGGTACTTCCTGCTCGACGACGAAGACCTCCTTGCGCACCGCGAAGCACGCTTCGACGTCTCCGGGCCCCACGGCCTCGCGCACCGTGTACGCCGGGGCGCTCACTGGCTCTCCTCGCGGATCACGTCCAGCGCGTGCTGAAGGTCGCCCGGGTAGGGGCTCTCGAACTCGACCCAGTCACCGGTGCCCGGATGCGTGAACCCGAGCCGCATCGCGTGCAGCCACTGCCGGGTCAGACCCAGCCGCTTGGCCAGGGTCGGGTCCGCGCCGTACGTCACGTCGCCGACGCAGGGGTGGCGGTGGGCCGACATGTGCACCCGGATCTGGTGGGTGCGGCCCGTCTCCAGCTTGATGTCGAGCAGGCTCGCGGCCCGGAACGCCTCGATGAGGTCGTAGTGCGTGACGGACGGCTTGCCCTCGGCGACGACGGCCCACTTGTAGTCGTGCTGGGGGTGCCGGCCGACGGGGGCGTCGATGGTGCCGCTCATCGGGTCCGGGTGGCCCTGGACGAGGGCGTGGTAGCGCTTGTCCACGGTGCGCTCGCGGAACTGGGTCTTGAGCGAGGTGTACGCGCGCTCCGACTTGGCCACGACCATCAGACCCGACGTGCCGACGTCGAGCCGGTGCACGATGCCCTGGCGCTCGGCGGCGCCGGAGGTGGAGATGCGGTACCCGGCGGCGGCGAGGCCGCCGATGACGGTGGTGCCGGTCCAGCCGGGGCTGGGGTGGGCCGCGACGCCCACCGGCTTCACGATGACGAGGACGTCGTCGTCGTCATGGATGATCTCCATGCCCTCGACGGGCTCGGCGACGATCTGGACGGGGGCGGCGGGGGCGGGCATCTCGACCTCCAGCCAGGCCCCGCCGTGCACGCGTTCGGACTTCCCGACCACCGCGCCGTCGACCTGGACCTTTCCGCCGGCGGCGAGCTCGGCCGCCTTCGTCCGGGAGAACCCGAACATCCGGGAAATGGCGGCGTCGACGCGCTCGCCCTCAAGGCCATCGGGAACGGGCAGGGCGCGGATCTCGGGAATCGTACTCACCCGTCGAGTATGCAGGACCGCACCGACAAGCCTTTACCGAAAGCCGGTGCGGGCTGCCTCCCGCCTCAGCTCTTGTGCACGGTCCCGTCCGGGTCCAGGCCCCGGAACGAGAGGATCACGATCAGGATGCCGCCGCAGACGACGGCCGAATCCGCGAGGTTGAAGACCGCGAAGTGCGCGGGCGCGATGAAGTCGACCACCGCCCCCTGGAGGAATCCGGGGGTACGGAAGACGCGGTCGGTGAGGTTGCCCAGCGCCCCGCCGAGCAGCAGCCCGAGCGCGATGGCCCACGGCAGGCTGTAGAGCTTGCGCGCCAGCCGCGCGATCACCACGATCACGGAGGCCGCGATGATCGTGAAGACGATCGTGTACGCCTCGCCGATGCCGAACGCGGCCCCGGCGTTGCGGATCGCCCGCAGCTGCAGGAGCTCGCCGATCAGGGAGATGGTCTCGCCGCTTGGCTCCAGCTTGGCCACCACGAGCAGCTTGCTGCCGAGGTCGAGCGCGTAGGCGACGAGCGCGATCGCGAAGAGGACCGCGAGCCTGCGCCTGCCGCGCCCGGCGGGCGCGGCGGTGGCTCCGCCCTCGGAAGGCGCCGCTGCCTCGGACGACGCCGCTGCCTCGGACCGCGCATCGGCCTCGGAGCCGTCGTCGACGACGGGGCCCGTCGCCCCGGCGGCGCCGTCCGCGGCCCGGCCGTCGGGCCGTCCGCCGGCCATCGGCCCGGTGGCCTTGCTCCCGGCGTCGTGCGTTCCGCCGACGTCCGCGCGGGCACCCTCACCACCCGAGGACTGCTCCGGCCCGGCTCCCTCCACATCTGGCGTACCGATGATGCGCTCCGCCTCTGCCACGTCAGTCCCTCGCCCTCGTACCTGAATGAGCACGAGAGTACGGCACACACGTACGGACCCAGGTGGCCCTCGCCCCGCACCGCGCCCGGATCCGCCGTACGGACCCAGGCCCGCGCGCGTGCCGGGACGCTAGTACCGCCGCTCCTGCTTCTGCTTGCACTCGACGCAGAGCGTGGCGCGCGGGAAGGCCTGCATCCTGGCCTTCCCGATCGGCTTGCCGCAGTTCTCGCAGATGCCGTACGTCCAGCTGTCCAGGCGGTCGCGGGCCCGTTCGATCTGCTCCAGCATCTCGCGCGCGTTGGCCGCCAGGGACATCTCGTGCTCACGGGTGATGTTCTTGGTGCCGGTGTCCGCGTCGTCGTCCCCCGCGCCGTCGCCCGAGTCCCGCATCAGTCCGGCCAGCGCCTCCTCGGACGACACGATCTCGGCCCGCAGCCGCAGGATCTCGCTGTCGAGTTCGGCCCGCGCCTCGGCGATCTCCTCCGCCGTCCAGGGGTCCTCCCCCGGTCGTACGGCGAGCTCGCCCGGCACCACGGCCGCGCCGCCGGCCGATGCCGGCGCCGCCTTCTTCCTGGCCGTCGCCGTCCCCTCCGTCTCCGTCGTGGCGTGAGGCGCACTCTTCTTCGCAACCACCGATTCGGCTCCCGTCTCCGCGGCCTGGGCCGCCCCCTCGGCCGCGGGCGCGGCCACCTGCCCGGCCGCCGCGGCAGGTTCCGCGGCGGCCGCCCTCCCGGCGTCGGCCTTCTTGGCCGGCGCCTTACTCGCCGCGGCCTTCCTGGCCGGTGCCTTCTTCGCCGGTGCCTTCTTCTCCCCGGCCTTCTTCTCCCCGGCCTTCTCCGTCGCCTTCTTTCCGGGCGTCCTCGCGACCGGTGCCTTGTCCGAGGCCTTGTCGGGTGCCTTGTCCGACGCCTTGTCGGGCGCCTTCTCCGACGCCTTCCGGGTCGTCTTTCTCGCGGCGGCGCTCCGCTTCGCGGGCGCCGCGGCGCCCTGGTCCTTCTCGGCGAGCGACTCGGCGAGTGCCGCCGCGAACTCGTCGGCGGACTCGTCGGCGGAAGTGTCTTCGGCCGCCGCTCCGGTGGTACTCATCGACGCCGTCTTCTTCGTTCCGGCGGTCTTCTCAGCCACCATGGCCGCGGCCCCTTCACATTTTGTGATCTTGCACGCGAATCGTGCTGGGACGATAAGTCGACCCCAACGCCGCGGCAACGGGGCACGCCGCCGGTTTCGTCCTCCCCACGCCGTGTCGAGTCGAACCTGCATCCGTTGTGCCCAGCTCTCCGCCGGGTAATCGCGCCCGCGCCGCGGCCCGGGAGCCCGCGGCGCCCCGTATGCCCATTCGGGTCACGCCCGGCCCGCCCACGAGCCCCTCGGCCGTACCGCCCGAGCCCCCCGAAAACCGTCTGCCGCGGCGTTCCCCGCCCCGTACACTGGGCGGAGCGAAAGGCGTCGATGGGGCCGAGTAGCGCCGCACGCAGCGATGAGCGATCCGGGGACGGTGAGAGCCCGGGGGCGAGCACGGCGTGAAGCATCACCCCGGAGCCGCCGGAAGAAAGCCCGCCCCTGCCGGGGCAGGCCGGTAGACCCGGCATCGCGCCCCTAATGAGGGGGCCGCGGACGTACTGCGTCCGGGGCCAAGGAGGGTGGTACCGCGGGAGCAGCAGGACGCTCTCGTCCCTCCGACGGAAGCAACGAGTCCGCCGGAGGAAGAAGACCCCCATGACCAAGCCGACTGAGCCGACAGCGTCGACAGAACCGACTGCGCCGACAGCGCCGATGCCGACGTACAACCCGGTCCCCGCCCAGGTCGACCTGCCCGCCCTGGAGCACGCCGTGCTCGACTTCTGGGAGAGCGCGAAGGTCTTCTCGAAGTCCCTGGAGGCCTCCGAGGGCCGCCCGGAGTGGGTCTTCTACGAGGGCCCGCCGACCGCCAACGGCATGCCCGGCGCCCACCACATCGAGGCCCGCGTCTTCAAGGACGTCTTCCCCCGCTTCCGTACGATGCAGGGCTACCACGTCGGCCGGAAGGCGGGCTGGGACTGTCACGGCCTGCCCGTCGAGCTCGCGGTCGAGAAGGAACTCGGCTTCACCGGCAAGAAGGACATCGAGAACTACGGCATCGCCGCGTTCAACGACAAGTGCCGCGAGTCCGTCACCCGCCACACCGACGCCTTCGCCGAGCTCACCGAGCGCATGGGCTACTGGACCGACCTCGACGACCCGTACCGCACGATGGACCCGGAGTACATCGAGTCCGTCTGGTGGTCCCTGAAGGAGATCTTCAACAAGGGCCTCCTCACCCAGGACTACCGTGTCGCCCCCTGGTGCCCCCGCTGCGGCACCGGTCTCTCCGACCACGAGCTGGCGCAGGGCTACGAGACGGTCGTCGACCCGTCCGTCTTCGTCCGCTTCCCGCTGACCGGCGGCCCCCTGGCGGACCGGGCGGCGCTCCTGGTCTGGACGACGACCCCCTGGACGCTGGTCTCCAACACGGCCGTCGCCGCCCACCCGGAGGTCCGCTACGTCGTCGCCACGGACGGCTCGGAGAAGCTGGTCGTCGCCGAACCGCTGCTGGAGAAGGCACTCGGCGAGGGCTGGACGACGACCGGCGAGTCCTTCACCGGCGCCGAGATGGAGCGCTGGACCTACCGGCGCCCCTTCGACCTCGTCGAGTTCCCGGCCCCCGCGCACTACGTCGTCAACGCCGACTACGTCACCACCGAGGACGGCACCGGCCTCGTCCACCAGTCCCCCGCCTTCGGCGCCGACGACCTCGTCGTCTGCAAGTCCTACGGGCTCCCGGTCGTGAACCCGGTCCGCCCCGACGGCACCTTCGAGGAGGACGTCCCGCTCGTCGGCGGCGTCTTCTTCAAGAAGGCCGACGAGACGCTCACCGCCGACCTCGACGCCCGCGGCCTGCTCTTCCGGCACGTCCCGTACGAGCACAGCTATCCGCACTGCTGGCGCTGCCACACCGCGCTGCTGTACTACGCGCAGCCGTCCTGGTACGTCCGTACGACCGCCGTCAAGGACCGTCTCCTCGAAGAGAACGAGAAGACCAACTGGTACCCCGAGACGGTCAAGCACGGCCGCTTCGGCGACTGGCTGAACAACAACATCGACTGGGCGCTGTCCCGCAACCGCTACTGGGGCACCCCGCTGCCCATCTGGCGCTGCGAGGAGAACCACCTGACCTGCGTCGGCTCCCGCGCCGAGCTCTCCGAGCTGTCCGGCGAGGACCACAGCGCGCTGGACCCGCACCGCCCGTTCATCGACGACGTCACCTTCCCCTGCACCCACGAGGGCTGCTCGCTCACCGCGACGCGCGTGCCCGAGGTCATCGACGCCTGGTACGACTCGGGCTCGATGCCGTTCGCGCAGTGGGGTTACCCGTACAAGAACAAGGAGATCTTCGAGAAGCGCTACCCGGCGCAGTTCATCTCGGAGGCCATCGACCAGACCCGCGGCTGGTTCTACACGCTGATGGCCGTCGGCACCCTCGTCTTCGACAAGTCCTCCTACGAGAACGTGGTGTGCCTCGGCCACATCCTCGCCGAGGACGGCCGCAAGATGTCCAAGCACCTGGGCAACACCCTGGACCCGATCCCCCTGATGGACCAGCACGGCGCGGACGCGGTGCGCTGGTTCATGGCGGCCGGCGGCTCCCCGTGGGCGGCCAGGCGGGTGGGGCACGGCACCATCCAGGAGGTCGTCCGCAAGACCCTCCTCACGTACTGGAACACGGTCGCCTTCCAGGCGCTGTACGCCCGCACCTCCGGCTGGGCCCCCAGCGCCGCCGACCCGGCCCCGGCGCAGCGCACGGTCCTCGACCGCTGGCTGCTGTCCGAGCTGAACGCGCTCGTCGACCAGGTCACCGGCGCCCTGGAGTCGTACGACACCCAGAAGGCGGGCAAGCTCCTGTCCGCCTTCGTCGACGACCTCTCCAACTGGTACGTGCGCCGCTCGCGCCGCCGCTTCTGGCAGGGCGACAAGGCGGCCCTGCGCACCCTGCACGACGTGGTCGAGACGGTCACCTGCCTGATGGCGCCGCTCACCCCGTTCCTCACCGAGCGGGTCTGGCAGGACATGGTCGTGCCGGTGACGCCGGACGCCCCGGAGTCGGTCCACCTCGCCTCCTGGCCGAAGGCCGACCTCACGGCGATCGCCCCGGCCCTCTCCACCCAGATGGCTCTGGTACGCCGCCTGGTCGAGCTGGGTCGCGCCACGCGCGCCGAGTCGGGCGTCAAGACCCGCCAGCCGCTCTCCCGGGCCCTGGTCGCGGCGCACGGCTTCGCCGCGCTCTCCCCGGAGCTCAGGGCGCAGATCACCGAGGAGCTCAACGTCTCCTCGCTGGCCTCCCTCTCCGAGGAGGGCGGCTCCCTGGTCGACACGACCGCCAAGGCGAACTTCCGCGCGTTGGGCAAGCGGTTCGGCAAGGGCGTCCAGGACGTGGCGAAGGCGGTCGCCGCGGCCGACGCGGCAGCCCTCTCCCTCGCCCTGCGCGACGGCGAGGCCCCCCTCGTGGTGAACGGCGAGACGATCCTCCTCACCCCCGAGGAGGTCATCATCACCGAGACCCCGCGGGAGGGCTGGTCGGTGGCGTCCGACTCCGGCGCCACCGTCGCGCTCGACCTGGAACTCACCCCGGAACTGCGCAAGGCGGGCCTCGCGCGGGACGCGATCCGCCTGATCCAGGAGGCCCGCAAGAACTCCGGTCTGGACGTCGCCGACCGCATCGCGGTCCGTTGGACCGCTGCGTCCCCGGAGACGGCCGAAGCCCTCTGCGCGCACGCGGGACTCATCGCGGACGAGGTCCTGGCCACGGACTACGCCCAGGGCCCCGCGGACTCCACCTACGGCTCCCCCTTCACGGACGAGCCTCTCGCCCTGACCTTCCACCTGCGCAAGGTCTGACCGGGGGTCGGCCCACTCGCGCAAGGTCTGACCCGGGATCGGGCCACCCGCGCGCAATCCCCGCGCGAGCAGGCCCGCCCCCACCCCGAAGGGCCCGGAAGCACCCAGCCTCCGGGCCCTTCACCTTGCCCTGCACTCACCTTTGCGGGTACCGCTGCACGCGCCCCTTGCGGGTCGCACTGCACACACCCTTGCGGGTCCCGCTGCGCGGATCCGTGCGGGCACGTCGTGGCTGATCGCGCAGTTCCCCGCGCCCCTAAAAGCCTGCCCCCTCCCTCCCCCAGCCCCCTCGGGCAGCGGGGCCGCCCCTTCCCTCCCCCTCCCAGCCCCCTTGGGCAGCGGGGCCGCCCCCCGGGGGCGGGACGGGTGGGCAACAGGGCGGCCCCTTGCGCGGAGCGCCACGTCCCCCGACCGGCCCGCCCCGCGACCGCTCGTCCCGCGACGGTTCGCACGGCCGATCGCCACCCACCCGGCCGCCCACGGCAAAAGGGCGGGCCCTGGGACCGAATGGTCCCAGGGCCCGCCCCCAGCCTGCCGACGGCTACGCGCTCATCACGCGCACCAACCGCCTCAGTTGTCGTCCTCGTCGATCAGGAACCCACGCATCGGCGAAGGCGCCTGCTGCATCGGCTGCTGGCCCTGCGGCCGCACCGGCGCCATCGGCTGGGTCATCGCCGGCGTCATCTGCTGCTGGCCGCCGTAGGACGGAGCGCCGTTGGCCGGGCCGTTGCCCATCGAGGACGGCGCACCCATCGAAGGGTTGCCACCCATCGAGTGCCCCATCGACGAAGCACCGGCAGGAGCCATCGAGTTACTCATCTGCGGAGCCGGCGGCAGCGAAGCCGTCGCCGGGGTCCGCGGCGGAGCCAGCGAGTCGTCCGCCTGGGTCTCCAGCTGACGCAGCTGCGACTCCAGGTAGGACTTCAGCCGCGTACGGTACTCGCGCTCGAAGCCGCGCAGGTCCTCGACCTTGCGCTCCAGCGTCGCGCGGGCGGACTCCAGCGAGCCCATGGCGACACGGTGCTTCTCCTGCGCGTCCCGCTCCAGCGCGTCCGCCTTGGCGCGGGCGTCCCGCTCCAGACCCTCGGCACGCGAACGAGCCTCGCCGACGATCTTGTTGGCCTCGGAACGGGCCTCCGCGATCGCCTGGTCGGCGGTCTGCTGCGCCAGCGAGAGCACGCGCGCGGCGCTGTCCCCACCGGGCTGCTGCATCTGCTGCGGCGGCTGCTGCTGCATCGGGGGCTGGCCCATGGGGCCGCCCATCGGGCCCTGGCCCATGCCCTGCTGCTGGCCCATGGGGCCACCCTGCTGCATGGGGTTCTGACCCATCGGGCCCGGACCGTGCTGGCCCTGCATCGGACCCTGGCCCATCGGACCGGGACCGTGCTGGCCCTGCTGCGGGCCGGGGCCGTGGCCACCGGGGCCGGCCGGGAGCTGGAGCGGTCCACCCTGCTGCTGCATCTGCTGCTGGGGCGGCTGCTGCTGTTGCTGCTGCTGAGGCGGTCCGGATATGGCCGCGGGGACGGGCGCGCCCGGTCCACCGGGACGGTTGTCCTGCGGCTCCGGCTTGCGCATGCCCTGCTGCTGCTGGTTCTGCGCGGCCGCACGGGTCGCTGCGGCGAGCTTGGCCCGCAGGTCCTCGTTCTCGCGGAGCAGACGGGTCAGCTCGGACTCGACCTCGTCGAGGAAGGCGTCAACCTCGTCCTCGTCGTAGCCTTCTCGAAGGCGGACGGTCGTGAACTGCTTGTTCCGCACGTCCTCGGGGGTCAGCGGCATCTCTTCTTCACCTCTACGTAGTCGTCGGCAGTCGGCAAGACCGTATCGCTCACATCCCGCGCCCAATGTTGTTCACAACACTGATCAGGATGTAGACGATGATCATCAGAACGAAGAAGGACAGGTCGAGTGCCACGCCCCCGAGACGCAGCGGCGGAATGAACCGCCGCAGAAGCTTGAGCGGTGGATCGGTGACAGTGTAAGTGGCCTCAAGAACGACCACCATCGCCTTGCCGGGTTGCCAGGAGCGCGCGAACTGAAACACGTAGTCCATGACGAGCCGGAAGATCAGCACGACGAGGAAGCACATCAGCGCGATGTAGATCACGTCCAGTGCGATGCCCATTCCCCTGCGTCCCTCTCCCCTGGCTCTCGCCTCGGTCCGGCCTCAAGGCCGGTTGTGTCCGGTTGTGTTGCTCTCGGCTCTGTCAGCTCTGGTTGAAGAAACCGCCCTCTGCGATACGGGCCTTGTCCTCCGCCGTGACATCGACGTTAGCAGGCGACAACAGGAACACCTTCTGCGTCACTCGCTCAATGCTGCCATGCAGACCGAAGACGAGTCCCGCGGCAAAGTCGACAAGTCGCTTCGCGTCCGTGTCGTCCATCTCCGTGAGATTCATGATCACCGGCGTGCCCTCGCGGAAGTGTTCCCCGATGGTACGGGCCTCGTTGTAGGTCCGGGGGTGCAGCGTGGTGATGCGGTAGGGCTCCCGCTCGGACACGACCTTGGGCATGATCACCGGTGCGTTCTTCTCCAGGCTCGGTCGTTCAGGTGTGATGGACGCCACGGGGGCGATTCGCGCAGGTCGTCCGCTTTCCGCCGGAAGCTGAACGGGCTCGCGGGGGGCCGGGGGCTGCACCACTCGTACCGGTTCGTCCCGCTCCCGCTCGACCTGGTGCGGGGGCTGGTGGCGGCGGTGGTCACGCTCCGGCTCCGGCTCGGGCTCGAAGTCGTCGTCGGGGTCGAAGCCCCGGCCGTCGTACCCATCGTCCTCCACGAGGCCGAGGTAGACCGCCATCTTGCGCATAGCGCCGGCCATTTCCTGAGTCCTCCGCTCTGTGGTGGATCGGCCTCGTCACCAAGTGCCCGCGATCCACTGGGTCTGCCCCCGAATAGTGGGGATGACCATATTTTCTGCTGTGGTCCGACTGCTTCGCGACGTTACCCGAGGGGAGGGCGGAGGCCGAGTACCGCAGTGCCGACGCGCACATGTGTCGCACCGGCAGCCACCGCCTCATCCAGATCCGCACTCATCCCCGCAGACACCATGGTGGCAGCCGGATGTGCCGTGCGCAGGCGGGACGAGATTTCCGTCAGCGCGGCGAAAGCGGCCCCCGGGCGCCCGGCGTAGGCCCCGGAGAGGGGAGCGACGGTCATCAGGCCGTCCAGCCTGAGCCCTTCGGCGGCGGCCACCGCGGCGGCCAACTCCTCCACCCCGGCGGGGGAGACGCCGCCCCTCTCACCGCGTCCGCCCACCTCGGCGTCCAGGGCCACCTGGAGCAGACAGCCGACCTCGCGCTCGGCCCGCACGGCAGCGGCGGACAGCGAACCGACCAGCTTGAGGCGGTCCACGGACTGCACCTCGGCCGCGTAACCGACCACCGAGCGCACCTTGTTGGTCTGCAACTGACCGACGAAGTGCCAGGTCAACGGCAGATCGGCACACTCGGCAGCCTTGGGGGCCGCGTCCTGGTCGCGGTTCTCGGCGACATGGCGCACCCCGAGCTCGGCCAGCAGCCGTACGTCGCTCGCCGGGTAGGTCTTGGTGACCACGATCAGGGTCACCTCCGCGCGTGCGCGCCCGACCGCGGCGCACGCGGCAGAGATACGTTCCTCCACCCGCGCCAGGTTCGCCGCGAGCTGCTCCTTGCGCGCCGAGGGCCCGGAGGCCTCCGCGCGTTCCGTACGGTCCGTCATGTCCTACCCGTCCAACCAGACATAGCCGGCGAGCCGTCCCGTGGTGCGGTCCCGCCGGTAGGAGAAGTGGTCGCCCGACTCGCGTGTGCACACCGGCGAGCGCGACCGCGACCGCACCCCGAGGGCCGCGAGCTGGGCGTGCACTCCCGCGGTGACGTCGACCGCCGGGGTCCCCCAGCTCGTCTCGGCCCAGCAGGCAGGTTCGATCGCGGCGGCGTCCGCGCGCATCTGTTCGGGCACCTCGTAACAGCGCCCGCAGACCGAGGGGCCCGTCCAGGCCCGGGTACGAGCGGGCTCGGCGCCGAGCGTGACCATTGCCCGCACCGCGGCGGGCACCACCCCCGCCAGCATTCCGGGCCGTCCCGCGTGGGCCGCCGCGACGACTCCGGCGACCGGGTCGGCCAGCAGCACGGGGGTGCAGTCCGCGGTGAGCACCGCGAGGGCGAGTCCCCGACGGGCACTCACGACCGCGTCGGCCGGGGGAATTTCGGCGCCCGGGGCCCAGGGCCCCTCGACCACCGCGACGTCCCGCCCGTGCACCTGGTTCATCCACACCACACCGGCCGCGTCGAGCCCCAGGGACTCCGCCGCGAGCCGGCGGTTGCTGCGTACCGCGCCGGGGTCGTCGCCGACCGCCCCGCCGAGATTGAGCTGCTCGTACGGAACGGCGCTCACCCCGCCCCACCTGTCGGTGAAGGCGAAGTGCGCGCCGTTCTCGTCGTCGTACCGCTGTATCACTGAAGGCTTCCGGACTACTTCAGGAAGTCCGGTACGTCCAGCTCCTCGGCCGCGCTGTCCGCGTAGGACGGGCGGGCCGGCGGGACGTGCGGGGAAGCCGGCGGGGCCGGTGCCTCGTTGACCGGTGCGGGCTGCTCGGCCGGGGCCGGGGCCTCCTCGCGCACCGGGACGGACCCGATGCCGCTCGCCCGCGTGGGCTCCGGGGCCGGGCGCGTGGCCGGGGCCGCCTCCTCGCGCTTGCCCGCTCCCGCGCCGAGCACGTTCTCGCGCCGGGCCGGCGGCTGACCGCCGTCGAACCCGGCGGCGATCACGGTGACCCGTACCTCGTCGCCCAGGGCGTCGTCGATGACGGCGCCGAAGATGATGTTCGCCTCCGGGTGGGCCGCCTCGCTGACCAGCTGGGCCGCCTCGTTGATCTCGAAGAGACCGAGGTCGGATCCGCCGGAGATGGAGAGCAGCACCCCGCGGGCGCCGTCGATGGAGGCTTCGAGGAGCGGCGAGGAGATCGCCATCTCCGCCGCCGCCACCGCGCGGTCGTCGCCGCGCGCCGAGCCGATGCCCATGAGCGCCGAACCGGCCTCGGACATGACCGACTTGACGTCGGCGAAGTCGAGGTTGATCAGGCCCGGGGTGGTGATCAGGTCGGTGATGCCCTGGACACCGGACAGCAGGACCTGGTCGGCCGACTTGAAGGCGTCCAGGACCGAGACCTGACGGTCGCTGATCGACAGCAGCCGGTCGTTGGGAATGACGATGAGGGTGTCGACCTCTTCGCGGAGCTGGGCGATGCCGTCCTCCGCCTGGTTCGCGCGCCGCCGGCCCTCGAAGGTGAACGGGCGGGTGACCACACCGATCGTCAGGGCGCCCAGCGAGCGGGCGATGTTGGCGACGACGGGGGCGCCACCGGTTCCGGTGCCACCGCCTTCGCCTGCCGTCACGAAGACCATGTCGGCCCCCTTGAGGACCTCTTCGATCTCTTCGCGGTGGTCCTCTGCCGCCTTCCGGCCGACGTCCGGGTTGGCGCCGGCGCCAAGGCCTCGGGTGAGTTCACGGCCGACGTCCAGCTTGACGTCGGCGTCGCTCATCAACAGCGCTTGCGCGTCGGTGTTGATCGCGATGAACTCGACGCCCTTGAGACCGACCTCGATCATCCGGTTGATGGCATTGACACCACCGCCGCCGACACCGATGACCTTGATGACTGCGAGGTAGTTCTGCGGTGCTGCCACGTCGAAGGCCTCTCGCCTCGATTTACGTGCCGCCACGGAGTTTGCAGCGCCGCGACGACTGATGCCGATTTGGGACGGTCCGAACGCCGACCCGAACCCTAACGCTGAAGTTTAGGGTTACCAGTGTGTCTGTTCCTTGGACTCTTCCGAACAGGACACTAAGTCGACAAGTGGTGCGCGTTCAACGAACACGCCGAACCTCCCGTTTTTCTTTTCACCCTATGTGATCACCCATATCGATGACCAACCAGGGGGCTGGCCTGGCCGAATGGCCGTCAACTCCCGCTCGCCGCCGGGGCGGTGGGGGCACTTACGTCGAAGTGTCCCGCTTCGGGTGCCGCTTTCATGAGAGCGAGCAGCGCGCGCGACTTGGCCGCACCCTCCTCGCCACTGCCCCAGAAGGCAGTTCGGCCGCGGCCGAGTCCCAGGGTGATCGAGTCGAACGAAGTCACTTTCACCGCCGTCAGGTTACGGGCCAGGGCCGTCGGAAGCTCAACGGTGACGCGCACCGCCTCGTCCAGCAGCCGCTGTTCACCGAAGCGACGCAGGCTCGGGGAGCGCTGTGCCGCCAGTTCGAGAACAGGTACCCCGGCAGGAGCTTTCGTCACAGTGGCGAACCGCACACCTTCCCGGTCCACTTCGGTGAACTTCGCGTCCTTCTCGATGAGGAGCACGGGCTTTCGCTCCGTCACTTTGAGACCGATTCCGTGCGGCCACGACCGGACCACGTCGATCGTGTCGATCCGGGGCAATTGTTCGCGGAGCCGGTCCTCGATGGCTCCCGTGTCGACGGAAATCATCGGTACCCCGGTCACGACCGCGGCGGCGGCGACCACCTCGTCGGGTGTCAGGGCCCGGGTCCCGCTGGCCTTCACCTGCTCCACCCGCAGCCATTCGGAGCCGTACAGCGCCCAGACCGCGCCACCGGCGAGCAGTACCGAAAGGGCGAGCGCGAGAACCACCGGGCGGCCGACGGAGATCCGCCGCCGCCCGTCCCCGCGTTCCTTGCGGGGCGGCCGGGGCGCGGCCGGGCCCGACTTCTCGTCGCTGCCGCGTTCGCGGGTCGTCGGTCCGGCCACGTGGGTGTCGCCTCCTGCGTCGGGGGCCGGTCAGCCGGCCCGGCGTTCTGCGATCGCCTGGTAAACCATGCCGACGAGAAGCTCGTCGGCGTCCCGGCGGCCGAACTCGGCGGCCGCGCGCGACATCTCGTACAGCCGGTGCGGATCGGCGAGCACCGGCAGGACGTTGCCCTGGACCCACTCGGGGGTCAGGGCCGCGTCGTCCACCAGCAGTCCGCCGCCCGCGTTGACCACCGGCTGGGCGTTGAGCCGCTGTTCACCGTTGCCGATGGGCAGCGGGACGTAGGCGGCGGGCAGCCCGACGGCGGAGAGCTCGGCGACGGTCATGGCGCCCGCACGGCAGAGCATCATGTCGGCCGCCGCGTACGCCAGGTCCATCCGGTCCACGTACGGTACCGGGATGTAGGGCGGCATTCCGGGCATGTTGTCCACGCGCGGCAGTTCGTTCTTCGGGCCGACCGCGTGCAGGATCTGGATGCCTGCCCGCTGGAGGTACGGGGCGGCCTGCTGGACCACCTCGTTGAGCCGGCGGGCACCCTGCGAGCCGCCGGAGACCAGCAGCGTCGGCAGGTTCGGGTCGAGCCCGAACGCGGCGCGTGCCTGCGGGCGTACGGCGGCCCGGTCGAGGGTGGCGATGGTGCGGCGCAGCGGGATGCCGATGTACCGGGCGTTACGCAGTTTGCTGTCGGGCGTGGAGACCGCGACCGCCGCCGCGTACCGCGAGCCGATCTTGTTGGCGAGGCCCGGCCTGGCGTTGGCCTCGTGCACGATGATCGGCACGCCGAGGCGCTTGGCCGCGAGGTAGCCGGGCAGCGCCACGTAGCCGCCGAAGCCGACGACGCAGTCCGCCTTGGTGCGCTCCAGGATCTGCTCGGCGGCCTTGATGGTGCCGCGCAGCCGTCCGGGGACGGTGATCAGCTCGGGCGTGGGCTTGCGCGGCAGCGGCACGGCGGGGATGAGACCCAACTCGTAGCCGCGTTCGGGTACGAGCCTGGTCTCCAGCCCCCGTTCCGTGCCGAGCGCCGTGATCCCCACGGTGGGGTCCTGCCTGCGCAGGGCGTCCGCGAGGGCGAGCGCGGGCTCGATGTGGCCGGCGGTCCCCCCACCGGCGAGTACGACATGCACCGAAATTCACCGCTCTCCGGACGGACGCTTCTTGACGCGCCGTCTCATCGTTTTCCATCTCGTCCCGGGCCGCCTCATGGCCAGTGCGGCCCGCGCCGCCGGGTCCTGACGCGCGAAGGCGATCAGCAACCCCACGGCGAACATGGTCGGCAGCAGGGCCGAGCCCCCGTACGAGAACAGCGGGAGCGGGACCCCGGCGATCGGCAACAGGCCGAGCACCGCACCGATGTTGATCGTGGCCTGCGCCATGATCCAGGTGGTCACACCTCCCGCTGCGTACCTCACGAAGGGGTCCTCCGTGCGTCCGGCCACGCGGATACCCGCATAGCCTAGGGCCGCGAACAGGGCGAGTACCGACAGCGTGCCCGCCAGACCCAGTTCCTCACCTGTGATGGCGAAGATGAAGTCGTTGTGCGGCTCCGGGAGTTGGCCCCATTTTTCCACACTCGCGCCCAGCCCGGATCCGAACCAGCCGCCGGACGCGAGCGCGTAGATTCCGTGCACCGCCTGCTGGCACTGCCCCTCGGGGCCCATCTCCGTGCTGAGTACGCAGTCGAGCCGGGCCATCCGGTTGGAGCTGGTCTTCACCAGGACGAAGCCCAGGAATCCGGCGAAGCCGAGGACCCCGGCGAACAGCCGGGTCGGCGCACCCGCCAGCCACAGCAGCCCGAAGAGGATCGCGGTGAGGATGATCGCCGTGCCCATGTCCCCGCCGAGCATGATCAGCCCGAGCAGCATGAAGGCGACCGGCACCAGCGGGACCAGCATGTGCTTCCACTGGGCCAGCAGGTGCTTGTCCTGCTTGCGGGCCAGCAGGTCGGCGCCCCACAGGACCAGCGCGAGCTTGCCGAACTCGCTCGGCTGGAGCTGGAAGGGGCCGCCCAGCGAGATCCAGTTCTGGTTGCCGCCGACCGCGTGCCCTATCCCGGGGACCTGGACCAGCGCCATCAGGAAGACCGTGCCCGCCAGCAGCGGGTAGGAGAGCGCGCGGTGCAGCTTGACCGGCATCCGGGCCGCGGCGAGCAGGAGAACGGCGCCGATCAGCGCGGCCAGGAACTGCTTGCGGAAGAAGTACGAGCTGACCAGGTTGAGCTGGAGCGCCTTGATCATCGACGCGGAGTAGACCATCACCAGGCCGAGCCCGGTGATGAGCAGCGCGCTGCCGAGGATCACGTAGTACGCCGTCAGCGGCCGGTCCCAGGCCCTGCGGAGCTGCTCGTACAGCTTGCGGGGACCGCCGGGGCCGCGCGGACGGCTCACCGTCGCCCGGCCGCGCGGGGCGGCGGGGCGGGTGCCTGACGTTCTTCTGGCCGTGGCCGGCATCTCGATGGTCCCCTCCGACAACAGTTGCGCTGATGAGCCGGGGCGCGGCGCCTGGGGCGGTTGCTACGGCCGGGTCTCAGCCAGTTCGCGTACGGCGTCGGCGAAGGCCTCGCCGCGCTTGTTGTAGTTGGCGAACATGTCCATCGAGGCGCAGGCCGGGGCCATCAGCACCGTGTCCCCGGGCCCCGCGAGTGCAGCCGCTTCGCGGACCGCCGCCGACATCGCCCCAGTGTCGGTCCGGTCGAGGTCGACCACCGGCACCTCGGGCGCGTGTCGCGCCAGGGCTTCGCGGATGAGAGCACGCTCCGCGCCGATCAGTACGACGCCACGCAGGCGCTTCGCGGACTTCTTCACCGTCTCGTCGAAGGTGGCGCCCTTGGCGAGCCCCCCGGCGATCCAGACGATGGAGTCGTACGCGGCCAGGGACGCCTCGGCAGCATGCGTGTTGGTGGCCTTGGAGTCGTCGACGTACGCGACGCCGGCGACGTCCGCGACGTGCTCGATGCGGTGCGCGTCCGGCCGGAAGGCGCGCAGACCGTCCCGTACGGCCGCGGGCTCCACGCCGTAGGCACGGGCCAGCGCGGCGGCCGCGAGGGCGTTGGCGAGGTTGTGCGGGGCGGCGGGGCGCACGTCGGAGACCTCGGCGAGCTCCTGGGCGTTCTTCTGCCGGTTGGTGACGAAGGCGCGGTCGACCAGGATGCCGTCGACGATGCCCAGCTGGGAGGGGCCGGGGGTGGCGAGGGTGAAGCCGATCGCGCGGCAGCCCTCCTCGACGTCGGCCTCGCGGACCAGGTGCTCGGTGGCGGGGTCGGCGGCGTTGTAGACGCAGGCGACCTGGTTGCCCTCGTAGACGCGGCCCTTGTCGGCGGCGTAGGCGTCCATGGAGCCGTGCCAGTCGAGGTGGTCGGGCGCCAGGTTGAGGACGGCCGCGGAGTGCGCGCGCAGGGAGGGCGCCCAGTGCAGCTGGTAGCTGGAGAGCTCGACGGCGAGGACGTCGTACTTCTCGCCCTGAAGGACCACGTCGATGATCGGGGTGCCGATGTTGCCGACGGCGGCGGTGCGCAGGCCGGCCGCGGAGAGGATCGACGCGAGCATCTGCGTGGTGGTGGTCTTGCCGTTGGTGCCGGTGATCGCGAGCCAGGGCGCGGCGCCGGGGCCGCGCAGTTGCCAGGCGATCTCGACGTCGCCCACCACGTCGACGCCCGCAGCCGCGGCGTGTGCGAAGAGGTGGCTGGAGGGCTTCCAGCCGGGTGAGGTGACGACCAGGGCGGTCCCCTCGGGGAGGCTGTCCGCGTCGCCGAGGCGCACGGCGACGCCGTCGGCCTCCAGCTCCGCCGCGCGGGTCCGGTGGGCGCCGCTGTCGCCGCCGTCGACGACGGTGACGCGGGCGCCGAGGCCGGCCAGGGCGCGGGCGGCGCTGACGCCGCTCACGCCGAGGCCGGCGACGGTGACGTGCTTGCCGTTCCAGGTGTCCCGGGAGGTCACTTGCCCGCTGCCCATCCTGCGTAGAAGAGACCGAGGCCGACGATCACGCACATGCCCTGGATGATCCAGAAGCGGACCACCACAAGGACCTCGGACCACCCCTTGAGTTCGAAGTGGTGCTGCAGTGGCGCCATCCGGAAGACCCGCTTGCCGGTCATCTTGAACGAGCCGACCTGGATGACCACCGACATGGTGATGAGGACGAAGAGCCCGCCGAGGATGGCCATCAGCAGCTCGGTGCGCGAGCAGATCGCGAGGCCGGCGAGGGCGCCGCCGAGTGCCAGCGAGCCGGTGTCGCCCATGAAGATCTTGGCGGGCGAGGTGTTCCACCACAGGAAGCCGAAGCAGGAGCCCATCAGCGCGGAGGCCACGACCGCGAGGTCCAGTGGGTCCCGTACCTCGAAACACGCGTTGGGGTTGGTGAGGCTCGTCGCGTTGGCGCAGGACTCCTGGAACTGCCACAGCCCGATGAAGGTGTACGCGCCGAAGACCATCACGGAGGCGCCGGTGGCCAGTCCGTCGAGGCCGTCGGTGAGGTTCACGCCGTTGGACATCGCGAGGATCATGAACAGTGCCCACACCACGAACAGCACGGGCGTGATCGCCCAGCCGAAGTCCGTGACGAAGGACAGCCGGTCGGACGCCGGGGTCTGGCCGCGGGCGTCGGCGAAGTTGAGCGAGAGCACCGCGAAGGCGATGCCGACGATCAGCTGGCCGAGCATCTTGGCCTTGGCGCGCAGACCCAGCGAGCGCTGCTTGACGATCTTGATGTAGTCGTCGAGGAACCCGACCAGGCCCATGCCCGCCATCAGGAACAGCACCAGCCCGCCGGACAGGGTGGGCTGACTGGAGGTCAGCACCTTCGTCAGGGCGTACGCGATGAGCGTGGCCAGGATGAAGGCGATGCCGCCCATCGTCGGCGTACCGCGCTTGCCGTGGTGGCCGCGGGGCCCGTCGTCGCGGATGAACTGCCCGTAGCCCTTGCGGGCGAGCAGCTTGATCAGCAGCGGTGTGCCGATGAGCGTCAGGAAGAGGCCGATGGCCCCTGCGAAGAGGATCTGGCTCATGCGCCTGCGACCTCACCCTCGGTGGCGGGTTCGAGCAGTGCCTGGGCGACCGATTCGAGACCGACCGACCTGGATGCCTTCACCAGCACGACGTCTCCCGGCCGCAGTTCCCCGCGCAACAGGTCGATCGCCGCCTGCGTGTCGGACACGTGCACCGACTCCTCACCCCACGAACCCTCGTTATAGGCGCCCAGTTGCAGCCAGGACGCTTCCCTGCCCCCGACTGCCACGAGCTTGCTGACGTTGAGCCGGACGGCGAGCCGTCCGACCGCGTCGTGCTCGACGAGCGAGGTGTCCCCGAGTTCGGCCATCTGGCCGAGCACCGCCCACGTACGCCGCCCCTTGCCCATGGACACGAGCGCGCGCAGGGCGGCTCGCATGGATTCGGGGTTCGCGTTGTAGGCGTCGTTGACAACCGTCACGCCGTCGGGCCGCTCGGTGACCTCCATGCGCCACCGGGAGAGGGACCCCGCCCCGGAGAGCGCCTCGGCGATCTCGTCGGCGGACAGGCCCAGCTCATGGGCGACGGCGGCCGCGGCGAGCGCGTTCGACACGTGGTGCTCACCGTACAGCCGCATGGTCACGTCACTGCACCCGGAGGGTGTGTGGAGCGTGAAGGACGGGCGGCCGTCCTCGGTGAGGTGCACCGCGGAGGCGCGTACGTCGGCGCTCTCGGACTCGCCGAAGTACAGGACGCGCGCCTTGGTGCGCGAAGCCATCTCGCGTACCAGCGGGTCGTCCGCGTTCAGCACGGCGACCCCCTCGGCGGGCAGCGACTCGACCAGCTCGCCCTTGGCCACCGCGATGTTCTCGCGGCTGCCGAACTCGCCGACGTGCGCGGTCCCGACGTTGAGCACCACGCCGACGCGCGGCGGGACCAGCTCGGTCAGGTACCGGATGTGGCCGATGCCGCGGGCGCCCATCTCCAGGACCAGGTGCCGGGTGTCCTCGGCGGTCCGCAGGGCGGTGAGGGGCAGGCCGATCTCGTTGTTGAGGCTGCCCTCCGTGTAGACGGTGGGGGCCTTGCGCGCCAGGAGCTGGGCGACCAGGTCCTTGGTGCTGGTCTTGCCCGCGGAGCCGGTGAGGGCGACGACGTCGGTGCCCAGGCGGTCGACGACGGCGCGGGCGAGTGCGCCGAGCGCCTCGGTCACGTCGGGCACGACGATCGCGGGCACCCCGACGGGGCGGGTGGCCAGGACGGCCACCGCGCCCGCCTGCACGGCGCGCTGCGCGTAGTCGTGGCCGTCGACGCGTTCACCGACGTACGCGGCGAAGAGGCTGCCGGGGCCGACCTGCCGGGAGTCGATCACGACAGGACCGGTGACGGTGACCGCACTGTCCGGTATGTCGTGCGGCTGCCCGTGGACGAGGTCGGCGATCTCGGCGAGGGAGAGGGCGATCACTGCTTCATCCCATCTCGTGCCGGCGGCGCTCGATGGCGTCGCGCAGCACCTTGCGGTCGTCGAAGGGGCGGATCACTCCGGCGATGTCCTGGCCCTGTTCGTGGCCCTTGCCCGCCACGAGGACGGTGTCACCGGTCTTGGCGCGGGCGACGGCCTCGGCGATGGCGGCGGCCCGGTCCTCGAACACGGCGACGTCGCCGCGCTGGTGGGCCGGCACCTCGGCGGCGCCCGCGAGCATGGTCGCGAGGATCGCGAGGGGGTCCTCGGAGCGGGGGTTGTCCGAGGTCAGTACGGCGGTGTCGGCGAGGCGTGCGGCGGCCGCGCCCATGGCGCCGCGCTTCTGCCGGTCGCGGTCGCCGCCGCAGCCGAGCACGATGTGCAACTCGCCCTCGGTGACCTTGCGCAGGGCGCGCAGCACCGATTCGACGGCGTCCGTCTTGTGGGCGTAGTCGACGACGGCGAGGAAGTCCTGGCCCGCGTCGACGCGCTCCAGCCGGCCCGGCACGCCGGGAACGGCGGCGATGCCGTCGGCGGCGGTCTGCGGGTCGTACCCGGCGGCGGCCAGGGTGACGATCGCGGCGAGGGTGTTGGCGACGTTGAACGGGCCGGGCAGCGGCGCGGTGGCGCGCAGGTGCTCGCCCTGCGGCCCGGTCACGGTGAACGTGCTGGACTGCGGGCCGACCTCGACCTTCTCGGCGCGCCAGTCGGCGTCCGGGTGGCCTTCGGCGGAGAACGTGATCACCGGCACGGTGGCCTCGGTGACCAGCCTGCGGCCGTACTCGTCGTCGAAGTTCAGGACACCGAGCCTGGACCGCTCCGGGGTGAAGAGCATGGCCTTCGCCTGGAAGTAGTCCTCCATGCCGGAGTGGAACTCCATGTGCTCGGGGCTCAGGTTGTTGAAGACGGCGACGTCGAAGACGCAGGCGTCCACCCGGCCGAGCACCAGGGCGTGGCTGGAGACCTCCATGGCGACCGACTTCACGCCGCGTTCGCGCATCACCGCGAACAGGGCCTGGAGGTCGGTGGCCTCGGGGGTGGTCCGCTCGGACTTGATGCGCTCGTCGCCGATCCGCATCTCGACCGTGCCGATGAGCCCGGGGAGGTCTCCCGCGGCCTTCAGACCGCCCTCCACGAGGTACGCGGTGGTGGTCTTGCCCGAGGTTCCGGTGATGCCGATCTGGAGCAGGTCGAGACCGGGGTTGCCGTAGATGTCGGCGGCGAGCTGGCCCATGCGGGCGCGCGGGTTCTCGACGGCGAGCACGGGCAGCCCGGTCGCGGCGGCACGTTCGGCGCCCGCCGGGTCGGTGAGGACCGCGGCGGCGCCGAGCTCGGCGGCCTGCGAGGCGAAGTCGGCGCCGTGGAAGCGGGCGCCGGGCAGGGCCGCGTAGATGTCGCCGGGGCGGACCGCGCGGGAGTCGTGGGTGATTCCGGTGGTCTCCCCGGGTCCTGGGGACGCGATGCCCAGCCGTTCGGCCAGCTCCCCGAGGGTCGTCGGGCGGACCCGGTCCGGCCTGGGCGCTCCGGGGTAGTTCACCGGGGCGTCCTTCTGGGTGGTTTGGGACTGATCAGCGTGTGGCACGGCGGTGAGCGTACCCGGCGGACCGGGCTCCGGGCGAAAGCAGGGGGCCTGCGCAACCCGTTTTCCGGAGTCGTTGGTGAGGGTTGTCACTGAGGGTTTCCGCTTCGGTACGGGGGAATGTGGTGGCGGTCCGCGGATCCGGGCGGCCGGCCCCGGCCGGATTCCGGTGCGGGAGCCGGGCGGATCCCGGCGCGGTGGCAGGGCGGGCCCGGGTCCGGGGGCCGCGCCGGGCCCGCGGGCCGGGCCCTGCCGGTGCGGGGTCCCGCCCCCGGCCAGGGGCGGGATCCGGCCATTCGGCCGGAAGTCCGGGACAGGTCCCCGGCGGGAGTGTCGCGCCCGGCCCTCGGCCGGAATTGCGGCTTCAGGAGCCCGGGGTGATGTTCAGGAGCCCGGAGTGAAGGAGACCGGGAGTCTGGCGGGTGCGCCGCCGGTCGGGGCGACCTGGCGGGTCTTCAGGGCGAACTCCATCACCTGCTTGTAGATCGGGCCGCAGATCTGTCCGCCGAAGTAACTGCCCTGCGTGGGGTTCTGGATGGCGCAGTACACGGTGATCCGCGGCTTGTCGGCGGGCGCGAAGCCGGCGAAGGACGCCGTGTAGCCCTTGTAGCGGCCCGTCTCGGGATCCACCCGGTTGGACGTGCCGGTCTTGCCGCCGACCCGGTAGCCGGGGATGCGTGCCTTGGTCCCGGTGCCCTCCTCGTCGTCGACGACCGACTCCAGCATCTTGGCCAGGGTCCTGGCCGTCGGCCCGCTGACCACCCGGGTCTTCTTCGGGGCGGGGGCGGGCGTGAAGCGCCCGTCCGGGCCCTTCGTACCGCGTACGAGGGTGGGTTCGATCCGCACTCCCCCGTTGGCGATCGTGGAGTACACGGAGGCGGCCTGCATCGCGTTGATCGAGAGCCCCTGGCCGAACGGGATCGTGTACTGCTGCGAGGTGCTCCACCGGTCCGCCGGGGCCAGGATCCCGGACGTCTCGCCGGGGAAGCCGAGACCGCTGCGCCGGCCCATGCCGAACTTCGTCAGGTACGAGTGGAGGATCCGGTTCGACTCGGGCTGGGTGGCGCCGAGCTGTCCGGTGGCCAGGATGGTGCCGATGTTGGAGGACTTGGCCAGGACCCCGTTGAGGGTGAGGTTCCAGGTCGGGTGGTCGACGTCGTCCTTGAACAGCCGGTCGCCCCGCTTGAGCCGGTTGGGGACCACCACGTGGGTGGCGGGGGTGGCGGTCTTCTCCTCCAGGACGGCGGCCATCGACATGATCTTGGAGGTGGAGCCCGGCTCGTACGCGTCCTGGAGGGCGGCGTTGCCCATCGCGGCCGAGCTCGCCCGGGAGAGGTCGTTGGGGTCGAAGCCGGGCGCGTTGGCCATGGCGAGGACCTCGCCGGTCTGCGTGTCCTGCACCATGACGTAACCGCGGTCCGCCTTGGACTTCTTGACCTGTGTCTCGATGGCGCTCTGCGCGGCCCACTGGATGTCGCGGTCGATGGTGAGCTCGATGTCGGAGCCGGGCACGGCGGGGGTCTCGTTGCCGCCCGCCGTGGGCACCCGGCGGCCGTTCGCCTGGGCGAAGGTGACCTCGCCGTCCCGGCCCGCGAGTTCCTTGTCGAGCTGGACCTCCAGGCCGCCCGCGCCGCGGCCCGCCGCGTTCACGTAACCCAGTATCCCGGCGGCCAGGTCCCCGTTGGGGTAGACGCGGGTGCTGCTGGGCTCCTGGAGGATGCCGCCGAGGAGGTTGACGGCCGATTCGGGCTTGCGCTTGTTGGCGGCGGCGGCCCGGTCCCCGTACACGCTCTTGAGGTCCTTGATCTGCTTCCAGACCTGCGGGGTCTGACGGCGGGCCAGCACCACGTACCGCGTTTTGGGTGTGGAGAGCTTCTTCGCCAGTTCGGCGGGCGGCCTGCCGAGGATCGGGGCGAGGATCGCGGCGGCCTGCTGCGGCGCGTCCGCGATCTTGGCCTGCCCCGGGGTGTACAGCCAGGGGTCGGCGGTGATGTCGTGCGCGTCGACGCTGGTGGCGAGCGCGATGCCGCTGCGGTCGGTGATCTCGCCGCGCTCGGCGGTCAGGGTGTGCCGGGCCTGGCGCTGCCGTTCGGCCTTGTCGGTGTACGTGGCCGCGTCGACGGCCTGCACCTGGAACAGCCGTACGACGAAGGCCAGCATCACCAGCGCGAGCCCGAGGCTGACCAGCCGCAGCCGGGGCTTGGGGCTGCCGAGCCGGAGCGTCTTGGCCTTGGTGGCGGGGCGGGCGGCGGGCCGCCGGGCGGCCGGGCGGCCCGGCGCGGGGATCCTTCGGCGCGGTGGTTCCTTCGTCGGGGGCACTGCGTCACCTGCCGGAGGTCGTCGGGGTCTGCCGTACGGGCGAAGACGTTCCGGCGGCTGCCGGCGGGGTGGGGGCGGAGTGGGTCGAGGACGGGGCCCGGGACGCGGAGGGGGCCTGCGAGTTCACGGGCGACGACGGTACGACGGGGGCACGTTGCGGTGTCACGGGCTCGGCGGCCTGCTCCGGCGGCGGGGCCTCGCTCGGCTCGCCACGGACCTTTCCGTCCGGGCCGAGGAAGGCCGGGGGGCCGCCGGGAACCATGCCGAGCTCACGGGCCCTGCGCTCCAGGGCGCCGGGGGCCGAGCGGTCGTCGACGTCGCGCTGGAGGGCCTGCTGCTCGTCGGTGAGCTCGGTGGTCTGCTTCTTGAGGTCGTTCAGCCTGAACGAGCCCTCGTTGAGAGCCGAGTTCAGCATCAGCAGACAGATCAGTCCGCCGCCGAGCAGCACCACGACCAGCAGCACGAAGGGGGCGCGGGCCGCCTGCGGGGGCCCGGAGGGCATCAGTTCGGAGAGCCTCGCGGCCCTTCCTCTCAACTGCTGGCCCCGCACCTGCTTGGCCGGTCCGCTCACTCGGCTTCTTCCTCCCGGATGCGCTGGGCGCCGCGCAGCCGGGCGGGAGCAGCCCGGCGGTTCTCGGCGACCTCTTCCTCGGTGGGCAGTTCGGCGCCGCGGGTCAGCAGCTTCAGGCGCGGCTGGTAGCGCTCGGGCACGACGGGCAGTCCGGCCGGCGCCGTGTTGGCCGCGCCTGCGGCGAAGACCTGCTTCACCAGGCGGTCCTCCAGGGACTGGTACGACATGACCACGACCCGGCCGCCGACCGAGATCGCCCGTACGGCTGCCGGAATGGCGGCCTCCACGCTGTCCAGCTCCCCGTTGACCTCGATGCGCAGGGCCTGGAAGGTGCGTTTGGCAGGGTTGCCGCCGGTGCGCTTGGCGGCCTGCGGCAGCGAGTCCCTGATCAGCTCGACGAGCCGGGCGCTGTTGCTGAAGGGTTCCTTCTCGCGTTCGCGCACGATCGCGGAGACGATCCGCTTGGCCTGCTTCTCCTCGCCGTACTGGCGCAGGATGCGCACCAGTTCGCCGGGCGCGTACGTGTTGAGGACCTCGGCCGCGCCCATCCCGGTCGACTGGTCCATCCGCATGTCGAGCGGGGCATCCTGCGCGTAGGCGAAGCCGCGGTCCGCCTCGTCGAGCTGCATGGAGGAGACACCCAGGTCGAACAGGACGCCCTGCACGCGCGGCAGACCGAGCGTGGCCAGCACCTCGGGCAGCTCGTCGTACACCGCGTGCACGAGGGTGGCCCGCTCACCGAAGGGGGCGAGGCGTTCGCCGGAGAGCCGCAGCGCCTCCTTGTCCCGGTCCAGGCCGATCAGGCGGATCCCGGGGAACCGGGTGAGCAGTGCCTCGCTGTGGCCGCCGAGCCCGAGGGTGCAGTCGACGACGACCGCTCCTGGCTCGGAGATGGCCGGGGCCAACATGTCCAGGCACCGCTGGAGCATCACCGGGACGTGTCGGGACTGGCTCATGCGCCCTCTCAGACAGGGGCGCGCGACGTCGTGACTCCCGGATACGTACGGCCAGGTCCCCACCCGCTCGGGAAGGGGAGCCGGCCGCGGGGGCCGGCGACGAGCGGGCGGAGGCCGGGCCGTACGTCGTGGTGAAGGAGCAGTAGCGCCGCGCGCGGGGAACTTCTGGATTTCGTACAACGCGTCACTTTAGTCCACCGGCCCGCACGGTCAATCAACGGGCGGCGCACCGCGCGCCGTGCCCGCGACAGACCGGCGGGCCGGATGTTCACTCGTACGAAGCAAGGAATCCACCCCTTGGGAAAGGCCTGTGGGTTAGCTCACAACCGGGCCCGTTGACGTTCTTTTCCGCCGCCCCGGCGGGCCCGGACCCGCTGTGACCATTAACGTCATAGGCATGTCGACTTCCCCCTCCTTCTCCGACGGTTCCGACGACCCCAAGGTCATCGACCGCCTCGTCGCGGCCAACCAGCGGTACGCCGCCGGCTTCGAGGACCCCGGCATGGACGCGCGTCCCGTGCTGCGGGTCGCCGTGGTCGCCTGCATGGACGCCCGGCTCGACCTGCACGACGCGCTGGGCCTCGAACTCGGTGACTGCCACACCATCCGCAACGCGGGCGGCGTGGTGACCGACGACGTGATCCGCTCCCTCACCATCAGCCAGCGGGCGCTCGGCACCCGCAGCGTCATACTCATCCACCACACCAACTGCGGTCTGGAGAGCCTCACCGAGGACTTCCGGCACGAGCTGGAGGACGAGGTGGGTCAGCGTCCCTCCTGGGCCGTCGAGGCGTTCCGCGACGTGGACAAGGACGTCCGGCAGTCGATGCAGCGGGTGCGGACCTCGCCCTTCCTGCTGCACGCCGACGACGTGCGCGGCTTCGTCTTCGACGTCAAGAAGGGGCTGCTGCGGGAGATCGACCCGGCCTGACCCGGCCCGGACCGGCCTGTTCCGGCACAAAAAAGCCCCAACTCCGGCATTTCGCATTCACTTGTCCACAGGCGAGTGACACGAAGCGGTAACGGCAACAAGAATGCGTGCAGGACACCCGGCCGGGACCCTCCGGCCGTGTGTCCGTGTTTCGGGGTGGGCCGCTCGCGTCGTCGTGACGCCGGCCCGAAAGGGCCGAGGAGGGCCGGGTGACGACCTATGACGATCGAGCGAGCCTCGCAGATCTGACCACCACCGCGGAGCGGATCCGCGGGTCGGTGGAGGCTGTGATCGAGGGCAAGCCTGAGGTCGTACGGCTTTCGCTGACCGTGCTGCTCGCCGAGGGCCATCTCCTCATCGAGGACGTGCCGGGCGTGGGCAAGACGATGCTGGCGAAGGCGCTGGCGAGATCCGTCGACTGTTCCGTGCGGCGGATCCAGTTCACGCCGGACCTGCTGCCCTCCGACATCACCGGGGTGTCGGTCTACGACCAGCAGCGGCGCGACTTCGAGTTCAAGCCGGGTGCGATCTTCGCGCAGATAGTGATCGGCGACGAGATCAACCGCGCGTCGCCCAAGACCCAGTCCGCTCTCCTGGAGTCCATGGAGGAGCGGCAGGTCACCATCGACGGGCAGACCTACGAACTGCCCAGCCCCTTCATGGTGGTGGCCACCCAGAACCCGGTCGAGATGGAGGGCACCTACCCCCTCCCCGAGGCCCAGCGCGACCGCTTCATGGCCCGCGTCTCCATCGGATACCCCTCCCCCGAGGCGGAGTTGCAGATGCTGGACGTGCACGGCGGGATCTCCCCGCTGGCAGATCTCCAGCCGGTGGCGCACGCGCACGACATCGTGAAGCTGATCGACGCCGTCCGCACGGTGCACGTCGCCGACGCCGTCCGGCGGTACGCGGTGGAGCTGACCGGCGCCACCCGCAACCACCCCGACCTGCGCCTGGGCGCCTCGCCCCGGGCCACCCTGCACCTGTTGCGGGCCGCCAAGGCCTCCGCCGCGCTCAGCGGCCGTGACTACGCGCTGCCCGACGACGTACAGGCCCTGGCGGTCGCGGTCCTCGCGCACCGGCTGCTGCCCACCGCGCAGGCGCAGCTGAACCGGCGCACCTCCGAGCAGGTCGTGCTGGACATCCTGCAGCGGACCCCGGTGCCCACCGGCGGCGGCACTCCCGTGCCGCCGTACGGCACCCCCGGCGGCCGGCCGCTGTGATGCAGGGGGCGGGCCCCGAGGCCGAGCCCGGGGAGCGGAACGGCTTCCGGGCCGCGCTGTCCGGCCTGACCACGCGCGGCCGTTCGTTCCTCGCGGCGGGACTGGCCGCGGGGGCCTGCGCCTACATCCTGGGCCAGGGGGACCTGCTGCGGGTGGGGCTGCTCCTCGCGGTGCTGCCGCTGATGTGCGTGATCGTGCTGTACCGCACCCGCTACCGGGTCGCGGGCAGCCGCCGGCTGACCCCCGCCCGGGTGCCGGCCGGCTCCGAGGCCCGGGTGCACCTGCGGATGGAGAACGTCTCACGGCTGCCCACCGGCCTCCTGATGCTCCAGGACCGGGTGCCGTACGTGCTGGGGCCGCGCCCCCGCTTCGTGCTGGACAAGGTGGAGGCGGGCGGGCGGCGCGAGGTGTCCTACCGGGTCCGCTCCGACCTGCGCGGGCGGTATCCGCTGGGGCCGCTGCAGCTGCGGCTGACCGACCCGTTCGGGATGTGCGAGCTGAGCCGCTCGTTCAGCGCGTACGACACGCTGACGGTGATCCCCCGGGTGGAGGCGCTGCCTCCGGTACGCCTCACCGGCGAGGCCAACGGGTACGGCGACGGGCGGCTGCGGTCGCTCGCGCTGGCCGGCGAGGACGACATCATTCCGCGCGGCTACCGGCACGGCGACGACCTGCGCCGGGTGCACTGGCGTTCCACCGCGCGCCACGGCGAGCTGATGGTGCGCCGCGAGGAACAGCCGCAGCGGGCCCGCTGCACGGTACTGCTCGACACCCGGCGCTCCGCCTACGCGGGGGCCGGTCCCGACTCGGCGTTCGAGTGGGCGGTCTCCGCAGCCGCCTCCTCGCTGGTGCACCTGCTCGAACGGGGCTTCTCGGTACGGCTGCTGACGGACGACGGGACCTCGGTGCCGGGGGACGGCGGGGGCGGGTTCGCGGGCGCCACCCAGGAGTCGGCGGACGCGGCCGGGCTGATGATGGACACCCTGGCGGTCGTCGGGCACTCGGAGGGCGGCGGTCTCTCCCCCTCGTACGAGGTGCTGCGCGGTGGCAACGAAGGCCTGCTGATCGCCTTCTTCGGCGATCTCGACGAAGAACAGGCGGCCGTGGCCGCGCAGATGCGCCAACGCAGCGGCGGGGCGGTCGCGTTCGTCACGGACAGCACGCTGTGGACCGAGGGCGGGGACCCGGCGCAGGCGTCGCGGGAGCGGGCCGAGGAGCGGCTGCGGCTGCTGCGGGACGCGGGCTGGACGGCGGTCTCCGTACCGCCAGGGGCGCCGCTGCCCGACATGTGGCGGCAGGCGGAGGCGCAGCGCACCGGCGGCGCCGGGACGAAGAGCATGAGGACGGGAACATCGGGGATGTCGGGGATCTCGGGGGGCTGGTCGTGAGCGGGCGCGGGCGGATGACGCTCTGTGCGTTCGCGGCCACCCTGATGGCGTCCGCGGCGCTGATCCCGCTGGTGACGGACGCCGGATGGATCGTCACGGCGGCGGTCCTGCTGGCCGTGCAGGCGGGGGTCGGCACGCTCACGCGCCGGGTGCCGCTGGCCAGGGCGCTGACGGTGGCGGTGCAGCTGCTCGTCTCGATGCTGCTGATGACCCTGCTGTTCACGGGGACGAAGGCGGTGCTCGGGGTGCTACCCGGCCCGGAGGCCGTCGAGGAGTTCGGCCGGCTGCTGAGCACCGGCGCCGCCGACATCAACAGGTACGCCATTCCGGCGCCGGCGTCCGAGGGCATCCGGCTGATGCTGATCGGCGGGGTGCTGCTGATCGGCCTCGCGGTGGACACCCTCGCGGTGACGTTCCGCAGCGCGGCGCCGGCCGGACTGCCGCTGCTCGCCCTGTACTCGGTGGCCGCGGGCCTCTCGGGCGGCGGTGCGAGCTGGCTGTACTTCCTGCTGGCCGCGTCCGGTTATCTGCTGCTGCTCGTCAGTGAGGGCCGGGACCGCCTCGCGCAGTGGGGGCGGGTGTTCGGCGGGGCAGCGCCCGGCGGGGCGCGGCAGGGCGCGGGCGCGCTGGACGCGGGCAGCGGATCGCCGCTCGCCCCGGTCCGTACCGGGCGGCGCATCGGCGTCCTCACGCTGGGCGTTGCCCTGCTGGTTCCCGCCCTGCTGCCCGCCCTGGACGGCGGTCTGCTCGGTGGCACGGGCGGGGGCCGTGGCGGCGGTGGGGGCGGCGGCACGATCTCCGCGGTGAACCCGGTGGTCTCCCTCCAGGAGAGCCTCAACCAGCCGGTCGACCGCGAGGTGCTGCGCTACCGCACGACGGCGCCGCAGACGCAGGACATGTATCTGCGGCTGCTGGCCCTGGACGAGTTCGACGGCACGGCGTGGAAGTCCTCGGAGCGCAAGCTCCGTGAGGTGTCGAGCCCGCTCCCCCGCCCCGCGGGCCTGAACCCGGACGTCCCCGCCACGGAGATCTCCACCAACATCTCGGCGGCCGGGTCGTACTCGCAGATCTGGCTGCCGATGCCGTTCCCCGCGTCGCAGGTCGACATCGACGGCCGCTGGCGGTACGAGCCGGAGGGCCGCACCCTGATCGGCGACGGGGGCCAGACCACCAGCGGGGTGAAGTACAGCGTCCGCAGCCTGGCCGTGCAGCCGACCAAGGACGACCTGGTGGCGGCCCCGCAGGCCTCGCCCGGGTTGCGCAGGGAGTACACCAGGGTGCCCGCGGACCTGCCGCCCGTGGTGCGGCAGACGGCCCGCGAGGTGACCAGGGCCGCCGGGAACGACTACGAACGCGCGGTCCTCCTGCAGGACTGGTTCGCCTCCGAGGGTGGCTTCACCTACGACACCCAGGTGCAGTCGGGCACCGGTTCCAAGGCCATCGCCCGCTTCCTGGAGCAGAAGGAGGGCTTCTGCGTCCACTTCGCCTTCTCGATGGCGGCGATGGCGCGGACGCTGGGCATCCCGGCGCGGGTCGCGGTGGGCTTCACCCCGGGCACGGTGAAGCCGGACGGCACGATGTCGGTGGGGCTGCGGGACGCGCACGCCTGGCCCGAGCTGTACTTCGAGGGTCTCGGCTGGACCCGCTTCGAGCCGACCCCGACCCGGGGCACCGCGCCCGCGTACACCCGGCAGGAGGCTCCGTCGGGCGGGGCCAGCGACCCGGCGCAGCCGTCGGCGGGGGCGTCGTCCGCGCCGTCCGCGGCGCCGAGGCCCTCGGACAGCTGTCCGGCCGCCGAGCGGCGCCAGGGCAACTGCGGTCAGAGCGCCCAGCCAGGCGCGGCGGGCCCGACCGACACGGGCCCGCCGGCCGGCACGGTTCTGGCGATCGCGCTGGGAGCCCTGGCGCTCGTCCTGGTGCCGTCGCTCCCCCTGCTGTGGCGGACCCGGGTACGGGCAGGGCGGCTCGGCTCCTCGGGACGCACGCCCACGGACGCGGCGGGGCGGACCCTCGCCGCCTGGCGGGAGATCACCGATTCGGCGTGGGACCTGGGCATCCCGCCCGACGAGTCGCAGACGCCCCGCAGGACGGCGGCGCGCATCGTCCGGCTGGGCTCGCTGACGGGCCCTGCCGCGGAGGCGGCGCACCGGGCGGCGGGCGCGGTGGAACAGGTGCTGTACGCGCCGGTGCCGCAGGCGAGCAGTGGGCTGGTGGACGACGTGCACCGGGTACGGGCCGGCCTGCGGGAGTCCGCGAGCCGCCGGACCCGGCTCCGCGCACTGCTGCTGCCCCGCTCGTCCGTCCGGGTGGTCTGGGCCCTCTCCGCACACCGGGCAGCCCTCACCGCCCGGTGGTCGGCACTTCGGCCCCGACTGGACGGCTGGTCGGCGACGATCCGACGCAGGGCGGCCAGACAGCGGGGGTGAGTGAGTGCGGCGGGGCTTGATGCGGGGGTGCTGGGGGCGGGGTGCCCGCAGGCCCCGGAGGCCCGGGGGCGAGGCTTGGCGGCCCGGGGTCGGGAGACCGGCGGCCCGGGGTCGGGAGACCGGCGGCCTCCGGAGGCCCGGAGGCGAGGCTTGGAGGCCGGGGGTCGGGAGGGCCGGCGGCCCGGGAATGCTCCCAGGCTCGCAGCCAGCTGGTGGCGGGGACATGCGTGAGGGGCGGTCCCCTCGGGGGCCGCCCCTCACACGTTCGCTTGTGCGCACCGCTCGTGTCTGCGGACAGCTGAGGCCCCGCCAGGGCCCGCGCGTCCGCGTCCGCTCAGTGCGTCCGCACCGTCCGCCCGCCTACGTGCCCACGTCGCACCCGCCCTGCGTGCCCGCGTATCGCGTCCGCCCTGCGTGCCCGCGTCACACCCGCCCCGCATGCCCGCGTCGCGCCCGCGCTCCATGCGGCTGGGCGCTTCGGTCAGCGGGTCCGCTGCCGCCGTGCCGTGCTCAGCCGCCCTGCTCGTCGCGGCGGCGCTGCCAGCGCTGTTCGATGCGGTTCATCACCGAGCGGCGCTGCCTGGGCTCCTGGCGGCCTGCGGCCGCCGCTCCGGGCACGGGTTGTTCGCCCGGCTTGGGAGCCTTGCGCCAGCCGGTGACCGCGAGGACCGCACAGCCGAGCATGACAAGGAAGCCGACCACGCTCACCCAGATCTGCTGGGCGACCATTCCGGCCATGAGGAGCACGATTCCCACTAGAAAGCCTGCGACCGCCTGGTAGACCCGTCGCCGGGTGTACGTACGCAGCCCGTTTCCCTCAAGCGCTGTCGCGAATTTGGGATCTTCGGCGTACAGCGCTCGCTCCATCTGCTCGAGCATTCGCTGCTCGTTCTCCGAGAGCGGCACGGAGTCCTCCTACTCGTCGGTCGCGGGGGGCGACCGGATGCGGCCCTTTCAGAATAGGCAGGGAATCGCCCCCGTGAAACCCGCCCTCTACGCCATTTCGCCAATCCCGGGCCGCCGTGCCGGCTTGGCTGTTGAAGCGTGCATTCCCCAACGGCCGACCCGTCATGCCGACGGTGTCCTCCGATCATACGGGGCCCGGACGCGGATCGGGGGGCCTGCGGCGGACTCCGTACCTGACTCCTACCCGGCCCCGTCCCTGATCAGCCCCCGTCGGGGGGCCGTTCGACGGGGGCCCAGGTGTTGCTCCGGACGTGCTCAGGGGCCGCCGTGACGCGTTCCGAGGGCTCAGGCGGCGGCGCGCTTGGCACCCAGTACGTGCAGCTGGGTGGCGACCGCGTGGAACGCGGGGAGCTCGGCGGCGGCGGCCTCCAGCTTCAGGAGGGCCTCCATGGCGCCCGGTTCGGTGTCGACCAGGACGCCGGGCACCAGGTCGGCGAAGACCCGGACGCCGTGCACGGCGCCGACGTCCACGCCCGCGCCGCCCGCCAGCTCCATGAGCTGTTCGGCGGTGAAACGGCGCGGCACCGGGTCGCCCTCGCCCCAGCGTCCCGCCGGGTCGGTGAGGGCGGTGCGGGCCTCGTTGAAGTGGCCGGCCAGGGCGCGGGCCAGGACGGCGCCGCCGCTGCCCGCGGCCAGCAGGCTGAGGGTGCCGGACGGGCGCAGCGCCGCCACCACGTTGCGCAGGCCCTCGGCCGGGTCGTCGACGTACTCCAGCACGCCGTGGCACAGGACGGCGTCGTAGCCCTCGCGCTCCACCACGTCGAACAGGCCGATCGCATCTCCCTGGACGCCTCGGACCCGGTCGGCGACCCCGGCCTCGGCGGCCCGGCGCTCCAGCGCGAACAGGGCGTTGGGGCTGGGGTCGACGACGGTGACGCGGTGGCCGAGCTGGGCGACGGGCACCGCGAAGTTGCCGGTGCCGCCTCCGGTGTCGAGGACGTCCAGGGTGTCGCGGCCGGTCTCCTTGACGCGGCGGTCGAGGGCGTCCTTGAGGACCTCCCAGACCACGGCGGTACGGAGGGAGGCGCGGGGGCGCATCGATTCCGACACGGCATTGACTCCTCGGTGAACAGTGCGGGGCGAACGGTGCGGGCAACCCCGCGGTCAAGGCTCCGTCCAGCCTAATGGGCCCCGGGCCCCGCCCAGGTCACCCCGCCTGTACGGGTCCTGCGCCCGCCTCCTCCTCCCGGGCCCGGGGCAGCACCGGCTGGAGTACGAGCATCCGCTCGACGAGCCGCAGGAACATCGCGGCGTCGCGCACCAGGTCGTCGGCGTCCCGGGCGCTCGCCGCGGCGGATATGCCCGCCTCGGCGCGGGCCCTGCGCTCGGCGCCCGAGGCGAACAGTGCGCTCCACTCCGTCAGTTCGGGCGCGGTCTCCGGCAGCACCTCCCAGGCGCTGCGGATCCGCTGCCTGCGGCGAGGGGTGGATTCGGGGCGGCCCCGGGCGGCGAGGACCGCGGCGGCGGTGCGCAGCGCCGCCAGGTGGGCAGTGGCGTACCGCTCGTGGGCTGCAGCGGTGACGGCGGCCTCCTCCAGTCCCTGACGGGCCTGGGCGAGCAGGTCGAGGGCGGCCGGCGGCGCCGTGGAGCGGCGCTGCACCGGGTGGACGTCGGAGTGAGTATCGGCGTGGACACCAGGTCGAGCCATGACAAGCCTCCTGTCGTCGGGTCAACGGCGCACTGGCCGCATGTGCCCCACTGTGAGGCACGCCACTGACAATCCTTCCTGACCTGCCCTTTTACCCCGAGAGCCGTAGCGCATACTCTTTTGCACTGACCAGTCAGTTCAAAAAAAGGGGGAGGGTGCGTGGACAGCCCGCACACCGGGGCAGCGGTGACCGCAGTGGACTTCGGCCTCAAGGGCCCGCGCGGCTGGGCGTTCCGCGGGGTGCACTGCACCGCGCCCGCCGGGTCGTTCGTCGCGGTGGTGGGCCCTTCGGGGACCGGCCGCACGTGTCTGCTGCTCGCGCTCACCGGACGCATGCGTGCCACCGAAGGCCGCGCCGAGGTGGGCGGACTGCCGCTGCCTAAGAAGATGACGGCCGTACGGCGCCTCAGCGCGCTGGGCCCGGTGGCCGGGGTCAACGAGCTCGACCCCGCCTTCACCGTCGCCGAGCACCTGCGCGAACGGGCCCTGCTGCAGCGCCGCTTCGACGGTTCGCTGCGGTCGCTGCTACGGCGCCCCTCGGTGCGGCGGGCCGCGGCTCGGGCCAGGATCGAGACGGCGCTGACGGCGGCGGGGCTCGACCTCGCCACGCTGGCGAAGGGCGGGCGGACGTCCGTACGGGACCTGGAGCGGCTGGAGGCCCTGCGGCTGTCCGTCGGCCTCGCACTGATGGCGACGCCGCGGCTGCTCGCGGTCGACGACGCGGACCTGAAGCTGTCCGACGAGGAGCGTGCGCAGGCGTGGGAGCTGCTGCGATCCGTCGCGGCGGCGGGGACGACCGTGCTCGCGGTGTGCAGCGAGCCGCCCGAGGACGCGCTGCGGATCAGCACCGTGTCCCACGACGCGCACGACGCGCACAGCAGGTCAAGGACGCAGGACCCGACCGAGGAGGGGGCGGCCGATGCGCTCGCCGAAACTGGCCGCTCTTGAGCTGAAGAGGTTCGGCAGGGGCAGGATGCCGAGGGCCGCGCTGGTGGCTCTCCTGCTGCTGCCGCTGCTGTACGGCGCGCTGTACCTGTGGTCCTTCTGGGACCCGTACGGGCGCCTCGACAAGATCCCCGTGGCGCTCGTCAACGACGACAAGGGGGCGACCGTCGCGGGCAAGAGGATCGCCGCCGGTGACGAGATCACCGGGAAACTCCGCGACAGCAAGGTCTTCGACTGGCAGGAGGTCGGCGCCGACGAGGCGAAGGACGGGGTGGAGAACGGTTCGTACTACCTGTCCCTGACCATGCCGTCGGACTTCAGCGAGCGGATCGCCTCCAATTCGGGCGACCTTCCGGAGACCGGCGCACTCCAGGTGCGTACCAACGACTCCAACAACTACATCGTCGGGCAGATCTCCCGCACGGTGTTCTCCGAGGTCCGCACGGCCGCGTCCACCAACGCCTCGCGCACCTTCCTCGACAAGATCTTCATCTCGTTCTCCGACATCCACGACGCCACCGAGAAGGCGGCCAAGGGCGCGGGCGACCTCAAGGGCGGCATCGGGAAGGCGAAGAAGGGCTCCCAGGACCTCGCCAAGGGGCTGAAGAACGCCAAGAACGGCAGCGGGGAGCTGTCCGGCGGCATCAAGCGGCTCGACAAGGGCGCCGCGGACCTCGCGACCGGCTCCCGGCAGGTCGCCGACGGCACCAAGCAGCTGTCGCAGAAGGTCAACAAGGTCGCGGGCCAGGTCCGCCCCTACCTCCAGGACGACGGCAGATCGATCGCCCGCGCCGCCCAGCTGGTCGCGGACTCCGCGAAGGCGGCCCGCCACCACCTGGAGACCCTGGTGAAGGGCGCCCCGGTGGCCGCGAAGGACGCACGCGCGGCCTCGGACGACCTGGCCGCCGTGCACCAGGAGTTCTGCGTGGATCCGGCCGACGGCGAGGCCACCGCCCCGGACACCGCGGTCAGGGCGCGCGTCTGCCCCGCCCTCAAGAGGGGTGTGACGGCGGCGGCGAACGCTGCGAAGGTCGCGGCCGACGTCGACGCGACGGTCAGGGCCAACAAGGGCGACCTGACCACGCTGGACGGACGGCTCGCGGATCTGCGGACCAAGTCGCAGGCCCTGGTCCGCGAGGCACCGCACCTGGACGACGACCTGAAGTCCGCCGTCGCCAAGGTCAACGCGCTCAACTCCGGTGCCCAGAAGGTCTCCCAGGGCGCCGCCAAGCTGCACACAGGCCTCGCCTCGGCCCGTACCGGTGCCTCCGACCTCGACAAGGGCGTCGGCAGGCTGAGGACGGGGGCGAGCGATCTGGACGGCGGTCTGTTCAAACTCGCCGACGGCAGTTCGAAGCTGGCGGTCGGGCTGCACGACGGCGTGGCCAAGATCCCCGACTACGACAAGGACGCCCGGGACAAGCGGACCGAGGTGATGGCCGACCCGGTGAAGCTCGCCTCGCAGTCGATGCACAAGGCGCCCAACTACGGCACCGGGTTCGCCCCGTACTTCATCCCGCTGTCCCTGTGGGTGGGCGCGATGGTGGCCTACATGCTGATCCAGCCGCTGAACCGGCGTGCGCTGGCCGCCGGAGCCTCCGCCTGGCGGATCGCCTTCGCGGGCTGGCTGCCGGTCGCGGCGCTCGGGGTGCTCCAGATCGCCGCGCTGATGTCCGTGCTCCACTTCGGACTCGGCCTCCAGATGGCGCGCACCGCCGGGACGCTGGCCTTCCTGGCCCTGGTGACGTGCTGCTTCTCCGCGATCGTGCAGTGGCTGAACGCCCGCTTCGGTGCGGCGGGACGCATCCTGGTGCTCGCCGTGCTGATGCTCCAGCTGACGTCGGCGGGCGGCACCTACCCGGTCCAGACGTCGCCGCCGTTCTTCAACGCGATCCACCCGTTCCTGCCCATGACGTACGTCGTCGAGGGGCTGCGCAGGCTCATCTCGGGCGGTCCCCTGGAACCGGTCTGGACGGGCAGTGCGGTGCTGGCCGCCTTCACCTTCGGCGCGCTCGCCCTGACGGCGCTGTCGGCACGGCGCAAGCAGGTGTGGACGCTGGATCGTCTCCACCCGGAGCTGAGTCTGTGAGCGCACAGCGGGAAGTGGGACGCGGACCTGTGAGAATCGACCTCATGGACAGCACCGGCACGCGCCGCCGCAACACCCGGCAGAAGCTCTACGAGGCGGCCGTGACCCTGATCGCCGAGAAGGGCTTCTCCTCGACCACGGTGGAGGAGATCGCCGACCGGGCCGGCGTCGCCAAGGGGACGGTGTACTACAACTTCAAGAGCAAGAGCGAGCTGTTCGAGGAGTTGCTGCGCCACGGCGTCGGACTGCTCACCGCCTCCCTCCAGGAGGCCGCCGACGCGACCGCCGCCGGGGGCGGCGGCAAGGTCGAGTCGCTGGACGCGATGATCCGGGCGGGGCTGGTGTTCATCGACCGCTACCCGGCCTTCACCCAGCTGTACGTGGCCGAGCTGTGGCGCACCAACCGGGCGTGGCAGTCGACGCTCCTGGTGGTGCGTCAGCAGGCGGTGGCCGTGGTCGAGACCGTCCTCACCGAGGGGGTGACGAGCGGCGAGCTGAGCGCGGAGATCGACATCCCGCTGACCGCGGCGGCACTGGTGGGGATGGTGCTGGTGGCGGCGCTGGACTGGCAGGCGTTCCAGAGCGAGCGCTCGCTGGACGACGTCCACTCGGCGCTGTCGCGGCTGCTGCACGGCCGGGTGGGCGGCGCCCCGCACTGAGCACCCGGCCACGCGGCGGGGTGCGGGGTGCGGGGAGCGGGGTGCGGCCCTGAGTATCCGTACCTAGTACGAGAGATGAGTAGGTACACGGATGGGCTCCCACCTGCTCGGACGGCAGAGTGGGAACCACGGAAGGGGCGCTCGCGCCGAGACCGCCGACACGGGGCGGCGGAAGCGGCGCGGCACCCTGGACGCAACGGGGAGCGGGGTCACGGGGGAAGACGCACCGGCCCGGCGAGGCTCGGGGGGATCGGGCCTCACCGGGCCGGTGCTTTTCGTGTGCGCGGCGATGCTTTCGCGTGGGGGCGGTGCTCTCGGGTGCGCTGCGATGCTTTCGCGTGGGGGCGGTGCTCTCGGGTGCGGGCCGGTGTCTTCCGTGTGCCGGGGCGGTCGCGGGCCGGGCATCCGCCGGGGGTGGTGGGGGCGGGGCGCGAGGGATGTCGGTGGCGGCCGTTAGGGTCGCTGGCATGGCACGGATTGTGGTGATCGGCGCCGGGCTCGGCGCGATGGCGACCGCCGCCCGGCTGGCCGTCGCAGGCCACCGGGTGACGGTGTACGAGCGCGCGCGGACCTACGGGGGCTCGGTGGGCCGCTTCGAGCGGGACGGGTTCTCCTTCGACACGGGCCCCGACCTGCTGCACCTGCCCGCCGTGTACCGCGACCTGTTCGTGAAGACGGGCAAGGAGCCCCTCGAAGCGTGTGTCGAGATGGCCCAGGTCTCCCCGGCGAGCAGGCACTTCTTCCCGGACGGCACAACCGTCTCGCTGCCCGACGCCTCGCGCGCGGGCGTCGTCTCGGCGCTGGACGAGGCCCTGGGCGCCGGAATCGGCGCGCGGTGGGGCGAGTTCATGAACCGTGCCAGGGACGCCTGGGACCGGACGCGCCGACCGCTCCTCGAAGAGCCGTTGCGGGCCGACCGGCAGGTGCTGGGCCGCGATCCGTACCCCTCCGTACGGCACAGGCGGCTGCTGCGCCCCGACCGGCAGGCGGCCACCCTCGCCGAGGTCGCCGCCTGGGAGCTGGCCGACCCCCGGCTCGTCGCCCTGCTGGAGAGCTACGCGCTGGCGTACGGCCTGGATCCGCGGGACGCCCCCGCGTCGGCCGCCGTACTGCCCTATCTGGAGCAGACCTTCGGCAGCTGGTACGTGGCCGGCGGCACCGGGGAGCTCGCCCGCGCACTGTACGAACGGTGCCTGGCCCGCCGGGTGGAGTTCGTGTTCGGGGCCGAGGTCGCCGCGGTCGTCGAGAAGGACGGCAGGGCGGTGGGCGTGGAGCTGGCGGACGGGACGGCCGTCGACGCGGAAGCGGTGGTCGCCGCGGTACCGCCGGAGCGGCTGTCCGCGCTGCTGGGCGGGCGGGCGGCGGACGGGACACCGGCGCAGCGGCCGGCGCCGGTGCGGGCCGGCCGGGTGTCGGTCTTCCTGGCCCTCGACGGGGCGCGGGAGCCGGGCGCCGTGCACCGGAGCGTGGTGCACCCGGCGGACCGGGAGTCCGAGCTCGCCGAGGTCTTCGACGGATCTCCCCGCGGCCCTCTCGACCCGACCGTGTTCGTGTCCCGCCCCGACGATCCGGCCCTGCGTCCCGACGGCGGGCACGAGAGCGTGGTGCTCACCGCGGCCGCCCCGGCGCACGGTGTGCACGACTGGCGCACCCCGGGCTCGGCCGACCGCTGGGCCGACCGCATGGTGGCCGCCGCTGCGGTCGCGGTCCCAGGCCTTACCGACCGGATCCGGCTGCGCGAGGTCCGTACGCCCCTGGACACCCGTCTCGCGACCGGCGCGGCGGACGGTGCGGTTCCGCCGCCCTCGCTGGCCGGTCGGTCCGGCCGCTTCCTCGCCCCGTCCAACACCACCGTGCTGCCCGGTCTGTTCGCGGCAGGCGGCTGGGCGCACCCGGGCGGCGGGCTCGCGCACGCCGGGATGTCGGGGGCGCTGGTCGCCGGGCTGATCGTGGAGGGCGACGGCTTCCGCGGCTCGCAGTGACGCGCCGCACGGGAGGCCGGTGACGACGCCCGGCACAGGGTTCAGTACCGGTACTGGCCGTTCGCCCCGGTGTCGTAGCCGTTCGGCTGGCCGGCCGGCTGCTGCGGCGCCTCCGGGCCGAGCGGCTGCTCGCCGTCGCGCTGGTGCGGCACCCACACCCCGCCGGGCGGCGTCTCGCCCGCGTAACCGTCGCCGTACCCACCGCTGTACTGCTGCTGGCCGGCGTACGGGTCGTAGTCACCGCCGCCGTAGGACTGGCTGCCGATGTACGGGTCGGAGTAGGCGGCGTACTGCTGCTGCCCGCCGCCGTACGTGTAGGCCCCGGAATGGTCGTCGCCCTGGCCGCCCTGCGGGTCGTAGCCCGGGTAGGTCCCGCCGCCGTAGGGCGCGGAGGAGCCGTAGATCCCGTACCCGTTGGTGTCGTCGGGCATGGGCTGCGGGTCGTAGAGCGCGCTCTGCGGTTCGGGGTGGGCGGTCGTGCCGTGCTGCCCCTGGGAGGCAGGGCCCGGCGCTCCGTCGAAGCCCTGCGCCGGGTCGTAGCCGTTGGTACCGCTGAAGGCGTTCGCACCTTCGAAGGCGTTGGCCCTGTCGTATCCCGGTGCGGCGTCGTATCCCGAAGGACGGTCGTAGCCCGGTGCCCCGTCGAAGCCGTTCGCCGGCTCGAAGCCGTTCGCCGGCTCGAAGCCGGGTGCGTCGTAGCCCGCGGCGGGCCCGCCCTGTCCCGCGTACTCCAGGTCCGAGACCTGCAACGTCGGCTGCTGTGCGGCGGATTCGTCCGCACCGCCCCTGCGGCGCTTGCTCTCACCCGGACTGCCGCCGATCGCCCAGCCCGTGGAGAAACCGCGGCGGAAGGAGAGCGTGACGTACGTCTGGCCGACGGCGAACGCGACGGCGCCCGCCGCGATCACCAGGACGGACGGCAGCAGCACGCCGACCACGACGACGGCGAAGCCCGCGAAGGCGAGCACCCGCCAGCGCAACCGCGCCTTGTACTGCAACAGCACTTCGCCGAGCAGCCACAGCGCGACGACGCCGAATGCGATGTAGAGGACCGTCCAGCCCATGTACGCCCCTCTCCTGCTGCCGCGGATCCCCTGGTGGACTCGGCGGCGCGAGTACAGCTGTGGTGACTGCGCCGACTACGGCCGCGTCGACGGTGACGTCGGGCCGTGCGTCTCGTGCGTGTCGTGCAGTCCGAGATTCTCGTAGATCTCAAGTGTCGCCGTCGAGTTGTTCAGCGTGATGAAGTGCATTCCCGGTACACCTTCGGCAAGCAGCTTCGCGCAGAACTCGGTGGCGAACTCGATGCCAATGGAGCGTACAGCGGCCGGATCGTCCTTGACCGCGAGGATGCGCTCTTTCACGGCGTCCGGGAAATGCGCGTTGCTGAGCTGCGGAAGCCTGTCCAGCTGCTTGACCAGGGTGACGGGCATCACCTCGGGGATGATCGGGGTGTCGCAGCCGGCCGCCTGGACGCGGTCGCGCATCCGCAGATAACTCTCCGGGTCGAAGAACATCTGGGTGATGGCGTAATCGGCACCGGCCCGGCACTTCTCCACGAAGTGGCGGATGTCGGAATCCCAGCTGTCCGAGCGTGGGTGCATCTCGGGAAATGCGGCGACACCGACGCAGAAATCACCCGACTCCTTGATGAGCGCCACGAGTTCGGAGGCGTACGTCACACCTTCCGGGTGCCGCACCCATTCGCCCATCGGGTCGCCGGGCGGGTCGCCGCGCACCGCGAGGATGTTCCTGATGCCGGCGTCGGCGTACTGCCCGACCATGTTGCGCAGTTCGGCGATCGAGTGGTCGACGGCGGTGAGGTGCGCGACGGGCGTCAGGGTGGAGTCGGAGGCGATCTTCTGGGTGGCCTTGACCGTGCCTTCGCGGGTGGAACCGCCCGCGCCGTAGGTCACGGAGACGAAACTCGGGCCCACCGCCTCGACGCGACGCAGGGCGTTCCAGAGGTTCTGCTCACCCTTCTCGGTCCTGCGTGCCGAGAATTCGAAGGAAAACGACGTCTTTCCGGTCTCCAGCAGCTCACGCACCGTAAGTGCGCGATCGGATCTGGTGGAAGCTGTGCCATGGGCCATGCCGAAAGGTTAGCCAGGGGCACGGCACAGCCCCAACCGAGCAGGCGCCAAAGTTCCGTTATGCCGGTTTCTTGTCCACCCTTCGGACAGTTGACCGGCAACCGCCTGGCGCTATCGGTCGTATGACCTGATCCGTTTGGCCAGGTCGGCCGCGGCCACGGCCGGGTCGGCTGCCTGGGTGAGGGCCCGGACCACCACGACCCGGCGGGCGCCCGCGGCCAGCACCTCGTCGAGGTTCTGCTCGTCGATGCCGCCGATGGCGAACCACGGCCTGGCCGTTCCCAGCGAGGCCGCGTACCGCACCAGGCCGAGGCCGGGGGCGAACCGTCCCGGCTTGGTGGGGGTGGGCCAGCAGGGGCCGGCGCAGAAGTAGTCGACGCCCGGCTCGGCCGCGGCGGCGTCGACCTCGGCCTCCGCGTGCGTGGAGCGGCCGATCAGGACGTCGTCGCTGCGGGAGCCGAGGATGGCGCGGGCGGCAGGGACCGGCAGGTCGCCCTGGCCGAGGTGGAGGACGTCGGCGCCGATGGCGTGCGCCACGTCGGCGCGGTCGTTCACGGCCAGCAGCTTGCCGTGCTTGCGGCAGGCGTCGGCGAGGACGGCCAGGTGCTCCAGCTCCTCGCCTGCCTCCATGCCCTTGTCACGGAGCTGGACGATGTCGACCCCCGAGGAGAGCACCGCGTCGAGGAAGGCCGGGAGGTCTCCCTGTTCCTTCCGGGCGTCCGTGCAGAGGTAGAGCCGGGCGTCGGCGAGCTGCGCGCTGGGCGTGGGCATGGTGCGGTTCCCCCCGGGGCCGACGGGGTGTCCCCCGTCGTAGGTCGGCGGGGTCGTCCCCCGCGCTCGGTCGGCGGGGCGCTCCCCGCGCTCGGTCGGTGAGGTCGGCCGCCGCGGGGCGGCTGGGTCGCTCCCCGCGCTGCGGCGGCAGGGGGGCGTCCCGCGTCGTCACCCGGCGGGGCCGTCCCCGTGGTGGTGCGGCGGCGGGTGTGCGGCGCACCCCGAGGGGCGGACCGCACACCGCCGAGAGGTGGTGCGGCGTCGTTCGTTCAGAGGGCGAGCGCCTGGGCGCGGCGCTTCACCTCCGTGCCGCGATTCTCGCTCAGGGCCTGGGCGGGGGTGCCGGGCAGGGTCGGGTCGGCGGTGAACAGCCACTCCAGCATCTCCTCGTCGGAGAAGCCGTCGTCCTTGAGGACCGTCAGCAGGCCGGGCAGGCCCTTGACGATCTTGTCGCCGTCGAGGAAGGCGGCAGGCACCTGGAGCGCGCGGTTCTCACCCCGCCGCACGGCGATGAGCTGGCCGTCCTTCACCAGCTGCCGCACCTTCGTCACCTCCAGGTCGAGCATCTCCGCGATGTCGGGGAGGTAGAGCCAGGCGGGGACGAGGGAATCGATCTTTGCGTCAATCTCGGTCACAGGACAAGCCTGCCACCTGGGACCGACAGCCGGTACCCGGGCCCGTCCGGGCGGGGGATCCGCCCTGCCCCGCTGGGGCCCCTACAGCTTCCGCACGGCCGATTTCAGCGGTACGGAGGGATCGGCGGCCAGCTCCGGGTCGAGCGCCGCCCCCGCCTCCACCAGCTTGCGCCCCTGCGCCAGGTCGCGCGGGCGGCCCACCGCGAGCAGGGCCACCAGGGCGCCGCCGCGCAGCCAGCACACCGACCAGGAGAGGCCGCCGGGGTCGCCGCGCCAGATCATCTCGTCGGCGTCCGCGTGATGGCCGACGTACTGCACGAAGCGGCCGAACTGCTCGGACCAGAAGTACGGCACGGGGTCGTAGGGCAGCGTGGCGCCGCCCAGGATGTTCGCGGCGACGGTGCGCGGGCCCTGCAGCGCGTTGTCCCAGTGGTGCACGAGCAGCCGGGCGCCGTACCGCCCGGAGGGGAAGGAGGCGCAGTCGCCCACCGCGTGCACGTCGGGGGCCGAGGTGCGCAGGTGCGCGTCCGCCGTGACGGAGCCGTCCGGGCCGAGCTCGATCCCGGAGCCCGCCAGCCAGGCCGTCGCGGGTCTGGCGCCGACGCCGACGAGGACGGCGCCGGCCGGGATGCGGCGGCCGTCGGCGAGGAGCACCGCGCCCGGCTCGACCGCCGCCACGCGCGCGTGGGTGAGGAGCTCGGCTCCCCCTTCGGCGTACCAGGCGGACATCGGGGCGGCGATCTCGGCGGGCATCGTCCCGGCGAGCGGCCGGTCGGCGGCCTCCACCACGGTGACCGTGCAGCCGGCCTCCCTGGCGGCGGTGGTGAACTCGGCACCGATCCAGCCCGCGCCGACCACCACCACGTCCTGCTGCGCCTCCAGCACCGGGCGCAGCCGCAGTGCGTCGTCGAGCGTGCGCAGCAGATGGACGCCCGGCACACCGACGGTGCCGGGCAGGGTGACCGGGTCCGCCCCGGTGGCCAGGACCAGCGAGTCGTACGCGAGAGGGCCGGCCGGGGTGTCGATCTCGTGGTCCGCCGGGCGTACCCCGGTGACCTGGAGCCCCAGCCGGAGCTCGACCCCGAGCGCGTCGAAGTCGACCTCGAAGGCCGTCGTCCCGGTCTTGCCGAGCAGGACCGCCTTGGACAGCGGCGGCCGGTCGTACGGCGGGTGGTGCTCGGCGCCGATCAAGGTGATCCGGCCCTCGAAACCCTGCTCCCGCAGGGCCACCGCGGTCTGCACACCGGCCATGCCCGCGCCGACGACGACGATTCGTTTCTGCTCGCTCACCCGATCACCTTACGTATCTGACGCCCCGTCAGGAAGGGCTCCTCGCACGGGTCCGGGTCCGTCAGGACGCGAGCTCCTCGACCACGCTCGTGCCACTGCCGTCCTGGGAGTCCCATGCCCAGCTCTCCCGGAGCCGAACGCGGCCGTCCACGAGGAGCGTGACCTCGGACAGACAGTGTCCGGACGATGTCGTTCCGTCCCGCTTCAGCTGTACGTACCTGAAGTCGAGCCGGTCCCCCGCGCGCGTGCCGACCAGATGCCCGCGCACCACGTCACCGCCCGCGTAATCGGCCCAGATCACGCCGTCCTGCTCGTGGTAGGCAAAGCGGGTGGCGGTGCCGACCTGCCCCGGGGCCTGGTCGGCGACCGGCGCGAGGAGAAGTCCGTCGAGCGAACGGGGCACGGGGGCGCTCCCTCACAGTACGTGGAACCCAAGGATTAGTCTGGTCACCGTACAAGCACTCACGGGAGCCCGGCGGACCGGGCTGAGAGGGAGGCGCCACCGGCCTCCGACCGTACGAACCTGATCCGGATCATGCCGGCGAAGGGAGGGGCTGGACGCCCATGCAGTCTTCTGAACCCTCGGGACAACGGCCGTACGACGTCCTGGTGATCGGGGGCGGGATCATCGGTCTGGTCACCGCCTGGCGGGCCGCGCAGCGCGGTCTGCGCACCGCGCTCGCCGACCCGGAACCGGGTCGCGGCGCGGCCGGGGTGGCGGCCGGAATGCTCGCCGCCGTCACCGAGCTCCACCACGGCGAGCAGACCCTGCTCGCTCTCAACCTCGCCTCCGCGCGCCGCTTTCCGGACTTCGTGGCCGAGCTCCAGGAGGTGTCCGGGCAGGACACCGGCTACCGCGCGTGCGGCACGCTCGCCGTCGCCCTGGACGCCGACGACCGGGCCCACCTGCGTGAACTGCACACCCTGCAACGGCAGTCCGGGCTGGAGTCGGAGTGGCTGACCGGACGAGAGTGCCGCCGCCTGGAGCCGATGCTCGCCCCCGGCGTGCGCGGCGGGCTGCGGGTGGACGGCGACCACCAGGTCGACCCCAGACGCCTGGCAGCGGCCCTCGTGACGGCCTGCGGTCGCGCCGGTGTGGTGGTGCACCGTGCGGCAGCGGAGAGGCTGTCCGTCGTACGGGACCGGGCGGCGGGCGCCCTGCTGGCCGACGGGAGCGAGCTGGTCGCCGACCAGGTGGTGCTGGCGGCCGGGTCGCTCAGCGGCCGGCTCGCCGGGGTACCGCCAGAGGTGCTGCCACCGGTGCGCCCGGTCAAGGGGCAGGTGCTGCGGCTGACGGTGCCGCCCTCGTACGCGCCGTTCCTGAGCCGTACGGTGCGCGCCGTGGTGCGCGGCGGCGAGGTCTATCTGGTGCCGCGTGAGAACGGTGAGCTGGTACTCGGCGCGACCTCCGAGGAACTGGGCTGGGACACCACCGTCACCGCGGGCGGCGTCTACGAGCTGCTGCGCGACGCCCACGAGCTGGTCCCGGGCATCACCGAGCTGCCGCTCACCGAGACCAGGGCGGGGCTGCGTCCCTGCTCCCCCGACAACGCCCCGCTGCTCGGGCCGACCGCCCTGCCGGGCCTGCTGCTCGCCACCGGGCACCACCGCAACGGGGTGCTGCTGACGCCCGTCACCGGGGACGTCATGGCGGACGTGCTGACCACCGGCGAGCTCCCGGGCCCGGCGAGGCCGTTCACCCCGCGGCGCTTCGCGCCCGTACCCCCGCCCGTACGACAGGAACGACAGGAGCTGTCCGCATGAGTACCTCGGTGCACGTGACCATGAACGGCGAGGGGCACCAGGTCTCCGTCGGCACGACCCTCGGCGACCTCGTCGCGACGCTCACGCGCGCCCACGCGGGCGTGGCCGCCGCACTCAACGAGACAGTGGTACCGCGGGGCCGGTGGGCGGCCACCGCCCTCGGTGACGGCGACCGCGTGGAAGTACTGACCGCGGTCCAGGGAGGCTGAAGGACATGGCGGACGATCTCTTCGAACTGGGCGGCGCCGGCTTCTCGTCCCGGCTGATCATGGGGACGGGCGGCGCGCCGAGCCTGGACGTGCTGGAGCGCTCGCTCGTCGCCTCGGGCACCGAGCTGACGACGGTCGCGATGCGCAGGCTGGACCCGTCGGTGCAGGGCTCCGTGCTGTCCCTGCTGGAGCGGCTGGGCATCCGGGTGCTGCCCAACACGGCGGGCTGCTACACGGCGGGCGAGGCCGTGCTCACGGCGCGGCTCGCACGGGAGGCGCTGGGCACGGACTGGGTGAAGCTGGAGGTCATCGCGGACGAGCGGACCCTGCTGCCCGATCCGGTCGAGCTGCTGGACGCGGCGGAGCTGCTGGTCGACGACGGCTTCACCGTGCTCCCGTACACGAACGACGACCCGGTGCTCGCGCGGAAGCTGGAGGACGTGGGCTGCGCGGCGGTGATGCCGCTGGGCTCGCCGATCGGCTCCGGGCTCGGCATCCGCAACCCGCACAACTTCGAGCTGATCGTGGAGCGGGCCGGGGTGCCGGTGATCCTGGACGCGGGGGCGGGGACCGCGTCGGACGCGGTGCTGGCGATGGAGCTGGGGTGCGCGGGTGTGATGCTCGCCTCGGCGGTGACCCGGGCGCAGGAGCCGGTGCTGATGGCGGAGGCGATGCGCCACGGGGTGGAGGCGGGGCGGCTCGCGTACCGGGCGGGGCGGATTCCGCGCCGGTACTTCGCGCGGGCGTCGTCCCCGGAGGAGGGGCGGGCCAGGCTGGACCCGGAGCGGCCGGCGTTCTGAGGGGGGCGGGGGCTGCGGGGGGGCGCTGCGTCGGAGGGAGCGGGGCCGGGGGCGCGGGCCGGGGCGTCAGCGGGAGTGGGGCCGGGGCTCGGGCGAGGGCGCGGCGTCCGCCGGGGGCCGCTCCCTTGCCCGCCCTGTCACAGCTCGGCTTCAGTACGGGTGGCTGTGGGGATCGTCGTCCGGCCCGTCGCCACCGGCTCGTAGACTCCCTTCGTGGACACGACCCTCCAGGACCCCCTCGTCGGGCAGCTGCTCGACGGCCGCTACCGCGTCGAGGCACGCATTGCCGTCGGCGGGATGGCCACGGTCTACCGGGCCGTGGACACCCGGCTCGACCGGGAGCTCGCGCTCAAGGTGATGCACCCCTCGCTGGCCGCCGACGGCTCCTTCGTCGAGCGGTTCATCCGGGAGGCCAAGTCCGTCGCCCGGCTCGCGCACCCCAACGTGGTCGGCGTCTTCGACCAGGGCACCGACGGGAACTACGTCTACCTGGCGATGGAGTACGTCGCCGGCTGCACCCTGCGCGACGTGCTGCGCGAGCGCGGCGCCCTCCAGCCGCGGGCCGCGCTCGACATCCTGGAGCCGGTGCTTGCCGCCCTGGGCGCCGCGCACCGCGCCGGGTTCGTGCACCGTGACATGAAGCCGGAGAACGTCCTGATCGGGGACGACGGCCGGGTGAAGGTCGCCGACTTCGGTCTCGTACGCGCCGTGGACACGGTCACCAGCACGACGGGGTCCGTCCTCGGCACGGTGTCCTACCTCGCCCCCGAGCAGATCGAGCACGGCACCGCCGACACCCGCGCCGACGTGTACGCCTGCGGTGTGGTCCTGTACGAGATGCTCACCGGCGCCAGGCCGCACTCCGGCGCCACCCCCGCCCAGGTGCTCTACCTCCACCTCAACGAGGACGTGCCGCCGCCGTCCGCCACGGCCGACGGCCTGGCCCCCGAGCTCGACGAGCTGGTGGCGCGCGCCACCGCACGCGATCCGCAGGCCCGGCCGTTCGACGCGGTGGAGCTGCTGGGGCTGACGCGGGCCGCGCGGGCCGTGCTCGACGACGCGCAGCTGGACGTGGTGCCGCCGCGCGCGAAGGAGGCGCCGAGCGCCGGTCCCGAGGAGCGGACCAGCGTGATCCCGCGCACCCTGCCCACCGAACAGCACACCAGCAGGCTGCGGACGCCGCTGCCGCAGGAGCCCGTGCCTGCGCGCCGGCGGCGGCCGTCGCCCTCGCGCCGCGGACTGCTGGCGCTGGTCACGGCCGTGCTGTTGGTGCTGGGACTCGGCGCCGGGGTCTGGTACATCAACTCCGGACAGTTCACCCAGGTCCCGCCGCTGCTGAGCCAGTCGGAGAAGGACGCCCGCACGAAGCTGGCAGCCGCCGGTCTCGACGTGAAGGGCGTGGACCGAAAGTTCAGCGACACCGTCGCGCGCGGCGCCGTACTGAACAGCGACCCGGCGCCCGGCGAGCGGATCCGCACCAACGGCTCGGTGACCCTGGTCCTCTCGCGCGGCCCCGAGATCGTGAAGGTCCCCGACCTCGCCCGGGTGCCGCTCGCGAAGGCCAGGGACGAGCTGAAGGACGCGGGGCTGGCGCCCGGCGTCGTCACCAAGGCGTTCAGCGAGGACGTCCCGCAGGGCGCCGTGATCAGTACGGACCCCGCGGCCGGGAGCGGCCGGGCGCCGGACTCCGCGGTGGCGATGGTCGTCAGCAAGGGCTCCCCGGTGGACGTGCCGTCCGTGACCGGGCAGGACGTCGACGCCGCCAGGAGCAGGCTCGAAGGGCTCGGCCTGAAGGTCACCGTCGCGCCGGGGCAGGTCCACTCCCCCGTGGAGGCGGGCAAGGTGGCACGGCAGTCGGCGGCCGAGGGAACCCGCCTCGGCGAGGGCGAGCGCGTCACGCTCACCGTCTCCAAGGGGCCCCGGATGATCCAGGTGCCCGACGTGGTCGGCAAGGACCGCGACGAGGCGGCCCGCGCCCTGAAGGAGGCGGGCTTCGCGGTCGAGGTGGAGCGGCCGTTCCTGTCCTTCAGCAAGGTGATCGACAAGCAGTCGGTGGCCGGCGGCGAGCGGGCCCCGGAGGGCAGCACGATCACCATCACGACGAAGGTCCTCTAGCCGGAGGCCTGCGGCCAGGGGTGTCGGTGGGGTGCGGCATCCTGGACGGTGATGAGCACCGCAGACACTCCCACCCAGCCCCCCGCCGCAGTCCCCGTGCCCCGCAACCCGGTCGGCGGTCACATCCCCGTCGCGGGCGGACTCGCCTCGACCGGGCTGCCGTACGCCCGTGAGATGGGCGCGGAGGCCGTCCAGGTCTTCGTGGCCAACCCGCGCGGCTGGGCGACCCCGGCAGGCAACCCCGCGCAGGACGAGAAGTTCCGCACCGCCTGCGCCGAGGCGCGGATCCCGGCGTACGTCCACGCCCCGTACCTGATCAACTTCGGTTCGCACACCGCGGCGACGGCCGAGAGGTCGGTGGACTCACTGCGTCACTCGCTGCGCAGGGCCCGCGACATCGGCGCCCTGGGGGTCGTGGTGCACACGGGCTCGGCGACCGGTGGGCGGCCCCGCGCGCAGGCCCTGGCACAGGTCCGGGAGCACATGCTGCCGCTGCTCGACGAGCTGACCCACGAGGACGACCCGTACCTCCTCCTGGAGTCGACCGCCGGACAGGGCTTCTCGCTCTGCTCGCGGACCTGGGACTTCGGCCCGTACTTCGAGGCCCTGGACTCGCATCCCAGGCTGGGTGTCTGTCTCGACACGTGCCACATCTTCGCGGCGGGCCACGACCTGGCGGGACCGGGCGGTATGAAGCAGACCCTCGACCTGCTGGTGGACACCGTCGGTGAGGGGCGCCTCAAGCTGGTCCACGCCAACGACTCCAAGGACGTCACCGGGGCGCACAAGGACAGGCACGAGAACATCGGCGCGGGGCACATCGGCGAGGAGCCGTTCCGTGAACTGTTCGCGCACCCGGCGACCGAGGGGGTGCCGCTGGTGATCGAGACCCCCGGCGGCAAGGAGGGGCACGCGGCGGACGTGGCCCGGCTGAAGGCGCTGCGCGCGTTCTGAGCCCCCGCGGGCCCGCGGGCCGCCCTTCGGGCCCGGCGGCGCTACAGCTCGGGGCCGTCCTTCGGCCCGGCGGCGCTACAGCTCGGGGCCGTCCCCCGGTTCCTCCTGGTAGGAGTAGCGCTGCTCGCGCCAGGGGTCACCGTGGTTGTGGTAGCCGCGCTCCTCCCAGAAGCCGCGGCGGTCCGCCGTCATGTACTCGATGCCGCGGACCCACTTGGGGCCCTTCCAGGCGTACAGGTGCGGGACGACCAGGCGCAGCGGGAAACCGTGCTCGGCGGTGAGCAGGTCTTCGCCCTTGTGCGTGGCGAAGATGGTGCGTGCGTCGGTGAAGTCCTCGATGCGGACGTTGGCGCTGTAGCCGTACTCGGCCCACACCATCACATGCGTGACGTTCGGGGCGGGCGGGGCGAGTTCCAGTACCGTACGGGCGGCCACGCCACCCCATTCGGCCCCCACCATGCTGAATTTCGTCACGCAGTGCAGGTCGGCGACGACCGTGTCGAAGGGCAGTGCGGAGAACTGCTCGTGGTTCCAGCAGTGCTTCTCGCCGTCCGCGGTCGCGCCGAAGACGCGGAACTCCCAGCGCTCGGGCTTGAACTTCGGGACGGGCCCGTAGTGGGTGACCGGCCAGCCGCGCTGCAGCCGTTGTCCCGGCGGAAGCTCGGAGTGCTCGATTTCGCGGTAATCCCGGCTTTCCGGCTGACCCATGCCTTCCATGGTGACAGACCACGGAGGGTGGTCATGACCGGGTCTGGCCCGATTCGGGCAACTCCTACTAAGCATGCACTTACTGGACGGGTCCTCGGGGGCGGTGCGAGGATTCGCGCATTCTGCCCGGCCACACCCCTGGAAGGAGCCCCAGCGATGCAGGGCGACCCCGAGGTCATCGAATTTCTCAACGAGCAGCTGACCGCCGAACTGACGGCGATCAACCAGTACTTCCTCCACGCCAAGATGCAGGAGAACTTCGGCTGGACGAAGCTCGCCGCCTACACGCGGTCGGAGTCGTTCGACGAGATGAAGCACGCGGAGCTGCTGACCGACCGCATCCTGTTCCTGGACGGCCTGCCGAACTACCAGCGGCTCTTCCACGTCCGCGTCGGCCAGACCGTCACGGAGATGTTCCAGGCCGACCGGCAGATCGAGGTCGAGGCGATCGACCGCCTCAAGCGCGGCGCCGAGGTTATGCGGGCCAAGGGCGACATCACGTCCTGCAAGATCTTCGAGGACATCCTGGCGGACGAGGAGCACCACATCGACTACCTCGACACCCAGCTGGAGCTGGTGGAGAAGCTCGGTGAGCCGCTCTACATCGCCCAGCTGATCGAGCAGCCGAGCGGGGCCTAGGCCGCCGCCCTGTCGTCCGTCTCCTGGGCCACCTGCTCGGCCGTGGCGGCCAGTTGACGCTTCTCGATGAGGTCGCGGCGCGGGCACGCACCCCGGCCCAGCAGTCCCTGGATGGTACGGACGCAGTTCCCGCAGTCCGTGCCGGCCTTGGTGACGGAGGCTATCTGGCGCGGGGTGCACGCTCCGGCGGCGGCGTGCGACTTGATCTGCTGGTCGGTCACGCCGAAGCAGGAGCAGACGAACACGCGGACACCTCGATCCCTCAGCCAGGCCGGTCCTTGGTCAGGTAAACCTAACCTTACCCGTGGCGAGGTGTGCGGGAAACCCCCGTTACGCCGGTGGGGCACGGATCACAAGGATCCGTGCCCCACCGTCACGCGTACGCGTCCCGCCTACTGGTCGCGGTACATCTCCGCCACCAGAAACGCCAGGTCCAGCGACTGGCTGCGGTTGAGCCGCGGGTCGCAGGCCGTCTCGTAGCGCTGGTGCAGGTCGTCGACGAAGATCTCGTGTCCGCCGCCCACGCACTCGGTGACGTCGTCACCGGTGAGTTCGACGTGGATGCCGCCCGGGTGGGTGCCGAGGCCCTTGTGCACCTCGAAGAAGCCCTTGACCTCGTCCAGGACGTCGTCGAAGCGGCGCGTCTTGTGGCCGGAGGCGGCCTCGAAGGTGTTGCCGTGCATCGGGTCCGTCACCCACGCCACGGTGGCGCCGGAGGCGGTGACCTTCTCGACCAGCTCGGGCAGCTTGTCGCGGACCTTGTCGGCGCCCATGCGGACGATGAAGGTCAGCCGGCCGGGCTCGCGGTCCGGGTCCAGCTTGTCGACGTAGCCGAGCGCCTCGTCGACGGACGTCGTGGGGCCGAGCTTGATGCCGATCGGGTTGCGGATCTTCGACGCGAACTCGATGTGCGCGCCGTCCATCTGCCGGGTGCGCTCACCGATCCAGACCATGTGGCCGGACGTGTCGTAGAGGGTCCCGGTCCTGGAGTCCACCCGGGTCAGCGCCGACTCGTAGTCGAGCAGCAGTGCCTCGTGCGAGGCGTAGAACTCCACCGTGCGGAACTCGGCCGGGTCGGTCCCGGCCGCCTTCATGAAGTTCAGCGCGTTGTCGATCTCGCGGGCGAGCTGCTCGTAGCGCTGGCCGGACGGCGAGTTCTTCACGAAGTCCTGGTTCCAGGCGTGCACCTGGCGCAGGTCCGCGTAACCGCCGGTGGTGAAGGCGCGCACGAGGTTGAGGGTGGAGGCGGAGGCGTTGTACATCCTCTTGAGCCGCTCGGGGTCCGGGATCCGGGCCTCCTCGGTGAACGCGAAACCGTTCACCGAGTCGCCGCGGTACGTCGGCAGGGTTACGCCGTCGCGGGTCTCGGTCCCCTTGGAGCGCGGCTTGCTGTACTGACCGGCGATCCGGCCCACCTTGACGACGGGCACGGACGCGGCGTACGTCAGCACGGCGCCCATCTGGAGGAGCGTCTTGAGCTTGTTGCGGATGTGGTCGGCCGACACGGCGTCGAACGCCTCCGCGCAGTCGCCGCCCTGGAGCAGGAACGCCTCGCCCTTGGCGACGGCTCCCAGTCGGGCGCGCAGCTGGTCGCACTCGCCCGCGAAGACGAGCGGCGGATACGATTCGAGGTCCGCGACAGCATCGCGCAGCGCCTCAGCATCGGGGTACTCGGGCTGCTGCGCCGCAGGGAGGTCACGCCAGGTGTTGCCACCGTTGAAGGTGGTCTTCGCGTTCACGGTCACTCGGCCAGCCTACGGGGTACGACCCGGTGCTCCGTGCCGCGCTCACAAGATGAGACGTCCGGTCCACCACGGGGACGCGGCCCGTGGGGTATCGTGCGGCACATGTTCGCGCAGCCCCGTACGACCCAGATCCAGAACTGGTGGTGGACCGCTCATCCGGCGGCCCACTGATCGCGCGTACATCCACTGACGCACAGGCCGCCCCAGGAGGGCGGCCTTTTCTGCGTCACCGGCCGTTCCTCCCGCAGGCTTCCCCCCGCCCCGGAAGGAACTCCCCCGATGCTTCCCGCGAACCTCCCGCAACGGCTGCTCGACCCCGCCTGCCCGCCCTTCGCCCTGCTGCGCCGCCGCACCCCCGGCCGCGACCACGACACCGTCGAGGTACTGATCGGCCCGGTGCACGAGGCCCAGCGGCTCGCGGACCTGCCGGTGGGCGAGGAGGGCAGGCCCGCCCTCGCCCTCGTGCCGTTCCGGCAGATCAGGGAGCGCGGCTTCGACGTGCGCGACGACGGGACGCCGCTGAGCGTGCTGGTCCCGGACGAGGTCCACGAACTGCCCCTCGACCGGCTGCGGGACGCGCTGCCCGCGCACGACGTCCGGGTCCTGGGTGGCGCCTTCGACGTCGGCGACGCGGAGTACGCCGAGATCGTCTCCCGGGTCGTCGAGAGCGAGATCGGCCGGGGAGAGGGCGCGAACTTCGTCATCCGGCGTACGTACACGGGAGAGATCCCGGGGTTCGGCGCGGCGGACGCGCTGGCGCTCTTCCGCCGGCTGCTCGACGGCGAGCGGGGCGCGTACTGGACGTACGTCGTGCACACCGGCGACCGGACGCTGGTGGGTGCGAGCCCCGAGGTCCATGTGCGGATGTCGGGCGGGACGGTCGTGATGAACCCGATCAGCGGCACCTACCGCTACCCGGCCCAGGGCCCCACGTCGGACGACCTGCTGGACTTCCTCGCCGACCCGAAGGAGACCGAGGAGCTGTCGATGGTCGTCGACGAGGAGCTCAAGATGATGTGCACGGTCGGGGACATGGGCGGCGTCGTCGTCGGCCCCCGGCTCAAGGAGATGGCCCATCTGGCGCACACGGAGTACGAGTTGCGGGGGCGCAGCTCGCTGGACGTGCGGGAGGTGCTGCGCGAGACGATGTTCGCGGCGACGGTGACCGGCTCGCCGGTGCAGAACGCGTGCCGGGTCATCGAGCGGTACGAGCCCGTCGGGCCGGACGGCGCGGGGCGCGGCTACTACGCGGGCGCCCTCGCGCTGCTCGGCCGGGACGCGTCCGGGGCGCAGACCCTGGATTCGCCGATCCTGATCCGCACCGCGGACATCTCCCGCGACGGCCGGCTGCGGGTGCCGGTCGGCGCCACGCTCGTACGGCACTCGGACCCGGCGGGCGAGGTGGCCGAGACGCACGCCAAGGCGGCGGGGGTGCTGACCGCCCTGGGGGTGCGCGGCGGGCGCCCGCGGGAGGAGTCGGCGCGGCCCCCGCTGAGCGACGACGCCCGGGTGCGGGCGGCGCTGGACGGCAGGCGGGCGCGGCTGGCGCCGTTCTGGCTGAAGATGCAGGAGCGCACCCGGACACTGTCGGGGCACGCGCTGGTGGTGGACGCCGAGGACACCTTCACGGCGATGCTGGCGCACGTGCTGCGCGCCTCGGGCCTCGATGTGTCCCTGCGGCGCCACGACGAGCCGGGGCTGCGGGCTGCGGCGCTCGCGCACAGGGGGCCGGTGGTGCTGGGTCCCGGCCCCGGCGACCCGAGGGACGCCGCCGATCCGAAGATGCGGTTCCTGCGAGCCCTGACCGCGGACCTGCTGAGCGGGGGCGCGGGCGGACGGGTGGCCGGCCTCGCGCCGGGTTCCGCGCCGGGTTCCGCGCCCGGTTCCGCGCCCGGGGTGCTCGGGGTGTGCCTGGGGCACGAGCTGATCGCGGCGGAGCTGGGCCTGGACATCGTGCGCAAGCGGGTGCCCCACCAGGGGGCGCAGGAGCGCGTCGAGCTGTTCGGGAGGCCGGAGACGGTGGGGTTCTACAACAGCTTCACCGCGGTGTGTGACGCGGCTGCCGCGACGGAGCTGGCCGCGCACGGCATCGAGGTGTCCGCGGACACCGGGTCGGGCGAGGTGCACGCGCTGCGCGGCCCCGGCTTCGCCTCGGTCCAGTTCCACCCGGAGTCGGTGCTGAGCCTGCGGGGCACGACGGTGGTGACGGAGCTGCTGGCGGGGCTACTCAGCCCGACCGGGGTCTGAGTGGCGGTGCGGGGCCCGGTCCTCCCGGGCCGGGCCCCGCACCAGGAAGTTGTCGCCTGCGCGGCCCGCCAGGTAGTCGGTGACGTTCTGCACGGTCGCCTCGATGATCTGCCCGAGGGCGTCGACCGTGTAGTAGGCCTGGTGCGAGGTGACCAGGACGTTCGGGAAGGTGACCAGGCGGGCCAGGGTGTCGTCCTCGACGACCTCCAGGGACTTGTCGAGGAAGAACAGGCCTGCCTCCGCCTCGTACACGTCCAGTCCGATCCCGGCGAAGCGCCCGGCGCGCAGCTCATCGACGAGGGCGTCGGTGTCGACGAGCCCGCCCCTGCTGGAGTTCACCAGGATCGCGTCGTCCTTCATGGCGCGCAGCGCGGTGGCGTCGATGAGGTGGCGGGTGCTCGGCAGCAGCGGCACGTGCAGGCTGACCAGGTCGGCCGAGGCGAGGAGCTCGTCCTTGTCGACGTACCGCATGCCGAGGTCCAGGCACTCCTGGTTGGGCGCGACGTCCCAGCCGAGCAGACGCATCCCGAAGCCGTGGGCGATCCGGGTGAACGCCTCGCCGATCTTGCCGGTGCCCACCACCCCCGCCGTACGCCCGCGCATGTCGCGGCCGAGCAGCCCGTCGAGCCGGAAGTCGAAGTCACGGGTACGGCCGGCCGCGCGGACGATGCGGCGGTTGACGGCCATCGCGAGGGTCCAGGCGAATTCGGCGACGGAGTAGGGCGAGTAGTGCGAGACCCGGGCGACACAGAGACCGAGTTCGCGGGCCACGTCGAGGTCGATGTTGTTGAAGCCGGTGGAGCGCTGGGCGATCATGCGGGTCCCGCCGTCCGCGAGCACGCGCAGCACGCGCGCGTTCAGATCGGCGTTGACACTGGTGCTGATCACCTCGTGGCCCGCGGCGATGGGAGCGGTGTCCGCGGTGAGGAAGACCTTGAGGCAGTGCACGCCGACCGGATCACCGCCTCCCGGGGCGGACGCGCCGCCGGCTTCGGCGAAGGCCTGTTCGATCAGCGGCTGCTCGTCGGCCTGCACACCGAATGCCAGGATTTCCACGGTATCCACCAGTTTCGAGAGGCTCGGGCCGGATCAGCCCAATATCGCCGATCTGCCCGGCCCGAGCCACTCACAGGCGTCAGCCGAAGAAGACCTCCGCCTCCGCGTACATCGCCGCCGGCACCGTCTTGAGCTTCGCCGTCGCCTCAGCGATCGGCACCCGCACGATGTCCGTGCCCCGGAGCGCGACCATCGTCCCGAAGTCCCCGTCGTGCACGGCGTCGATCGCGTGCAGGCCGAAGCGGGTGGCGAGCCAGCGGTCGAAGGCGCTGGGCGTACCACCGCGCTGGACATGGCCCAGGACGGTCGTACGCGCCTCCTTGCCGGTCCGCTTCTCGATCTCCTTCGCCAGCCACTCCCCCACACCCGACAGCCGTACGTGCCCGAAGGAGTCCAGCGTGCCGTCCTTGAGCACCATGTCGCCGTCCTTGGGCGCGGCGCCCTCCGCGACGACGACTATCGGCGCGTAGGAGGACCGGAAGCGCGAGGAGATCCAGCCGCAGACCTGCTCGATGTCGAAGCGCCGCTCGGGCAGCAGGATGACGTTGGCACCGCCCGCCAGTCCGGAGTGCAGCGCTATCCAGCCCGAGTGCCGGCCCATCACCTCCACCACCAGGACCCGCATGTGGGACTCGGCGGTGGTGTGCAGCCGGTCGATGGCCTCGGTGGCGATGGAGACCGCGGTGTCGAAGCCGAAGGTGTAGTCGGTGGCGGAGAGGTCGTTGTCGATGGTCTTGGGCACGCCGACACAGGGGATGCCGTACTCGCCGGAGAGCCGGGCCGCGACGCCGAGGGTGTCCTCGCCGCCGATGACGATCAGTGCCTGGACACCGTGCCTGGCCATCGTCGCCTCGATGAGGCGCACACCGTCCTCGCCGTCGGTGAGGGGATTGGTGCGCGAGGAGCCGAGGACGGTGCCGCCGCGGGGCAGGATCCCCCGGACCGCCTCGACGTCCAGGCGTACCGTGCGGTGGTCGTCCAGGACGCCCCGCCAGCCGTCCCGGAACCCGACGAACTCGTAACCGTAGCTCTGCACGCCCTTGCGGACGACGGCGCGGATGACCGCGTTGAGCCCCGGGCAGTCACCACCCCCGGTCAGAACTCCGACCTTCAACGCGGTGTTCGTTTTCAACTGCTGGTCCCTTCGCCGCACCGAGCACTGGGACCCACCAAGCTAGAGCGCCCGCTCAGGCGTCGTCGAGACCGCGCTCGATCGCGTACCGCACCAACTCCACGCGGTTGTGCAGCTGGAGCTTGCCCAGGGTGTTCTGGACGTGGTTCTGCACGGTGCGGTGCGAGATCACCAGCCGCTCGGCTATCTGCTTGTACGAGAGTCCCTTGGCGACCAGCCGCAGCACCTCCGTCTCACGGTCGGTGAGCTGCGGGGCCTTCGGCTCGTCGGGGGCCGCGGGCGCCGGGTCGGAGGCGAGCCGCCGGTACTCGCCGAGCACCAGTCCCGCGAGTCCCGGCGTGAACACCGGGTCGCCGGCCGCGGTGCGGCGGACCGCGTCGCAGAGTTCCTCGGTGGACGCCGACTTGAGCAGATAGCCGGTCGCCCCGGACTTCACCGCTTCCAGTACGTCCGCGTGCTCGCCGCTCGCGGACAGCACCAGGACCCGCAGCCCGGGGTCGGCGCCGACCAGTTCCTTGCAGACCTGGACGCCCGGCATGCCCGGCAGGTTGAGGTCCAGCACCAGCACGTCGGGCGCCGTGGCCCGAGCGCGCCGCACCGCCTGCGGGCCGTCACCCGCGGTGGCGACCACGTCGAACCCCGCCGCGTCGAGGTCACGGGCGACCGCGTCCCGCCACATCGGGTGGTCGTCGACGACCATCACCTTGACGGACGGGTCGCCGTGGCACGGCTCGGCCTGCTGCTCCGTCTGCTGCTCGGCCCGCCCCGCCGTCTGGTGCTCGGCCCGCAGTTCCGTCGACTGCCCGGCCTGCTCCGCCGTCTGCTGCTCGGCCCGCTGTTCCGTACGCCGTTCCGGCTGCTGTTGTGTCACGTCGCTCATCGTTCCGTCTTTCCCCGTGGTGGCCGCGCCGCGCGCGGCACCTTCAGTTCCACTTCCGTGCCCTGCCCCGGGACCGAGAGCAGCTCGGCGCTGCCGCCGAGTTCCCGCAGCCGTCCCCGGATCGACAGGGCGACCCCGAGCCGCCCTTCCCCCTCCGCCTGCGCGAGCCTCCCCTCCGCGATGCCGGGGCCGTCGTCCCGTACCGTCACGATCACCTCGTCCGGCTCGTCCTCGACCAGGATCCAGGCCTGCGCCCCGGTGCCCGCGTGCCGGCGGACATTGTCCAGGGCGGCGCTGACGGCCGCCGCGAGCTCCCTGGCCTCCGTGGGCTCCAGCAGCACCGGGGCACCCGGCTCCGCGAAGCAGACCTTCGCTCCCGCGTGCGGGGCGAGCAGCGAGCGCAGATCGACCGGGCCGGCCGGGGCGCCGGGCCCCTCCGGCTCGTCGACCTCGACGTTACGGACCACCGCGCCCAGCGAGGCGTCCTCGGACGCCCGCGTGGTGGGGACCAGGCCGCTGGAGACCAGGGTTCGCAAGGCGACCTCCTGCTCCCCCGCCATCCGGCCGAGTTCGGCCGCCTCACCGCCCAGTGCGCTGCCGCGCCGCTGCACCATGGCGAGCACCTGCAGGACGCTGTCGTGGATGTCCCTGGCCAGGCGCTCGCGCTCCCGGGTGGTGGCCTCGATCTCCAGGGCGCGGGCGAGGGTGCGCTCGGAGGCGCGGGCCACCTCGACGACGTACCCGATGGCGATGGAGGCGACCCAGACCAGGAGCACGTTGTGCAGGGTGTCGCGGGTGGGCGTGCCGCGCTCGACCAGGTTCGCGACGGCCACCAGCGTGGAGGCGAGCGCCGCCCACCGCCAGCCGCCCTTGATGGCGTACGCGAGGACCGCTCCGGCGGTCCATATGGTCGGCAGGGTCGGCCCGTCCACCTGCTGCGCCTGAAAGTTGGCGAGCGGCGTGAGCAGGATGCCCACGAGGGCGACCGTCAGGTCGGCGACCAGGAAGCGCTTGGTGCAGCTCGCCGCGTTCGCCACCTTGGGGAGCGTGCCGAGGGTCCACAGCGTCATGACCGCCAGATATGCGATCGCCACCCAGGACCGCTCGAAGTCCTCCCTGGTGGCCACGTACAGCAGGACCGCGTACACCATCGTGAGCACGCGGTAGCCGGTGAGCGCGCGCCACAGCGGCTGCTCCACCGACATCCGTACGACGCGCTCGCGCTGCGCCTTGGCCATCTCCCCCACCCCTGGACGGACCTCCGGGGACCGGCGCCCCCGCGGGCCGGCCCCCCTGTACGACGGACGACGCCGTCAGCCCCCGGAACGTTCCTTGTGCGCCTTCTCCAGCTCGGCCTGGTGGGCCTTCTCCGCCTTCTCCAGCTCCGCCTGGTGAGCCTTCTCCGCCTTCTCCAGCTCGGCCTTCTCCGCCTTGGCCGCCTTCTCGGCGTCCGCGATCTGCCGCTTCGCGGCGGTGGCGTAGATGTCGACGTACTCCTGGCCGGAGAGCTTCATGATCTCGTACATGACCTCGTCGGTCACCGAGCGCAGGATGAAGCGGTCGCCGTCCATGCCGTGGTAGCGGCTGAAGTCGAGCGGCTTGCCGATCCGGATGCCCGGTCGCAGCAGCTTGGGGACGACCTTGCCCGGCGGCTGGATCTTCTCGGTGTCGATCATCGCGACGGGAATCACCGGGGCGCCGGTCGCGAGCGCCACGCGCGCGAGGCCGCCGGGCTTGCCGCGGTAGAGGCGTCCGTCCGGGGAGCGGGTGCCCTCCGGGTAGATGCCGAACAGGCCGCCGCCCTCGACGACCTGGATGCCCGCCTTGATCGCCGCCTCGCCCGCACCGCGCCCGCCGGAGCGGTCCACCGGGAGCTGGCCGACGCCCTTGAAGAAGGCCGCGGTGAGCTTGCCCTTCACGCCGGGCGAGGTGAAGTACTCCGCCTTGGCGATGAAGGTGACCTTCCGGTCCAGCACGGCCGGCAGGAAGAAGGAGTCGGAGAACGACAGGTGGTTGCTCGCGAGGATCGCCGGCCCGTCCGCGGGGATGTTCTCGAGGCCCTCCACCCAGGGCCTGAAGGCGAGCTTCAGGGACCCTCCGATGGAGAACTTCATTGCGCCGTAGATCAACGTGTGCCTTCCCTCGTCTGTCGAAAAGACCATAACCCGCGTGCGGCCTGCGCTCCCGCCCACGCGCGCGGGTCTGCCGCCGCCGGCCGGCAGGCCTGCGGATCTGGTCGGTGTCGGTCCGGTCGCGTACGGTGAAGTCATCTTCAGCGCCTCCTCACGTCCTCGGCGTCGCTCCGTATCTCCGTATCTCCGCCTCGCCGACCCGTCCGTCCTCGCGGACACCCGTCCTTCCTCATGAACACCCGTCCTTCTTCATGAACAGGAGACCCCGGTGCCGGTCCTCCCTGGAGCCGAGCCGTTCCGCCACGAGGGCGGAGAGGTAGGCGTCCTGCTCTGCCACGGCTTCACCGGTTCCCCCCAGTCGTTGCGGCCGTGGGCCGACCACCTGGCCGAGCGCGGCCTGACGGTGTCACTGCCGCTGCTGCCCGGCCACGGCACCCGCTGGGAGGACATGCAGCTCACCGGCTGGCAGGACTGGTACGCGGAGGTGGACCGGGAGCTGCGCGCCCTCCGCGAGCGCTGTTCCCGGGTCTTCGTGTTCGGTCTGTCCATGGGCGGCGCGCTCGCGCTGCGGCTGGCCGCCAAGCACGGCGAGGCGGTCGACGGAATCGTCGTCGTCAACCCCGGCAACAAGGTGCACGGCCTCGCGGCCCGCACCCTGCCGCTCACCCGCCATCTCGTGCGCACGACCAAGGGCGTGTGCGACGACATCGCACGGGAGGGGTCCCACGAGGTGGCCTACGCCCGGGTCCCGCTGCACGCCGCGCACTCGCTGCGGCAGTTCTTCAAGATGGTCGACGGCGAGCTGCCGCAGGTCACGCAGCCGCTCCTGCTGCTGCACAGCCCGCAGGACCACGTGGTGCCGCCCGCCGACTCGGCCCGGGTCCTCAGCCGGGTCTCGTCGCACGACGTCACCGAGGTCCTGCTGGAACAGAGCTACCACGTGGCGACGTTGGACCATGACGCGAAGCGGATTTTCGACGAGAGTTACGCGTTCATCGGCCGCCTCGCTCCGAGCGTCGGGAAGAAGGGGAGCACTGCCGGTGGCTGAGCACAACGCGGAGCGCGCGGACCGCGAGGAGGAGCGGGAGCCGGAGGCCGTCACGGGCGGACCGAAGGACGACGCCGCGACGCCTCTGGACGAGGCCGCTGTCTGGGAGGCGATCGTGGCGGGTTACGGGGCCGAGCCGCCGGACCCGCCGGGGGCGAAGCCCTTCAAGTCGGTGGACGACCTGGCACGCATGGAGGAGGGGGTCAACGGGGACGGGCCGGCTGCCGAGTCCGCCGTTCCCGCCGACGACCGGCCGCTGGGCAGCTCCGTCGTCTTCGCCCCCGGTGTCGGTACGTCCGGCCCCCGGGACTTCGCGCCCGCCGAGGCGAAGGACGACGACCTCGACGAGAGCGACGAGGGGCACTTTGTCCCGCCGGACCCGGACCTTCCGGAGGCGGACGTGACCTCCAAGTTCGCGTGGCTGGCGGTGGTCGGCGGTCCGCTGCTGCTGCTCCTCGCGGTGGTGCTGGGGTGGGACATGACCTGGTGGCTCCAGGTCCTGGGCATCGGCGGCTTCCTCGGCGGGTTCGCGACGCTGGTGGCGCGGATGTCGCACGGGTCGGACGAGGACGACGAGGACCCGGGGCGTGGAGCGGTGGTCTAGGGCGACCGGCGGGGGGGTGGGGTGAGGGCTGGCTGGGGTGGGGTGGTACGTGCGGGTCCGATGTGGCTGGTCGCGCAGTTCCCCGCGCCCCTAAAAGCCTGGCCCCCGTTCCTTGCGTGGCTAGCCTTCGGGCGGGAGGCGTAGGGAGGCCAGGAGTGGTAGGTGGTCCGTGGCGGCTTGCAGGTCCGTGGGGGGCAGGTCCGGTACTCCGCAGCCCAGGACCTGGACGCCCTGGGTCGCGAAGAGCGCGTCGATGCGCTGGTGCGGGTTCTCCGGTACGGACGTGTACTCGCCGCCCCACGGCGCCACCGCCCAGCAGTCCTGCAAGGCGCTCGCCAGCAGGCCGAACGAACGGCCCTCGGGGCGGTCGTTGAGGTCGCCGCCCGCGATCACGTGCGGCACCCCGGCCGCCCGCATCTGCTCGACCCGCTCCAGCAACAGCCCCGCCTGCGCGTACCGTTCCTCCGCCTGGAGGCTCAGGTGGCAGCTCAGCACCCCGAGCCGCGCGCCACCGATCCGTACCACCGCCGTGGCGAACCCCCGCTGGTGCAGGCCCGGTGTGCGGGGCAGCAGCACGTCCTCGGTCCGCTCCACCGTCGCCCGCAGCGAGCACAGCAGCAGCGGGCCCGCCGCCGTCGCGCCGCCGCCCAGGACCACCAGGTCGCTGTGGGCGGCGAGCCAGGCTGCCTTCTTGCGCCAGCGGAAGAAGCGCGGCGCCTCCTGGATCAGTACGAGGTCGGGCGCACAGGCCCGTACCACCCTGGCCAGCGCGTCCCGGTCGTCGCGCATGGAGCGGATGTTGTAGCTGAGGACGCGGACGACGGCCGAGCCGTCGGGTTCCGTGACGGACGGGGGCAGAGGATCGGTCGCCATGCGGGCCAACATAGACCGGTGCCCGCCGCGTCCTGAAGAGGACGCGACGGGCACCTTGGACGGGTGCGGGCCCGGCTCAGCCCTGGCGGGCCAGGTCCGCCGCGCCGACCAGCCCGGCCTCGCCGCCGAGCTGCGCCGCGAGCACCTGCGCGTGCGGCCGCCACTGGCCGCCGATCAGCCAGCGCCGGAACGACTTGCGGATCGGGTCCAGGACCAGCTCGCCCTCGTCGGAGACACCGCCGCCGACGATGAACGCGGACGGGTCGAAGAGGGACGCCAGGTCGGCCAGGCCCGCGCCCGCCCAGCGGGCCAGTTCGCGGAAGGAGTCGATCGCGACCGGGTCGCCCTGCCGGGCGGCGGCGCTGATGTGCTTGCCCTCGATGCCTTCGACGGAACCGTCGCCGAGCCCGAGCAGCACCTCGGCGTTCTCGGGGGTGGCGTTGGCGCGCTGGCGTGCGTAGCGCACGAGGGCGCGGCCCGACGCGTACTGCTCCCAGCAGCCCTGGCTGCCGCAGCCGCACAGCAGGCCGTCCGGGACCACCCGGATGTGACCGAACTCGGCCGCCACACCGAAGCGTCCGCGGCGCAGCTTGTTGCCGATGATGATGCCGCCGCCGAGGCCGGTGCCCAGCGTGATGCAGATGACGTCCTCGTGGCCCTTGCCCGCGCCGAACTTGTACTCGCCCCAGGCGGCCGCGTTGGCGTCGTTCTCCACGACGACCGGCAGGCTGACGCGCTGCTCGACCTTGTCCTTGAGGGGCTCGTGACGCCAGTTGATGTTGGGGGCGAAGAGCACGGTGGCGCGCTTGTCGTCCACGTAACCGGCGGCGCCGATACCGACGGCCTCGATCTTGTGGCCCGTGCTGACCTCGGAGACCGCCTTGGAGATGGCGTCGACCATCGCCTCGGGAGTCTTCGGTGTCTTCACCTTGTACGTCTCGAGGATCTGTCCCTCTTCGTCGACCACTCCGGCCGCGATCTTCGTGCCGCCGATGTCGACGCCGATGGTGAGTCCCATGTGTCCCTCAGTTCAGGTCGAGCCCTGCTCGGAGCCGGAGACAGGCTCCAGGGGCCACCGTACCCGAGGAGGGGTCTCAGTCGAGGTCGATGTGTTCACCTTTTGAACGGTCATCGGGGTCGTCCGGTCCCTCTTCGGATGACTTGGGCGACTTGTCCGCCCGGTCCGCCGGGCGGTCCGTACGGCCTGCGGAGTCGGCGGACTCCCGCGTCCAGCGCTCCTCATGGCCGGCGACTGCCGACCGGTAGGCGGCGAGCAGTTCGTTTCCCGCCGCCGCGAGGTGGTCGAAGACCTGCGGGTTGCGCTCCACGACCGGCTCGACGACTGCCTTCGCCTGCTGAACGAACTGCTCGGCCACGCCCTGTGCGGCCATGCCGAGCAGCGGCGACCGGAGCGAGGAGACCTTGCCGGCGACCGCGTCCATCAGCCGGCGCAGTTCCTCGGCGGCCGATCCGGTCTGCGGCCCGTACTGCGCACGGCGGCGGGCCTTCTCGGCGGCGAGGTCCTCCTCGCACGCCGTCGCCCACGCGTCCGCGTCGTACGCCCCGGACGTGCGGGACTCGTCGGGGCGGTCGGTGGCTTCGCTCATGGCGCACTCCTGCGACGCGGGGTGGGGTAACGGGTCCTTGCCCACTCGACGTTACCCGAACAGCGGTACGCCGTTCAGGGCCTCGCCGTCCCCTGCCCGGCCCCGCGCACGGGCCGGCCGGGGTTCAGCGGCCCCGCGGCCACAGCCCGGGGTCGGGGGTGAAGCGCACCCGGAGCACACCGTCGGCCAGGGCGGCCCCCGACACGGTGCACCTGCGCAGCGCGGACGGCAGCGGCAGTGTCCGCCGGAACCGGCCCACGGTCAGGACGAGTTCGTCGCCGCGCCGCACCAGGCCGAGCTCGCTCTTGACGGCCCCCGGCAGCGGCAGGTGCCACACCAGCACCCCGTCCTCGGCGATCCGGTCCTCCACGGTCGGCCGGCTCACGCCGTCCCCCGGCCCCCGCCCCGTCTCGTACGAGAGCAGGGCCAGGTCCTGGACGCCGCGCGGGGCGCGGCCGAGGTGGGGCAGTTCGCACACCGGCTGCGGGCCCTCGCGCACCTCCTTGAGGTGTTCCTGCTGCTGGGCGCCGAGCGCGACGAGCCAGGGGTCGGGCGAGGCGGTCGGCAGCACTCGGTTGGCGACCACCGCGTCGAGTGCGAGGCCGTGCAGGGCGAGGCCGAGGCGGGCGGTGCGCAGGGCGTCGGCGGCGGCCGGTCCCGGCTCGACGACCAGACGCACCGACAGGGCCGGGCTCTCGACCACGGCCTGGGTGGCGGCCAGTTCGGACTGCCAGCGCGCGGCGGTCGCGTACAGCCACTCCGCGGGCATCGGCACCCCGGCGAGCTGGGCCAGCATCGGGCGCAGCGAGCGGGCGGCCTGCCGCTCGGGCGGCAGGAGCCGGCGCAGATAGCGCCGGAGCTGTTCCGGCAGCGCGAGGGCGTCGAGGGTGGCGTGCGTCGGCGGCATGTCGACGACGACCAGGTCGTACCGGGCGGGCACGGTACGCAGGGCGCGCAGCAGCGCGAACGGCTCGGCGCCGGGGAGTTCGGTGAGCTCGTCGTCGTCCAGGGCGGTGGCGCGCAGCAGGTCGAGGGCGGTGGCGGCGCGCTCCTGGAGCGCGGCCAGTTCGGCGCGGAAGTCGGCGGCGGCGTCGACGCGCGCGACGGACAGGTTCGCGGCGACCGCCCGGACGGCCGGAAACGCGGGAACCGCGAACGCCACGGGAGTACCGGACGCACCGCCGGGAGGCACGACGGACGCACCGCCGGGAGCCACGTCGGGTGCACCGCCGGGAGCCACGTCGGGCCCGCCGCCGGGAGCCACGTCGGGCCCGCCGCCGGGAGCCACGTCGGGTGCACCCTTGGGGGACACCTCGGACGCTCCGCCCGCAGAGCCGTCGGGCGCACCGCCCGCAGCCCCCTCGACCTGCTGGGCGCCACCGCCCGGACCCACATCGGCCGCACCCGGTGCCGCCGGCGCCGAGCCGGCGGGTGTCCCGAGGAGGCGGCCCAGGGTGTCCTCCCGGTCGGTGCCCAGCAGCAGCACGCGTGCCCCCTCGCGGGCGGCGGCCAGCGCGGTCGCGGCCGCCACCGTGGTGCGACCCGCACCCCCGGGGCCGGTGACCAGGACCGTACGCACCACGCTCATGCCCGCACCCCGTAACCCCGTCCCGCCACAGCCCGGGTCAGTTCGCGGGACGGTCGGTCTCGACGCGCTTCTTCAGTCCGGCCAGGGCGCGGTCGATGATGACCTTCTCGGCCTTGCGCTTGATCATGCCGAGCATCGGGATCTTGACGTCGACGGTGAGCCGGTAGGTCACCTCGGTCCAGCCGTTCGCGGCCGGCGCCAGGAGGTACGAGCCGTCGAGGGCGCGCAGCATCTGGGACTTGACGAGGGTCCAGCTGACCTCGTTGTCGCCGGTCCAGGTGTAGGCGAGGGTGTGGTCGTCCTTGATCGCGCCGGCGTCGAGCACCAGGCGCACCTTCTCCGCGCGGCCGCGGGCGTCCCTGGCCTGCACCTCGGCCTCCTTCACCTCGCCCGTCCAGTCCGGGTAGCGGTCGAAGTCCGCGATGACGGCCATGACCTCTGCCGGCGGGGCCTCGATGGTGATGCTAGAGCTCGTGTGTTCCGCCATCGCGCTGGCTCCTCAGGTTCCGGACCGGGGTGGGGTGGCTGGTGCGTGCCGCGTGCAGGCTATCGTGACCGGCCCTGTCCACCGCCCCAGGGCCTGCCGCCCCGGGCCTCCGCCGACCCCGGAACCGGGCCCTCGCCCCGCCGGTGGCGCCGCCTCACCACTCCAGGACCCAGGGCCGCCCCGTGGAGGCGAAGTGCCCCACGTTCACGCACTCGGTCGACCCGATCCGCATCCGGCGCACCAGCGGCTGGTGCACGTGCCCGAACAGGGAGTACCGGGGCCTGGTCCTGCGGATCGCCGCCAGGAGGGCCCGGCTGCCGCGCTCGAAGCGGCGCGCCACCGTGTCGTACAGGAGTTCCGGCACCTCCGGCGGGATGTGCGTGCAGAACACGTCGACCTCGCCGAGCGCCTCGACCTTGGCCGCGTACTCCTCGTCGCCGATCTCGAAGGGGGTGTTCATCGGGGTGCGCAACCCGCCGCCCACGAAGCCGAAAACCAGCCCGCCGATCTCGACGCGCTCCCCGTCGAGCACCTGGGTGCCGGGGCTGACGGTGCCGGGCCCGGTGAAGTCAGGCCAGAGCGTCGGCATGTCGACATTGCCGTACGTGGCGTACGTCGGCGCGGGGAGCGCGGCGAACATCTCCCCGTACTGCCTGCGTACCGCGGCGTCGGTGGCGCTCTGGCGGTCGAGGTCGAGACCCTCCCACAGCCGGCGGCTCAGCTCGCGGGCCTCGTCGAAGCGGCGGGCGGTGCGCAGCCGCACGACGAGATCGGTGTTCTCGGTGCCGAAGAGGTCGGGGAAGATGCCGCGCGAGTGGTCGGCGTAGTCGATGAACAGGACGAGGTCGCCGAGACAGATCAGCGCGTCCGCGCCGTCCCCCGCGCGGGCCAGGTCCGCCGCGTTCCCGTGCACGTCGCTCACCACATGAACTCGCATGGCGATCAGCCTAGGACCCCGGCCTGCCGCCGGGTAGGGGCGGCTTCCGGCGCCGTGCGCCCTACCACGAAAGCACTGCCGGGAGCGGGCGGACCTGCGGTTACTTCCGAGTCGCCCGACATGTGGACTACTGTGCGCGAAGAGCGGCCCGAGTGGTGTGACGCAGCGTACATCTGGCCGTGACCCCCTATCGGGAACCTAGTACTGGTGGGTAACGTCCGGGCAGTCCAGTCGTGCTCATCCCCCACTGAGCACCTGCCCGACCTTGGACCGCAGCCGGCTCCACACAGACGTGGCGACCGGTGCCTGATGAGGAGCAGCAGTCTTGCGCGAGTTCAGCCTTCCGGCCCTGTACGAGGTCCCTTCGGACGGCAATCTGACGGATCTCATCCGCCGCAACGCCGCTCAGCACCCCGACACCGCGGTCATGGGCCGCCAGGTCGCCGGTACGTGGACCGACGTCACCGCCACGCAGTTCCTGGCCGAGGTGCGGTCCGCCGCCAAGGGCCTGATCGCCGCCGGCGTCGAGCCGGGCGACCGGGTCGCCCTGATGTCGCGCACCCGCTACGAGTGGGTGCAGCTCGACTTCGCGATCTGGAGCGCGGGCGCGGTCACCGTGCCGGTGTACGAGACCAGCTCCGCCGAGCAGGTCCGGTGGATCCTCGGCGACTCCGGCGCGGTCGCCGTCCTGGTCGAGGGCGAGTCGCACGCCGCGTCCGTGGAGTCCGTACGGGAGCACCTGCCCGCCCTCAAGCAGGTCTGGCAGATCGAGGCGGGCGCGGGCATCCCCGGCGCGATCGAACAGCTGAACGCGCTCGGCGCGGACGTCGCGGACACGACGGTCGACGAGCGCAGCGCGGTCGCGGGCGCCGACGACCCGGCCACCATCGTCTACACCTCGGGCACCACGGGCCGCCCCAAGGGCTGTGTGCTCACCCACCGCAGTTTCTTCGCGGAGTGCGGCAACGTGGTGGAGCGTCTGAAGCCGCTGTTCCGTACCGGCGAGTGCTCCGTGCTGCTGTTCCTGCCCGCCGCGCACGTCTTCGGACGGCTGGTCGAGATCGCGTCGGTGATGGCGCCGATCAAGCTCGGCTGCGTACCGGACATCAAGAACCTCACCGACGAGCTGGCGTCGTTCAGGCCGACACTGATCCTCGGTGTGCCGCGCGTCTTCGAGAAGGTCTACAACTCGGCGCGTGCCAAGGCGCAGGCCGACGGCAAGGGCAAGATCTTCGACAAGGCCGCCGACACGGCGATCGCCTACAGCCGCGCGCTCGGCACCCCCGAGGGCCCGGCGCTGGGTCTCAGGATCAAGCACAAGGTCTTCGACAAGCTCGTCTACAGCAAGCTGCGCGCGGTGCTCGGCGGACGCTGCGAGTTCGCCATCTCCGGCGGCGCCCCGCTGGGCGAGCGCCTGGGCCACTTCTTCAGCGGCATAGGGTTCACGGTCCTTGAGGGCTACGGGCTCACCGAGTCCTGTGCGGCGACCGCGTTCAACCCCTACGACCGGCCGAAGATCGGCACGGTCGGGCAGCCGCTGCCAGGCTCGGTGGTGCGCATCGCCGACGACGGCGAGGTGCTGCTGCACGGCGAGCACATCTTCAAGGGGTACTGGAACAACCCCGCGGCCACCGCCGAGGCGCTGACCGACGGCTGGTTCCACACCGGGGACATCGGCACCCTCGACGAGGACGGCTACCTCGCGATCACCGGCCGCAAGAAGGAGATCATCGTGACGGCCGGCGGCAAGAACGTCGCCCCCGCCGTCATCGAGGACCGCATCCGGGCGCACGCGCTGGTCGCGGAGTGCATGGTGGTCGGCGACGGCAGGCCGTTCGTCGGCGCGCTGGTCACCCTCGACGAGGAGTTCCTCGGCCGGTGGGCGGTGGAGCACGGCAAGCCCGCGCACTCCACGGCGGTGTCGCTGCGGGACGACGCCGAGCTGCTCGCCACCGTGCAGCGGGCGGTGGACGACGGCAACGCGGCCGTCTCCAAGGCGGAGTCGGTCCGCAAGTTCCGCGTCCTGCCGACCCAGTTCACCGAGGAGGCGGGCCACATCACTCCGTCGCTGAAGCTGAAGCGGAACGTGGTGGCGAAGGACTTCGCGGACGAGATCGAGGCGATCTACCGCGGCTGAGCCCGCACGCGGACGGACATGGGTAAGGGGCTGCCTCCTGGAGACAGCCCCTTACCCGTGTCCGTCGACCCCGGGTCAGAGCAGGGTCTTGAGCTTTTCCGCGAGCAGGTCCCAGCGCCACTTCTCCTCGACCCACTCCCGCCCGCGCGCGCCCATCCGGCGCCGCAGGTCCGGGTCCTGGAGCAGGGTCACGACGCGCTCTGCGCAGGCGGCCGGGTCGCCGCCGCGCACCACCCATCCGCTCTCGCCCTCCAGCACGGCGTCCGGCGCGCCCCCGGAGTCGCCCGCCACCACCGGCAGTCCGGTCGCGGACGCCTCCAGGTAGACGATGCCGAGCCCCTCGACGTCCAGCCCGCCGCGCCGGGTGCGGCACGGCATGGCGAAGACGTCACCCGCCCCGTAGTGCGCGGGCAGCTCCGCCCAGGGCACCGCCCCGGTGAAGCGCACCGAGTCCCCGACCCCGGTCTCCCGCGCCAGCTTGCGCAGGTCCTGCTCGTACGGCCCGCCGCCGACGATCAGCAGGACGGCGTCCGGCACCGCGCGCAGGATCTGCGGCATCGCCTCGATGAGGGTGTCCTGCCCCTTGCGCGGCACCAGCCGGGACACGCACACCACGACCGGGCGGTCGGTCAGCCCGAGCCGCTCCCGTACCGCGGCGCCGCCCGAACCGGGGTGGAACGTCTTCTCGTCGACGCCCGGCGGCAGCTGCACCATCCGTCCGGCGGCCTGCGGGGTGAGCGCGGCGGCGATCCGCGAGCGGGTGTACTCGCCCAGGTAGGTGATCGTGTCCGTGCCCTCGCCGATCCGCCGCAACAGCTGACGGGAGCCCGGGAGCTGCGCCCACCCCGCCTCGTGTCCGTGCGTGGTGGCGACCAGCCGCCGGGCGCCCGCGCGCCGCAGGGCCGGCGCCATCAGCCCGAGCGGCGCGGCGGCCCCGAACCACACCGAGGTGCAGCCGTGCTCCTGGAGCAGCCGTGCGGCGCGCCGGGTGACCCGCGGGGTCGGCAGCAGCATCGTCGTGCGGTCCCGCACCACCGGGAAGGGCTGCTCGGCGTCGAAGGCGGCGGTCGCCTCCGCACCCTCGCGCCCGCGCTTCCAGGTGGACGCGTAGACGACCAGCTGCCCCGGTTCGAGGCGCAGCGCCATGTTGTGCAGGAACGCCTGGATGCCACCGGGGCGCGGCGGGAAGTCGTTGGTCACGATCAAGGTCTTGTCCATCGCCGCCGACAGTACCGGGCGGCCCCGGGTCATCGCCCAGGCACGTCCGCGCCCTGCATCATGTCCCTACCGAATTCCCTGGCACAAGGATGGTCATGACAGTGAGCGGCACCGGACGCCCCGGCCTCCCGGCCCCGACCGGCGTACGCGCCGTGGCCCTCACCCGCTTCCCGTGCACCCTGCCCGTCGCCCTGTGGGCCCTGACCCGGGCCCTGCTGCTGCTCTGTGTGTTCAAGGTGCTGACCTTCCCCGGCCCTGACGTCACCAGCGACGTCTCGGTCATCTACCGGGGCTGGTACGAGGTGTTGCGGACCGGCACCTTCCCGCTCGACGACGTCACCTGGCAGTACCCGCCGGCCGCCGCCCTCGCGGTGCTCTCCCCCGGGCTGTTGCCTTTCCTGGACTACGCGCACGCCTTCTTCCTGCTGGCGTTCCTCGCCGACGCCCTGGTGACCGGGCTGCTGCTGTACGCGGGGCGCCGCCCCGGCAAGCGGCTCGCGGGCGCCTGGGTCTGGATCGCCGGTCTCGCGCTGCTCGGCCCCACCTCGTACGCCCGCTACGACGTGCTGGTGTCCGCCGTCGCGGTGGCCGGGCTGCTCGCGGGAGCGCGCAGGCCGCGCGTGCTGGGGGCGCTGGCGGCTCTGGGGGCGCTGCTGAAGGTCTGGCCCGCCGTGCTGCTCGCGGGGACCGCACGCGGGCGTACGACGCGTACGTCGTGGTCGGCGTTCCTGCTGACGGCGGGCGCTCTGGTGCTGCTGTTCTCGGCGTCGATGCCGGGGGCCCTCGCGTTCCTGACGTTCCAGCGGGACCGGGGCACCGAGGTGGAGTCGCTGGGCGCGCTGGTCTTCCACGTGGCCCGGCACTTCGGCTGGGAGGGCGAGGTGCTGCTGAACTACGGCTCGGTGGAGTTCCTCGGCCCGTACGTGCCCCTGGTGAGCAGCCTCGCGATGGCGCTGACCGTGCTGGCCTTCGGCTGGCTGCTGCTGTGGCGGCTGCGGGCCAGGACGTTCGGCGCGTCGACGGCCTGCGACGCCGCCTTCGTGGCGGTGCTGCTGTTCACCACCACCAGCCGGGTGATCAGCCCCCAGTACATGCTGTGGCTGGTCTGCCTCGCGGCTGCCTGCCTGGTGTTCCGGGGCAGCCGGATGGACCGGCCGGCGCACCTGGTGCTGGCGGCGACCCTGGTCACCTGCTTGGAGTTCCCCGTCTGGTTCTCGCACGTGGTCGCGAGCGACGCGCTGGGCGTGCCGCTGCTGTTCGTACGCAACGGCCTGCTGGTGGCGGCGACGGTGCTGGCCTGCCGCACCCTGTGGCGGCACACGGTCACCGGGTCCGCGGGCCCCGATCCGCTGCCCGTCCAGCGGCACGTGCCGGCGAGGAAGCAGCCGACGCGGTCGCGTCAGCCGAGCTGGGCCCGCAGGTAGTCACGCCAGCGGGCGGTGAACGCCTCGGGGCCGGTGCCGAGTTCGCCGTTCAGCGCGTTTTCCACCGCCCCTTCGCGCTGCGGGTGCGCGCCGACGGCCCGGTAGAAGGCCAGCAGCTTCGCCTCGCCCGACTCCTCGGCGATCATCCGGCAGGCCAGCCAGCCGCCCTCGTAGGCCTCCGCGAGCCTCTGCGCGTCCTGGGAGAACCCGAAGTCCGCGTCGGGCGGCAGTGCGGCGGGCGGACCGTTGCGGCTGACCGTCCGGCGCAGTTCGGGCGCGATCTGCGCGGCGGTGCGAGCGCCGCCGCGGTAGGCGACCCAGTCGGCGAAGCCCTCCGAGAGCCACATGGGGGTCGACGCGGTGGTCTGCGTCCTGGTCGCCACGTGCGTCGTCTCGTGGGTGAGCACCACCTCCTGCCCGGCCGCCCCCAGCACCCCGTACGCCTCCGGGTTGACGATCACCCGGTCGGCCGAGGTGCGCCGGCCGCCGCCGCTCGCCCCGGTGGTGACGGCGGCGATGCCCCGGTACCCGGCGGCGGGGGCCCCGAGCAGCGCCCCCATCCCGTCCAGCGTCGGCGGCACCAGCAGCACCTCCTTGAGGTCCCGTGCCCCGGTCCACGCGGCGGCGACCGCCGACACCGCCCGGTCCGCGACGTCCGCGATCCCCCGCAGCTGCTCCCGGCCCTGTCCCGCGCCCAGGACGACCGCGCGGCTGCCGCGCACCACGGTCACCGGCCCCTGCTGCCAGATCTCCTGCTCGCCCGCCTGCCGGGGCCGCTCCCCCGCCACGAACCACCGCCCCCCGCGGCGCACCAGGTCGACGAGGCGGGCGGAGACGGCGGGCAGCGTGTCGTACCCGTCGATCCTGTACCGCAGCTCCACCTGCGCGGTGGCGAGCCCTTCGCCGGTCCGGTCGAGCCCGGTCAGCCGGTACTCCCAGGACGCCAGCGGCACTCCCGCCAGATGGCCGAACTCCTGCTCCTGCCGGTCCCGCAGCCCGTCGGCGCCCGGTTCGAGCACACCGAGGAAGGCGGCCCTGTCCCGGCCGAGCAGCGCGGCGGCCCGGCGTTCCAGCAACCGCCGCACCTCCGGCGACGCGGTGTCCGCGGGGGCGGGCGGGGCCGCGCAGGAGCCGGCCGGCAGAGCGCCCGCGCCGAGCGCCAGACCGAGCACCGCCCGCCGCCCGTACCGTCTGCCGCCCGTGTGACCTGCCATCCGGCGATCGTACGGGGCGGGGGCAGCGTGGCGCGGTGCGCGGGGGCCGGGGCCGCGGGCCGGGGACGGCGGGCCGGGCCGCGCCCGCGGATCAGACCCGGGTGACCGAGGAGACCGGCATCATGCCGACCGGGTCGTAGCGCACCGGGGCGCCGGGGTAGGGCGCGTGCACGACCTGCCCGTTGCCCATGTACATCCCGATGTGGCTGGCGTCGTCGCGGTAGGCGACGAGGTCGCCCGGCTGCGCCTGGTCGAGCGAGACCTGCCGGCCGGAGTGGCGCTGCGCCTGCGAGGTACGCGGCAGGGAGATCCCGGCCTGGCTGTACGACCACTGCATGAGGCCCGAACAGTCGAAGCCGGAGGGGCCGTTGGCCCCCCAGATGTACGGCTTGCCGACCGCGTTGCGAGCCGCCAGGACCGCGGCGGCGGCGCGTGCCGAGGCGGGCATCGCACCGGACATGCCGGGCATCGCCTCGCGTCCGCTGCGGTTCGCGCGGTCGAACTGCGCGCGCTCGGGGTCGGGCAGCGCCTGGAGCATCCGGCGGGCCTCGGCGAGCTTGTGCTCGACGGCGCGCTTGTGGCGCGAGACGACGGCCCGGCTGCGGTCCAGCTCGGCGAGCTTGCGGGTGGCCTCGACGCGCTCCTGGCCGAGCAGCCGCTGGGCCTCTACGAGTTCGCGCAGCTTGCCCGCGTGGCGGGCGCTGATCCGGTCGAGGGCGGCGGCCTTGTCGAGATAGCCGTCGGGGTTCTCCGACAGCAGCAGCGACACCGAGGGGTCCATGCCGCCCGCCCGGTACTGGGCGCCCGCCAGCAGGCCGAGCACCCCGCGCATCCGGTTGATGCGCTCCTGGCCGCGGGCGGTGCGGTCGCGGGCCCTGCCGACGTCCTTGCGGAGCGCGTCGGTGCGCTCGGTGGCCTTGTTGAATGCCTCGGTGGCCTTCTCGGCCTGCGCGAAGAGCCGGTCCACGCCTGCCTGGGTGACCGTGCTAGCACCCGCCGGGTCGGCGGTGGCCGGGGTGGCCCCGAGAGCCGCTGCCGCGGTGGCGGCGGCGGCCGACAGGACGGTGACCCGGGTGCTCTGTGTGAGCCCGGACTGCGAGGGACGACGGTGTGACGCCACAGGAAGCCGCACTCCTTCCACTGCTGGGGGGCAGCGCCCCGCCGCCCGGGGCGGGCGGACTGCTCGACGGGAGCTGCGCGAGCAGACAGTAGCGGGACGCTCACACCACGGCCAACGACCTCGGCCGGCGATCGGGGTGCGCCACAGCACGACGCCCCGCCGGTGACCAGGTCATCGGCGGGGCGGGCAGTCAGCTTCGGGTGCGGCGATTCGCCCGAACGGGCGGTGTGTTCGGCCGCGACTTCCGGGTACCGCGGGCGTGTCGCCGGCGGTTGCGGCAGCGGCCCGGTGTGGCGGCCCCGGCCCGCTCCCCCGGTACGGCAGCGGGCCAGCGCGGTGGGCTCAGCCGCCGACGCGTACTCCGTACATGAACGGGCCGAGGTACTTCATGTCCTCGACGCGCACGTTGGCACCGGGGTACGGCGCGTGCAGCGACATGCCGTTGCCCGCGTAGAAGCCCACGTGCTGGAGGTCGTTGAAGAAGACCAGGTCGCCGGGGCGCAGCTCGGACCGGTTGTAGATCTTCGGGCCGTCGTCCATCTGGCTGTACGTACTGCCGCCGACCTCCCGGCCGACCTGCTGGAACGCCCAGTAGACGAGCCCGGAGCAGTCGAAGGCGTTGGGGCCCTTGTTGCCCCAGTCGTACGGCGCGCCTATCTTCGTCCTGGCCTGGGCCATGGCGGCGGCGCCGATGCCGGAGCCGGCCGCGACCTCGCCGCCGAAGTCGGCGCGCTCCCCCGCGTCGCGGCTGGCGCGCTCCTCCTCCTGCTTCTCCAGGGCGGCCTGCTCGGCGGCGGTCAGCGTGTTGTACAGCCGCTGCGCCTCGGCGAGCTTGCCCTGCACCGTCTGCTTCTTCGCGCTGAGCTCCTTGCGCACCGCGGACAGGTCGGCGAGCTTGCCGCTCGCCTCCTCGCGCTGCTGGGCGAGGGTGCGCTGCTTCGCCTGGATCTTGCGCAGCGACTCGGCCTGCTTGGCCGTCAGCTGGTTCATCGTCGCGGCGCGTTCGAGGAACTGGTCCGGCTCGGCGGAGAGGAAGAGCTGGAGCGAGGGGTCGACGCCGCCCGAGCGGTACTGCGCGGTGGCGAGCGAACCGAGGCCCTTGCGCAGCTCGTTGAGGTCCGACTGGCCGCGGGCCGCGGTGTCCTGGAGGTTCTTGACCTGCTTCTCCAGGGTCCCCTGCTTCTCCTTGGCGGCGTTGTACTTCTCGGTGGCGCCCTCCGCCTCCTCGTGAAGCTTGTCGACCTTCGCCTTGACTTCCTTCTTGTCCGGCTTGGGCGCGGCGTTGGCCGCCTGGGAGGACATGACCACGGCTGCGGCGGCGGTCACGGTGAGCGCGGTCACCCGGAAGCGGCTCGGCTGCTTGGGTCGACGGTGGGACGCCACGGAGGCGAGCTCCTTCTTCCTCAGCCGCCGACCAGCGAGGTTGGCGGGGCCCTTCACTGATACTCCGGATGAGTGATCAACCGCGCGAAGGTTCGAGCCCAGACCTTAGTGACCTTCTTGTGATCAGTTCAAATCCTCACAGGAAAAATCTCGCCCTCGGGCCACATTCCTTACTCCCGTCACACGGTGAGTCATGGGGAGTTGACGGAGCGCCAGCGGCGGGCCGTTTCAATTCGGGCATACTCCACGGAAGTTGGGCAACACGCCCTCGACTCCCCTAAACGCGCGAAAGCCTCTTCAGCAGCACCACGGAAGCGACCGGCCTGGCACCGGACTTCGCGACCCCGTCCGCGACCTCGCGGTCCGTGGAGACCACGATCATCGGCCGTCCGGACGGCTCCGCCCGTACCAGCTGACGGATCAGCTCGTCGGCCGTCACCCCCGCCTTGCTGAACAGCACCCGCACCCCGCGCGGCGGGGCCAGCAGCACCGGGGCGGCCAGCTCAGCGCCGTCGAAGACACAGGTGACCTCGGCGCCGGAAGCGGCGGCCAGCATGGACAGTCCGCCCAGCAGCCGCAGCCGCTGCTTCTCCAGCGGCATGGTCGGATAGCCCGTCTTGGTCACGTTGTAACCGTCCACCACCAGGTGCGCCTGGGGCAGCGCCAGCAGCTGGTCAAGGACGGCCGGATCGGTGTCGGACAGGGCCCGCGCCGCGATGTCCTTGGGCGACATCCGCCCCGGCTCGACCGCGTCCACGGTGTCCGCGGGACGCCCGCTGGACGGCGGCAGGGCAAGCTCCCTGCGCAGCCCCTGAGCGGCTTCGAGGACCGTGTCCAGGAGCAGCCGCAGCCGCATGTCCTCGACACTGCGCCCCTCCCGTACGGCCCGGCGGCCCGCCTCGGCTGAGGCCTCCGCCTCGCCGAGCCTGGCCCGCAGCCGGCGCGACTCGGCCTCGGCCGCGGCCACCTGGGCGGCCGCCTCGGCGCGGATGCCGTCGATCTCGGCCTGGTTCTTGCGCAGCGCCGCCTCGCCGCGCTTGACGTCGCTCAGCGCGCCGCGCAGCTTGCGCTGGGCGGCGTCGGACTCCCTGCGGGCGCCTTCGAGTTCGGCGCGCAGCCGGTCGGTCTCCGCCTTGGTGCGCTCGCGCGCCTCGGCCAGCTCGCCGCGCAGCTGCTCCAGTTCGCGCTGGGTGGCCTCGTCGGCGCGCTCGGCGTCGGCGCGCTGTGCCTCCTCGCCCGCGGCCGCCACCAGCTTCACCCAGCCCGCCGGGCGCAGGACGTACGCCGCCGCGGCGACGTCCACGGGGTCGGCGGCGGCAGGCGGCGACCCGGCCTCCAGCGCGCTCGACAGCTCGGCCTGCGCCTCGCGCAGCCGTTCACCGATGCGCCGACGGAAGAGCGGCTCGCTCTCCAGCGCCGCCGCCATCGCGTTGCCCGCGAACTTGGCGCGCCGGGTGGGGGTGAACCGGGCGTACTGCCTCAGCTGCGCCGGGAGCTCCGCGACGCTCAGACCGCCGAACGCGTCCGAGACCAGCGTCACGACCCGTCGTCGCACGCCCTCCGGCAACGGACGGTCGAGCGCCTCCGCGGCGTCGTCGGCCGGGCCGGCCGGCTCAGCACCGCCTGCAGGCTCCACGATCCGTCACCCCACTACCTTCCGTACCCTCAACGGTACCGGGCCCTGCCGGGCACCGGCGTTCCCGGGGCCGCCTAGGAGGCGGTGTCCGGCCTGTCCACCAGTTCGATCTGGTCCACCGCGTTGCACCAGCGGCAGCGCACCGACTCGATGGTCTCACTGACCACCTCGCGTTCCTCGACCTTCGCCTCCCCGGCCAGGTCGAGGTGGACGTACTCGACGACCTTCGACGAGCGGGTCACGTCGAACCGCGTGAGGTTTCCGCAGAGGGTGCACCGCCACCGGGTGGCGGCGGTGGGCAGGGGAACCGTCGTCGTCATGCGTACCGTCCTCTTCGTCCAAGCCTCGTCACGCGCCTTGCACACGTGCCGTCGTACGTCGTTGCCGCGGTGCGCCGTCGAACTGCGGATACCCTGCGCGCAACCCTACGGCCTCACGGTTGCCCCGCGTGGCGGGCGGCCGACCCTTGAGACCGGTGGGGCCGCGGCGGGGGCGGCTGCGGACGGGAGCGGCGAGGCTGCCCGGCGGGAGCGCGTCGGTGCGCCATGCTCGAACCCATGCTCAAGGTCACGCGGGCCACCGGGACGGTCAGGGACGCCGCCACCCGCCGGCAGGACCTGCGCCACGCGCCCCTCGTGACGTACGCCCTGATCGCCGTGTGCTGCGTGGTCTTCCTGCTCGGCCCCGCCTCCGGCCTCAATCCCGCGTACGGCACGGGCGAGACCCTGAACGCCGCCCAGAGCGCCTACTTCGAGCGCCGCGGCGTCGTCCCCGCCGAACTTCTCACCCTCTCCCGGCACGCGCTGGCCACCCCGTTCACCGCGCTCTTCGTGCACGGCAACTGGCTGCACCTGCTGGGCAACATGCTCTTCCTGTACGTCTTCGGCGCGATGACCGAGGAGCGCATGGGCCGCGCCGCCTTCGTGCTCTTCTACGTCGCCACCGGCTATCTCGCCCTCACCGTGTACGCGCTGGTGCACGCGGACTCCCACGAGACGCTGGTCGGCGCGTCGGGTGCGATCTCCGCCGTCCTGGGCGCGTTCCTGCGGCTGTTCCCGAGCGCCCGGGTCACCAGCGTCTTCCCCTTCCTGTTCTTCCTGCCGCTGCGCTTCCCCGCCCGGCTCGTGCTGATCTTCTGGTTCGTGCTCCAGTGGCTGGCCGCCCAGGGCCTGGGCACGGGATCAGGTGTGGCCTATCTGGCCCACGTGGTGGGCTTTGCCGGGGGCTTCCTCTACGCGTGGGCGCGATATCGCCGTACGACTAGAGTGAACAGCTACGCAGCACCACCGGCCACCGAGGGAGAAAGCCAGCCGTGATCACCGCGATCGTGCTCATCAGGACCAGCGTGGACCGGATCCCGGAGATCGCCGAGTCGATCGCCGCGCTGGAAAGCGTCAGCGAGGTCTTCTCCGTCACCGGTACGTACGACCTGATCGCCATGGTGCGCGTGGGGCGGCACGACGACCTGGCGGACATCATCCCGGGCTCCATCAGCAAGATTCCGGGGGTCGAGGGCACGGACACGCACGTCGCGTTCCGCACCTACTCGCAGCACGACCTGGAGGCCGCGTTCGCGATCGGGCTCGACGGCTGACCCTTCTCCCGTACGACCGCTCCGGCGGCCACGACCGTACGACCGAGGCCGCCGCGGGTTCCCCCGGGGCGGCCTCCGCCTTTACGTGACTGCGGTTGCGTGACTGCGGTTGCGTGACTGCGTTTGCGTGACACTCAGACGGCGGGCACGCAACGCCCGTCCTCGGTCCGGTAGTTCCAGCGGGCGCCGTTCGCGACGAGCTCCTTGACCGCCCGTACGAACCGCTCCACGTGCTCGTCCGGGGTGCCCGCGCCGAAGCTGACCCGGATGGCGTTCAGCGAGCGCTCGCCCGGCTCGGCCTCGGGGGCGCCGCACTCGCCCGGGTCCTGCGGGTCGCTGCCGAGCAGCGTGCGGACCAGCGGGTGGGCGCAGAACAGGCCGTCGCGCACGCCGATCCCGTACTCGGCGGAGAGCGCCGCGGCGAAGTGCGAGCTGTTCCAGCCGTCCACCACGAAGGAGATGACCCCGACGCGGGGCGCGTCGTCGCCGAACAGCGACAGCACCTGGACCGCGTCTACCTCGGCGAGGCCCTCGCGCACCTTGCGCACCAGCGCCTGCTCGCGCTCGACCAGCGTGTCGAAACCGGCCTCGGTGAGCGCCTTGCAGGCGGAGGCGATGGAGTAGACGCCGATGACGTTCGGCGATCCGGCCTCGTGGCGGGCCGCGGTGGTGTGCCACTCGACGTCCACGCCGCCGTCCGCGCGCCGCGCCACCTTCTTCGAGGCGCCGCCGCCCGCCAGGTAGGGGTCGCCTGCCTGGAGCCAGTCGGCCCGGCCCGCGAGGACCCCGGAGCCGAACGGCGCGTACAGCTTGTGCCCGGAGAAGGCGACCCAGTCGACGTCCAGCTCCTTGACGGACACCGGGTGGTGCGGTGCGAGCTGGGCCGCGTCCAGCACGATCCGCGCGCCGTGCGCGTGCGCGGCGGCGGCCAGCTCCTTCACCGGCCAGATCTCGCCGGTGACGTTCGAGGCGCCCGTCACGCAGACCAGCGCGGGGCCGTACGGGTCCCGGTCCGCCAGTGCGCGCTCCAGCGTCTCGACGGCCTGGGCCTCGGTGCGCGGGGCGTTGAGGTAGGTCACCTTGGCGTCCTGCCAGGGCAGCAGCGACGCGTGGTGCTCGGTCTCGAAGACGAACACCTGGCAGTCGGCGGGCAGTACGGCGGCCAGCAGGTTCAGCGAGTCGGTCGTGGACCGGGTGAAGACGACCTGGTCGCCGTCGCGGCAGTCGAGGAACTCGGCGACCGTCGTGCGGCTGTTCTCGAAGAGGTCGGTGGAGAGCTGCGAGAGGTATCCGGCGCCGCGGTGCACGCTGCCGTAGTACGGGGCGTAGGCCGCCACGTCGTCCCACACCCGCTGCAGCGCCGGCGCGCTGGCGGCGTAGTCCAGGGCCGCGTAGGTGACCTCGCCGCCGGTGACGAGCGGCACGGCCACGTCCCGGCCGAGGACGGGCAGCGGCGCCGCGCAGCAGGGGTCGTCGGCCCCGGCGGCGGGGGCGGCGGAGGTGGCGGTGGGGGCGGCGGAGGTGGCGGTGGGCGCGGCGGAAGTGCGGGTGGCGGGCGATGCGGACATGGCGAAACTCCTGGCAGGACAAGGCGGAATGGCTTCAGAAGGCCCGCGGGGTACGGCTCGATGGTCGTACGCACGACGGGAGTTGCCTCGACGCGCGGTGCCACGGGGCGACCGTACGGAGGTGAAGGTGGAACGGGGCCGACCGGTCCTATCGCATTCGCTTGCTCACGAGACTGCTCCCTTGAGGACCAGGACCCCAGGGGCGCGACACTCCGAGAAGAGTGCGCAGGGGTCCGCGCTTGCCGCAGACCTCGCTGCCTACGACCTGGTCTTCACCCGGGGCACCCCGCCACGGACGGAGGGTTGCCGGACAGCGGGCCGGGGCCGTAGTCGCTGTCACTCATGACCTGTGCAGCATCCTGCCACATGAGCGGATCCGTGCAAGAGCGCAGTCCGGTTGATGAGACATCTCCCCTGCGCTCTGCGTCACACACGGACGTACCCAGAGGGGCCGCGCGCGGGTCTCGCGCGCGACCCCTCAGGGGGTTCAGGCGTTGCTCGCCGCCACCCAGCGTTGCAGCGCCCGCAGCGCCGCCCCGGAGTCCAGGGACTCGCGGGCCTGCTCGATGCCGGCCGCGATCTCCTCGTTCAGGTCGCCGCCGCCCGGGTTCAGGGCGACCAGCGCCGCCGCCGTGTTGAGCAGCACCGCGTCCCGCACGGGACCCTTCTCGCCCGCGAGGAGCCTGCGGGCGACGTCCGCGTTGTACGAGGCGTCGGCCCCGCGCAGCGCCTCCACCGGGACGATTCCCAGGCCCACGTCACGCGGGTCGAAGGCCTCCTCGCGGACCTCCCCCTGCCGTACCACCCAGACCCGGGAGGTGGCGGTGGTGGTCAGCTCGTCGAGGCCGTCGTCACCGCGGAAGACCAGTGCGGAGTTCCCACGCGCGGCGAGCACACCGGCCACGATCGGGGCCATCCGGGCGTCGGCCACCCCGACGGCCTGGGCGCGGACCTGGGCCGGGTTGGTGAGCGGCCCCAGGATGTTGAAGGTGGTCTGCGCGCCGAGTTCCTTGCGGGCCCTGGCCGCGTGCCGCAGCGCCGGGTGGAACTTCACGGCGAAGCAGAAGGTGATGCCCGCCTCCTCCGCGACCTCCACCACCCGCCGCGGCGTCAGGTCGAGGTTGACGCCGAGCTTCTCCAGTACGTCGGACGAGCCGCTCGCCGACGACGCGGCCCGGTTGCCGTGCTTGACCACCTTGGCGCCCGTGCCGGCGATGACGATCGCCGACATGGTGGAGATGTTGACGGTCTTCGCCAGGTCGCCGCCGGTGCCGACGATGTCGACGCTGGGGCCCGGCACCTCGATGGTGCGGGCGTGCGCGTACATCGCCCGTACCAGCCCGGTGACCTCCTCGACCGTCTCGCCCTTGGCCCGCAGCGCGACCGCGAAGCCGGCGATCTGCGCGTCGGTGGCCTCCCCGGACATGATCCGGTCCATCGCCCAGGCGGTGTCGTCCGCGTCGAGGTCCTCGCGTCGCAGCAGGAGGTTCAGGATGCCCGGCCAGCCGCGGGCCGCCACGCTGTCGCCGCCTGCCGGGGTCACAACGTTCATGGTCCGCTCCAGGGTCCACGTGCCCCTCAGGGCAGCCGATAAGGGATGGGAACACCCTATCCAGCCCCGGGGACGGCAGAGAGCCCCGTCCCGGTGTGCGGGACGGGGCTCTCGCCGTGGCGAACATGACGGTTCGTCTCGAACCGGTTCAGGTGATCAGTGGTGGCCGTGGCCGCTGGTGATCTCCTTGTACTCCTCGGCGGTGGGCTTGGCGATCTGGTTGCCCTCGCCGTACATGCCCTTGCTGAGCTTGGCGCGCAGCTTCTGGGTGGCGCCCACCTTGCGCTCGACGCCGTTCTCGTCCACCTCGGGACCGATCTCGGCCGGCGCGTACTGCTCGTGCGCCGTGAGCGTGTGCAGCTTGTCCTGGCCGAGCGGCTCGTGCACCTCGACGAACTCGCCGTGCGGCAGCCGCTTGATGATGCCGGACTCGCGTCCGTGCAGCACCTTCTCGGCGTCCCTGCGCTGGAGGCCCAGGCAGATCCGCTTGGTGACGATGAACGCCAGGACCGGACCGACGAAGAAGCCGATGCGCACGAACCAGCTGATCGAGTTGAGCGACAGGTGGAAGTGCGTGGCCCACAGGTCGTTGCCACCGCCGACGAGGCCGATGAAGTAGACCGTGATCCAGGCGACGCCGAACCCGGTGCGGGTCGGGCTGTTGCGCGGACGCTGCGCGATGTGGTGCTCGCGCTTGTCGCCGGTGACCCACGACTCCAGGAACGGCCAGACGGCGATGACCATGAGGATCACACCGAAGAGCACCAGCGGGATGAACACGCCCAGGACCAGGGTGTGGCCCCAGAGGTTGATCTCCCAGCCCGGCATGACACGCACCAGGCCCTCGGCGAAGCCCATGTACCAGTCGGGCTGGGCGCCGGTGGACACCTGGTCCGGACGGTAGGGGCCGAGCGCCCAGACCGGGTTGATCGTGAACGCCGCGGCGATGACCGCGATGATGCCGAAGACCAGGAAGAAGAAGCCTCCGGCCTTGGCCATGTAGACCGGCAGCAGCGGCATGCCGACGACGTTCTTGTTCGTCCGGCCGGGGCCCGCGAACTGGGTGTGCTTGTGGTAAAAGACCAGGATCAGGTGAGCCACCATCAGGCCGAGCATGATGCCCGGCAGCAACAGGATGTGGATCGAGTAGAACCTGGCGACCATGTCGTGGCCGGGGAACTCTCCGCCGAACAGGAACATCGAGATGTACGTGCCGACGACCGGCACGGACAGGATCGCGCCCTGCGTGAAGCGGACACCGGTGCCCGACAGCAGGTCGTCCGGGAGCGAGTAACCGGTGAAGCCGGTGAACATGCCCAGGACGAACAGCAGGAAGCCGAACAGCCAGTTGACCTCGCGCGGCTTGCGGAAGGCACCCGTGAAGAAGACGCGCATCATGTGCACGAACATCGCCGCGAGGAAGATCAGCGCGCCCCAGTGGTGGATCTGCCGGATCAGCAGACCGCCGCGGACGTCGAAGCTGATGTCCAGCGTCGACGCGTAGGCCTCCGTCATACGGATGCCGTGCATCGGCGCGTAGCTGCCGTGATAAACGATCTCGTTCATCGACGGGTGGAAGAACAGCGTCAGGTACACACCCGTGAGGATGATGATGATGAAGCTGTACATGCAGATCTCGCCGAGCATGAAGGACCAGTGGTCCGGGAAGATCTTGCGCATGTTGGACTTGGCGAGGGAGTAGATCCCCAGCCGTCCGTCCGCCCAGTCGGCGACCCGCTCACCGGCGGGTGCCTTCTGCTGCGGCTTGGTCGTAGATGTCGTCGCAGTACTCATCCGCGCTCCCAGAAGGCAGGACCGACGGGCTCTTCGAAGTCGCCCAGCGCTTCGAGGTAACCCTCGTCATTCACGCCGATCCGCAGCTGCGGCAGGGCGTGACCGGCCGGGCCGAAGATGACTCGGGCACCGTCGGAGAGGTCGAAGGTGGACTGGTGGCACGGGCAGAGCACGTGGTGCGTCTGCTGCTCGTACAGGCTGATCGGGCAACCCACGTGGGTGCAGATCTTCGAGTAGGCCACGATTCCCTCGTGCGACCACTCGCGCTGCTGCTTGTCCTTGATCTCGTCCGGCTGGATGCGGACGATCATCAGGGCGGCCTTGGCGATCTCCTGGTTGAACTCGTGGTCGTCCTCCTTCAGGCCTTCCGGCATGGCGAAGGTGAGCGAACCCACGACGACGTCCTCGGCGCGCAGCGGCTCCATCGTGTTCTGGTTGATGAGCAGCTTGCCCTTCGCCCAGAGCGTCTCGCGGAGCTTCTTCTCCGGCAGCGGACCGAGGTCGCGCAGCAGGACGACGCCGGACAGCGGCACCAGGGCCAGTGCGCCGAACATCGTGGTGCGGATCAGCTTGCGGCGGCCGATCGCGGACTCCTGGGCGCCGGCCTTGAAGTCGGCCAGGACCTTGGCCTTGACCTCGGGCTCGGCCGAGATCGGGTGGCGCTCGTCGGCGACCTCGACGTCGGACATCAGGGTGCGGGCCCAATGGACCGCGCCCGCGCCGATGCAGAAGAGGGCGATGCCGAGCGTGAGGCCGAGGGAAAGGTTCAGCGCGCTCACGTGGCCGAGCGGCCAGACGTACACGATCTTGTCGATCGGGAACGCCACGAAGGAGGCGATGAACGCCACCGTGGCCAGCATGGAGAGCGTGAACAGGAAGGCGACGACGCGCTCGGACCGCTTGGCCGCCCGCTCGTCGATGTCCTGGATACGCGGCTTGTGCGCCGGCAGGCCGGGGTCCGCGAACGGATCGTCCTGGCGTGCTACCTCGCCGTGCGCGCCGTGCGCGCTGCCCTGCTCAGCCGGCAGGGCCTCTTCTGGATTCTCGTTGCTACTCATGACTTCTTGGCCTTAGCGGTGTGGGCCGCGACCCAGACGGCAACTGCGATGAGCGCACCCAGACCGAAGATCCAGGCGAACAGACCCTCACTGACCGGGCCGAGATTGCCCAGTCCGAAGCCACCGGGGCTCGGGGTCTCTTCGCCGTTCACGGCCTTGACGTACGCGATGATGTCCTTCTTCTCCTTCTCCGGCATGGTGCTGTCCGGGAAGGAGGGCATGTTCTGCGGGCCGGTCTGCATGGCCTCGTAGAGGTGCTTCGGCGAGACGTCCGCCAGGGACGGAGCGAACTTGCCGTGGGTCAGGGCGCCGCCCTCGCCGGTGAAGTTGTGGCACTGCGCGCAGTTGGTGCGGAACAGTTCGCCACCCTTGCCGACGTCGGCCCCGTCAGGGTTGGTCTGGCTTTCGGTCGGCGTGATGGGGCCGGCGCCGAGGGAGGACACGTACGCGGCGAGCTGATCGATCTGCGCCTGCGTGTAGATGACCTTCTTCTTGGGCACCTGCGCGCCGGGCTGCTGCGCCGGCATGCGGCCGGTGCCGACCTGGAAGTCCACAGCGGCGGAGCCCACGCCCACGAGGGAGGGACCGTCGGTGGTGCCCTGACCGCCGGTTCCGTGGCAGCTTGCGCAGCCAACGGCGTAGAGCTTCTTGCCCTCCTCGATGGCGAGGGACTGGGAGGTGTCGTCGGCCTGCGCCTTGCCCGCGGGCGCAAGTGCGGCGTACAGCCCCCCAGTGGCCGCCAGCGCGAGGAGTAGGACGACGACCGCCGCCAGCGGATGGCGTCGTCGTGCGGAGAGCTTTTTCACGGATTACCCCGGTGTCAGGATCTTCTGCGTCGATGCGGGAAGTGTTGCGGGCTCGAGCCCGTTCGTTGGTGGGCCCTGATTACTTGATCATGTAGATCGTGGCGAACAGGCCGATCCAGACGACATCGACGAAGTGCCAGTAATAGGACACGACGATGGCGGCTGTCGCCTGCTCGTGGGTGAATCTCTTGGCGGCGTACGTCCGGCCCAGGACCAGCAGGAAGGCGATGAGTCCGCCTGTCACGTGCAGTCCGTGGAAGCCGGTCGTCAGATAGAACACCGAGCCGTACGGGTCCGACGAGAGCGAGAGGCCCTCGTGCTTGACCAGCTCGGTGTACTCGTACACCTGGCCGCCGATGAAGATCGCACCCATCACGAACGTGATGATGAACCAGGTCCTGAGCTTCTTCACGTCGCCCCGCTCGGCGGCGAAGACGCCGAGCTGACAGGTGAGGGAGGAGAGCACCAGGATCGAGGTATTGGTCAGCGAGAACGGAAAGTTCAAGGCCGAGGCCTTTTCCGCCCAGAACTCGGGACCCGTCACCGATCGCAGGGTGAAGTACATCGCGAAGAGGGCCGCGAAGAACATCAGCTCGGAACTCAACCAGATGATGGTTCCGACGCTGGTGAGGTTCGGTCGATTGACCGACGGGTGCGCGTGCCCGGTATCTACTGTCGTTGCTGTCGCCACGACCGACATTATGTCGGTCGCTTATCCCGCCCTCACCCCGGGGGGTGCCGTTCGGAGTGTCAAGAGGGTGTGTCCTGCCCGAACGGCCCATCGAAGGACCGTACGAACCGGTGTGGCGGGAGGGTCTGACGGAGTAGCATCCGCGCATCGGAACCGGCCCGGCCGGCCGCCTGCAGAGCCCTGAAAGCCCCGAAAACACCGAGATCACCGCGCAGAGCACCGCGCAGTTCACCGCGTAACCGGACGTCACGGAGGAACAATGCAGCAGCCGACCGCCACGGTGCTGGTCTACAGCGACGACGCCAACACCCGCGAGCAGGTGCGCCTCGCGGCCGGCCGCAGGCCGGCCGCCGACGTACCGCCGGTCGAGTTCCTGGAGTGCGCCACGCTGCCCGCCGTGCTGAAGGCGCTGGAGGCCGGGGGCGTCGACGTGTGCGTGCTGGACGGCGAGTGCGTCCCGGCCGGCGGCATGGGCGTCTGCCGGCAGATCAAGGACGAGGTCTTCAACTGCCCGCCCGTACTGCTGCTGATGGGCCGCCCGCAGGACGCCTGGCTGGCCACCTGGAGCCGTGCGGAGGCGGCGGTGACGCTGCCCGTCGAGCCGGTCGAGTTCGCCGCCTCGCTGGCCGCCCTGCTGCGCTCCCGCCTCGCGGGCGGCAAGGACACCGTCGTCCGGGCCTGAACCGCCCGGCCGCACGCCCCTTTCCCCGCCGCTCCCCGCCGCCCCTCAGATCTGCGGGCGCAGGCGGGGGGTGTGCGTGCGGTCGCGCTGCTCCTCGGTGGAGGCGAGCAGCGCGCTGCCCTTGCGCCACTTGTTCCAGGGGACGTTCCAGTCCCCGTAGCCGTTGCCGAACGGGTCCATCTCGTCGCCCCAGCTGCCGACGACCTTGACGATGTCGCCCGCACGGACGGTCTCGTAGAACCAGGCGGCGTTGCCCGTGGACATGCCCGTGCAGCCGTGGCTGACGTTCGCGTAGCCCTGCGAGCCGACCGACCACGGCGCGGCGTGCACGTACTCGCCGCTCCAGGTGACCCGTGTCGCGTAGTAGACCGGCAGGTCGTACGAATCACTCGTACCGGTCGGGATTCCGATGCTGGTGCCGCGCATCCGTACGAAGTACTCCTTGCCCAGTACGACCTTGACGCCGTTGCGGGTGGAGTAGCCGGGCTTGCCCGTGGTCACCGGGATGGTGTTGATCACTTCGCCGTTGCGCATGACGGTCATCTGGTGCGACGAGGCGTCGGTGACGGCCTCGACGCGGTCGCCGATGTTGATCCGCAGCGGCTCGGACGGGGCCCCGTACAGGTCCTTGGCGACCTTGATGCCCTCCAGGTTGCTGTACGCCCGCACGGTGGAGCCCGCGTCCCAGTAGGAACGCGGGCGGTAGTGCAGGAGGTTGTCCTCCACCCAGAACCAGGAGCCCTCGACCGACGGCTTGGCGTCGACCTTGAGGGAGCGCTCCACGACCGCCCTGGCGCGCGGGTCCTTGACGGGGGCGCTGAGCGTGGCGGTGATCGGCTGCCCGACGCCGTACTTCCCCTCGTCCGGCCCGAAGGTGACCTTCAGCTTCTTCTTGCCGGGGGCGGTCTGGAAGCTGAGCCTGCGCACACCGGGGGCGCCCTCGTCGTCCTCGGTGCTGACCCTGACCGTGTACCGGGCCCCTGCGGCCAGCGGGGCGGTGGAGTGCCAGCGGGCCCCGTCGGCGGAGAGTTCGCCCGCCACCTGGCGTCCTGCGGCGTCCGCGGCGACGACGTCGGTGATCCGGCCGTCCTGGCTGTTGGCCGTGACCTCCAGGGGCTTCTCCGGGTCGACGTCGGTGCTGCCCGGCCGCCCGTTGAAGGAGATCTGCTGCGCCGCGTCGTACGGCGCCGAGGCGAGCGGACTGCCGTCTGGCCCCCCGCACGCGGTCAGGCCCGCCCCCAGGGAGGCGATCAGCAGGGAGCAGCTCAGGACCGTCCAGGTTCGGGGTGCGTGGCTCATGATCACACGATATGAAGCGTCGTCGGTCCGGGCGCGCTGGAAGGCCGGATGTGACTGCAAACGAATGAGGGGCCCGAACACCTGAACGTTCTCAGGTGTTCGGGCCCCTCAAGGGGACACCGCCGCCACGCGGCCGGTCCCCCGGTGTCCGCGGTCCTACTGGGTGCGGTTCTCACCGCGGTAGAACTCGAAGACCCAGCCGAACAGTCCGACCATGATCAGCGGCAGCGAGAAGAACAGCAGCCACCAGCCGATCGCGATCGACAGGAAGGCGAACGCGCCGCCGATGCCCAGCGCGAGCGGCTGCCAGCTGTGCGGGGCGAAGAAGCCCAGCTCGCCGGCCTCGTCCGCGACATCGGCCTGCTTGTTGTCCTGGGCCATGGAGTCGGCCCGCTTGGCCGTGAAGGCCAGGTAGAAGCCGATCATGAGGCTCAGCCCGAAGGCCAGGACGAGCGCCGTGGTGCCCGCGGGCTCCTTGGACCACACGCCGTACACGACGGCCATGATCCCGACGAACACGCTCAGCCAGATGAACAGCCAGCCTTGGATCTTCACTTGCCCGACTCCTTCGCGCTGAGGGCGAGCGACTCGATGCCGTTGTCCCGGTGGTTCTCGAGCTGGTCGATCGCGGAGATCTCCGGGTGGTGCAGGTCGAACGCCGGGGACTCGGACCGGATGCGCGGCAGCGTGAGGAAGTTGTGCCGCGGCGGCGGGCAGGACGTCGCCCATTCGAGCGAGCGGCCGTAGCCCCAGGGGTCGTCGACCTCGATCTTCTTGCCGTACTTCGCGGTCTTCCACACGTTGTAGAAGAACGGCAGCATCGACAGACCCAGCAGGAAGGAGCTGATGGTCGAGATCGTGTTCAGCGCGGTGAAGCCGTCGGCCGCGAGGTAGTCCGCGTAACGACGCGGCATGCCCTCGGCGCCCAGCCAGTGCTGCACCAGGAAGGTGCCGTGGAAGCCCACGAACAGCGTCCAGAAGGTGATCTTGCCGAGCCGCTCGTCCAGCATCTTGCCGGTGAACTTCGGCCACCAGAAGTGGAAGCCGGAGAACATCGCGAAGACCACGGTGCCGAAGATGACGTAGTGGAAGTGCGCGACGACGAAGTACGAGTCGGAGACGTGGAAGTCCATCGGGGGCGAGGCCAGGATGACGCCGGTCAGACCACCGAAGGTGAAGGTGATCAGGAAGCCGACGGCCCAGAGCATCGGTGTCTCGAAGGACAGCGAGCCCTTCCACATCGTGCCGATCCAGTTGAAGAACTTCACACCGGTGGGCACTGCGATGAGGAACGTCATGAAGGAGAAGAACGGCAACAGCACGCCGCCCGTCACATACATGTGGTGGGCCCAGACGGTGACCGAGAGGCCGGCGATGGCGATGGTCGCGGCGATCAGACCGATGTAGCCGAACATCGGCTTGCGGCTGAAGACCGGGATCACCTCGGAAATGATTCCGAAGAATGGCAACGCGATGATGTACACCTCTGGATGGCCGAAGAACCAGAAGAGGTGTTGCCAGAGGATCGCGCCGCCGTTGGCCGCGTCGAACACATGGGCACCGAATTTACGGTCCGCCTCCAGGGCGAACAGCGCGGCGGCCAGCACCGGGAAGGCGAGCAGGACCAGCACACCGGTCAGCAGCACGTTCCAGGTGAAGATCGGCATCCGGAACATCGTCATGCCGGGTGCGCGCATGCAGATGATCGTGGTGATGAAGTTGACCGAGCCGAGGATCGTGCCGAAGCCGGAGAAGGCCAGACCCATGATCCACATGTCGGCGCCGACACCCGGCGAACGGACCGCGTCCGACAGCGGGGAGTAGGCGAACCAGCCGAAGTCGGCCGCACCCTGCGGGGTGAGGAAGCCGGCCACCGCGATGATCGAGCCGAAGAGGTACAGCCAGTACGCGAACATGTTCAGCCGCGGGAACGCCACGTCGGGCGCGCCGATCTGCAGCGGCATGATCCAGTTCGCGAATCCGGCGAACAGCGGCGTCGCGAACATCAGCAGCATGATCGTGCCGTGCATCGTGAAGGCCTGGTTGAACTGCTCGTTCGACATGATCTGCGTGCCGGGACGAGCGAGCTCGGCGCGCATGAAGAGCGCCATCAGTCCGCCGATGATGAAGAACACGAACGACGTGATGAGGTACATCGAGCCGATCGTCTTGTGGTCAGTGGTGGTGAGCCACTTGATCACGACGTTGCCCGGCTCCTTGCGCCGTACCGGCAGCTCGTTCTCGGACGAGTCGATTGCTGCCGCGGCACCCTTGGGTTCGTTGAGGATGCTCACAGTTTGTTCGTCTCCGCATTCCTGGCCGGGTCGGTCAGCTCGATACCGGACGGGATGTATCCGGTCTGGCCCTTCTCCGCCAGGTCCTTGAGGTGCTGCTTGTACTCCTCGGGGGAAACGACCTTGACGTTGAAGAGCATCCGGGAGTGGTCCACGCCGCAGAGCTCTGCGCACTTGCCGAGGAAGGTGCCCTCCTGAGTGGGGGTCACCTCGAAGGCGTTGGTGTGGCCCGGGATGACGTCCTGCTTCATCAGGAACGGCACCACCCAGAAGGAGTGGATGACGTCACGCGACGTCAGCACGAACCGGACCTTCTCGCCCTTGGGCAGCCACAGCGTGGGCCCGGGGTTGTTGGTGTCCGGGTTCCGGGTGCCGGGGATGCCGTAGTCGTAGACGCCTTCGGCACCGTTGGGGAACTGCTTGGAGTACTTGTCCGGGATCGCGCCGAGTTCCTTCGGAACGCCGGTCTTCAAGCCGGTCTTGGCATCGGTCTGCGGACCGGTGGACGTGTTGCCGTCCACGTCCTCGACGTAGTTGAAGCCCCAGCTCCACTGGTAGCCGACCACGTTGACGGTGTGGGTCGGCTTCTCGTCGAGATGCAGAAGCTTCGATTCGTCACGGGCGGTGAAGTAGAACAGCACCGAGACGATGATGAGCGGGGCGACCGTGTACAACGCCTCGATGGGCATGTTGTAACGAGTCTGCGGAGGTACCTCCACCTTGGTGCGGCTGCGCCTGTGGAAGATGACACTCCACAGGATCAGGCCCCACACCAGCACGCCCGTGACGAGCGCTGCCGCCCACGAGCCCTGCCAGAGGGAGAGGATCCGCGGCGCCTCTTCCGTTACCGGGGTGGGCATCCCCAGACGGGGGAAGTCCTCCCATGTGTACGAGCAACCAGAGGCGGTCGCCAGGACCACGCCCGCGGTCAGCACCTGGAGCAGCTTCCGCCGCATCGGGCGCCGCGACGAGCGGTCGGAGCCGTTGGGACTCACGTAGCGCCTTCCCGAGAGTCTCGCCCGCGCGTGTGTTGGCTGCGGCCGTCTGACTGGTCGGTCGCCGGCCCTGACGCGGGCAGGGGTTTGGATGTTTATGCGGACCAAACCCTACTGGACGCTATTTGGGGTCGCGCGGGGAGGGTGCCCAACGCGCCGCACCCCACCCCGAAGGGGTGGCTCCGCCGCGGGCCGCCGGGGCACGGCGGCCGGAACCCCCGCCTCCGCCCGGGAACTGACGCCCCCTCCCCCGATGGCGGTACGGGAGCGCCGGACGGCGGCGGCTAGCGTGGCCGGGTGCCCTACTTCGACGCCGCGTCCGCCGCCCCCCTGCACCCCGTCGCCCACCAGGCGCTGCTTGCCTCCCTGGACGAGGGGTGGGCGGACCCGGCCCGCCTGTACCGCGAGGGGCGACGCGCCAGGATGCTTCTCGACGCCGCCCGGGAGGCGGCGGCGGAGGCCGTGGGGTGCCGTCCGGACGAGCTCGTTTTCACCCCTTCGGGCACGCACGCGGTGCACTCGGGAATTGCCGGAACCCTCGCGGCGCGTCGGCGTGTCGGCCGCCACCTGGTGACCTCCGCGGTCGAACACTCGTCGGTACTCCAGTCGGCCGCCCGCCAGGTGGCGGACGGCGGGTCGGCGAGCGAGGTCCCGGTGGGCCGCGAGGGGGCGGTCGACGTCGCGGCCTTCGCACAAGAGGTGCGCGCGGACACCGCGCTGGCCTGTCTGCAGTCGGCCAACCACGAGGTCGGCACCGTCCAGCCGGTGGCGGAAGTCGCACAGCAGTGCCGGGAGGTGGGTGTGCCGCTGCTGGTGGACGCGGCCCAGTCGCTGGGGTGGGGCCCGGTGGCGGGCGACTGGTCGCTGCTGACCGCCAGTGCCCACAAATGGGGCGGGCCCGCCGGGGTCGGCCTGCTGGTGGTGCGCAAGGGAGTGCGGTACGCGCCGCAGGGGCCCGCGGACGAACGCGAGTCGGGCCGCTCCCCCGGCTTCGTGAACCTGCCGGCGATCGTCGCGGCCGCGGCGTCGCTGCGCGCGGTGCGGGCGGAGGCCCGGGAGGAGGCGGAGCGGCTGCGGGCCCTGGTGGACCTGATCAGGACACGGGTGCCGGAGCTGGTGCCGGACGTGGAGGTGGTCGGGGACGCGGTACGCAGACTGCCGCACCTGGTCACGTTCTCGTGCCTGTACGTGGACGGGGAGAGCCTGTTGCACGCGCTGGACGGCGCCGGGTTCTCGGTCTCGTCGGGCTCCTCCTGCACGAGCAGCACACTGACGCCGAGCCATGTGCTACGCGCGATGGGCGTGTTGTCGGAGGGCAACGTGCGGGTCTCGCTGCCCCGGGGGACGGCGGCCCCGGACGTGGAGAGGTTCCTGGAGGTGCTGCCGGGGGCGGTCGCCGGGGTCCGGTCGGCCCTGGGAGCACCGGAGCCCGCACCCCCGGCGCCGAACGACGCGGCCGTTTCCTCCGTCGTGGTGGACGCGCTCGGAAAGCGGTGCCCGATCCCGGTGATCGAGCTGGCGAAGGTGATCGGGTCCGTGCCGCCCGGCGGCACGGTCACCGTCCTCGCCGACGACACGGCGGCCCGCCTGGACATCCCGGCCTGGTGCGAGATGCGCGGCCAGGAGTACGTGGGTGAGGAGCAGCGGGAGCGGGGGACGGCGTACGTGGTGCGGAGGGTGGGCTAGCGGCCGTGCAGGGCGGGGCCTCGCGCGCGGTGGCCGCCCCCCGTGCGGGAGGCGGCCCCGGGGTGTTCAGCTCAGGTGGCCGCGGACCTCTGCCGCCGCCTCGTCGCCGTAGGCCTTGGCGAAGCGGTCCATGAAGCCCGCCCTGCTCAGGGCGTACTCCTGGGTGCCCAGGGTCTCGATCACCAGGGTCGCCAGCATGCAGCCGACCTGGGCCGCCCGCTCCAGGCACACACCCCACGCCAGACCGGACAGGAATCCGGCGCGGAACGCGTCGCCGACACCCGTCGGGTCGACCTTCGCCTCCTCCTCCGGGCAGCCGACCTCGATCGTGTCGAGGCCGAGCTTCTCGATGCGCACGCCGCGCGAGCCCAGCGTGGTGACCCGGTGGCCGACCTTGGCGAGGATCTCGGCGTCCGTCCAGCCGGTCTTCGACTCGATGAGGCCCTTCTCGTACTCGTTGGAGAAGAGGTACGTGGCGCCTTCCAGAAGCGTGCGGATGTCGTCGCCCGACATGCGCGCGATCTGCTGCGAGAAGTCCGCGGCGAACGGGATCGTCCGCGCCCGGCACTCCTCCGTGTGACGCAGCATCGCCTCCGGGTCGTCCGCACCGATCAGGACGAGGTCCAGGCCGCCGACCCGGTCGGCCACCGACTTCAGTTCGATCTGGCGGGCCTCGCTCATCGCCCCCGTGTAGAAGGAGCCGATCTGGTTGTGGTCGGAGTCGGTCGTGCACACGAAGCGGGCCGTGTGCAGGACCTCCGAGATGCGCACCGATGCCGTGTCGACGCCGTGCCGGTCGAGCCAGGCGCGGTACTCGTCGAAGTCGGAGCCGGCCGCGCCGACCAGGATCGGCCTGCTGCCGAGCTGCCCCATGCCGAAGCAGATGTTGGCGCCCACCCCTCCGCGCCGCACGTCGAGGTTGTCGACGAGGAAGGAGAGGGAGACCGTGTGCAGCTGGTCCGCGACCAGCTGGTCGGCGAAACGGCCGGGGAAGGTCATCAGGTGGTCGGTGGCGATGGAGCCGGTGACTGCGATACGCACGACGGGGCTGCTCCCTGCGGGGATGGTGGGAAGACTGACGATGACAGGCGTGACAGTTCAAGCTACCGGGTCCCGCCCGTACGGCCGAAGCGGCAAAACTACCCGATAGTAGGGCTTTTGTGCTGAGGCGGCAGGTGCCTACGGTGCGAGGAGACCGGGGTTCCGCGGATCCGTCGGACCCCTTGAGCACGGGAGCTCCACGCATGCCGAAGCGAGACGTCCGTACCCCCGCCGTCGTTGTTCCCCCTGCCGAGGCGGACGGCGGCTGGGCGCAGTTGCGCGGCGACTGCGCCCGCATGGTGCCGCACTGGGCGGTGCCCGCCGCCGCCGCCGAGAGTGTGCCCGCGTCGCTGATCCACGGTGTCGTGGTGCCGTCGGCCTCGGCCCGGCTGGTGGGAGCGATGCCGGAGTACGGGGCCTGACCGGGGTGCGGGGCAGGTCCGGGTGCGGAGGCTGGTCCCGCGTACCGGGCGGATCCGGGTGCGGCGCTGTCCCGGTACGGGAACCGGAAGCCCGTCCGCGCCGTCCCACCGGTGCCTCCTGTGAAGGGGCGTCCGCATCAGCCGCCCCTCGGGCGCAGGCGAAGGAGCGATCCGGTGAGCAGCGAGCAGCAGGCGCGACCCACTCCCCCCGGGCGGCGGCGCACCCCGCCGGTCGCCGCCTCCGTGGCGGTCGCCGTGCTGCTGGTGGGCGGCGGGGGCGCGTACTGGGCGTCCACCGCGGGTGACGGAGGCGTGAGCCGCCCGGGGGGTGCCGGCGCCGCTCCCCCGCCGCTCGCACTCGACGGGTACACGGACGCGGGCTCCGGCGGGACCGGCTCCGCCGTGACCTCGCCCGCGCCGAGTGGCAGCGGGCCGGCGGGGATCGCGCCGGGCGAACCCGATCCGCACGGCGGTGGGTTCGGCCAGGTGGTCTACCGCGCCGCGGGCGAGCTGCCGGAAGGACCCGCTTCCGGCCCGGTGCACCGGGCGCAGGGCACCGTCGGCGCGGACGAGGTGAACGCGCTGGCAAGGGCCCTCGACGTGGCGGGCACCCCGCGCCTCGCCGGTGGTTCCTGGCTGGTCGGCGCACTGCCGGACGGTACGGGCCCGCAGCTGCGGGTGAGCGAGCAGGCGCCCGGCACCTGGAACTTCGCACGCGGCGCGCAGCCCCGCGGCAGCACCGACTGCGTGCGGGGCAAGCAGTGTGTGACGGGCACGCCGGTGGGCGAGGAGGCCGCGAAAAAGGCCGCCGCCCCGGTGCTGAAGGCGCTGGGCCTCGCCGGCGCGAAGCTGGACGCGGCGCAGGTGCTGGGCGGCGCCCGGGTGGTCAACGCGGATCCGGTGGTCGGCGGGCTGGCGACCTACGGCTGGACGACCGGTCTCCCGGTCGGTCCCGACGGCCGGGTGCTGGGCGGCAGCGGGCAGCTGAAGGCTCTGACCAAGGGCGCCGAGTACCCGGTCGTGGATGCGGCGAGGGCGTTGGAGCAGCTCAACGCGGCCGGCCGGTCCGCCGCCCCGCCGAAGCCGGAGGACTGCACCGGTCCCGTACCGGCGAAGGGGTCAGGGCTTGCCGGGGAGCCGGTGGAGCCGGGGCCGCCGCGGGGGGAGACCCCGCCGTGTGAGCCGCGCCAGGTGCCCCGGCCGGTGGTGACCGTGGACTCCGCGGCCCTCGGCCTTGCCGCGCAGTACGCGGACGGGCAGCGGATGTTGGTCCCCTCGTGGCTGTTCCGGGTGCGGCCGACGGGTGACGAGAAGCCGTACACGGTGACGTACCCCGCGGTGGACCCGAAGTTCCTGGTGACCCCCGCGCCGCCCCGGGCGACGGGCCCCGCGACGGACCCCACGGCCGGCCCGGGTACCACTCCCGACCGGCACGTCGAGTCGTACCGTACGGACGGCCGCAAGCTCTCCCTCACCTTCTGGGGCGGCGCGTGCAGCGACTACGCGGCGGAGGCGGCCGAGGAGGCCGGGACGGTCAGGGTGCGGATCGTCGAGTCGAATCCTGATCCGGAGCGGGTCTGCATCGCGGTCGCCAGAAAGCTGACGCAGACGGTCACGCTGGAGCGGCCCTTGGCGGGCCGGAGCGTGCTGGGCGAGGACGGCAAGGCCGTACCGAAGGCCTGAGCCACGTCGGCCGGGCGCGAGCCCCCTACCAGGCAGCCGGGCACGACGAAGGCGACAGGCACCCAGACATGACGAAGGCGGTTGCCCCGATGGTCCGGGGCAACCGCCTTCGCGTTGCTGCTAGCTGAACGAGTCGCCGCAGGCGCAGGAGCCCGTGGCGTTCGGGTTGTCGATCGTGAAGCCCTGCTTCTCGATGGTGTCGACGAAGTCGATGGAAGCTCCGCCCAGGTACGGGGCGCTCATGCGGTCGGTGACGACCTTCACGCCGTCGAAGTCCTTGAGGACGTCGCCGTCGAGTGAGCGCTCGTCGAAGAAGAGCTGGTACCGCAGGCCCGAGCAGCCACCGGGCTGCACGGCGACGCGGAGCGCCAGGTCGTCCCGGCCTTCCTGGTCGAGCAGGGCCTTGACCTTGGCCGCGGCGGCGTCGGACAGGAGAATGCCGTCGCTCACGGTGGTCTTGTCGTCCTGAACGGACATCTACATCTCTCCCGGGTTGTACGGACTGCTTGCCGACGGTTGCAACCGGCGTGGCCGCGGATTCATTCCGGGCCGGAGCGTGTGTCTTGCTCTTTCATGCTCGCACACCCTCCTCCTTAGGGGTGCTGGGCCGGTGGACGCACTGTCCGTGACCGCGCCGACCCGGAATTCGTCACATCGACGAGATCGGCATCGTCAAAGTGACGTGAAGCAGTTATGATAGATAACGTCATTTCGACGAAAAGGCCCTCCGTTACTGCATTCCGGGCCCCTCTCGCATATCGCAGAACAGAAAGGGTGCGTGTCGTGACCACCGCCCAGCCCCGTCAGATCGACCTCGACGTCCAGCCGTCGCCCCTCGCACTGCTGATGCTCGGCCGCGAGGCCGACCCCAGGAGTGAGCGCGGCGTGGAGTGTCCCGGCGACCTGCCCTCGCCGTCCGACCCGGACCTGGTGGAGCGCGCCCGCGCGGCCAAGGAGAAGCTCGGGGACAAGGTCTTCGTCCTCGGCCACCACTACCAGCGCGACGAGGTCATCCAGTTCGCCGACGTGACGGGCGACTCCTTCAAGCTCGCGCGGGACGCGGCGGGCAGGCCGGAGGCCGAGTACATCGTCTTCTGCGGTGTGCACTTCATGGCCGAGTCCGCGGACATCCTGACCTCGGACGACCAGAAGGTCGTCCTGCCCGACCTGGCCGCGGGCTGCTCGATGGCCGACATGGCCACCGCCGAGCAGGTCGCCGAGTGCTGGGACGTGATCACGGACGCGGGCCTCGCGGACTCCGTGGTGCCCGTCTCGTACATGAACTCCTCCGCAGACATCAAGGCCTTCACCGGCAAGCACGGCGGCACCATCTGCACCTCGTCGAACGCGAAGAGGGCGCTGGACTGGGCCTTCGAGCAGGGAGAGCCCCAGCAGACCAAGGTGCTGTTCCTGCCCGACCAGCACCTGGGGCGCAACACCGCGGTGCGGGACATGGGAATGTCCCTGGACGACTGCGTCCTCTACAACCCGCACAAGCCGAACGGCGGGCTGACGGTGGAGGAGCTGCGGGCCGCCAAGATGATCCTGTGGCGCGGCCACTGCTCGGTGCACGGCCGGTTCTCGGTGGAGTCGGTCGAGGACGTACGGGCGCGGATCCCCGGCGTGCGGGTGCTGGTCCACCCGGAGTGCAAGCACGAGGTGGTCGCGGCGGCCGACGAGGTCGGCTCGACGGAGTACATCATCAAGGCCCTGGAGGCCGCTCCCGCCGGTTCCAGGTGGGCGATCGGGACCGAGCTCAACCTCGTACGCCGGCTGGCGAACGCGCACCCCGACAAGGAGGTCGTCTTCCTCGACAAGACGGTCTGCTTCTGCTCGACCATGAACCGCATCGACCTGCCCCACCTGGTGTGGACCCTGGAGTCGCTGGCCGAGGGCAACCTGGTCAACCGGATCGAGGTCGACCGGGAGACGGAGAGCTTCGCCAAGCTGGCGCTGGAACGGATGCTGGCGCTCCCGTAGCGGTCCAGGGGCCGATGAGTTTCGCTTGAAGGGGCGGTCCACCCTTCAGCACCGTACGGAACGCCGTACGAAGCCCGTCGGCCCGAGGAGAGCGCCATGCTGTACATGATCCAGTTGAACGTGGACGCCGATGCGTGGGACAGCGTCATGTCCTCGTACTCGCAGGACGACATGCGGGCGATGTTCGCCCACATGGAGAACCTCAACGACGAACTGACCGCGGCGGGCGAGATGGTCGAGGCGCGCGGGCTCGGCGGGCCCTCGCTGGCCAAGACGGTACGGGCCGGGTCCGACGGGAAGCCCCAGGTCACCGACGGCCCGGCCATGAAGGGGCCGATCCTCGCCGGTTACTGGGTCGTCGACGTCAAGAGCGAGGAGCGGGCCTACGAGATCGCCGCCCGCGCCTCCGCGTGTCCCGGCCCCGGCGGCGAGCCGGGCAACGACCCGGTCGAGGTGCACCCGGTCCCGGACGACCCCACGGTCTGACGCGTGAGCACCGGTGAGTCCGAGCACCCATGAGTAAGGGGCGCCCTCCAGGGAGGGCGCCCCTTACTCATGTCCTGACGAGGATCAGACGGTCGCGTGCTCGCGGTCGTCGTCCTTCGTGCCGGTGTCCGCGCCCTGCGTCGTCACCCCGCCCCGCTTGGCCGCCTTCTTCGCCGCCCGGCGCTCCTTGCGGAGCTCCACCATGGCGTAGAGGGTCGGTACGAGGAGGAGGGTCAGCAGGGTCGACGTGATCAGACCACCGATCACCACGATGGCGAGCGGCTTGGAGATGAAACCGCCCTCGCCCGTGATGCCCAGTGCCATCGGCAGCAGCGCGAAGATCGTCGCCAGTGCCGTCATGAGGATCGGGCGCAGTCGGTGCCGGCCGCCCTCGACGACTGCTTCGACGACGCCCAGGCCCTGGGCCCGGTACTGGTTGATCAGGTCGATCAGCACGATCGCGTTGGTGACCACGATGCCGATGAGCATCAGCATGCCGATCATCGCCGGAACGCCCATCGGGGTACCGGTGGCGAGCAGCAGGCCGATCGCGCCGGTCGCCGCGAACGGGATCGAGACCAGCAGGATCAGCGGCTGGATCAGCGACCTGAAGGTCGCGACCAGCAGCATGAAGACGATCGCGACGGCCGCCAGCATGGCGAGGAAGAGCTTGCCGAAGGTGTCGTCCATGTCGGAGGAGACACCGCCGATCTCGACGCTCGCGCCCGCGGGCAGGTCCGCCTTGATGTCGTTGATCTTCGACTGGAGCGCGGTGCCGACCGCACCCGTGTTGTCGCCGACCGGCTTGGCGGTGACGGTCGCCGAGCGGGCGCCGTCGATGCGGGTCATCGAGACCGGGCCGTTGACGAGCTTCACGTCGGCGATCTGGCCGAGGGTGGCTCCCGGGCCGACCGGCAGCTTCTTCAGCTGCTCCATCGTGGTGGCGGGCCTGGCCGCCTTGATGACGATGTCGCGCTCGGTGCTGTCCAGCATCGCCTTGCCCGACGGGGTGCCCTGGACGGCCTGGGCGACGACCGCGCCGAGCGCCGCGTCGTTCAGACCCGCCTCGGCGGCCTTCGGGGTGCCCTTGACGGAGATGCGCGGCACGGACTGCGCGAGGTCGCTGGTGACGTCGGTGACGTCCTTCAGCCCGGCGACGGCGGAACGTACCTGCTCCGTCGCCTTGGTGAGGGTGGCCGCGTCGGCCGCCTTGACGACGACGCTCAGGTCCTGGCTGCCGAAGCCGCCGCCCGCACCGACCTTGGTGTCGCCGGCGCCCTTGAGCGCGGCGAGCTTGTCCTCAAGCTCCTCGGTGGCCGCCGCGGTGTCCTCGGCGCTCTTCAAAGTGAGCTGGTACGAGGCCTGGTTGGCGCCCGAGCCACCGCCGAAGGCGGCCATCATCCCGGAGGAGCCGACGGTGACCTGGTAGTCCTTGACCTCGTCGACGGACTCGATGACCTTCTCGACCTTGAGGGCCGCGGCGTCCGAGGCCTGCAGGCTGGTGCCGGGGTCGAGCTTCTGGGTGAGCGAGAGGGTGTCCTGCTCGCCCTGGTCGAAGAAGTTGGTCTTCAGCAGCGGGGCCATCGCGAACGTGCCGACGAGCACCACGAGGGCGATCGCCACGCTGACCAGGCGGCGCTTGGTCGCGAAGCGGAGCACGGGGACGTACATCCGCTGGAGGCGGCTCTTGTTCTCCTTCTCCTCGGAGCGGCGGCGCAGTTCCTCGGGCGCGACGCCCTCGGAGCCCTTCGGCGCGCGCAGGAACCAGTACGAGAAGACCGGGACCACGGTGAGGGAGACGAGCAGCGAGGCCAGCAGGGCGGCCGTCACCGTGATGGAGAACGAACCGAAGAGCTGCCCGACCATGCCGCCGACCAGACCGATCGGCAGGAACACCGCGACCGTGGTGAGCGTGGAGGAGGTGACCGCGCCGGCCACCTCCTTGACCGCGGTGGTGATCGCCGCGTAGCGCTCCTCGCCGTAGGAGAGGTGGCGCTTGATGTTCTCAAGCACGACGATCGAGTCGTCGACGACCCGGCCGATCGCGATGGTCAGCGCGCCGAGGGTGAGGACGTTGAGGGACAGGTCCCTGGTCCACAGCACGATCAGCGCCAGCACCACGGAGAGCGGGATGGAGATCGCGGTGACCAGCGTCGAGCGGATCGACGCCAGGAAGATCAGGATGATGACGACCGCGAAGGCCAGACCGAGCGCACCCTCCGTGGTGAGGCCGGAGATCGACTTGGAGACCGAGGGGCCCTGGTCGAAGACGGTGGTCAGCTCGCTGCCGGCGCCGAGGCTCGCACGCAGCTCGGGGAGCTTGTCCTTGACCGCGTCGGAGATGGCGACCGCGCTGCCGTCCTGGTCCATGGTGACCGAGAGCGACAGGCTGGGCTTGCCGTTGGTGCGGGTCAGGGAGGTGGCCGCGGCGGGCTGCTCCTTGACCGTGGCCACGTCACCGAGGCGGACGGGCCTCGGCGGGGTCTGACCGGGCGTGGCCTGGCCGCTGATCCGCAGGTCCTCGATCTGGCGCAGCGAGGTGAGGCTGCCGCCGACCTGCACGGTGCGGCTCTTGCCGTCCTCGGCGAAGGCGCCCGCCGGAACGGTGGCGCCCGCCTGCTGGAGGGCCTGGCCGAGCGTCATCGCGTTCAGCCCGGCGGCGGCCAGCTTGGCGTCGTCCGGGGTGACGGCGACCTGGAGGTCCTGGACACCCGCGACGGTGACCTGGCTGACGCCGTCGATGTTCTGGAGCACCGGGACGACCGAACGGTCCAGCCGGTCGGCGAGCGCCTGCTGGTCCTGGTCCGAGGTCACGGCGAGGGTGACGGTCGGCAGGTCGTCGGTCGAACCGGCGACGACCTGCGGGTCGACGTCCTTGGGCAGCTGGGCCCTGGAGCGGTTCACGGCCTGCTGGACGTCGGCGACGAGCTGCTTGGTGCCGTCGTCCCCGAAGTCGAACTGGGCCATGATCACGGCGGAGCCCTCGCTCGCCGTGGACGTCACGGCCTCGATGCCGTCGACGGCCTTGAGCGAGTTCTCCAGCGGCTCGACGACCTGCTTCTCGACCACATCGGGTGCGGCGCCCTGGTAAGGGGCGATCACGGACACCATCGGGAGTTCGATCGTGGGCAGCAACTGCTGCTTGAGCTGCGGAATCGCGATCGCGCCGAACACGATCGCGACGATCGATATCAGCCCGATCAAGGCCCGCTGGGCGAGGCTGAACCTGGACAGCCAGGACATGGGTGGGGTCTCTCTTCTGTGGCGATCTGTGGCGGGCGGGGCAGGCGGCCCCGGTTCCGCTCGCGTGCCGCGGCGGACGGCGTCCGTGTGCGTCACGAGGCGCGGCGGACGGGCGTCCGCGTGCGTCACGAGGGTCCGTTCATACGATCAGCCATCGGAGAAGGTCGATTCCTCGCTCCCAGGTCCCTTTCTCACCCGGGACGTACCGCAGGTGGAGTACGCGGAACTGCGCCCTCACTCCACCCTTGGGCGTACAAGGCCGGACTCGTACGCGAATACCACCAGTTGTGCCCGGTCACGGGCGCCCAGCTTGGCCATCGCGCGGTTGACGTGGGTCTTGACGGTGAGCGGGCTGACGGCCAGGAGTTCGGCGATCTCGTCGTTGGAGTTGCCGCCCGCGACATGGGCGAGCACCTCGCGTTCGCGGACGGTGAGGGTGGCCAGGCGGACGGCGTGCGCGCCGTCCGCCGACGAGGGCGCGCCGAGGGAATCGCCCTGCGCGAGAAAGGTCGCGATGAGGCCCTTGGTCGCGGCGGGCGACAGCAGGGCCTCGCCGCCGGCGGCGATCCGGATGGCGTTGAGGAGTTCGTCGGGCTCGGCGCCCTTGCCGAGGAAGCCGGAGGCGCCCGCCCTGATCGACTCGACGACGTACTCGTCCACCTCGAAGGTCGTCAGCATCACGACGTGCACGGCGGCCAGCGCGGGGTCGGCGCCGATCGCGCGGGTCGCGGCGAGTCCGTCGGTGCCCGGCATCCGGATGTCCATCAGGACGACGTCGGGGCGGTGCGCACGGGCCAGTTCCAGGGCCTGCGTGCCGTCCGCGGCCTCTGCGACGACCTCCATGTCCGGCTCGGAGTCGACGAGGACGCGAAAGGCGCTGCGCAGAAGGGCCTGGTCGTCGGCGAGGAGGACCTTGATGGGCGGCAGGGCGGGGGGAGGCTGCGGCTGGTACGTGCTCATGTGTTCTCCCCCGGGCCTGCCGGTGTACGGGCCGGTGGTCCGGCCGTCGTGGTGGTGGCGGTGGCCGCCGTGGCTCCCTGCGGGGCAGCCGTTGCGCCGGGCGCGTCGGGGGCGTGTGAGGTGGCTTGCGCGACGGTGACTTGTGCGGTGGTCTGCGCTGGGGTGGGCTGTGCGGTGGCCTGCGCAGGGGTGGGCTGTGCGGTGGTATGCGCAGGGGTGGGCTCTGCGGTGGCGTGTGCGCCGGTGGCCTGCGCAACGGTTGCCTGCGCGACCGTGGCCTGCGCGGGGTTCTTCTTAGCGGCTGTAGCGGCTGTAGCGGCTGTGTGGGGCAGGATCGCATGGACGCGGAAGCCCCCTCCGGGGCGGGGGCCCGCGGTGAGGGTGCCGCCCAGGGCGCTGACGCGTTCGCGCATCCCCAGGAGCCCGTGACCGCCGCCGTCGTCGGACGACGGGCTCTGCGCTCCGTCGTCGATGACGGTGACCTCGACGGACGCCCCGACCCGTACGACGCTGACCTCAGCCTTCGCGTCCGGGCCCGCGTGCTTGCGGACGTTGGTGAGCGCCTCCTGGATGATCCGGTACGCGACCAGGTCCACGGAGGCGGCCAGGCTCTCCTCGTCGGTACGGGCCAGTGCCACGGGCAGTCCCGCGTTGCGGAACGTGTCGAGCAGGCCGTCGAGGACGGCCAGGCCCGGGGCCGGCTCGGTGGGGGCCTGGGGATCGCCGGACTGGCGGAGCAGGCCGACCGTGGCGCGGAGTTCGCCCAGCGCCGACCGGCTGGCCTCGCGGACGTGCGCGAGCGCTTCCTTGGCCTGGTCGGGCCGCTTGTCCATGACGTGCGCCGCCACCCCCGCCTGGACGTTGACCAGGGCGATGTGATGGGCGACCACGTCGTGCAGGTCGCGGGCGATGCGCAGCCGCTCCTCGGCGACCCGGCGCCTGGCCTCCTCCTCACGGGTCCGCTCGGCGCGTTCGGCGCGCTCACGCATCGCGTCGATGAACGCCCGGCGGGAGCGGACCGCGTCGCCCGCGCTCGCGCCGATCCCCGTCCAGGCGAACAGCCCCAGGTTCTCCTGCGCGTACCAGGGCCCCTCGCTGAAGAGCATCGCCGCACCGGTCAGCGCCGCCATCGTGAGCAGGCCGGTGCGCCAGGTGGTGGACCTGTCGGTGCGGGCCGCGACGGTGAACAGCGCGACGACGGCGCTCATCGCGACCGGGGCGGGCGGGTCGACGGGGGCGACGGCGAACCCGGCGACGGTGAGCGCGCTGGTCACCGCCAGGACGGGGAGGGGCCGGCGGCGGCGGTACACCAGGGCGAAGGCCGCCAGCACCATCAGGACGACACCACGGGCATCGGGGGTGCGGGTGCCGAAGGAGGGGCCGTGCATGCCGTCGTGCGGGTCGGCGAACGAGCCGACGACCATGCACGTGAGGACGACCGCGGCCAGCACGGCGTCGGGCACCAGGGGGTGGGCGCGCAGCCAGGACCGGAGGCGGGCGAGACGGCCGGCGCGGAGGCTGGGGGCGGTCATCCTCTTACCGTACGGGGCGGGCGGACCCTGGGACGGGCCGCGGTCGGACCGGGTCCGGGGGTGACGGCCGCGCGTGACGTCCGGCGGGCGCGGGTCCACGTACGCGTGAGGGGTGCTCCCCGGCACCTCGGTGTCGGGGAGCACCCCTCACGCAATCGTTGGAGTGGAACTGGGCTCGGGCCGGAGTCAGCCCGGGATCAGGCCGTCCTCGGTGAGCATGGCGCGGACCTCTTCCAGCGTGGAGTCCGGGGCCGGAAGGATCAGCTCCGACGGCTCCAGCGAGTCGTCGGCAAGCGGCGAGCCCAGTGTGCGCACCGCGTCCAGCAGAGCCTCCAGCGTGCGCCGGAAGCCCGGCCCGTCGCCGTTCTCCATCTCGGCCAGCAATTCGTCGTCGAGCTTGTTGAGCTCGGCGAAGTGGCTGTCGGCCAGGTCGAGCTGGCCCTCACCCATGATCCGTACGATCACGGCGCACCTCCTCCTCGGACGGCCGCTGCTACTGCTTGTCGAACTTGGGGTGGGACTGGCCCTGCCCGTTGCCCGCCGCGTCCTGCTGGCCGCCCTCGATGGCCTGCTGGGACGGGCCGCCGGCCAGTTCCGCCTTCATCCGCTGGAGCTCCAGCTCGACGTCCGTACCGCCGGAGAGGCGGTCCAGCTCGGCCTGGATGTCGTCCTTGGCGAGGCCGGACTGGTCGTCCAGCGCCCCCGAGGCGAGCAGCTCGTCGATCGCACCCGCGCGGGCCTGCAGCTGCGCGGTCTTGTCCTCGGCGCGCTGGATCGCGACGCCGACGTCGCTCATCTCCTCGGAGATGCCGGAGAAGGACTCCGCGATCCGGGTCTGCGCCTGGGCCGCCGTGTAGGTGGCCTTGATGGTCTCCTTCTTCGTACGGAAGGCGTCGACCTTGGCCTGGAGGCGCTGTGCGGCGAGGGTGAGCTTCTCCTCCTCGCCCTGCAGGGTCTGGTGCTGCACCTCCAGGTCGGAGACCTGCTGCTGCAGCGCGGCGCGGCGGGACAGCGCCTCACGGGCGAGGTCCTCCCGGCCCAGTGCCAGCGCCTTGCGGCCCTGGTCCTCCAGCTTGGAGGACTGGCCCTGCAACTGGTTCAGCTGCAGTTCCAGGCGCTTGCGCGACGTCGCGACGTCGGCGACCCCCCTGCGTACCTTCTGGAGCAGTTCGAGCTGCTTCTGGTACGAGTAATCCAGCGTCTCCCGCGGGTCTTCGGCCCGGTCAAGGGCCTGATTCGCCTTCGCGCGGAAGATCATCCCCATACGCTTCATGACACCGCTCATGGGCTTCGCGCGCCCCCTTCTGACGGACTCCGGCTCCTGGCCACTCCAACAGACCCAACAGTACGGGCCCTGTGTCCATTACCGCACTGTTCCGGCGCCGATGCGCTCCTCCTCCAGGACGACTGTGCGGGGGCGGGCTCAGGCGTAGGGAGTAGAGGGAACCCTGGTACAGGTGTCGTGAGGCGTCACGGGGGGCCGTTCGGGCGTGGTCGGGCACAGGTGTTGCCGGATCGTTCCCCTCGGGGCTGGGGTCCATGCGCCGCAACACGTACCCTTGGGTTTTGTGTTCCGTAGCCGTGCCACCTCCAGCGCTGAGAAGACCGCCGTCTCCGACAAGGTGACAGCCGACCTCTCCAAGCAGCCCCGTGACCCGCAGGCGCCCAAGGGGCGCCCCACCCCCAAGCGCGCCGTCGCGCAGTCGCAGCGCCGCAGCGCCGCGACCGTGCCGGCGAACCGCAAGGAGGCGATGAAGCGCCAGCGGGAAGCCCGCCGTGCCGACCTCGCCAAGCAGCGCGAGGCGCTCGCCAGCGGTGACGAGCGCTACCTGCCCGTCCGCGACAAGGGTCCGGTGCGCCGCTTCGTGCGCGACTACGTCGACTCGCGCTTCTGCGTGGCGGAGTTCTTCCTGCCGATGGCAGTGGTCATCCTCGTGCTGAGCATGATCCAGGTCGGCAACCTCCAGACGATCTCCCTGCTGCTGTGGATGATCGTCATCGTGCTGATCGTCCTCGACTCGATCGGTCTCGCGATCCGCCTCAAGAAGCAGGTAGGGATCCGCTTCCCCGACGAGCCCAAGCGCGGCGTCGTCGCGTACGGCCTGATGCGCTCGCTGCAGATGCGCCGCCTGCGCCTGCCGAAGCCGCAGGTCAAGCGCGGAGAGCGGCCCTGACCTGGGAAGCCCCCCACTCTTCGGGAGCCCCGTCGACCGCCGTTCCGGCCGGTGTCGACGGGGCTTTCGCCGCATGGCCGACCGGTCCGGGGGGACTTTCCGACACGATCGGGCAGGAACTGGTCGCCCGCCAGCTCGACGAGCAGATGTCCGGCCGCTTCCCGGTCGGACAGCGGCTGCGGATACTCGACGTCGGCATGGGCCGGGGCACCCGGGCACTGCGCCTGGCGCGCGCCGGGCACCAGGTCACCGGCCTGGAGGCCGACGCTGTCCTGCTGGCGACGGCGCGGGAGGCCCTGGCCGTCGAGCCCGCCGGGATCCGTGAGCGGGTCCGGCTGATGCAGGGCGACGGCCGGGAGACCGGGGTGCACTTCCTGCCGGGCAGCTTCGACGTCGTGCTGTGCCACGGGGTGCTGATGCACGTGGCCGAGCCCGACCCCCTGGTGGCGGGACTGGCCCGGATGCTGGCCCCGGGCGGAATGCTCTCCCTGCTGGTACGCAACGCGGACGCGCTGGCGATGCGCCCCGCGCTCGCCGGCGACTGGGCGACCGCGCTGGACGCGCTGGACCCGGCCGCCTGCACGGACCCGTGGGGTGTGCCGGTGCGGGCCGACCGGCTCGAAGCGCTGACCGCGACACTGGCGGGTATCGCGGCCCCGCTGCACGCCTGGTACGGCGTGGGGGTCTTCACCGACCACGTGCCGAACGGGGCACCGCCCGCCGGCGAGGAGCTGGCGCGGCTGCTCGCCCTGGAGGACAGGGCGGGGCGCACCGAGCCCTACCGGCGGGTGGCGGCGCTGTTGCACCTGTGCGGGGTACGGGGCTGAGATCGGCGGGCGGACGCGGTCAGGTGGCCGGCCCGGCCCTGCGTCCTGAGTGACATGACGACGACATCCGCCGGGCCTGCGGAGCAGACGGGTGCGCCCGCGGGCGCACCCGCGCTGCCCGCGCGGGAGACCTGGCGCGCGCTCTACCGGCACTTCAGACCGCACCGCTGGGCCGTCGGGCTCGGCGCGCTCCTCACCCTGGTCGGTTCGGTGACCGGACTCGCCCAGCCGCTCGCCGCCAAGGCGCTGGTCGAGCGGCTGGGCCAGGACGAGTCGATCGCCGGGACCCTCCTGCTGCTCACCGCCCTGGTGGTGCTCGGCACCGTGGTGGCCTCCTTCGGCTCGTACGTGCTGGAGCGCACCGCCGAGTCGGTGGTGCTGGTCGCCCGCCGCGATCTGATCGGCCGGCTGCTGCGACTGCGGGTGCCCGCCGTGGAGCGGACCCAGCCCGGGGACCTGATGTCACGGGTCACCTCCGACACCACCCTGCTGCGCTCGGTGACCACGACCTCGATCGTCTCGGCGGCGACCGGGGGCCTGACGTTCCTGGCGACGGTCGCGCTGATGGGGTTCATGGACCCGGTACTGCTCGCAGTCACGCTCGGGGTGATCGTGCTGATCGGCGGCTCCGTCGGGTTCGTCATGCCGAAGATCGCACAGGCGACCAAGCAGTCCCAGGAGGCCGTCGGCGCCATCTCGACCGTCCTGGAGCGGGCCTTCGGTGCCTTTCGCACGGTGAAGGCGTCGGGCGCGGAGGCACGCGAGGCAGCCGTGGTGGAGGCGGCCGCGCAGGAGGCCTGGCGGCACGGCGTGCGCTCGGCCAAGTGGCAGGCGGTGGCGGGGAGTTCGGTCGGTCTCGCGGTTCAGGTGTCGTTCCTGGCGGTGCTGGGGATCGGCGGGGCGCGGGTCGCGTCGGGGGCGATGTCGGTGGCGGCCCTGATCGCCTTCCTGCTCTATCTCTTCTATCTGATCGACCCCGTCTCGCAGTTGGTGAACGCGGTCGTCCAGTACCAGGTCGGCTCGGCGGCCGTCGCCCGGATCGTGGAGGCGGAACAGCTGGAGGTGGAGGATCCGGGCACGGTGGAGGGACCGGGCGCGGTGGAGGGGTCTGGCGCGGTGGAGGGGCCCGGCGCGGTTGCGGGACCGGGCAGCGTGCCCGTCCCCCCGGTTGCCGGGGGCCCCGCGAGGGTCGCCTTCGAGGGCGTCGCCTTCCGCTACCGGGACGACCTTCCCTACGTCCACCACGGCGTCGACTTCGAGGTGCCGGGCGGTGGCATGACCGCGTTCGTGGGGCCTTCGGGAGCCGGGAAGACGACCGTGTTCGCCCTCGTCGAGCGGTTCTACGAGGTGACCGGCGGCCGGGTGCTGGTCGACGGCCGCGACGTACGGGACTGGCCGCTCGCCGAACTGCGCGCCGCGATCGGGTACGTGGAGCAGGACGCGCCGGTGCTGGCGGGGACGCTGCGGGAGAACCTGGTGTTCGCGGCCCCGGACGCCTCGGCGGACGCGATACGGGAGGTACTGGTCAAGGCCCGGCTGGACGGCCTGGTGGAGCGGCTGCCCGACGGGCTCGACACGGTGGTCGGGCACCGGGGGTCGAAGCTGTCGGGCGGCGAGCGGCAGCGGGTGGCGATCGCGCGGGCACTGCTGCGCCGCCCCCGGCTGCTGCTCCTCGACGAGGCGACCTCGCAGCTCGACGCGGTGAACGAACTGGCGCTGCGGGACGCGGTCGCGCAGGCCGCGCGGGAGACGACGGTACTGGTGGTCGCGCACCGGCTCTCCACGGTGACCCTCGCCGACCGGATCGTGGTGATGGACGCGGGCAAGGTACGGGCGGTGGGCACGCACGCGCAGCTGGTGTCGGGGGACGCGCTGTACGGGGAGCTGGCGGCCACGCAGTTCCTGACGGCTTCGGCGGGGGCGGCGGGGGCCGGGGACAGGTGAGGAGCTCAGCCGGCCGGTGAGGAGCTCAGCCGGCCGGTGAGGGGCGCGGGGACCGGTGAGGGGCGCGGGGGCCGGGTGACCCCCTGATCGGACCCTTCCGACGGGCCGTGGGGTGCGCACCGAAGGGAGACTCCAGTCATGGACTTCCGTTCTTCGCATCGCGCTGACCGCATTTCCGTACGCCGGCGAGTACTGCTGCCGCTGACCGTCTGCTCCGCGGTGCTCGCGGGGGCAGGGCTCGCGGGGTGCTCGGAGCCCGCGTCGCAGACCTCGGGGCCCGCCGCGTCCGCCTCCGCGGCGGCGGCCTCCGACCCGGGCTCGCGGGCCTCCGGGACGCGGGAGCTGGAGAAGGACTACCAGAGGGTCATCCAGGACGTGCTGCCCTCGGTCGTCCAGATCGACGCACGGAGCGGGCTGGGCTCCGGGGTCGTGTACGACAACAAGGGGCACGTCGTCACCAACGCCCATGTGGTGGGCGACGAGAAGGAGTTCAAGGTCACCATCGCCACCGAGGGCGGTGACCCGATGGCCGCGAAGCTGGTGGCGGCCTACCCGGAACAGGATCTCGCGGTCATCAAGCTGGACCAGGTGCCCGAGGGGCTGAAGGCGGCCCGCTTCGGGGACACCGAGAAGGTCGAGGTCGGGCAGATGGTGCTGGCCATGGGCAGTCCGCTGGGGCTGTCCAGCAGCGTCACCCAGGGCATCGTCTCGGCGGTCGGCCGCACGGTCAGCGAGCCCCGGCAGGGCGGCAGCGCCGGCGCCACGCTCGCGAACATGGTGCAGACCTCGGCGGCGATCAACCCCGGCAACAGCGGCGGCGCGCTCGTCGACCTGGACAGCCAGGTGGTCGGCATCCCGACCCTCGCGGCGACGGACCCGCAGCTCGGGGGTTCGGCGGCGCCGGGCATCGGGTTCGCGATCCCGGCCTCGATGGTACGGACGGTCGCCGACCAGATCATCAAGGACGGCAAGGTGACGGACTCGGGCCGGGCGGCGCTCGGGGTGTCGGGCCGGACGGTCCTGGACGACAACTTCCAGCCGGCGGGCGTGGCGGTGGCGTCCGTCCAGAAGGACGGGCCGGCGGCGAAGGCGGGCATCGAGGCCGGCGACATCCTGGTCACGTTCGGCGGCCGACAGCTGACAACGATCACCTCCCTGAGCGAGGCACTGGCGTCCTCGAAGCCGGGGGCGAAGGTGGGGGTGGGGTACGAGAGGGACGGAGCGAGGCGGAATGTGGAGGTAACTCTCGGCGAAATGTAGCCCCTCGGACCAGCCCCGCCCCCAGCCCTCTTGGGCAGCGGGGCCGCCCCCCGGGGGGGGCGGGACGGGTGGGCAAGGGGGCGGCCCCACGCGCGGAGCGTGACCCTTCGCGTGCCCCCTCTCGCGATGCCCCTTCGCGCGGGCGCGTCGTGGTCGCTCGCGCAGTTCCCCGCGCCCCTGGAAGTTGCCCCCTGGGCGTCGGTGCGGGACGTGCGGGCGCGTCGTGGCTGGTCGCGCAGTTCCCCGCGCCCCTGGAGGGGCGCCCCTGGGCGTGGGTGCGGGACGTGCGGGTGCGTCGTGGTTGCTCGCGCAGTTCCCCGCGCCCCTGGAGGGGCGCCCCCAGGGCCCTCCGCGGGGGGCGCCCCCCGCGGAGGGCCGGGGGCGGCTAGGCCTCCGCGTTCAGGCTCATTGGGCCGTAGATCTTTGTTCCGTCCTCCGAGAGGATCACCTGCTTCGCCCCGCCCTCCAGGAGGTCCTTCCAGACCTCGCCGAGCCAGGACTCCGCGTCGCCCTGCGTGGTGAACTCCTCCGGCTCGACCGCCGGTTGGACCTCGGTCCCGTCCGCCGTCTCGAATCGCCACGTCCACGCCATGTACGCCTCCCGGGTCGTCTCGATGCTGCCCGCAGCGTAACCGGGCGCGCAGCACACACAAGGACGCGGGAGGATCGTCCCGTGGAACTCACTCTCCTCGGCACGGCCGCACCCACCGGACTGCCCCGGCCCGACTGCCCCTGCGCGAACTGCGCCGGCGCGCGGGGGGCGCACGCCCGCGCCGCGACCTCGCTGCTGGTGGACGGGGCACTGCTGCTCGACCTGACGCCAGGAGCGGCCCTCGCCGCCGCCCGGTCGGGCCACTCGCTCGGGGGCGTACGGCAGGTCCTGCTCACGCATCCGCACGACGGGCCGCCCGTCGAGCTGCCCCCCGGGCTGCCGCGGGCCGGACGGGTGCCGGACGGACAGGAGTTGACGCTGATCAGCGGGCACCGGGTGCGGGCGATGCCGATGGACTCCCCCGGCACGGGGTACGAGGTCACGTCCGCCGAGGGCGATCGGCTGCTGTACCTCCCCCGGGGCGGCTCGCCCGCCGGGGACGGCGGCACACGTCCGTACGACCTGGTGGTCATGGACGTCGTCGGACGGCCCGACGCACTGGCCAAGCTGCGTGGCCTGGGCGCGGTCACCTCGGCGACGGACGTCGTCGCCGTCCACCTGGACCATGACCTGCCGGCCGGTGCCGAGACGGACCGCCGGCTGGCCTCGCTGGGCGCCAGGGCCGTGCCGGACGGCACGACACTCGTGCTCGGCGAGTACCGGGACGTGCCGGAGCTGCCCCGGCGCACCCTCGTACTGGGCGGCGCCAGATCGGGGAAGTCCGTGGAGGCCGAGCGGCGGCTGGGAGCCTTCCCCGGGGTGGTGTACGTCGCGACCGGCGGGCGGCGCGGCGGCGACCGGGAGTGGGCGGAGCGGGTCGGCCTGCACCGGGAGCGCCGGCCGGGCAGCTGGCGCACCGAGGAGACCTGTGAACTGGTGGGGCTGCTGGGCACCCAGGGCCCGCCGCTGCTGATCGACTGTCTGGCCCTGTGGCTCACGGACGCGATGGACCGGGTCGGGGCGTGGGACGACGACAAGTGGGCGACGGGCGGGCAGCGGGCCCTGCGCGAGCGGACCGGGGAGCTGGTGCGGGCGGTACGGGAGACCCGCCGCACGGTCGTCGCCGTGAGCAACGAGGTGGGCTCGGGGATCGTCCCGGCGACGGCGAGCGGCCGGCGCTTCCGCGACGAACTGGGCCGGCTGAACGCGGCCGTCGCGACGGAGTGCGAGCAGGTGCTGCTGGTGGTGGCCGGACAGACCCTGGTACTCCGCTGACAGCCCCGCCCCCGAGCCGGCCCACCAAGCCCCTGGGTGTGCGGCCGGGTGCGGGGAGGGCTGAGGGCGGGGCCGGGCGGCCGGTACTGTTCGGCGAATGAGCGCGCTGAATCTCGACGACTTCTCCGACCTGATCGAACGCCCCGACAGCGGCGTCCGGCGTGACGCCGAGGACCGCCGGGAGCGCCTCGCCGTGGCTCCCGGCACCCTCGGCAGGCTCGACGAGCTGGGCGAGTGGCTGGCCGCCGCCCAGGGCGCGGTGCCCGTCGTGCCCGTGCAGCGGCCCAAGGTGGTGCTGTTCGCCGGTGACCACGGGGTGGCCGACCTCGACGTGTCGGCCGGGGCCGCGGGTTCCGCGCACCGGCTGGTGCGGGCCACGCTGGACGGCGCGAGCCCGGTGGCCGTGCTCGCCCGGCGGCTGGGCGTGCCGGTGCGGATCGTCGACGCCGGTCTCGACTGCGACCCCGCGCTGCTGCCCGAGGAGGTCGTACGGCACCGGGTGCGACGCGGCTCGGGGCGGATCGACATCGAGGACGCGCTGAGCGTGCAGGAGGCCGAGACCGCCGTACGGCTGGGCATGGCGATCGCGGACGAGGAGGCCGACTCGGGTACCGACCTGGTGGTGCTCGGGGATCTGAGCGTCGGCGGGACGACCGTCGCGGCCACCCTCGTCGCCGCGCTGTGCGGGACGGACGCCTCGGTGGTCACCGGGCGCGGTGGCGCCCGCATCGACGACCTGGCGTGGATGCGCAAGTGCGCGGCGGTGCGCGACTCGCTGCGCCGGGCCCGGCCGGTGCTCGGCGACCAGCTGGAGCTCCTCGCCGCGGTGGGCGGTGCGGACTTCGCGGCGATGACCGGGTTCCTGCTCCAGTGCGCGGTGCGCCGTACGCCCGTGATCCTGGACGGCGTGGTCTCCGCGGCGTGCGCGCTGGTCGCCCAGCGGGCCGCCTTCCGGGCGCCGGACTGGTGGCTTGCGGGGCACGCGAGCGGCGAGCCCGCGCAGGAGAAGGCGCTGGACCGGATGGCACTCAACCCTCTGCTCGACCAGGGCGTCACTGTGGGGGAAGGAACCGGGGCATTGCTGGCACTTCCGCTGGTACAGGCCGCCGCCGCGCTCGCCGCGGAGCTGCCGGTACGGGAAGCGCCTGCCGAGGAGGCCGGCGACGTCGGGGCGGACAGCGCGGATGTCCCGGCCGGGACGGACGGCACGGGAACCGAGGACTGAGCCGCCCGACCGCGGCCGGATGACACCGGCGCGGAAGGGTCCGGCGAGTCCTCCCGTCAGGCGTGATGCCCCATATCATCGCTTTTTATGGGAGATGTCCGCTTGGCCACCGAAGTACCATCCTCAGCACCCGCGGCACGGCGGAGCACCCTGCTGTCCCGGCGCAGCGCGAACTGCGCCGTCTGGTACCTGCGCGTCGTGGCGTTCATCTGTTTCCTGAGCGCCGTGTGGGTGACCCTCGGCAACGACCTGCGGCGGCACAACGACGGCGACTACTTCACCCCGTACCTGCTGACGGCCGGCTTCGCCTCGGGTCTGTTCGCGTCGCTCATGGCAATCACCATGCGGCGCCGCAAGCGGGCCGCGTGGATCCTCAACACGGCGCTGAGCGGGCTGCTGTTCCTCCTGTTCACGCTGGTGATGTTCTTCCCCGAGGTCAGGCAGTACCCCCGCAACTGGGTCTCGCTCGCCCTCACCGGCGCGTTCTTCCTCGCGCTGCTGCTGGGCCGGCGGGAGTTCTACGCGAAGGGCGACCGGTCGAACCCGAAGCTGGCCGCGCTGGTGGCCGTCGGCGGGCTGCTCGCCACCTCGCTGCTGGCGGGGCTGCTGGTCACCGTCACCAACACGGCCTCGCACGGCGCGGGCTCCTCGACGTTCCCGGAGCGCTGGCGGTACGGCGCGGCCCGGCTGATCTCCATCGCCGCGCCCGACGCCCAGTTCGCCGGGATCATGACTCCCGGCTGGGTCAACGTCCTCATCAACATCATGAGTACGGCGTTGCTGATCGGTGTCCTGCTCGCCGCCTTCCGCTCGCGCCGTACCGTCGACCCGCTGTCCGAGCGGGACGAGGAGAAGCTGCGGGCTCTGCTGGACAAGCAGGGGGAACGCGACTCGCTCGGGTACTTCTCGCTGCGCCGGGAGAAGAGCGTCGTGTGGTCGCCGACGGAGAAGGCTGCGGTCGCGTACCGCGTGGTGGGCGGCGTCTCGCTCGCCTCGGGCGACCCGATCGGCGACCCGGAGGCCTGGCCCGGTGCGATCGAACCGTGGCTGGCCGAGGCCCGCGAGCACGGCTGGGTGCCCGCCGTGATGGGGGCGAGCGAGGAGGCGGGCACGGTCTACGCCAGGCACGGCCTCGACGCGCTGGAGCTGGGGGACGAGGCGATCGTGGAGACCGCCGACTTCACCCTGGAGGGCCGCGCGATGCGCACGGTGCGCCAGGCGTACAACCGGGTGCGGCGGGCCGGGTACCAGGTCCGCATCCGCCGCCACGAGGAGATCCCCGAGGCGGAACTCGCCGAGCTGCTGCGCAAGGCCGACGACTGGCGCGACGGCGCCACCGAACGCGGCTTCTCGATGGCGCTCGGCAGGCTAGGCGACCCGGGTGACGGGCGCTGCGTGATGCTGGAGTGCACGGACGGCGAGGGCGCGCTGCGGGCCGTGCTGAGCTTCGTGCCGTGGGGGCCCCGGGGGCTCTCCCTCGACCTGATGAGGCGTGACCGGGACTCCGAGAACGGCCTGATGGAGTTCATGGTGATCGAACTGCTCCAGCGCGCCGGGGAGATCGGGATCACCCAGGTGTCGCTGAACTTCGCGATGTTCCGGTCGGTCTTCGAACGTGGTTCCCGGCTCGGTGCGGGACCGGTGCTGAGGCTGTGGCGCTCTCTGCTCAGTTTCTTCTCGCGCTGGTGGCAGATCGAGTCGTTGTACCGGGCGAACGCCAAGTACCGACCTATCTGGGAGCCGCGTTTCATGCTCTTCGAGAAGAGTTCCGACCTGTTGCGCATCGGCATCGCCGCCGGGCGCGCCGAGGGCTTCCTGGAAGCCCCCGGCCTGCCCAAGTGGATGCACCGCAAGCACCTGGGGACGGGAAGGAGACGTTGACCCGGACGAGCGCCGCCGCCTCCTCGGTGCGACGGTTCGCCCGCCGTGAATGGGGCGCGGTGTACGAGCGCGTGCGCACGGCGCTGGTCGTACGCCGGTGGCGGGCGATCCCCCTGACGCTGGCGTCGGTCGCGCTGACCTCGCTTTTGCAGATCGTGCAGAACCAGTCCTGGGGCTATCAGTTCGTCCAGGACATCGGGGCGCTGCGGGCGGGCGACCCGCTGCTGCCCTCGCTGCTGCGCACCCCGCTCTCACTGTTCGTACCGGCGCTGGACCTGCCGGTGTGGGGGGCGCTGGCACAGGTGCTGCTGGTGTTCGGCATCGCGGAGATCTGCCTGGGCCGCCGCAAGACCCTCTTCCTCGCGTACGTCGCCACCCTGTCCGGCACGATGTACGCCCGGGTGGGCGTCGCCCTCGGCCCGGACAGCCCGCTGGGACTGCCCGCCGCCGACCGCACGGTCGTGGACACCGGGCCCTCCGCCGCGGTGGTGGGGCTCGCGCTGTACGTGTGCTGCCGGTACGGGGCCCGCTGGACGGCGGCGGCGGTCGTGCTGGCGATGGTCGTCGAGGTGCTCGTCAAGACGAACCTCGCGGGCAAGGAGCACCTCGCGGCGCTGCTGGGGGTGGGCGTGCTGATGCTGGTGGAGGACGCCCTGCGCAGACGCGGACGCCGACGGCGGAGTCAGGACCTGGGCGAGGGAGCGCCGCCGATCCAGTCCTGAAGGGAGCGGGTGAGCCTGCTCCAGCGGCGGTCGTGCCTGAAGACCCGGCGCATCGCCCGCGCACGGGCCCTGGGGCGGCGGCGGTAGAAGCGGCGCGCCCAGAGCGAGTTGGGGCGGGCGAGCCGGATCGCGCCGAAGAGGCCGACCATGGGGACGACGATCCCGAACATCGCCGTGCGCACCTTGCCCTTGAAGAGGGCGATCACCGAACCCACGCCGTTGAACATGATGTTGAGGATGAACACTCCTCTGCTGCTCGCCTCCTCCCGGGTCAGGTCGTTCACCCCGAACGGGACGAAGCCGGTGAGCACCAGCAGGACCAGGGCCGCCGTCAGGACCACAATCTCGACGCTGGCCCGGCCCTGTTCGGACCAGTAGACGTCGTCCAGGTGGAGGATCAGCGCGAACTCGTCGAGGACGAGCCCCGCGCCCGTGCCGAAGATGACCGCGCAGATCGCCGCCCCCACCCCGTGCCGCCCGCTGGTGACCGCGCCGAAGCCGCCGATGGTGGTGAGGACGACGCCGGGGACGACGTGGTGGATGTGCATGCCGCCGGGGGTGACGTTGCGGAAGGGGCCCCTCCCGGCCCGGATGGACCGGGTGATGGTGCGGGTGACCAGGAAGGACAGCACGAAGGACGCCAGGGCCAGGAAGAGCGGGAGCTTGCCCGGCTCCACGATGTTCCGGTACACCCAGTGACCCATGCCACCCTCCCCGCTTTGTCCCGTATGCCGGTAATGCGTAACTTACCGGCTGGTGCGCCGGGATAGCGTGCGGCCGGTGACCACTCCTCCCCCGCCCGCCGCTCGGGCCTCTCTGCAGGACGGGGTGCGGTTCGCCTTCGGCACCCTCACCGTCGTGCCCGTACGCGTCACGCGCTGGGACCGGGAGGCGGCGCGCGCCGGCATGGTGTGCGCACCGCTCGCGGGCGCGGTCGTGGGGCTGTGCGCGGCGGCCCTGGGCGGGCTGCTGCTCCTGCTCGGGTCCGGGCCGCTGCTCGCCGCCGTGGCGTCAACCGCGGTCCCCGCCGTGCTCACCCGGGCGCTGCACCTGGACGGTCTCGCGGACACCGCGGACGGGCTGGGCAGCGCCAGACCCGCGGCCGACGCGCTCGACATCATGAAGCGCTCCGACATCGGCCCGTTCGGTGTCGTCACCCTGCTGCTCACGCTGCTCGCCCAGGTGTCGGTACTGGCGCAGCTGTACGCGGACGGGTGGGCGTACGGGGCGCTCGCGGCCCTCGTCCCGGCCGTTGCCGCCCGCCTGGCGCTCACCCTCGCCTCCCGCACGGGCGTGCCGGCGGCCCGCCCCGAGGGGCTGGGCGCGACGGTGGCGGGAGTGGTTCCGGTACGTACCGCCATCGCCACGGGCGCCGTGACCACGGTGCTGTGCGCCGCGGCGGGCCTCGCCATCGGCCCGTACGGGGCGGTGCACCACGCGGTGGCGGTGCTCGGCGCGCTCGGGGCGGCCCAGCTGCTGCTCGCCCACTGCGTACGGCGGTTCGGCGGGGTGACGGGGGACGTGTTCGGCGCCCTGGCGGAGACGGCCGCGACGGCGGCCCTGGTGGTCCTGGCACTGGGACGGTGATCGGCGGTGATCGCGGCGCCCGCGCGGGCACCACGCACCACTTGAGCCCCGCTCAGCAGGGGTCGCGCCACACCCCCAGCTCGTACTTCTTCCGCATCGAGCTGAGCCTCAGCTCGCGCGCACGGTCGCAGAAGCTCGCGGTGTCCTCCTCGTACTCCACATGGAAGACCGCCTTGCGCGCCTCGATGAACGGCGTCAGCCGCTCGCACTCGTCGTACTCGGCGCACTGCTCGTTCACCGCGAAGTCGAAGTCCCCCACCAGCTCGGGAATCTGGTCGAGGTCGTTCTTCAGGCCCACGGCCATCCCCCGGTCGTGGGCGAGGCGGGCGATCAGCCGGTTGTAGCGGAGCTGGTCGGCGGCCGAGAGCGGGAAGCCGGTCCTGTTGCGGTAACCGTCCATGTTGTCCGGCTCGACGGCGTCGAAGCCCTTGTCGCGGCACATGTCCATCCGGGCGGCCATCAGAGGCTCCAGGACGTCGGTGCGGCGGACGTCCAGCCAGCGTTCGCCCTTCCAGCCGTTGCCCTTGCCAAGGATCTCGGTGGGGAAGCGGGCGGCGTCCGGGCGGAACTCCTCCCACGCCCCGGTCGACAGGTAGCAAATCACCTTGCGGCCGTCGGCGTGCAGCTCGGCCACCGTCCCGGCGGACGTCGTGTGACCGTCCACGTCGTACACCGGGACGTCGACCGAGAGGTCGAGCGTGCCGCTCAGCTGCCACTGCCAGGCCAGACCGGGACGCGGCTGCCAACGCGGTCCGGTGGGGCCCGGCGCGGGCCCGGGGCCCGTGCCGGATCCGGGCAGACCCGCACAGCCCGCCGTCAGCGTCAGCAGCAGGGTCAGCGGCAGCGACAGCCACGCCAGTCCCGCGCGGCGCCTCATCGCGGGAGCGCCGGGTTCAGCCCCTGCGGCAGGGTGCCCCACGGGTGCGCCCCGCCGCCCGGCACCGCGCAGTGCACCGCGGCGCCCCGCCGAGCCGCCAGGAAGGCGACGTCCACGTCCGCCGGCGCCTCGTACACCAGATGGCAGAAGCGGTCCGCCGGGTAGCCGCTCGTCCAGCCGGGGGCCTCGGGCGCGGCCAGGTACGTCTGCCAGTCGCCCTCGAAGGTGACCAGCAGGTCCGCGAGCGCGAGGTAGCAGGGGTCGGGGTGCGTCCCGTGGTTGAGCACCAGGGAGCCGCTGCCCGCCGCGCGCGCCGCCACCGCGAGCCGCCGGTAGTGGGCGAACGCGTCGGCGTCCGAGGAGACCTGGTCGAGGAAGGCGCCGGTCGCGCCGTACCAGTCGCGGTGGCGCAGCAGGTCGCGCAGCACGTCGGCGTGCGGGCGCCGGGCGTAATCGGTGTCCACGTACCCCAGTACGCGCACCCCGCAGTCCCGCAGCCGCTGCGCCACCGTCGCGAACGCCGGGTCCGGTGAACTCCCGGCGCCGCTGGCCGGGTTGATCACCACCCCGTAGAGCTGCTCCGGTGCGCGCAGGAGCGTCTCCCAGGCGTCGGGGCGCTCCGCGGGGTGTTCGTAGAACGGGACGAGCAGCTGTCTCACGTGTCGGTCCTCATCGAAGAATCCAGCGGGCGGTTCACGGCCGGTGCGCCGTCGCCCTCCCCAGCAGTGCGCAGACGAGCACCGCCAGGGCCACCGCCGCCAGGCCGGGCGCGGCCGACGACGCCAGGGAGGAGGCCCCGCCCAGCACCGCCAGTGTCTGCACGAGGGCCGCCGCCCCGCACACCGACGCCGCCGCCACGACCGCGCCGAACGCCTGGAGCAGCAGGCCCGTCCACATCAGTGTCCCGATCAGCAGCAGCCCCGTCGCGCGCGCCCCGTCGAATCCGCCCGCCTGCGGCCACAGCAGCGTGCTCGCCGCGGCGAGCGCGGCCAGCACCAGCAGGTACTGCCCGAGGCAGCGGGCCAGTGTCAGGGCCGTCGCGCGCCGGAACGCCTCCGGTGTGGTGGACGCCCGCAGCCCGGCCAGGGCGCCGCTGCGGAACCGGTGCAGCAGCCACTCCGCAGGGCCCATGCTGAGGGTGAGGGCGACGGCGCCCGGCGCGGCTGCTGCTCCTGCCGCCCCGATCCCGCCGGTGAGCCCTTCCACGAGCACGTCACCGAGCGCGACGTGCAGCACCAGGACGCCGGTGGCCAGGCCGAACACCCCGTACGGCAGGGAAGCCAGCACCCGCGGCCCGCCTGGTCCGCGCACCCGGCCGCCGACGCCCCGCAGCAGCTCCGCCGCCGCCAGCACGAGCACCGCGAGGGGCGACACCGCGAGCAGTGCGACCCGGGCAGGACCGGGTACGTCGTACCACAGGGCGACGACGGCGCCCGCCGACATCGGTGCGAGCGCGGCGAGCAGCAGCCGCTCCCTGCCGAGTACGAGCAGGACGGTGGCAGCCCCCTGGTACAGCGCCTGTGCGGAGGCGAAGGCGACGGCGCCCCCCTCGTCCGTACCGGAGACGGCGAGGGCGACGCAGGCCCCGAGCAGTGCGCCGAGCGGGGCGCCGGTGAGCAGGGCGCGGGCGGCGGCCGGCCGGTCCCCCAGGCCGAGCCAGCTGTAGGCGCGGTGTGCGAGTGCCTGGTTCCACGCCCAGCCGGTCAGGGCGCTGGCGAGCAGCACCGCGATCGGGGCGGCGCCGGTCGCGAAGGGCGCCGCCAGGACGTACGCGAGCCCCGGCAGGGCGAACACCAGACCGCGCAGGAGGCACGGCAGCAGGCTGACGTGCCAGGGGTCGCCGGGTGCCAGCGCGGGTTCCGGGTAGGTCCGCGGCACGCGTGCGTAGAGGTCCTCGGCGAGCTCGAAGGAGTCGGCGCGGCCGTAGGTGAGCCGGATGTGGTCGTCGGTCATCCCGTCGGACTCGAGGATGGCCGCGATCTCGTCCGGGTGGACCGCCGCCTCCAGCAGGCCGCGGAGCCGGTCGGCGAGCTCCTCCATCGGGTCCGCGGCGGCGGTCCTGCGGGGCCGGGGCCGCGGTATGGCCGGCAGGGTGTCCTGCCGGTCGTCGGGGGTGAGCCACAGAGGGCCGCTCATGAGACTCCTCGGTGGGTGGGTCCGGGGGCGTGGGGTCCGGCGGTGTCACGGGGGCGCCCGGCGCGGGCGTCCGCGGGGGTCCAGGTGCGCCGGTCGCGGGCGTCCGCGGGGGTCCACGTGCGCCGGTCGCGGGCGTCCGCGGGGGTCACCATGTCGTTCCGTCCGCCGCCATCGCCCGCCACGGGTCCTCCATCCGCAACGGCACCGTCCACTCGTCGGGCAGTTCGCCGGCCTCGTGGATCGGGTGGACGAGCTGTGCGGGCACGCCGTCGAGCTCCTCGTAGATGCCGCGGAAGCCTTCGACGGAGCGGCGCAGGGTGAACTGGTCGATGACGCGCTGCCTGGCACGCTCGCCGAGTCCGGCCCGCCGCGCGTCGTCCCTTAGCAGCTCCAGGGTGGCCCTGGCCATCGCCTCGGGCTCGCGGGGCGGTACGACGAGCCCGGTGTCGCCGACCGCCTCACGCACTCCGCCGACGTCGGTGGAGACGGTCGTGCGTCCGCAGGACATGGCCTCGATGATGCTGAAGGGGAAGCCCTCGCTGATGCTGGAGAGCATCACCACCGAGCCCGAGGCGTAGGCCCGCGCGACGTCCGAGACGCGTCCCTCGTAGCTGATGCCGTCGGTGACCCCGAGTTCGGCGGCCAGTTTCTCCAGCGTGGTCCGGTAGGCCTCGCCGCCCTCCGGCACCCCGCCGAAGAGGCGCAGGCGCAGCGCGGGTATCTCGGCGCGGACGAGGGCGTAGGCCCGTACCAGGGTCTCCAGGTCCTTGATCGGGTCGATACGGCCCGCCCAGCTGAGCGTGGGCACCTCGGGCTCGGGTCCGGCGTGCGGGAAGAGCTGCGGGTCGACGCCGTTGTACACGGTGCGGATGCGGTCCGGGTCGGCGCCGCCGCGCTCCTCCCACCTGCGGTTGTACTGGTTGCAGGGGGTGATCAGGTCGGCCTCGCGGTAGCCGAGGGAGTTCAGTTCCCGGTAGAGACCCAGCAGCAGGGCCTTCACGGGCCAGCGCTGCGCGGCCGACCGGTAGCCCAGGTAGCGCTCGCGCAGGTAGATGCCGTGCTCGGTGAGCAGGAAGGGTGCGCCGTCGAAGTGCTTGGCGGCGAGCGCGGGCAGGGTGGCGAGTCCGCTGCTGACCGCGTGCGCGATGCTGCCGTCCGGCAGCCGGGTGCCGAGCGGGCGCAGCAGGTGGTCGATGAGGTCGGTGGCTATGAGCGCGTCGTGCAGGGTGGGCCGGGCCCGGGATATGTCCAGTCGGGGCCGGGTCCAGATCCGTATCAGGGTGCGCAGTACGTCCTCGCCCGCGAGGGCGGCGGTGAGGCGTCCCTGCCGGGCGAGCGCCGCCAGCGCGTAGAGCTCGCGGCCGAAGTCGCAGCCGGCCGCCGGGTCGAGTATCGAGAGCAGGAAGCGCTCGTAGGCACCGAGGAAGGCGCGTTTGTCCGCGCCCCTGGGCCGGGCAGCGCGCGAGGTGTCCGCGGGCCCCCAGAGCGGCACCACGGTGTGCTCGTAGACGTTGCGCGGCAGCTCCCAGGTGACGGGCTCGCGCCCGCTGCCCGTGAGGGACACGAGGTGGAAATCGACGTCGGGCATGCCGCGCACCAGTTGGTCGCACCAGGTGCTGACACCCCCCTGGACGTGCGGATAGGTGCCTTCGGTGAGCATGCTGACATGACGCCCACGGCTCATGTTCGTGTCCCCCCAGGACGAGTTGCCAGTTGCGGTGGTGCCGCGGAGCGGCCGGTGCTGCGGAGCGGGTGCGGTGGAACGGTCGGCGCCCCGCAGCAGCCGGTGCCCCGGTGTCAGGGAGCGGTGGGCAGGGTCAGCGTGACGGCGGACTGCAGGAGCTCGGGGGCCGACCAGGCGGAGCGCTGCCCCGCGTACGGCGTCCCGAACGCGGTGGACCCGACGAGCATGCGCTTCTTCGTCCCCTCGGGCACGGTGACCGGCGCGAGGACCCGCGAGGGTGCCTTGACGGTGACGGTGGTGCCGATCCGGTACGCGCTGACGGTGCCGTCGGCGAGCGCCTTGTCCCAGGCGGTGCGGCGGGTGAACTCGACGCCGACGTCGCTCTGGCGCGGGTTTACCACCGGGGCGCTGTCCGCGAACAGGGCCCGGTAGTCCGCGAGCGTCTTGTCGACGACCGGGTAGAGCAGCCGCTCCTCGGCCAGGTTCGACTGGTGGACGTAGTGCGGCCTGGGGTCGTTGGCGACGACGTGGCTCAGTGCCGTACGGGCCTCCTGCGGAACGATGTACGACGCGTAGCCGGTGTTCACGTCGAGGGGGTCCTCCATGCAGGTGGAGGCCGGGTTGTCCTCGCAGACGCCGCTGCCGCCGTCGGCCCTGCTCGTGTAGAGCCAGTTGTACTCGTCGGCCATCTCGGCGGCAGTGCCGACGTTGTAGTACACGTTCATCGGGTGCCGGGGCACGGTCAACGCAGCGCCCGCCGCCCGCTGCTGCGGTTCGCGCGAGGCGTCGCTGGCGATCCACTTCACCGCGTTCTCGGCGAGTGCGGGTCCCAGGTTCGGGTTGTCGACCGGCTGCTGCGGGGTGGTCCGCAGACCGGAGTGCTCACCGGTGACCAGCTCGCTCCGGTCGACCGAGATGCCCCTCGCGGTCGCCCACTTGTGGTTGTCGGAGATCTGCTTGGAGATCTCCGCACGGCCCATCCACAGCGTCCTGCCCGCCGTGTCGGTGGCGCACTTCCAGGGCACGACGGTGTTGTCCTGCGTGCAGCCGAGGAAGGGGTGGGTGTAGGTGTGGTTGATCCACCGGTACTGGGCGCGGTCGGCCACCAGCTGTGCGGCCAGCGCGTCGGTGCCGCCGTTCTCGGCCTTCCACTCCTCGCCCGCTCCCGCGTTGTAGACCATGTCGAGCTGGAAGCCGCTCTGCCGCTGCCACTGGGCCGCGTAGCTCGCGTCGGCCGCCGTCATGCGGACCGGGTTCGCACCCTCCCCCTCACCTCCCTTGCAGTCGAAGTCGCCCGGCGTGCAGTTGAGTTCGCTGTCCCAGCGAGCGTCGGGGGCGAAGACGTCGTCGACGTGAACGGAGAAGTAGTTGCGGCTCTGCCCCAGGTGTACGCCCTGTGTCAGCCACTCCACGACACCGCGCGCCAGGACCCGGAACTGTCGCTGGTACTTGTTGTACGCGAAGGTGACGACCAGCTCGCGGCGCCCGTCGTGGGCGTACTCGCCGACCAGGCTGCCGCGGGTCGCGCCGGTCCCGGTGGGCATGTCGACGTAACTGGTGAAGCCGGCCCTCGGCCTGGCCGCGTACCCGTAACTCTCCATCACGGTCGGCGAGTTGTCCTCGAACTTCAGCGGTCCGTCCAGGTAGCCGAAGGGCCCCGCCCGCCCGGCGGCGGTGACGGTGGCGTCGGCGCCGTCCAGCGGGCCCGCGTACCCCTCCTGGTCGGTGTAGTCGAGACCGACACCCGGGTGCGCCCAGGTGTAGGCGTCGACCTGGCGGATGCCGAAGGTCTTCTCGTACGCGGTGAGGGCGGCCGACTCGGGTGAATCCGTGCCGAACGGCGCCTCGTTGGGCAGCACGACGCCCTGGTACTTGGCGCGCGGCCGGCCGTCGACGGTGTCGCTGAGGAAGGCCGCGTTGATCACCGGACGCCCGGCGGTGCCGAGCTTCACCGTGGTGAACGGCACACCCGTGGAGCGCAGTTCGTCGGCGACGGCCCCCACCGCCTCCCCGCCGTCGTCGACGACGAGGACCTTGAGATCGATGCGCGGCGCCTCGGCCGCGACCGCGCCGGTGGGCGACAGTGCCACCGCCGCCGCCATGAGGCCGGCGGTCAGCAGGGCCGCCCCCGCTCTGCCCGAGCGCTTTACCCCTGTTGCCCTGGTTCTGTACGCCATTGCGTACACCCCTCCCCCTCGAAGGTCATCTTCCGTACCTCATCCTTGCGGATGAGAGACGGGAAACCTGTGGACATCATGCAAAGCAATCCCCTGATCCTCTGCACGAACTACGGGGAGTGTGCCGCATCGCTCACGCTGTGCGCGCCCGAAACCTCGGAGAGACACCCCTGATGAGTGAACAGGTCGCCACCGTGATCGAAGTGGGCGGGCGCGCGTAGTCTCGACCGATAGGCGCACATACCCGCCACCCTCAGGAACTCAGGAAGCGAGATTTCACCACCGTGACTGCTCTCACTCTCAGCACCTCCGGCGCCGCGACGCTGCGCGCCGACGCGCTCGTCATCGGTATCGCCAAGGGGCCCAAGGGTCCTGTCGTCGCCGCCGGCGCGGAGGCCGTGGACAAGGCGTTCGACGGAAAGCTGGCTGCCGTCCTGGAGACCCTGGGCGCGGCCGGCGCCGAGGGTGAGGTCACCAAGCTGCCGGTCCTCTCCGGTCTCAAGACCCCCGTCCTGCTGGCCGTGGGCCTCGGACCGGTCCCGGAGAAGGACGACACGTACGCCGCCGAGTCGCTGCGCCGCGCCGCCGGTGCGGCGGCCCGCGCGCTGACCGGCACCAAGAAGGCCGGCTTCGCCCTGCCGGTGGGGTCGGTCGAGGACGCCGAGGCGATCGCCGAGGGCGCGCTGCTCGGTGCGTACAGCTTCACCGCCTACCAGGACCAGGGCGAGAAGGCGCAGAAGGCCGACGCCAAGCTGCCGCTCGCCGAGATCGTCCTGCTCGGCGCCAAGCCGCGCGACAAGGCGGTCAAGGCCGCGACCGAGCGTGCCGTCGCCGTCGCGGAGGAGATCAACCGCGCCCGCGACCTGGTGAACACCCCGCCGAACGACCTCTACCCCGAGTCGTTCGCCGCGGTGGCGTCCGCCGCCGCGAAGGAGCACGGCCTCAAGATCCAGATTCTCGACGAGAAGGCTCTGGTCAAGGGGAACTACGGCGGCATCCTCGGCGTCGGCCAGGGCGCGGCCCGCGGCCCGCGCCTGGTGCGGATCTCCTACACGCACCCCAAGGCGGAGAAGTCGCTCGCCTACATCGGCAAGGGCATCACCTACGACTCGGGCGGCATCTCGCTCAAGCCGGCCGGTCACAACGAGACGATGAAGTGCGACATGGCGGGCGCCGCCGCCGTGTTCGCCGCCGTCGTCGCGGTCGCCCGCCTCGGCCTCAAGGTCAACGTCACTGGCTGGCTCGCGCTCGCCGAGAACATGCCCTCCGGCACCGCCACCCGCCCCGGCGACGTGCTGCGGATGTACTCCGGCAAGACCGTCGAGGTCCTCAACACGGACGCCGAGGGCCGCCTGGTCCTGGCCGACGCGCTGGCCCGTGCCTCGGAGGAGAACCCGGACGCGATGGTCGACGTGGCCACCCTGACCGGCGCCATGGTGATGGCTCTCGGCAGCCGCACCTTCGGCGTCATGGGCAACGACGAGTCCTTCCGCACCGCGATCCACGAGATCGCCGAGGAGGTCGGCGAGCAGTCCTGGCCGATGCCGCTCCCCGCCGAGCTGCGCAAGGGCATGAACTCCGACACCGCCGACATCGCCAACATGGGCGAGCGGATGGGCGGCGGCCTGGTCGCCGGGCTGTTCCTGCAGGAGTTCGTCGGCGAGGACATCGCCTGGGCGCACCTGGACATCGCGGGCCCGGCCTTCCACGAGGCCGCCCCGTTCGGCTACACCCCCAAGGGCGGCACGGGCGCATCGATCCGCACGCTGGTGAAGCTGGCGGAGCGCACCGCGGCCGGCGACCTCGGCTAGCAGATCTCCCGGTACGACCCCGGGCCCGCACCGGCCCGGGGTCGTAGCGGCGTGTTCGTACGGTTTCGCCCTAAACGAAATATTTGTACGTACGTACGCGCTGGTAACCCTTGAGAGCGGGGTCCGACCCCGTCTCAGGACCCGGCCCGGCGTCCCGCCTTCCGCCATCAAGTGCGAAGATGGTTTACCGGCAGGACAGGGCCCCCACCACAGGGCCGAACATCAAGCGGCCGTACACCCCCGCCGCCCGGTCATCGATGACCGGCGACCGGCGCACATGCATGGAGGACGTGACGTGGCGAACGACGCCAGCACCGTTTTCGACCTAGTGATCCTCGGCGGTGGCAGTGGCGGTTACGCCGCGGCGCTGCGTGGGGCCCAGCTGGGCCTCGACGTCGCACTGATCGAGAAGAACAAGCTCGGCGGCACCTGCCTGCACAACGGCTGCATCCCGACGAAGGCCCTGCTGCACGCGGGCGAGATCGCCGACCAGGCGCGCGAGTCCGCGCAGTTCGGCGTGAAGGCGACCTTCGAGGGCATCGACATCGCGGGCGTGCACAAGTACAAGGACGAGGTCATCTCGGGCCTGTACAAGGGCCTCCAGGGCCTGGTCGCCTCCCGCAAGGTGACGTACATCGAGGGTGAGGGGCGGCTCTCCTCCCCGACCTCCGTCGACGTCAACGGACAGCGCGTCCAGGGCCGGCACGTGCTCCTGGCCACCGGCTCCGTGCCGAAGTCGCTGCCGGGCCTGGAGATCGACGGCAACCGCATCATCTCCTCGGACCACGCGCTCACCCTGGACCGCGTCCCGGAGTCGGCGATCATCCTGGGCGGCGGCGTCATCGGCGTCGAGTTCGCCTCGGCGTGGAAGTCCTTCGGCACCGACGTCACCGTCGTCGAGGGCCTGAAGCACCTGGTCCCGGTCGAGGACGAGAACTCCTCGAAGCTCCTTGAGCGCGCGTTCCGCAAGCGCGGCATCAAGTTCAACCTGGGCACCTTCTTCCAGACCGCCGAGTACACCGACAACGGCGTCAAGGTCACCCTGGCCGACGGCAAGACCTTCGAGGCGGAGGTGCTGCTGGTCGCGATCGGCCGCGGCCCGGTCTCGCAGGGCCTCGGCTACGAGGAGCAGGGCGTCGCGATGGACCGCGGCTACGTCCTGGTCGACGAGTACATGCGCACCAACGTCGAGACGATCTCGGCCGTCGGTGACCTGGTCCCGACCCTCCAGCTCGCGCACGTCGGCTTCGCCGAGGGCATCCTGGTGGCGGAGCGTCTCGCCGGTCTCAAGACCGTGCCGATCGACTACGACGGCGTGCCCAAGGTGACGTACTGCCACCCCGAGGTCGCCTCCGTCGGCATCACCGAGGCCAAGGCCAAGGAGATCTACGGTGCGGACAAGGTCGTCGCGCTGAAGTACAACCTGGCAGGCAACGGCAAGAGCAAGATCCTGAAGACCGCGGGTGAGATCAAGCTCGTCCAGGTCAAGGACGGTGCCGTGGTCGGCGTCCACATGGTCGGTGACCGGATGGGCGAGCAGGTCGGCGAAGCGCAGCTCATTTACAACTGGGAGGCCCTGCCGGCCGAGGTCGCGCAGCTCATCCACGCGCACCCGACCCAGAACGAGGCGCTCGGCGAGGCCCACCTGGCCCTCGCCGGCAAGCCGCTTCACTCCCACGACTAATAGTTTTAGTCCGGGCGCGACGACCACTTCCGCACCAAAATTCCGATAGGAGCAACTGAAACCATGTCGGTTTCCGTAACCCTGCCGGCGCTCGGCGAGAGCGTCACCGAGGGCACCGTCACCCGCTGGCTCAAGGCCGAGGGCGAGCGCGTCGAGGCCGACGAGCCGTTGCTCGAAGTCTCGACCGACAAGGTCGACACCGAGATCCCGGCCCCGGCCGCGGGCATCCTGGCCTCCATCAAGGTCGCCGAGGACGAGACCGTCGAGATCGGCGCCGAACTCGCGATCATCGACGACGGCTCGGGCGGTGGCTCCGAGGCCGCCGCTCCCGCCGCCGAGGAGACCCCGGCCGCCCCGGCGCAGGAGGCCCCCGCACAGGAGGCCCCCGCCGCCGAGGCACCGAAGCAGGAGGAGGCCCCGCAGGCCGCCCCCGCCGAGGCCCCGGCCGCCGGCGGCTCCGCCGAGGGCACCGACGTCACCCTGCCGGCGCTCGGCGAGAGCGTCACCGAGGGCACCGTCACCCGCTGGCTGAAGGAGGTCGGCGAGGAGGTCTCCGAGGACGAGCCGCTGCTGGAGGTCTCGACCGACAAGGTCGACACCGAGATCCCGGCCCCCGTCTCCGGTGTCCTCCTGGAGATCGTCGTCGCCGAGGACGAGACCGCCGAGGTCGGCGCGAAGCTTGCCGTCATCGGCGCCAAGGGCGCTGCCCCGGCCGCCGCTCCGGCCGCCGCCGCTCCGGCTCCCGCCCAGGAGGCCCCCAAGCAGGAGGCCCCGAAGCAGGAGGCTCCCAAGGAGACCCCGGCCGCTCCGGACCCGGCCCCGGCCGCCGCTCCCGCCGCGCCGACGCAGGCCCAGACGCCGCCCGCCACCGTTGCCACCCCGGCTCCGGCAGCCCCGGCAGCGCCCGCGCCTGCCGCCGCCAAGGCCCCGGCCCCCGCCGCGACCTCCGGCGACGACAGCGCCTACGTCACCCCCCTGGTCCGCAAGCTCGCCACCGAGAACGGCGTCGACCTCGGCCAGGTCAAGG
>NZ_JBIVVC010000008.1:0-354976 GCF_044757485.1 Streptomyces sp. NPDC091272
GCTAAGCCTTTCCGCGCCGATGGTACTGCAGGGGGGACCCTGTGGGAGAGTAGGACGCCGCCGAACAATTATTGTGAGAGTGCCCCGTACCGGGAAACCGGTACGGGGCATTTTTGCGTTTACGAGGCATGTGCACCCCTGTGTGGCCGTGCACCCCCTGTGCGGCCGTCGGGGTTGGCTTGAGGGTAGGGTCAGGTAGCAAATCGTTGGCACGTTCCCACAGGAGGCTCCCGGGTGGAGGTCCAGGAGACTCGCGTTCAGACGGACCGAGTCCTCACCATCCCCAACATTCTGAGCATGGCTCGCCTCGTCGGTGTGCCCTTGTTCCTGTGGCTGATCCTTCGCCCGGTGTTCGGTGGGCCCAACAGCGACGGCTGGGCATTGCTGGTGCTGATGCTCAGCGGCATCAGCGACTACCTCGACGGCAAGCTGGCGCGTAAGTGGAACCAGATCAGCAAGCTCGGTCGGCTGCTCGACCCGGCCGCCGACCGGCTCTACATTCTGTCCACGCTGGTGGGGCTGACCTGGCGGGAGATTCTGCCCTGGTGGGTCACAGCGGCCCTTTTGGCGCGCGAGCTCATGCTCCTGGTGATGGTGGGCATCCTCCGCCGGCACGGCTATCCGCCGCCCCAGGTGAACTTTCTGGGCAAGGCGGCCACGTTCAATCTGATGTACGCCTTCCCGTTGCTGCTGCTCAGCGCTCTGGACGGGTGGCCGGGGACACTCGGTGCTATTTTCGGATGGGCGTTCGCCGGATGGGGTACAACCCTGTATTGGTGGGCAGGGATTCTGTACGTGGTACAGGTCCGTCGGCTCGTCAAGACGGACGCCACAACCGATTGAGTCTGTCGAAGTGGCGCAGTGCGGCGCCGGCCCTTCCGGACCTCTGATGTCCGTGCAAGGGCCTCGGGCGGGCGCAGTCGGCTGAGATTTTCTCTTCAAAGGAGGACGCTTCCGACATGAAGGCCGTCGTGATGGCCGGTGGTGAAGGTACACGCCTTCGCCCCATGACCTCGAGCATGCCCAAGCCGCTCCTGCCGGTGGCCAACCGGCCGATCATGGAGCACGTGCTGCGGTTGCTCAAGCGGCATGGGCTCAATGAGACCGTCGTAACCGTGCAGTTTCTGGCCTCGCTCGTCAAGAACTACTTCGGCGACGGGGAAGAGCTCGGAATGGAGCTCACCTATGCCAACGAGGAGAAGCCACTCGGCACCGCGGGCAGTGTGAAGAACGCCGAAGAGGCGCTGAAGGACGATGCCTTCGTCGTCATCTCGGGTGATGCCCTCACCGACTTCGACCTCACCGATCTCATCCGCTTCCACAAGGAGAAGGGCGCACTGGTCACGGTGTGCCTGACCCGGGTACCGAATCCGCTGGAATTCGGCATCACCATCGTGGACGAGGAAGGGAAGGTCGAGCGGTTCCTGGAGAAGCCCACCTGGGGCCAGGTCTTCTCCGACACCGTGAACACGGGCATCTACGTCATGGAGCCCGAGGTCTTCGACTACGTCGACGCCGACGTGTCCGTCGACTGGTCCGGTGACGTCTTTCCTCAGCTGATGAAGGAAGGGAAGCCCGTCTACGGATACATCGCAGAGGGCTACTGGGAGGATGTCGGCACGCACGAGAGCTATGTGAAGGCTCAGGCGGACGTGCTGGAGGGCAAGGTCGACGTCGAACTCGACGGTTTCGAGATCTCTCCCGGCGTCTGGGTCGCCGAAGGAGCCGAGGTCCACCCGGACGCCGTGCTACGAGGCCCCCTCTACATCGGTGACTACGCCAAGGTCGAGGCCGGGGCGGAGATCCGCGAACACAGCGTCATCGGGTCCAACGTCGTGGTGAAGAGCGGTGCCTTCCTGCACCGGGCCGTCGTCCACGACAACGTCTACATCGGGCAGCACAGCAACCTCCGTGGCTGTGTGATCGGCAAGAACACCGACATCATGCGGGCGGCCCGGATCGAGGACGGGGCGGTCATCGGTGACGAGTGCCTGGTCGGCGAAGAATCGATCATTCAGGGCAATGTGCGGGTCTACCCGTTCAAGACCATCGAGGCCGGTGCCTTCGTCAACACCTCGGTGATCTGGGAGTCCAGGGGCCAGGCGCACCTCTTCGGTGCGCGCGGCGTCTCCGGAATCCTGAACGTGGAGATCACACCGGAGCTCGCGGTACGGCTCGCCGGGGCGTACGCGACGACCCTGAAGAAGGGGTCCACGGTCACCACGGCGCGCGACCACTCCCGTGGCGCGCGAGCCCTCAAGAGGGCGGTCATTTCGGCCCTGCAGGCGAGCGCCATCGACGTACGGGATCTGGAGAACGTTCCACTGCCGGTGGCACGTCAGCAGACCGCGCGGGGCAGCGCCGGCGGGATCATGATCCGTACGTCTCCGGGTGTGCCGGACTCGGTCGACATCATGTTCTTCGACGAGCGCGGCGCGGACCTGTCGCAGGGCGGACAGCGCAAGCTCGACCGGGTGTACGCGCGTCAGGAGTACCGGCGGGCGTTCCCCGGAGAGATCGGCGACCTGCACTTCCCGGCGAGCGTCTTCGACTCGTACACCGGGTCGCTGCTGCGGAACCTGGACACGACAGGGATCGCGGACTCGGGACTGAAGGTCGTCGTCGACGCGTCGAACGGCAGTGCCGGGCTCGTACTGCCCAGCCTGCTGGGCCGGCTCGGGGTCGACGCGCTGACCATCAACCCCGGACTCGACGAGGCGAGGCCCACCGAGACCAGTGACTCGCGACGGGCCGGACTCGTCCGGCTCGGAGAGATCGTCGCTTCCGCGCGGGCGGACTTCGGGGTCAGGTTCGACCCCGTCGGCGAGCGGCTCTCGCTGGTGGACGAGCGGGGACGGATCATCGAGGACGACCGCGCGCTCCTGGTGATGCTCGACCTCGTGGCCGCCGACCGGCGCAGCGGGCGGGTGGCGCTGCCGGTCACGACGACCCGGGTGGCCGAGCAGGTGGCCGCGTACCACGGGACCCAGGTGGAGTGGACGACCACGTCGCCCGACGACCTGACCAGGGTGGGGCGCGAGGACGAGACCATCTTCGGCGGGGACGGGCGCGGCGGATTCATCGTGCCGGAGTTCAGCAGTGTCTTCGACGGCGCGGCGGCCTTCGTACGGTTGATCGGCCTGGTGGCGAGGACGCAGTTGACGCTGAGCCAGATCGACGCGCGGATCCCGCGGGCACACGTGCTGCGGCGTGACCTTGCCACGCCGTGGGCGGTCAAGGGGCTCGTGATGCGCCGGGTCGTCGAGGCGGCGGGCGACCGGTCGGTGGACACCACCGACGGTGTACGGGTCGTCGAGGCGGACGGACGTTGGGTGATGGTGCTGCCCGACCCGGCCGAGGCCGTCACGCACCTGTGGGCCGAAGGGCCGGACGACGACTCCGCCCAGGCGCTCCTGGACGAGTGGGCGGCGATCGTCGACAGCGCGGGTCGCTGAGGTCTGACCGGGGCCCCGGACACCGTCTCGCGACGGAGTCCGGGGCCCCGGTGGGGCCATTCGGTGGTAGGGGCCCCGACATGCGACGATGTGCGGCATGTCGCAGCAGCCCCCCGTTCGGAGTACCCCCTCCCCACCGCGACGTCCCGACGCCTCCATGTCGCTGCTGACGAACGTGATGGAGCACAGCCTCGACGACGGATACGCGGAGGCTGCGGCCCGTCAGAAGGCCGACGGGACCGCGGGAATGCCGCGGACGCTGCGCAGGAAGCTCTCGCTGGCCGCGTGTCTCGTACTGGCTGCCGCCGTGGTGACGCTCGGAGCCGCGAACGCCCGCGTGGCGGCGCCCGTGGTGGCCAAGGAGCGCGAGGAGCTCCTCGGCCGGATCGATTCCGAGACCACCGCCGCGGACAAGCTGGAGAAGGAAGTCGACGCCCTGCGCAGCGATGTGGGGGAGCGTCAGCGCAAGGCGCTGGAGGAGCACGGCGGCGACCAGGGCCAGCTGGTGGCGCTGCTTTCCGGCGCGACCCCCGTTCAGGGGCCGGGCGTCAAACTCGTCGTGGACGACGCCAAGGCGACCGGCGACGGCAGCGACGGCCCTCGGGGTGACAGCGGCTTCTCCGACACCGGACGGGTACGGGACCGGGACATGCAACGGGTCGTCAACGGCCTGTGGCAGTCCGGCGCCGAGGCAGTGGCGATCAACGGGCAGCGCCTGACGCAACTGTCGGCGATCAGGGCGGCGGGGGACGCCATACTGGTCGACAACAGGCCCCTCGCACCGCCCTACACGGTGCTCGCCGTGGGCGGCAAGCACCTCAACACCACCTTCAACGACAGCGCCGACGGCCAGTACCTGCACGTGCTGCAGGAGAGCTACGGCATCCGTACCACCATTTCCGACCAGGAGGAGGTGCGGCTGCCGGCCGCGCCGAGCCTGATCGTTCGTATCGCGCAACCGCAGGCCGCAGACGCCGGGAAGGGCGTGGCCGACGCACAGAAGACAGAGAAGGGCACATCGTGATCGCCGTACTGGGCCTCGTCGTGGGAGTCGTGGTCGGATTGCTGGTCCGGCCCGAAGTGCCGGCGGTGGTCGAGCCCTACCTGCCGATTGCCGTCGTCGCCGCGCTGGACGCGGTCTTCGGCGGCCTGCGGGCCATGCTCGACGGGATCTTCGTCGACAAGGTCTTCGTGGTCTCCTTCCTGTCGAACGTGGTGGTGGCCGCGCTGATCGTCTTCCTGGGCGACAAGCTGGGAGTCGGGGCGCAGCTGTCGACCGGAGTGGTCGTCGTGCTCGGTATCCGCATCTTCTCCAACGCTGCCGCCATCCGGCGTCACATCTTCCGGGCGTGACGCCGATGAGCAGCGAAGAACGGCACGGGGACGACGAGCAGCCCACCAGCGGCAGGCAGCTTCCGCCCGAGGAGCCGCCCACGAACGAGCAGCACCCCCCGCCCGAGCACCACAGCCACCGGGAGGTGACCGGTCGGCAGCGGCTGATCGCGGGGCTGTGGCCGCCACGGCTCACCAGGGCCCAGCTGATCGTCGCGCTCCTGCTGTTCGGGCTCGGGCTCGGGCTGGCCATCCAGGTCAACTCGACCAACGCGGACGGTGCGCTGCGAGGGGCGCGCCAGGAGGACCTCGTACGGATCCTGAACGAGCTGGACGGCCGCACACAGCGGCTCGAGGACGAGAAACAGCGCCTGGAGGCGCAGCGGACGGAACTGGAGAGCAGCTCCGACCAGGCCGAGGAGGCCCGCAAGCAGACCCTGGAGAAGGAACGCCAGCTCGGTGTGCTCGCCGGCACGGTGGGAGCGCAGGGCTCCGGCATCACGCTCACGGTGACCGACCCGAGCTCCGTGGTCGAGCCGGACCGGCTGCTCGACACGATCCAGGAGCTGCGGGCGGCAGGCGCGGAAGCGATCCAGATCAATGACGTACGGGTCGTGGCCAACACCTATTTCTCCGGGGACGCGGGCAGCATCCAGGTGGACGGCAAGGAAGTCAGCGCGCCGTACACCTTCAAGGTGATCGGCAAGCCGCAGGATCTGGAGCCCGCGCTGAACATCCCGGGCGGGGTCGTGCAGACTCTGGAGAAGGAGCAGGCCACCGCCACGGTGCAGCGACTTGAGAAGATCGTCGTGAATGCCTTGCGACCGGCGAAGCGGCCTGACTACGCTCGGTCGTCATCCCGGTGAAGCCGGAGCGAATGAGGGCTGTCGGACACGGGCATGAGGTTGCGGGGGGTCGGCGCATCAAGGACGTGGTGCGTGGTGGAAACTGTCCGAGTGATACGGACGTTGTGAAGATGTCCAAGTCAGCAGATTTGTTGACGCAGGGTTCGTCCTGCCCCACGGGCGGGTCTGTTTCGGTCAAGGGGAATCGCCCGTGAAGTTGTTTGCGAAATTGTTCGGCAAGAGTGCACGTGACGACAGCAGCTCCCACACTGCCCGTCACCGTGCCCCGCGCCCCGGTGACGGGGAGGAGCAGAGCGGAGAGCGCCCGCTCTTCCGCGATCAGGTCGGTGGCACCGGCGCGTCGTCTGTTGACCCGGCAGGTCCCGGCCGCATAGGTTCCCAGGAACCATCAACCTCAAGTACGGGTGGAGAGTTCGCTCCCGACCCGTACGCAACCAGCGCCCACCACGCGGGGCAGCCGCGGCAGGAGGATCCGTCCATGTCGGCCTTGCCGGTTTGTACGAGGTGCGGGCACCGGAACGCCGCGGACAGCCGTTTCTGCTCCAACTGCGGTGCGCCGCTGCGGGGCGGCGCCGCTGCCGAGCGTCCTTCGGAGACCACGTCGACGATCTCCATCTCGGGCCTTGAGGCGTACGAGGCGGAGAAGACCGGGCAGACCGCTCTCCCGTCGCTGTCGCCCGAGGCCCAGGCCGCGGTCGACGCCCTTCCGCTCGGTGCGGCACTGCTGGTGGTGCGCCGCGGTCCGAACTCGGGGAGCCGCTTCCTGCTGGACGGTGAGCTGACCACGGCCGGCCGCCACCCGCAGAGCGACATCTTCCTGGACGACGTGACCGTCTCGCGGCGGCACGTGGAGTTCCGCCGGGGCGCGGACGGTGGTTTCACCGTCTCCGACGTCGGCAGCCTCAACGGCACGTACGTCAACCGGGAGCGCATCGACGCGGTCCTGCTGGCGAACGGCGACGAGGTGCAGATCGGTAAGTACCGGCTGGTCTTCTATGCGAGCCAGCAGGTCGTCTGATCCCTCCAGGGAAGGTCCATGCTGCGAATCCAGACGGGCGGTGCCGTGCGCGGCACCGCCTCCGCCGGCGGCAGGCTGATGAGCATCGGTTCGGTGCTGAGCCTGCTGCGTGAGGAATTTCCCGAAGTCACGATCTCGAAGATCCGCTTTCTGGAGGCGGAGGGTCTGGTCGAACCGCAGCGCACTCCGTCCGGGTACCGGAAGTTCAGCCCGGTGGATGTCGAGCGGCTCGCCCAGGTGCTGCGCATGCAGCGCGACCACTACCTCCCGCTCAAGGTCATCAAGGAGCACCTCGACGCGCTGGAGCGCGGCGAGACGGTCCAGCTGCCCTCACCCGCGGGCCCGCGGGAGCTGCTCGAAGGGGTGCCGGAGACGGCGCCCGAGCGGGCGACGGTGGCCCGGCTGGGCCGCGAGGAGCTGCTCGCCGCCGCCGAGGTGGGCGAGGGCGACCTGGGTGAGTGGGAGTCGTACGGCCTGATCTCGGAACTGCCGGACGGCGGTTACGACGCGGAGGCGGTGACGGTCGCGAAACTGGTGGCCGATCTGGGCAGGTTCGGCCTCGAACCGCGGCACCTGCGGGCCATGAAGGCCGCCGCCGACCGGGAGGCCGGGTTGATCACCAACATCGTCGCGCCCCTGCGCCGGCACCGCAATCCGCAGACCAGGGCGCATGCCGAGGCGACCACCAGGGAGCTCGCGGGGCTGACCGTACGACTGCACGCGGCGCTGGTCCAGACGGCGCTGCGGTCCGGCTCGAACTGAGCCTTAACCGGTGTGAACAGGAGCCCGACTACCCAAACCGGTCGGGCACGTCCTAGGGTTGCTGTGTGAACGAGCTCGACGTCGTAGGTGTCAGGGTGGAAATGCCCAACAACCAGCCGATCGTGCTCCTGCGTGAAGTGGGAGGCGATCGGTACCTTCCCATTTGGATCGGACCGGGTGAGGCCACGGCCATCGCCTTTGCCCAGCAGGGGCTGGCACCCGCCAGGCCGCTGACGCACGACCTCTTCAAGGACGTGCTCGAAGCGGTCGGCCAGGAGCTCACCGAGGTGCGGATCACCGACCTGCGGGACGGGGTGTTCTACGCCGAGCTGGTCTTCGCCAGCGGGGTGGAGGTCAGTGCGCGGCCCTCGGACGCGATAGCGCTGGCGCTGCGCACCGGGACGCCGATCTACGGCAGTGACGGGGTGCTGGACGACGCCGGAATCGCCATCCCGGACGAGCAGGAGGACGAGGTGGAGAAGTTCCGCGAGTTCCTCGACCAGATCTCGCCGGAGGACTTCGGTACCAACAGCCAGTGAGCTGCCGGCCGTGAGCCGCGGTCCCCAGGGCCGTGCCTCTCGGCCGGGCCTGCCATTTCCAGGGGGCACAAGGGCATTCAGCTAGCCTTTCCCCGCATCGGGATACGGCAAACCACTCTCAGGGTGATTATCACCCGGCGTGCCTAGTGTGGCGATCGTTGACGCACCCCGGGTGACTGCCTACCGTCGACAGGGCAGGTCAAGGACGGAGGTCGGCGTGAGAATCAGCGGCGACGGTACGGCGACGGGCGGGCCGTATCCGCTCGGCAGTTCGGCCGACCCCATGAACGGTCAGCACCCCCTCGCCCCGGCTCAGGCCGCCGCGGGGGCAGTCGACACGGTCGGGTACCGGGGGCCCACCGCGTGTGCGGCGGCCGGTATCACCTACCGGCAACTGGACTACTGGGCGCGTACCGGGCTCGTCGAGCCGAGCGTGCGGCCTGCCTACGGATCAGGGACGCAGCGGCTGTACAGCTTCCGTGACGTCGTTGTCCTCAAGATCGTCAAGCGGTTCCTGGACACCGGTGTCGCCCTCCAGAACATCCGCGCGGCCGTCCAGCACCTCAGGGAGCGCGGCTTCCAGGATCTGGAGCGGGTGACGCTGATGAGTGACGGGGCGACCGTCTACGAGTGCGTCTCGCCGGACGAGGTCGTCAGCCTGCTGCAGGGCGGCCAGGGAGTCTTCGGAATCGCCGTGGGCGTGGTGTGGCGGGACGTCGAGACGGCGCTCTCGCAGCTGCACGGGGAACGTGTCGACACCGGCGAGACGCTGGTCGGGAACAACCCGGGTGACGAGCTGGCGCGCAGGCGCAACCGGGCCGGCTGACGCCTCCGGCCGATTGTCAGTGGCGTAGGGCAGCATCGGTGGGGTGAGGACCGCACCGACCATTCTGCATCTGGACATGGATGCCTTCTACGCCTCCGCGGAGCAGGCGGCGAAGCCGAGCCTGCGCGGGAAACCGGTGGTCGTGGGCGGGCTCGGGCCGCGCGGTGTGGTCGCCACCGCTTCGTACGAGGCGAGGCGCTTCGGCGTGCACTCGGCCATGCCGACGGCCCAGGCGCGCAGGCTCGCGCCGAACGCCGCCTACCTGGTCCCGCGCTTCGCGCTCTACCGCACGGTGAGTGAGCAGGTGATGGAGCTGCTGGGACAGCTCTCGCCGCTGGTGGAGCCGCTCAGCCTGGACGAGGCCTTCGTGGACCTGGAGGCGGGCGGGACGGCGGCGGACACCGCGACCGCGCGGGCGGTCGGCGAGCGGCTCAGGGAGCGGATCAGGGCGGTCACCGGGCTGTGCGGTTCGGTGGGGCTCGCAGGTTCCAAGATGCTCGCCAAGATCGCTTCCGAGGAGGCCAAGCCGGACGGCCTGGTGCTGATCGCTCCCGGGACCGAGCGCGAGCTGCTGGCGCCGAGGTCGGTGCGGATCCTGCCGGGCGTGGGGCCCGCGACCGGGGACCACCTGCGGCGGGCCGGGATGACGACGGTGGCTGACCTGGCGGCGGCGGGCGAGGCCGAGCTCGTACGGCTGCTGGGCAAGGCACACGGGGCGTCGCTGTACCGGATGGCGCAGGGTATCGACGACCGGCCCGTGGTGGCCGAGCGGGACGCTAAGTCGGTGTCGGTCGAGGACACCTTCGACGTGGACCTGCACGACCGGGTGCGGGTGCGCTCGGAGGTCGAGCGGCTGGCAGAGCGCTGCGTGCAGCGGCTGCGGGCGGCCGGGCGGTCGGGCCGGACCGTGGTGCTCAAGGTGCGGAGGTTCGACTTCTCGACACTGACCCGCTCGGAGACGCTGCGGGGGCCGACGGACGACGCGGGGGTGGTACGGGAGGCGGCGGCGCGACTGCTGGAGGGCGTCGACACCACGGGTGGGGTGCGACTGCTCGGCGTGGGGGTGACGGGGCTGGCGGACTACACCCAGGAAGACCTCTTCGCGCAGGCGGCCCAGGCGTTCCGAGAAACGCAAGGGGCGGAGGCGGCACAGTCGGGGCGGGCGAACGAGGCCGGGCGGGACACGCGGGCGGACCGGGCACAGGGGGAAGCGCGGGACGCGGTGGTGGCGGGTACGGCCGGGGGGAGTGCCGTGGGGGCCGAGGTCTGGGTTGCTGAGTCTGGGACCGATCGCGAGTCCGGGAGAGGTGCCGGGCCCGGAGCCGTAGCGGGGACCACAGACGTCGCGCCAGGAAGCGTGAGTACGGACGGCGGCGACGCCGAAGCCGGAAGCGGGCCGGGCGCGGCGGCGGGGAACGCGGGAGATGCGGTGGCCGGCGGAGCCCAGCCCGTGGAGCCCGCGGAGGAGCGGCGGTGGCACGCGGGGCACGACGTGCGGCACGCGAAATACGGCGCGGGATGGGTGCAGGGCAGCGGCTTGGGGCGGGTGACCGTGCGCTTCGAAGAACCAGGCTCGCAGGGGCCGGGGCGGGTAAGGACCTTCCGGACGGACGATCCGGAGCTGGAGGCGGCGCAGCCGTTGCCGCTGGTGGGGATACCGGGGGCGGGGACGGAGAGCGGGGACTAGGGATCGGTCGGGGGCCGGGCGATCGCATGGAGACCCGGACGAAGACGAATGGGTGTGCAGGCGCGCAGGGCCTGGAGGGCTGGCCGTGTGGTGCCGGAGGGTCCGAAAGGGAGGGCCGGGCGGGGGCGGGCCGGACGTATGGGGGCCGGAGCGTGGCTGTGCGGGCGGGAGCCCGAGGGGCCGGGCGTGTCGACGCGGGTGCGCGAGGTCCGGAGAGCCGGCCGGTTGGGCATCTGAGGGTCCGGGCGCAAGGCTGGGCGGGCCGCATCTGCGGGCCGGTCAGGGAGCCGTGCGGGCGTCCGAGGGGCCGGGCGGGTATCCGATGAGGCCGGGCGGGGGCCGGGCGGGTATCCGATGAGGGCGGGCGGAAGGCTGGGTGGGCGTCTGCCGGCCGGTCAGGAAGCCGTGCGGGCGTCCGAGGGTCCGGACGGGAGGCCTTGCGGGGGCCCCGAGGTGTGGGATCCGGGGGTCGGGGGCCCGGGATCCGGGGTCCGGGTGGGAGGGGTCAAGGGCTTTCCGGGGGGTTCGGTTGGGTGGTGGTTTCGGGGGCGAGAGTGCCGAAGTCTCGGTCGGCGGTGGGTGGGGAGAAGTGCAGGCCGTAGTGGTGGTAGAGCTGGAGTTCCTGTTCGGGGGAAAGGTGCCGGCCTACGCCGAAGTCCGGGGCGTCCTTGATCAGGGACTTCTCGAACGGGATGCGCAGAGTGTTGCCTTCGAGGCTGCTGGGCTCCAGCGGGACGAAGGCGTCCCGGCTGAAGAGGCCGGTGCGGACGGCCGCCCACTCCGGTACGCCCGTGGCATCGTCCAGGTAGACCTCGTCCACCGTTCCGATCTTGGTGCCGTTGCGGTCGAACGCCTTGCGGCCGATCAGGCTGCGCGGATCGATGTCGGTCTCCACGGTCCCGTCCCTTCAGCTGTCGCAACTGCTGTGTAGCCGCGTAAAACACTACGAAAGAGCAGATTTGAGAGCCTGGCCACTCGAGGGATCTGCACGGGAGTGCGCTGGTAGGCTGGCCGATGGCTGCTGACCCCGCGCGGGAGAGTCCTCCGAGATGGATTTCGGAGGCGCCGAAGGAGCAACTCCTCCCCGGAATCTCTCAGGCCCCTGTACCGCACGGACGAGGTCACTCTGGAAAGCAGGGCGGTTGGCGGGCACGGCGCAGGCCGGTGCGCGATCCTCCCTCACCGACGGTGAAAGTCGGGGCCCGTTCGCGGTGCTCCGGTGAAGCTCTCAGGTTGAGATGACAGAGGGGGAGGCCGTCCGGGTACCCGTGCCGTGGTGCCCCTCGCAGGTCGTGTCAGACCAGGAGGCCTTCCGCAGATGACCGCCAACCGTCGTATCGCACTCGCAGAGCTTGAGCGTGGAATCCCCTTTGAGCAGCGTCACATCGGTCCCGACGGTGAGGCGCAGGCCAAGATGCTCGCGCAGGTCGGGTACGGGTCGCTGGACGAGCTGACCGCCGCCGCGGTGCCGGACGCCATCAAGAACGCCGAGGCGCTGAGCCTGCCCGACGCGCGTACCGAGGCCGAGGTGCTGGCCGAGCTGCGGACGCTCGCCGACCGCAACGAGGTGCTGGCCCCGATGATCGGGCTCGGCTACTACGGGACGTTCACGCCGCCCGTCATCCTGCGGAACGTGATGGAGAACCCCGCCTGGTACACGGCCTACACGCCGTACCAGCCGGAGATCTCGCAGGGCCGGCTCGAAGCCCTGCTCAACTTCCAGACGATGGTCGCCGACCTGACCGGGCTGCCCACCTCGGGCGCCTCGCTGCTCGATGAAAGCACCGCCGCCGCCGAGGCCATGTCGCTCGCACGCCGGGTGGGCAAGGTCAAGAAGGGTGTGTTCCTCGTCGATGCGGAAACGCTTCCGCAGACCGTTGCCGTGATCCGGACGCGGGCCGAGCCGACCGGCGTCGAGGTGGTCGTCGCCGACCTGGCGGACGGCATTCCCGCCGAGATCGCCGAGCGCGGTGTGTTCGGCGTGCTGCTGCAGTATCCGGGTGCCTCCGGAGTCGTACGGGACATCAAGCCGGTGATCGAGCAGGCCCACGAGCTGGGTGCCGTCGTGACCGTCGCCGCGGATCTGCTGGCGCTGACGCTGCTGACGTCGCCGGGTGAGCTCGGCGCGGACATCGCTGTGGGTACGACGCAGCGGTTCGGGGTGCCGATGGGATTCGGCGGCCCGCACGCCGGGTTCATGGCCGTACGGGAGAAGTTCGCGCGCAGCCTGCCCGGACGGCTCGTGGGCGTGTCCGTGGACGCGGACGGGAACAAGGCCTACCGGCTGGCGCTGCAGACCCGCGAGCAGCACATCCGGCGTGAGAAGGCGACCAGCAACATCTGTACCGCGCAGGTGCTGCTGGCCGTCATGGCCGGTATGTACGCGGTTTACCACGGCCCCGAGGGGCTCAAGGGGATCGCGCGCCGGACGCACCGTTACGCGTCGATCCTCGCCGAGGGACTGCGCGCCGGTGGTGTCGAGGTCGTGCACGGTGCGTACTTCGACACGCTGACCGTACGGGTCCCGGGCAGGGCCGCCGAGGTGGTCGCCGCCGCGCGTGAGCACGGGGTGAACCTGCGGCTCGTGGACAACGACCTGGTGTCCGTGGCGTGCGACGAGACGACCGCACGGGCCCAAGTGACCGCCGTCTGGGCCGCGTTCGCGGTGGAGGGTGACATCGAGGCGCTGGACGCGGTCGTCGGTGAGGCGCTTCCCGACGGTCTGCTGCGCGGCGACGATTTCCTGACCCACCCGGTCTTCCAGCAGCACCGCTCCGAGACGGCCATGCTGCGCTACCTGCGCAAGCTCGCCGACCGGGACTACGCCCTGGACCGCGGCATGATCCCGCTCGGCTCGTGCACCATGAAGCTGAACGCGACGACCGAGATGGAGCCGGTGACCTGGCCCGAGTTCGGCCAGATCCACCCCTTCGTACCGGTCGACCAGGCCGCCGGCTACCTGACGCTCATCCGCGAGCTGGAGGAGCGCCTCGCCGAGGTCACCGGGTACGACGCGGTGTCCATCCAGCCCAACGCCGGTTCGCAGGGCGAGCTCGCCGGTCTCCTCGCGGTGCGCGCGTACCACCGGGCCAACGGCGACGAGCAGCGGACCGTCTGCCTGATCCCCTCGTCCGCGCACGGCACGAACGCCGCGAGCGCGGTGATGGCCGGTATGAAGGTGGTCGTCGTGAGGACGGCCGACGACGGCGAGGTCGACGTCGAGGACCTGCGGGCCAAGATCGAGCAGTACCGCGACGAACTGTCGGTGCTCATGATCACCTACCCGTCGACGCACGGCGTCTTCGAGGAGCACGTTGCCGACATCTGCGCGACCGTGCACGACGCGGGCGGGCAGGTCTACGTCGACGGCGCCAACCTGAACGCCCTGGTGGGTCTCGCCAAGCCCGGCAAGTTCGGCGGCGACGTGTCCCACCTGAACCTGCACAAGACCTTCTGCATCCCGCACGGCGGCGGCGGCCCGGGGGTCGGCCCCGTCGGTGTGCGCGCGCACCTCGCGCCGTACCTGCCCAACCACCCGCTCCAGCCGTCGGCGGGACCCGACACGGGCGTCGGGCCGGTCTCGGCGGCGCCGTGGGGCTCCGCGGGCATCCTGCCGATCTCCTGGGCGTACGTGCGGCTGATGGGCGGCGAGGGGCTGAAGCGGGCCACACAGGTGGCGGTGCTGGCGGCGAACTACATCGCCAAGCGGCTGGAGCCGCACTACCCGGTCCTCTACACCGGTCCGAACGGTCTCGTCGCGCACGAGTGCATCGTGGACCTGCGCCCGCTGGCCAAGTCGACGGGGGTGAGCGTGGACGACATCGCCAAGCGGCTCATCGACTACGGCTTCCACGCGCCGACCATGTCGTTCCCGGTGGCGGGGACCCTGATGATCGAGCCGACCGAGAGCGAGAACCTCGTCGAGCTGGACCGGTTCTGCGACACCATGATCGCGATTCGCGGCGAGATCGAGAAGGTCGGGTCGGGCGAGTGGCCCGCCGACGACAACCCGCTCGCGAACGCCCCGCACACCGCTGCCGCGCTGGGCGGCGAGTGGGAGCACGCCTACAGCCGCGAGGAGGCCGTCTTCCCGGCCGGGGTCTCGGCGGCGGACAAGTACTGGCCGCCGGTGCGCCGGATCGACGGCGCGTTCGGCGACCGCAACCTGGTCTGCTCCTGCCCGCCGATGGACGAGTACGACAACTGACGGTTGCCGTCGGGCAGTTGACATAAGTGAGGGGCCGATCCGGAGTGGAAGCTCCGGGCCGGCCCCTCCGTCCTAGGCAGCGGTGGCCACGTCCAACGGGCGGTGCGGCGCGATGATCTGCCCGTTCGGCAGCAGCTCGCCGGTGTCCTCGAAGAGGAGGACCCCGTTGCACAGCAGGCTCCAGCCCTGCTCCGGGTGGTTCGCCGTCGGACGGGCGGCCTCCCGGTCGGCGGAATCGGCGGTCGGGCAGGACGGCTGGTGCTGGCACATGGATGGGTTCTTTCGCTGCGTGGTGGTGAACGTGTTCCTGCGGCTCGAATCGGTGTTCATGGCCGCCCCCCGTATCAGTTGGTCCGGTCCCAGTGTTGCCCCACGGGCGTCGATCCGCAGGGATTTCACGTCAGCGCTTCTCACTGATTGAGGACGCGTCACCCGTGCGGACGGTTCAGCTCAACTTGCCCCCCTCTTCGGGTGGTTCGGGGTGGCCCCAGCGGGCTAGTCCGGATGGGTCAGTCGGACACGACGGTGCCCCGCGCCTCCGATCCAGGAGGGGCGGGGCACTCCGGTGCGGACCGTCGGCCGGTCGGCGGCTCAGGCGAGCTGGCCGAGGAGCGGGGACGGGGCGGCCGGCTTCAGACGCAGGGTGAGGACGGGCAGCAGGTCGGCGACCTTGCAGGGGTGGTGCGAGGCGATGCCGGGCGGCGCAGGGGCCAGCGGTACCAGGACGTCGGAGGGGGCGGGAACGCCGGTGGACGCGTCGGCGGTGGCGTCGCCGTGCAGCCACAGGGTCAGCATGTACAGGGCGGGGATGGACAGCAGCCGCGGCTGGTGGACGCCGGCCATGACCTCGGCCTGGCGCAGCGCGCGCTCGGTCGAGCTCAGATAGGGGCCCTCGAAGAAGTGGGAGAAGGTCCAGCCGTCGGCGGTGAGCACGGTGTCGGCGGCTGCCACCGCGCGTCCGCCGTCGCGGATCAGGAACCGCCAGCCGGTGAGGCGGGTACGGGGCGGCAGGCCGCCGTCGGAGATCTGGTCCAGGACATGGAGGGGGAGCGGGAGCTCGGGCGTGAGCGGCCCCTGGGCGCCGCGGAGGGCCGGGGTGCGGGCCGCGGCGACGGCAGTGGGGGAACCGAGTGCCGCGAGAACGCTGCGCAGGGCGGGCGCGGGAGCCGGGGGTACGTGCAGCGGCATGATGGATCGCCTCTCGCTCTGGGAGACACGGTGGAGCCTGGGCGGTGCGGACGGCGCTGTCAGCGGTTGCGGGGCCGGAGGGGGCCGGGACGACGGCCTGGCGTCAGCTCTCCGCCTCTGTCTGCGGAGTTTATACGACACGTGTTCACACGGTGTTTCGGCTAGTCGACGCGGATATTTCCCGCAAGGCGGGATCCGGCCGCACGGATCCGGCATTCGGCGCGGTAAAGGTCCCGGTTCAGGGGCCGGAATACAGGACTTTTCCCAGGATTCCCACGTCGGTGCGGTCGGCCGGAACTCGTCGGCGTTTGTGACCACAACCGTCGAGCTGGTAACTGCGTCCTGCGCCATGCCTGCGGAATGTGCCCGCCGGAATTTGCACCGAGCGTACTGCGTACCGGCCGCGCGCGGGGCGTTACGGATCAGTCCGTCGGGGCATCATCGACCGTGAACCACAGGACACAGCGGTCGCTGCCGCGGGCTGCCCCGGCTGAGGAAGGACACTCCGATGGGTGAGAAGGTCGTGGCAGACGGGTTCGCCCTGGCGGACCGGCAGAAGTACCGGCACAAGCTGCACGAGTGTCTGGAGGGGCTCGACAGGCTCCTGAAGGAGAAGAAGTTCGACCGGCCGAAGAATCTCATGGGGCTGGAGATCGAGCTGAATCTCGCGGGGGCGGACGGGCTGCCGAAAATGATGAATGCCGAGGTGCTGGACCGCATTGCGAGCCGGGATTTCCAGACCGAGTTGGGGATGTTCAACCTTGAGGTGAACATCGTTCCGCACCGGCTGGGGGGACGCGTTCTCGACCAATTGGCGGAGGAACTGCGCACCGGACTCGGCTATGCGCACCGCAAGGCGGCGGAGGTGGACGCGGGGATCGTGATGATCGGCATTCTGCCCACGCTCGGGCGGGACGACCTGGTGCACGCGAATCTCTCGGACGTCGACCGGTACGAGCTGCTGAACCAACAGATCGTGGCGGCCAGGGGTGAGCCCTTCCAACTCGACATCGAGGGCGTCGAGCACCTGGTCTGCAGCTCCGACTCGATCGTGCCCGAATCGGCGTGCACGTCCGTCCAGTTGCACCTCCAGGTGACGCCGGGGCGCTTCGCCGACGTGTGGAACGCGGCGCAGGCGGTCGCAGGCGTGCAGATCGCGGTGGGGGCCAACGCGCCCTTCCTGTTCGGACAGGAACTGTGGCGGGAGTCGAGGCCCCCGCTGTTCACCCAGGCGACGGACACCAGGCCGCCGGAGCTGATCGCGCAGGGGGTGCGGCCGCGGACCTGGTTCGGCGAGAGGTGGGTGGACTCCGCGTACGAACTCTTCGAGGAGAACCTCCGCTACTTCCCCGCGCTGCTGCCCATCTGCGACGAGGAGGACCCGCTGCGGGTGCTGGACGAGGGCGGCGTGCCGCAGCTCAAGGAGCTGGTGCTGCACAACGGGACCGTCTACCGGTGGAACAGGCCGGTGTACGGGATCGCCGACGGCGTGCCGCACCTGAGGGTGGAGAACCGGGTGCTGCCGGCGGGGCCGACCGTGACCGACGTGATCGCGAACGCCGCCTTCTACTACGGGCTGGTGCGCGCCCTCGCCGAGGACACGAAGCCGGTGTGGCGGCGAATGGCGTTCGAGGAGGCCGAGGCGAACTTCGACACGGCCTGCCGGTACGGCATCGACGCGGAGCTGACGTGGCCGCGCGCCGGGCGGGGAGCCGGGACGCACAGGGTGCCCGCCGTGCAGCTCGTACAGGACGAACTGCTGCCCCTGGCGGCGGCGGGGCTGGACGCGTGGGGCGTGGAGGCGGCGGACCGGGACCGCTATCTCGGCGTGATCGAGGAGCGGTGCCGCAAGCGGATGAACGGGGCTTCCTGGCAGGTGGACACCTACCACCGGGCGCTGGACGCGGGGCTGGGCCGGGAGGCGGCGCTGGCGGCGATGACCCGCAGGTACGGGGAACTGATGCATTCGGGGGAACCGGTGCACACGTGGGCAGTGGGTTTTCCGGGGCATTCCTGAGGGCTCGGCCGATCGGGGCGTTCCACGGGCGGGCTTGCGCCGCGAGGCCGGCGGCGCGGCGCTCGGCGGCCCCTGCGCGCACGGCAGATGGCGCAAGCCGTGGCTACCCGGACCAGTGCTGTCCGGACCTGCATTCGTGACCCTGCCGCTGTGGAGGCAGGATGAGGCGGGAGCACACGAGTGGAGGTCCGAGTGCAAGGGGATACGGGGCAGATGGCCGACATGACGCCCGAGAAGCCGGTGGTGGCGCGTGAACAGCCGCTGACGCGCAGGGTGTTGGGCACCGAGTTGCTGCTGGTGCTGGCCCTTTCGCTGGGGGCCAGTGGGGTTTCCGCCCTGATCAGCTTCGTCGGGGCGGTGACGAGGCCGGGCGGCCTGAAGGACCAGGCGGCCAACCTCAACAGTTCCGCCGCGCCTGGGCGGCCGTGGCTGGACCTCGTCTGGCAGCTGTTCTCCATCTCGACGGCGCTGGTTCCGGTGGCCCTCGTCGCGCATCTGCTGATGCGGGAGGGCAGCGGGCTGCGCGCGCTGGGCTTCGACCGGCTGCGGCCGTGGCCGGACCTGGGGCGCGGGACACTGGTCGCGGCCGGCATCGGCAGTGCGGGACTGGCCTTCTACCTGCTGGCCAACGCGACGGGTTTCAACCTCACGGTGGTGCCCGAGTCGCTGCCCGAGGTGTGGTGGAAGTACCCGGTGCTGATCCTCTCCGCGATCCAGAACTCGGTGCTCGAAGAGGTCGTCGTGGTCGGGTATCTGCTGCGCAGGCTCGGGCAGTTGGGCTGGACCCCGATGGCCGCGCTGGTGGCGAGCTCGGTACTGAGGGGGTCGTACCACCTGTACCAGGGGGTGGGCGGCTTCATCGGGAACATGGTGATGGGCGTCGTGTTCGTGCTGCTCTACCGGAAGTGGGGGCGGGTGGGGCCGCTGGTGGCGGCCCACGCGCTGCTCGACATCGGGGCGTTCGTGGGGTACGCGGTGCTGGCGGGGAAGGTGGACTGGCTGCCCACCCTGTGACCTCGCCGCCGCGCCGCGGGCTTACGGAGTGCTGAGGAGTTCGCCGTCGAGGACGGTGACAGCGTGGCCGGTGAGCAGGGTGCGGTCGCCGCGCAGGGCGGTGCGGACCAGGCCCCTGCGGGCGCCGCCCTGCAGACCGGTCAGTTCGGTGCGGCCGAGGCGGGCCGACCAGAACGGGGCGAGCGCGGTGTGGGCGCTGCCCGTCACCGGGTCCTCGTCGATCCCGATGCCAGGGAAGAAGCAGCGGGAGACGAAGTCGTACTCCGCCGAGGGACCCTCGGCCTGGGCGGTCGCGATGACACCACGGCGGGAGAGGGCGGCCAGGGCCTTCAGGTCCGGCGCGAGCGCGTGGACCTCGCTCTCCGAGCGGCACTCGACCAGGAGGTCGCCGACCTGGTCGCCGGTGTGGAGGACCGTGCGGGGCTCGACGCCGAGGGCCTCGGCGAGTCCGTCGGGCGTCGCGGTGGGCAGCAGGGGCGCGGTGGGGAAGTCCAGCGTGAGGGAGCCGTCGGGGTGGGCGGTGGAGGTGAGGATGCCGCTGCGGGTGCTGAAGCGGACCGTGCCGGTGGCGGTTCCCGTGGTGTGGAGGATGTGCGCCGTGGCCAGGGTGGCGTGACCGCACATGTCGACCTCGGTGGCGGGGGTGAACCACCGGAGGGCCCAGTCGGCGGGGCCGGGGGCGGGGTTGGCCGGTGGGAGGGGGTGGGCGAAGGCCGTCTCGGAGAGGTTGAGCTCGGCAGCCACGTGCTGGAGCCACTGGTCGTGCGGGAAGGAGGTGGCGTCCTCCAGGAGGAGGACCGCGGCGGGGTTTCCCGCGAAGGGCGTTGAGGTGAAGGCGTCGACCGTTCGGATGCGCATGTCAGGAGCGTAGAGAAGGGGCGGTCGGCGGGGGTACGGCCAATTCGTGGTGGGTGGACCGGGACCCGTGCCCCGGAGGGCTGGGGGAGTGGACGTGTGTCGGGATGGGCTCAATGGGTGGTTGTGGGAAGGGTGTTGGGATTTGCGGGGTTAGGGTGCTTCGGTTCGTTGTTGGGGCTGAGGAGGCGTTGTGGCCGTATTTATGTTGCAGTTGGCCGAGGGTGTCGATGATGTCGTCGAGGCTCAGGCGGCCGGCCGGACGAAGTCCGGGGAAATCGTGCTGGAGTCCGCAGACGAGCGGGGAAACCCCGTGCGCATCAGGACCTACCGGCCGGACACGGTGACCGCGGTGTTCCGGCGCGGGCCGGGGGACTCGGGGAGCTACGGGTGGATTCCGCAGCCGGCGAGCGGCACTTGGTGGTGCTACTGAGGGGTGTGGCGGGGCCGGGAGCGTGAGGAGCGACCGTGCACGGGTGGCGGGACCGTCCTTCTGTGGGGCGCGGGTGCGCTCCGGTGTGTCAGTGCGGCTGCCGCGCACCTCGCCGGGCCGGTACGACAGGAGGCCGGGCACCGTCGGGTCGTCGTGCGCCGTGACGGGGCGGGTGGCCGGGCCGCGTCGTGGGCGGCCGGGCGTCCTCGGCCGTTGTTCGTCGCGGTGCCGCGGTAGGACGCCGCGCACCCGCCCTGGGGCTTCGGCGGTGGCGGCAGGGCCGAGCTGTGGTCGTGACCGGGCTGAGCTGCGGTCGAGGCCGGCACGTGCCGAGGCCGGTGCTTCGGTGGTGGCGGCAGGGCGGAGCCGCGGTGGCACTCGGGCTGAGCCGCGGCCGTGGCCGATACGTGACGAGGGTGCTTCGCTGCCGAGTCGCGGTGGCACCCGGGCTGAGTTGCGGTCGTGGCCGGCACGTGCCGAGGCCGGTGCTTCGGTGGTGGCGGCAGGGTGGAGCCGTGGTGGCACTCGGGCTGAGCCGCGGTGGCACCTGGGCTGAGCTGCGCAGAGGCCGACATGTGCCGAGGGTGCTTCGGTGGTGGCGGCCGGGCCGGGTCGCGGTGGCAGCCGGTAGGTGCTGAGGCGGCAACTAAGATGGAGCTCTTTGCTCTGTGCCCACGGCCCGCACGGCCCCCGCGGCGCTGTCCCACGGTGACCCTACGGAAACGGCTCCATGTCCTCGCTGCACGTCCCCCGTCTGTCCCGGCCCGACTGGCTGGCCTCCCCGAAAGTGTTCCGGACCGAGGTGCTGGGCGGCCTGGTGGTCGGCCTGGCCCTGATTCCCGAGGCGATCTCGTTCTCGGTGATCGCGGGCGTCTCGCCCAGTGTGGGGCTGTTCTCCGCGGTGACGATGGCGGTCGTGATCTCGGTCGTCGGCGGACGCAAGGCGATGATCTCGGCGGCGACGGGCGCCGTCGCCCTCGTCGTGGCGCCGCTCAACAAGGAGCACGGGCTCGGCTACCTGATCGCCGCCGTGATCCTGGGCGGGTCGATGCAGGTGGTGCTCGGGGCGCTCGGGGTGGCCCGGTTGATGCGGTTCGTGCCGCGCAGCGTGATGGTCGGTTTCGTCAACGCGCTGGCGATCCTGGTGTTCATGGGGCAGTTCCCCGAACTGACGGGCGTGCCCTGGGCGGTGTACCCGCTGGTCATCGGCGGGGTGGTGCTCACCGTGCTGATTCCAAGGATCACCACCGTGGTGCCCGCCCCGCTCGTCTCCATCGTCGTACTGACACTGATCACGGTCGGTGCGGGCATCGCCGTACCGACGGTGGGGGACCGGGGGGAGCTGCCGTCCTCGTTGCCGGTGCCGGGTCTGCCGGACGTGCCGTTCACCATGGACACGCTGACCACCGTCGCGCCGTACGCCTTCGCACTCGCTCTCGTCGGGCTCCTTGAGTCACTGATGACTGCGAAGCTCGTCGACGACATCACGGACACGCACTCCAACAAGACCCGCGAGTCCATGGGCCAGGGCGTCGCCAACATCGTCACCGGGCTCTTCGGCGGCATGGGCGGCTGCGCCATGATCGGTCAGACGATGATCAACGTGAAGGTCTCCGGCGCCAGGACCCGGCTCTCGACCTTCCTCGCGGGCGCGTTCCTGCTGGTGCTGTGTCTGCTGCTCGGACCGGTCGTCTCAAGGATCCCGATGGCGGCGCTGGTGGCGATCATGGTGCTGGTGTCGGCCGCGACCTTCGACTGGCACTCCGTACTGCCGAAGACCCTGCGGCGGTTGCCGCTCGGCGAGACGCTCGTCATGGTCATCACGGTGGTGTGCGTGGTCGTCACGCACAATCTGGCCGTCGGTGTGGTCATCGGCTCGGTCAGCGCGATGGTGATCTTCGCGAAGCGGGTGGCGCACCTGGCTGACGTGGTGCGGGAGGTGGACGGCGGAACGGTCGTCTACACCGTCGTCGGCGAGCTGTTCTTCGCCTCGTCGAACGATCTGGTCTTCCGGTTCCGGTACAAGGACGACCCGGACGACGTGGTGGTCGACCTGTCCCGGGCGCACGTCTGGGACGCCTCGTCGGTGGCGGCGCTCGACGCGATCGAGACCAAGTACGCCCGGTACGGGAAGAGCGTCACCATCACCGGCCTCAACGAGCCGAGCGCGCGGATGCACGAGAAGCTGGCCGGGCAGCTGGGGTGAGTGGCCCGCGCGGGAGGTGGGGTTCAGGAGACCAGGCCGGCGAGTTTCCGGAGCGACTCCTGCAGGGCCGTCGTCGCGGAATCTTTGAGTTTGACCCCCATCAAGGACACCGCTGCACCCGTGAACTCGCCGTCGATACGGGCCAGGGTGCCGCCCGAGTCCGCCGGGGCCAGCGAGTACCGCATCACCAGGTTCACACCCATCGGGCCCTTGCCGCGGACGCTGAACAGGCGGTCCTCGGTCAGTTCCGCCACGGTCCAGTTCACCTCGGCGGGGAAGCCCATCAGCTTCATGTTCTCCTGATAGGTCGCGCCGACCGCGAGGGTGTCGGGACCGCCGTGCGGGAAGCTCGTGTGCGTCGCGTTCCACCGGCCGTACGACGAGAAGTCCGTCAGCGCGGACCACAGTTTGTCCGCCGGTGCCTCGATGCGTGCCTCTGCGCCGACCTCGGCCATGTGAGCGTCCCTTCCGCGCGGGTACCTGCTGGGTGTCGCGGAACGTAGCCGTGCAGCCGTCAACATTCAATACTGATGAACCGTCAGTTTTTGGCCGCGTGGCGCGCGTCCGGACGCCTCTCCTGCGCGTTTCACGAAAGATTCATGCGATCTCCTTCGCAGGGAGGAGAAGCCGGGCGCCGGGCCCAACTCCCGTGGGATGCGCGAATGCTCCCCCGCGCGGATGACCGGACGGCCCCCGGCCTGATGGGGTGAGGGGGTGCACGATCCTGTCCGACGGGTCTCCGGCAACGGAGAGGCCGTCCCTCCCCCCGCCGGTGTCGAGACCGGACTCACCGCCGAGATGGCCACGGTCGTCGTCGGTGCGCGCCGACGGGCGCAGCGCGACGGTGACCCGCAGATCGACACCGCCCATCTGCTGCACGCCCTGATGGAGAGTGACCCCGACGTACGGGCCGCCTTCGAGAGCGGGGCGCAGGTCGCGCGGGTGCTCGGCTATCTCGTGCAGCGCAGTATCGGGTACGGACTGCGCTGGCAGGCGCGCGTGGAGGGAGCGCCGGGGACGACACCGGTGGCGGGCTGGTCGCCGGCCGCCGTCGCCGCGATGGAGGCAGCGAGCGCACGCGCGGCGGAGCGTGGCAGTCCGGGGGCGCCCGGCGGTGCGGACGCACTCGGCGGTGTGGACGTACTCCGCAGTCCGGGCGCGCCCGGCGGTGCGCACCCCGCTCTCGGTACCGATCTGCTGGCCGCGCTCGCCGGGAATCCGGAGTGCCGGGCCGTCGAGGTCCTGCGCCGCGCGGGCGTCGAACCCGCACGGCTGACCGGGCAGCCGCAGGCCGTCGCGGTCCGGGAGACCTGAGGAGAGGGCCCTCGGCGAAGACCTGAGGAGAGGGCCCCGGCGGAGAGCTGCGAGGGGGCTGCAAGGGGGCGCGAGGGGGCCGCAATCTGGGGGTTTGCGGCGGTATGCCGAGGCTCCGTCTCGACAGGCGTAACGACTGTGACGGTGCTGACCGCAGCTGACATGATGTGCCGATGCACGCTCAGGGGAGAAGCGTCGGCCTGGGTCTTGCCCTGGTCTCGGCGCTCGCATTCGGTGGATCAGGTGTCGCGGCGAAGCCGCTGATCGAAGCAGGTCTCGACCCGCTGCACGTGGTGTGGCTGCGGGTGGCGGGGGCCGCGCTGGTGATGCTGCCGGTCGCCTGGCGCCACCGTGCGCTGGTGCGCCGCAAGCCCGCGCTCCTCGCCGGTTTCGGACTGCTTGCCGTCGCCGGGGTGCAGGCCTTCTACTTCGCCTCGCTGTCCCGGATACCGGTCGGGGTCGCCCTGCTCGTCGAGTACCTGGCACCCGCGCTGGTCCTCGGCTGGGTGCGTTTCGTCCAGCGGCGGCCGGTGACCAGGGCAGCCGCCCTGGGCGTGGTGCTCGCGGTGGGCGGCCTCGCCTGCGTGGTCGAGATCTGGGCCGGGCTCTCCTTCGACCTGCTGGGCCTCCTGCTCGCACTGGGCGCGGCCTGCTGCCAGGTCGGGTACTTCGTGATGTCCGGCCAGAGCGGCGAGGGCGAGGACGCGGTGGCTCCGCTGGGCGTCATCGCGTACGGACTGCTGGTCGGCGCCGTCGTCCTCACGGTGGTGGCCCGGCCCTGGGGCATGGACTGGGCCCTGCTCGGCGGGGCCGTCGACATGGGCGGCAGCCGGATCCAGGCATGGGTGCTGCTCGGCTGGATCGTCCTGATCGCGACGGTGCTGGCGTACGTCACCGGGGTGGTGTCCGTACGCCGGCTGTCGCCGCAGGTGGCAGGGGTGGTGGCGTGCCTGGAAGCGGTCATCGCGACCGTGGCGGCCTGGGTGCTGCTGCGCGAGCACCTCTCGCTGCCGCAGATCGTGGGCGGGGCCGTGGTCCTCGCGGGCGCGTTCATCGCACAGTCGTCGACGCCGAGGCCGGCGGGCGAGGAGCCGGTGGCGAGCGGCTCGGGCAGCGCCGGTGCGTTCGAGGGGGCCGGGACCGCCGACGGCGTCGCCGGGCGCGGGGCTCCTTCCGAGGTCCAGGATGCGGAAGGGTCGTTGTCCGCCGGCCGGACCACGCCGTAGGGTGACGATCATGCCGAACACACTCGTACTTCCCCCTCCCGCCGCTTCCTAGCGCGCGGACGCCCCGCGCCGGTCGTCGTCGACGGCTCGCGGAGGCCCACCAGGACGAGGACCGGACCCGGGCAGTCCCCGGGTGGTTCGTCGCTGCCCGCGCGCAGCCGAGCGACCCAATCCGTCTTCGTGTTCCGTGGGGAAGTCACGTGTCGAGTTCTGCCGTTTCCCGTTCCGCAGTCGTACGTTCCACCGGCCTGCCCACCGGGCGTGGCCTGCTGTACCTGATCGTCGCCGGGGTCGCCTGGGGGACCGCCGGGGCGGCGGCCTCGCTGGTCTACGGGGTCAGTGACCTCGGGCCGCTCGCCCTGTCCTTCTGGCGGTGCGCGGGAGGCCTCCTGCTGCTGCTCGCCGCCCGGCTGTGCCTGGGCGCGGGGCGTGCTCGCAAACCCGTCGCCGTCGGAGTACGGGGCAGCCGACCGGTCAGGGTGGCCCGGGTGCTGTCCACCGGGCTCGCGTTCACCGTCTTCCAGAGTGCGTACTTCGCGGCCGTCCGGTCGACCGGCCTCACCGTCGCCACGGTGATCACACTGGGGGCGGGGCCGGTGTTCATCGCGCTCGGCGCCCGTTTGCTGCTCGGTGAGCGGCTCGGGCTCGGCGGTCTCGGCGCCGTGGCGGGAGCGCTGGCCGGTCTCGGCGTGCTGACACTCGGCGGTGACGAGGCCTCGGTGCGACCCGGAGGCGTGTTGATGGCGCTGCTGTCGGCCGCCGCGTACACAGTGATGACGCTGCTGACGCGTTGGCTGGGCAGGGACGGCGGCGGGAGCGACCCGGTGCTGACCAGCGCCTGGTCCTTCGTGGTCGGCTCGGTGTGTCTGCTGCCGCTCGCCCTGGCCGAGGGGATCCTGCCGCACACCGTCGAACTGGCCAGGGTGCTCTGGCTGTTGGTGTACGTCGCGGCCGTGCCGACGGCGCTCGCGTACGCGCTCTACTTCGCCGGGGCCGCCGTCGTGCGGTCCGCGACGGTCTCCGTGATCATGCTCCTCGAACCGGTATCCGCCGCCGCCATCGCCGTCGTCCTGCTCGACGAGCGGCTGACGGTGACCACCGCCGCGGGCACCCTGCTGCTGCTCACCGCCGTGACGGGGCTCGCGTACGGCGAGGCGCGGGCAGCCGCCCGGGTGCGCCGGGCGGCTCTCGTGGCGTAGGCGGCGGACCCGTCAGAGGGCGGCGAGGTAGTCGGGGAGCTCGACCGCCGGGTCCAGGTCGTCTGCCGGGACCGGTGTGCCGTGGCCCCGGGTGAGCGGAACGACGCCGGTCCAGTACGGGAGGTCCGCGTCCTCTGCGTCGTCGTTCGGCGGGCCGGTGCGGACCTTGGCGGACACCTCGTCGAGATCCAGGCGCAGTACCGCGGTCGCCGCCAGCTCCTTGGCGTTCGCGGGACGGGAGTCCGCCGAGCGGCCGGGGACGACGTGGTCGACGAGGGCGTCCAGCGCGGTGCGCCGCTCCTCCTCGTCGACCACCGGGCGGGCCGTGCCGTGCACGACGACGGAGCGGTAGTTGAGCGAGTGGTGGAAGGCGGAGCGGGCCAGCACCAGGCCGTCGACGTGGGTGACGGTCAGACAGACCGCGATGCCGGGGGACTCCTCGGTGCGCCCGGCGGCGCGCAGCGGACGCGAACCGGTCGACCCGTGCACGTACAGGCTCTCGCCGACCCGGCCGTACAGCGTCGGCAGCACGACCGGTGCGCCGTCCCGGACGAAGCCCAGATGGCAGACGTAGCCCTCGTCGAGTATCGAGTGCACCAGCGCGCGGTCCCAGGAGGCGCGGTCAGGGGAGCGGGTGGGGACGGTCCGGTCGGTGGGGGTGTACGGGTCCGGGGAGGTGCCCTTGGCCGCGGCGAGGGCGGTGCTGTCCTGTGGGGCGTCCTGCATTTTGCGCTCTCCATTGCACTAGTGCATACTGTGTTTTGTGCTAGGAGAGTATCGGATCAGCGGCAGGCGTGCATCGGAGATTTCCGCCAGCGTGGAGCGAGGAGTGGGTGACGGCGGCCTGGAGCCCGGCCAACTCCTCCCTCCCATGCGGGAGTTGGCCCGGCAGCTGGAGGTGAATCCCAACACCGTCGCGGCCGCTTACCGGACGCTGCGTGAGCGTGGAGTCATCGAGACGGCGGGCCGCAGGGGCAGCCGCATCCGTGCGCGGCCCGCCAGTACCGCGCGTGAGTCGATCAGGGCCGATATCCCCGAGGGGGCCAGGGACCTCTCGAAGGGCAACCCCGACACCGCGCTCCTGCCGGCCCTGCGGGACGCGCTGCTGTACGCGGCGGCGCGGGCGGACGAGACGCCGGGTCTGTACGGGGAGGAGGCGCTCGATCCCGAGCTGGCGCGGCTGGCGAGATCGGACTTCGACGCGGCGGGGGTGCCGGGCGGGCCGGTCGCCGCCACCTCCGGCTCGCTGGACGCGATCGAGCGGGTGCTGGCCGTGCACCTGAAACCCGGGGACACGGTCGCGGTGGAGGACCCCGGGTGGGGCTCCCTGCTCGATCTGGTGCCGGCCCTCGGGCTGCGGGCGGTACCGGTGGCGGTGGACGACGAGGGGCCACTGCCCGACGAGGTGGGGCGGGCGCTGCGGGCCGGGGCGCGGGCGGTGGTGGTGACGGCGCGGGCACAGAATCCTACGGGGGCCGCGGTGAGCGCCGGGCGGGCCGCGGCACTGCGGGAGGTGTTGGCGGAGCACCCGTCGGTGCTGCTGGTCGAGGACGACCACGGGCACGGGATCGTGGACCTGCCGGTGCACGTGCTGGCGGGGGCGGGCGGCGGGCCCTGGGTCTTCGTACGGTCGGTTTCGAAGGCGTACGGGCCGGACCTGCGGGTCGCCGTGCTGACCGGCGACCCGGAGACGGTCGACCGGGTGCGCGGCCGGCAGCGGCTGGGGCCCGGGTGGGTGAGCCTGCTGCTCCAGCGGGCCGTCGTGCGGCTGTGGACGTCGGGAGCGGTGGACGCGGGTGAGGTGGCCCGGTCCTACGCCGGGCGGCGGGACGCACTGGTGGCGGCACTGGCGGAGCGGGGCGTGGTGGCGCACGGGCGCACCGGCATGAACGTGTGGGTGCCGGTGGCGGACGAGACCGGGGCGGTGGCCCGGATGCTGTACGCGGGCTGGGGCGTGGCGCCGGGGGCCAGGTTCCGGATGGCCGCGGGACCGGGAATCCGCCTCACCGTCTCCACGCTGGGCGTCGAGGAGATCAACACGGTGGCCGACGCGGTGACGGCGGCGACCGGGCGGGGCGTGGAGGGGCGACGGTACGGGTGAGGAACGCGGAGGGGTGGGGGTGCGGTTCGGGTGAGGAGCGCGGTGGTGTGGGGGTGTGGTGCGGTGGGCCCCGCTCCCAGGCACTCGCCACGTCGGCGCGCGGCGTGTGCGTCGTCCCCGTACGCCGAGCGATGTGGCGGCATGTGTACGTATTGCGGCGTGCCGATGCCGACCGGCGCCCCTTTCGGACAGGGCGACGGTGGACGCGTCGGCGGCGGGGGAGCGGGGAGGCGAGCCGGCCGCGCGGGAACGGCCGCCGGGTCTGCCGGGCCGCTCTACAGGTCGGCCAGTTTGCGGAAGTCCCAGGAGGCGATCGCGTCCGGGGTCAGCCGTAGCCAGGCGTGCCTGCCGTCGTGCGGCATCTCGGCCAGGCCGAAGTACTTGCGGGCGAACAACCCCTCAGGGGAGGTCAGTTCGGGGCACGGCTCTCCGGTGCGGGGCGCTTCCCCGACGAACTCCGCGGCGCCGGAAAGCTCCACGCCGCGCAGTTCCCCGTACTCGACGCCGTCGTCCACGACCACCGCGAGCCTGGGGTCCTTGCCCAACTGTGCCCAGCGGCGGCTGCGGGTGATCGAGTAGAGCCAGACCGAGGCGCCGTCCCAGACGAACCACAGCGCGCCGACGTGCGGGGCGCCGTCCGCCGAGACGGTGGCCACCCGGCAGACGCGCTGCCCGGTGAGGTACGCGTCCCGCTCGGTGTCCGTCATCATGATCCGGCGGCCCCGGCGCTGGGTGGGTTCGTTGATGGCCATCTGCTCTCCCCTGCACGGTTTCTGATGTGGCGTCAGAAATCATGGGCGCTCTTCCTTCGGTGCGCAATGGCGGCTACTCTCGCGCGCCATGTCGGCATACGAACGGCTCGCGGCACAACTCGAACCCGCCAGCACCGCACTGCTCACCGTGGAGTGCCAGGAAGGCGTGGTCGGTGCGGACAGCGCACTGCCCGAACTGGCGGCCGAGGCAAGGAAATCGGGCGCGCTGCGGCAGGTCGCACGACTGGTCGACGCGGCGCACCACGCGGGCGTGCAGGTGGTGCACGCCATCGCCGAACGGCGTCCTGACGGGCGCGGCGCCAACCACAACGCCCGCCTCTTCCGGGCGGCGGAGCGGCTGCCCGTGCAACAGGTGTCCGGCACCCGGGCCGTACGGGTGGCCGATCCCGTCGAGGTGGCGGACTCGGACTTCGTGGTCCGCCGGCTGCACGGCCTCTCCCCGGTCTCCGGCACCGACGTGGACGCGCTGCTGCGCAACCTCGGCTGCCGGAACGTGGTCGTGACGGGCGTCTCCGCGAACGTGGCGATCCCCAACGCGGTGTTCGACCTGGTGAACCTCGGTTACCAGGTGGTGGTGCCCGCCGACGCGATCGCGGGCGTACCGGCGGACTACACGCAGGCCATGGTGCAGCACACGCTCGCCCTCGTCTCGACGGTGACGCGGTCCGACGAGGTGCGGGGGCTGTGGCTGCGGGGGCGTCAGGCCGGGGGCGGGTCGTAAGCGGCCATCCCCGGCGGGGGGGGGGGCGGGTCGTAAGAGGCCGTCCCCCGGGCGGATCCGGGCCGGACCGCCTGGGGCGCCGCCTAGTGAACCGGCGGCGGTCCCGGTGCCAGCCGTGTCCAGCGGGCCCTGCGCGGGCGCTGTCCGGCGCGTACGTTTGCCGCTGCCGTCGCCGTGCGCAGCTGCTGGCGGATCTCGCCGAGGTGCTCGGACGGGCTGTACACCGTGAGTGCCCCGCGCGAGGGGGACAGCAGCAGGGCGCCGGGCGCCGGGGCCGTCTCGCCGTCGTACGCGAGGAGTTCGACGTCGTCGAGGGCGCCCACCGTCAGCCGGCTGACGCGTTCGGCGTGAAAGACCCGGGAGCGGTTCAGCGCGCCGCCGAGCGCGGAGATCACCAGGCGGGTGCGGGCCAGCCGCGCCGACGCGTCGACGGTACGTACGTCCAGCACGCCCTCATCCAGGTGCGGGCGGTGCGAAGGCGCCAGGCCGTCCGGCACGTAATGGCCGTTGCCCACGAACAACAGCCACAGGGAGCGGGGTTCGCCGTCGAGAGTGATCTCCATGGGTGAGGCGTCGCGCAACACACCCACCAGGGACACCGCTGCGGCGGGCCACTTGCCGATGCGGCCCTCCCAGCGCTCGCGGCGCCGCACCAGTTCGGGGTAGAAGCCGATGCTGAAGGTGTTCACGAAGTCGGTGACGTGACCGCCGGCGCCGTCGGTGACCCTGGCCAGGTCCGCCCGTACCGCCTCGCCCTGCTGCACCGCGTGCGCGGTGTCCTCGAAGGTGGCGGTGTCCGCGTCCAGGGCGAAGTGGTTGAGGGTGCCGCCGGGGAACACGGCGAGTGCGAGCCCCTCTTCGGCGGCGCGTGCCGCGGCAGCGCTCACCGTGCCGTCGCCGCCGCAGACACCCAGGACACCGGCCAGTTCCTTGGCCCGCACCACCGCTTCGTCCAGGACGCCCTCCAGGTCGGCGCCCGTGTCGCGCACCAGGACCTCGGCCTTGGGCAGGAGCAGCCGCAGGTGCTCCTCGGCGGGAAGGCGGCCGGGAACGCCCTTGCCGGAACCGGAGTTGACGACCACGACCAGGCCCTCGCCGTGCGGCAGGGCGGGCGCCTCGACGCGGGTGCGTGCGTCGCGCACGGACGCGGGACGCGGCGGCCACCAGTGGCAGGTGACGGCGGCGGCGGCCACGCCCAGGGCGCACCCGGCGAGTACGTCTCCGGGGTAATGGACGCCGACGTACACCCGGGAGAAGGCGACGCCGGCCGCAACGGGGGCGAGGAGGGCGCCGTAGCGCGGGGCTTCCAGCGCTACCCCGGCGACGAAGGCGGCGGCGGAGGCGGAGTGCCCGGACGGGAAGGACGGGGTCCAGGGGATCTTGACGGGGCGCCGGACGAAGGGCACGGAGTGGGACGAGGGCCTGCGCCGGCGGATCGCGTACTTGGCGACGGCGTTGGTGGTGACCGAGGCGAGGAGGAGCGAACCGGTGCCTCGGCGGGCGGCGCGCCGGGCGGCGGGCCCGCCGGCCACGGCCAGGGCCGCCGCCGTGCCGAACCAGAGGCGGCCGTGGTTGGCGGAGGCGGAGAGCACCGGCAGGAGGCGGTCGGCGCCGGGGATGTGGGCGGCGGCGACCTTGTCGAACCAGCGGTGGTCGAGCTTGCTGAGGCGGGTCATGGGGCGCCGTCCGGATCGGGGGTGGGGTGCGCGGGCTGCCGCACTGCCGGTCCTGCCGGAGCACGCAAGCGGCCGGCAGGAGAAACGTCCGGCGAGAAAGGAGCCCGACAAAAGATGAGCTGTCGCACAAGGTAGCAATGCGATGAATGCCCGGCACGTTCGGGGGAGCGGCCGTCGGCTCGCGGTGCGCGTCCGGCGACTGTTTGTTCTAGTGAAGGCGAACGGTGGTTCATCGGCGCACGCCCGTGAACGGTGGTTCATCGGCGCACGCCCGTGAACGGTGGTTCACCGGCGCGCGCGCCCACGGGCCGGTTTCCGGACACCCCAGCAGGCAGAGGAGTCACCTCATGAGCACGGACCAGAGCCCGACGCCTCCGCCGACGGGCGCGACCCCGGGCCCGACATCTCCGCCGCCGGGTGCGACCCCGGGCCCGACGCCTCCGCCGCCGGGCGCTGCCCCGGGCCCCGGCCAGGCGCCGCAGTGGGGGCCGCGCCCCGAGGAAGGGCCGCTGCACCGGCTCGGCAGAGGGGCCTGGCAGGCGGTGCTCGCGGCCGGGCTCGCCGCGGTCGTCCTGGGCGTCCTCGTGCTCGCCTGGCCGGGGCGCACCCTGGTCGTCGTGGCCGTGCTCTTCGGTCTGTACCTGCTGGTCAGTGGTGTGATGCAGCTGGTCGGCGCCTTCGGTACCCACGTTTCGACGCCGCTGCGGGTGATGGCCTTCATCAGCGGTGCGCTGTCCGTCCTGCTGGGCCTGTTCTGCTTCCGGGGTGCGATGCAGTCGCTGCTGCTGCTCGCCCTGTGGATCGGCATCGGCTGGCTGTTCCGCGGCATCACCCAGACGGTCGCTGCGATCTCCGACCCGGCGATGCCGGCCAGGGGCTGGCAGGTCCTGCTGGGCCTCGTCAGCGTGCTCGGCGGAATCGTCCTGATCGTCTCGCCGCTGGACTCGATCGCGGTGCTCACCGTCATCGGCGGCTGCTGGCTGCTCGCGGTCGGCCTGGTGGAGATCGTCGTCGCCTTCCGCATCCGCCACCGGGCGCACCGGGTGCCGCGCGACGCCTGAGCGCGACGGTCGCACGCACGGCGCCCCGGCCACCGGTCTCTCGACCGGTGACCGGGGCGCCATGGCGATCCGTAGCTCACCCCGTACGGTCCGGGTAGCTCACCCCGTACGGTCCGGGCTGCGTCGTACACGGCCCGGGAGGGAACGCGCTGTCCGGGTCAGACGCGCACGGAGTCCCGCTCGCTGTCGTCCCGGTCCTGCTGGTCCCGCTCCTTGCCCGCGGTGTGCTTGGCGTCCAGGGCGGCCCCCTCGATGTCGAGGTCGGGCAGGGCCCGCTGGAGCGGACGCGGCAGCCACCAGGCGGCGCGGCCCAGCAGGCTCATCACCGCGGGCACCAGTGTCATGCGGACGACGAACGCGTCGATGACGACGCCCACCGCCAGGGCGAATCCGATCGACTTGATGATCGGGTCGTCCAGCAGGACGAACCCGCCGAACACCGCGGTCATGATCAGCGCGGCCGCGGTCACCACCCGGGCGTTGTGGCCGACGCCGCCCACCACCGCCTCCTTGGCGGGCGCGCCGTGCACGAAGTCCTCACGCATCCGCGAGACCAGGAAGACCTCGTAGTCCATGGCGAGACCGAAGAGGATGCCGATCAGCAGGATCGGCAGGAAGCTGACGAGCGGCCCGGGGGTGTCGATCCCGACGAACTGTGCGAGGTGGCCCTCCTGGAAGATGCCGACCGTGATGCCGAACGTCGCGCCGACGGTCAGCAGGAAGCCCAGCGCCGCCTTCAGCGGTACCAGCACCGAGCGGAACACCAGCATCAGCAGGAGCACCGACAGGCCCACGACCAGCGCCAGGTAGACCGGCATCGCGTCGGCCAGCTTCTCCGAGACGTCGATGCCGAGCGCGGTGACGCCGGTCAGGGCGATGTCGGCGCCCGAGACCTGGCCGACCCTGTCGCGGATGTCGTGCACCGCGTTCTCGGTGGCCTCCGTGGTCGGGCCGTCCTTGGGGATGACCGCCAGCAGGGCGGTGGTGCGGTCCTTGTTGAACTGCGCGGGTGCCACGGCGAAGACGCCGTCCGCCTGCTGGATGAGACGGGAGGCCTGGGCCGTCGCTTCCTTGGTCTGCGTCGGGTCGTCGGAGCTGACCACGGCGATCAGGCGCCCGTTGAAACCGGGGCCGAATCCCTCGCTGGTCAGGTCGTACGCCTTACGGGCCGGGGAGTCCACGGCGGCGGTACCCGCGTCGGGCAGCGCGAGCCGCATGTCCTGGACCGGCAGGGCGAGCACGCCGAGGCCCGCGATCCCGACGACCAGCAGGGGGACGCGCAGCTTGGCGACCAGCCGGCCCCAGCGGAAGCCGAACGGCTCCTTGGCCGGCTGCCCCTGCGCCGGGCTGTCCGGGGAAGGACCTGTCCCGTCCTGCGTCCCGGCGCGGTCGGCCCGCTGCTTCTTGTTCTTGCGCAGCCGGCGCGGCAGCACGCGTTCGCCCGCGAAACCGAGGGCGGCGGGCAGCAGGGTGAGGGCGACGAGGACGGCGACCAGCACGGTGCCGGCCGCGGCCACGCCCATGACGCTCAGGAACGGGATGCCGACGACGGAGAGGCCGACCAGTGCGATGACGACGGTGGCGCCTGCGAAGACGACCGCCGAGCCCGCGGTGCCGGTGGCCCGGCCGACGGCTTCCTCGCCCTCCATGCCCTCGGCGAGGTACTGCCGGTAGCGCGAGGTGATGAAGAGGGAGTAGTCGATGCCGACGGCCAGGCCGAGCATCAGCGCCAGGATGGGCGCGGTACTCGTCAGCTCGACGGTGCTGCTGAGCGCGAAGAGGCCCGCCATGCCGGCCGCGACGCCGATCAGGGCGTTGAGCAGCGTCATCCCGGCCGCGACCAGGGAACCGAAGGTGACGACGAGGACGACCGCGGCGACCGCGACGCCGATCGCCTCGGTGGAACCCACCTCGACCTTCGCCGTCATCACCTCGCCGCCGTGCTCGACGGTGAGGCCCTTCGCGGCGTCACCGGTCTTCTCGAAGGCGGTCCGCTGGGCGTCGGTGACATCCTCGGCCGACTTGTCGAACTGCACCTGGATCAGCGCGTGGCGGGCGTCGGGGGAGACCGACTTCGCCTGGAAGGGGTCGACCGCGCCACTGACACCGGGCACGGCCGCAGCGTCACGCACGATCGGCGCGACACGGGCGGGAGTCAGCCGTTCCCCCTCGGGGGCCGCCACCACGACGGTGCCTGTGGTGCCACTGGCCTCGGGGAACTCCTCCTTGAGTGCGGTCAGGGCACGCTGCGACTCGGTGCCGGGCATGGTGAACTTGTCGGTCGTCGGGCCCTGGAAGACCAGGGCCAGCGTGCCGAGCAGGGCGAGCAGGAGCAGCCAGCCGGCGGCTATGCGGCCGCGACGGCGGAACGAGAACCGGCCGAGCCGGTAGAGCAGGGATGCCATGCGGAGGGTATGTCTCCTCGGTCGGTACGGACGCGGGCGGCCCGTCGGGCGAGGGGCGGGGCATCGACCGGATCGAGTGGTCGATCCGGATCGCCCCCGCCGCGGGCCCGGGTGGCGCGGGTCACGGGACAGGCGGTGCGGGGTGCTGCGGGGGTAGGGGGCCGGGACGGTCCGGGGTGCGGGTGGCGGGCCCGCGGTCGGACCCGAGGGCGGGCAGGTCAGCCGGTGCGCCGGCCGAGGGTGCGCAGGGCGCCCTGGACGAGTTCGTCGCGCAGGACGTCGTCCGGCACGTCCACCTCACTGGCGCAGGTCACGAACACCGCACCGAGCACCATGTGCGCGCCGACGATCCCTCTCGGGTCGCCGGAGCCGCCGCTCATGGCCACGACAAGGCGCTCCGCCAGCTCGGTGATGCCGCCCAGAGCCGGGTTGCAGATCATCGTCGGGGTGTCCTCGAAGAGGATCTTCACCTCGCGCCGGTAGCGCAGGGCGAGATCCACGTAGCCGGTCACCGCCGCCTCCACCCGCCGGTCGTCGGGCAGGGCGGACAACCGGCCGTCGAGAGCGGCGAGCCCTTCGCCCGCGGGCGTGAGCAACTCGGTGAGGATCGCTTCCTTGGTACTGAAGTGATAGATCAACGAGGCCTTGGAACAGCCCGCGTCGGCCGCGATGGCGTGCAGGGACGTCCCGTTGAAGCCTCCCGTGGCGAAAAGACGGAGAGCGGAGTCGAGGATGTGTCCGCGCATCGCGGATGCAGGTCGCACCATGCCCCTACCGTAACTGTCCGATCGGTCAGAACTGACCGATCGGACAGGGAATCGGTGTGAAGTGCGCCATCGTGTGGAGCGCCCGATGCTGGGTACGGCGGAGGCGGAAGACGCCTACCGATGTAACGACGTGACGGAGACCGCGGTGAAGCTCGATCTGACAGGACGCACGGCACTGGTGACCGGATCCACCCAGGGAATCGGAGCGGCGATCGCCACCGGCCTCGCACGGGCCGGTGCGCGGGTGGGTGTCAACGGCCGTGACGAGAAGCGCGTGAGGGAGGCGATGAGCCGGATCGCCGACCAGGTGCCGGGCGCCGACCTCGTCGCGGTGCCCGCGGACGTGACGACCCCCGAGGGGGTCGAGGAGGTGGCGCGGGCCCTGCCGGACCTCGACGTCCTGGTCAACAACCTCGGAATCTTCGGCGCCACGCCCGCGATGGAGATCACCGACGAGGACTGGCGGCGCTACTTCGAGATCAACGTGCTCTCCGCGATCCGCCTCACCCGGCGCTTCCTGCCGGGGATGAAGGAGCGCGGCTGGGGCCGGGTGCAGTACATCGCGAGCGACTCCGCCGTGGTGATCCCCGCCGAGATGATCCACTACGGGGTGTCGAAGACGGCGCTCCTCGCGGTCGGCCGGGGCTTCGCCAAGGAGGCGGCGGGCAGCGGTGTCACGGTGAACACGGTCATGGCGGGCCCCACCCACACCGAGGGTGTGGAGTCCTTCGTGTACGAACTGGTCGACGAGCAGCTTCCGTGGGAGGAGGCGCAGCGCGAGTTCATGCGCGTGCACAGGCCGCAGTCGCTCATCCAACGGCTCATCGAGCCCGAGGAGATCGCGAACATGGTCGTCTACCTCGCCTCGCCCCTGGCGTCGGCGACGACGGGCGGAGCGCTGCGTGTCGACGGTGGATACGTGGACTCGATCTTGCCGTAGCTGATGGCAGGTGGCAGGTGGCAGGTGGCAGGTGGCAGGTGGCAGGTGGCAGGTGGCAGCCGGGTAGCCGGTGGCCGCTGGCCGGTGGCCCAACAGTGCGGTGGGTACGCCCTGTTGGGCCGTCCGTGCGTGAGTGATCCAGCCCCGACGGCCTAGTTGAACGGGTCCAGCGTGATGTACGCCTGCCGCGGGTCCCCGTCGTGGACCAGGGACTCGTGCGCGCCGACGTCGTCGAACGCGAAGCCGTACGCCTTGCCGTCGGCCATCTGCGCGTGGATGTGCCGGGAGTAGTGGTTGGTCACCGCGTCCTTGTAGAAGTTCGCGTTCGAGGTGTCGGGCTGGTTGGGGTTGGTGAGGAGGGTCGAGCGGTTGTATCCCGCGCACAGCGTGCGGGAGATGGGGCCCCGCACCAGGTCGTTGGGGGCGTCGAGGAGCTTGTAGCAGCCGAAGATGCTGTCGGAGTCGGGCTTCTGGAAGCTCGTGACGACCGCGCCCGAGGTGTTGGTGAAGTTCATCGTGTTGCCGGAGACCCGGCCGACGTACTTGATGGACGGTTGGTCGGCGAACGGGGTCACGGTGAGCGGCTCCGCCGCGTACTTGGCCCATACGCGGTTGACGTAGTCGTTCATCACCGAGGCGGGCAGCGCGCCCGCCTCGATGCCGTGGCCGGGCGCCAGTGCCCGCAGGACGGTCCCGTCGGCCCGGGTCCTGATCAGGCCGGCCCAGCCGCCGGGCTGGTTGCGCAGGGAGTTGAAGAAGGCGTTGTAGCCGCCGGGCTTGAGATGCCCGGTGGTCTTGGTGGTGCCGTTCGGGAGCTTCACGCCGACCGCGTAGGGCGCGGAGAACATGTCGACCTGGGTGCTGTTGATCCACAGTCCCGAGTCGTTGAGCGTGTACTCGGTCCAGTTGAACAGGATGTTGGCGTTCGGGTCGCTCGGGTTCTGCACGGCGGGCTGCACCAGGCCGCCGGTGGTGAGCTTGAAGACGAGCTTCTGGCCGTAGCTGAAGTAGACGCGGCCCGAGAACTTGGGCAGTTGGATCGTCTTGGCCTGGCCGTTGGCTGGGCCGGGGATGGACGCGTCGGGAGCGGGCGTGGGCGGGTTGCCGCCGGCCGGCCACGGGTGGAAGGCACCGCTCGCGTCGGCCCAGCCCTGCCGGCCGGAGGAGAGCTCGGTGCCGATGACGTAGACGTGGACCTGGTCGCCGCGACCGGAGTTGTTGGTGAGGGTGAGCGGGATGGTCGCGGGAACCGCCTTGACCGCGGCAGGGGCCGCGGCGTCGGCGGACTGCGCGGTCGTCGAGGTGACGACCAGTCCGGCGGCGAGCGCGAGTGCGGCGACGAGTGCGGTCGGCCTCGGACGGGAACGGGGGACGCGGTGAGCGGACAAGTCTTCCTCCATGGGGGGAGCGCTGTGGGGAGCGGAGAGCGCGGGAAGGAAGCTGAGAGCGCTCTCAGAACACGTCTTGGACGCTAGCGAGCGGCCGTGTACGCGTCAATGGCCTGAACCAGAGCTCCGTGGAGGGGCTTTAACGCGCCGTCGGACGGCGGTGGCTTGCGTGTGCCTTCGGGGAGCGGCTGGCACTGTGCCTCCGCGGCGCGTGGCGTGCACGTGCCTTCGTGCAGTGGCTGGCACTGTGACTTCGCGGCGCGTGGCGTGCACGTGCCTTCGGGGAGCGGCTTGCACTGTGACTCCGTGGAGCGCGGCGGGCATGTACCGTCGTGCAGCGGCGTGCACTGTGACTCCGCAGAGCGGCGTGAACGTGCCTCGGGGAGCGGCTCGTAGTGCGGCGGCCTGCGCCGCCGGCGCGCCGCCGCCCCCGGTCGCTCCTGTGCGGCAGCGTGCGACCCGGCCGGTCGGCGTTGCCCTCAGCGGGGAGGGAAGGTGGTGCGCAGTCGGTAGCGCTCGCCGCTGTACTCGACCGCGGACAGCAGTACGGGCCGCTGTTCCCGCGTGTAGATCGTCTGATCCAGCGCCAGGACGGGCGAGCCCTGCGGGATCTGCAGCTGCCGGGCCAGTTCGGGTTCGGCGCTGCGTGCCTCGATGGTGGCCTCCGAGCGGTCCAACTCCACGCCCCGGGCCCTGAGTTCGTCGAAGAGGGAGGACGAGGTGAAATCGGCCTCTTCGATGCCCGGCGCGTGGCGGGTGACGACGAGAGTGCGGTCGACCGCGATACGGACGTCGTCCAGGAGCCTGACCCGGTCGAGCCGGAAGAGCGGGGTTCCTGCCGGGACGTCGAGACGCTCGGCCTCGTTCAGTGACGCGACGGCAGGCTCCTGGCGCAGTACGAGGGAGCCCGGCGTCAGATTCTTGCGACGGGCGGTCGCGCTGAAGGACTCCAGGTCGTTCGGCCACTCCCTGGCCGCCACCGGCGCTGCGACGAACCAGCCCCTGCCGTGCGATGCGGTGAGCAGTTGCTGGTCCACGAGGTGCAGCAGCGCCTTGCGCAGGGTGACCCGGGAGATGTCGTACCGGGTGGAGAGTTCCCGCTCGGACGACAGCCGGGCACCGGGAGCGAGGCCGCGGCTGACGATGTCCTCGCGAATGAGGTCGGCGGCCTGCGACCACAGCGGGGCGGCGCCACTCGCGCGCTGGGGGGCGCGCGCCGAGCTGACGTGACCGGGCATGCGTGAACCTCCGACTGCGGCAGAGCCCGAACCATACCACTGCTGACCACTTGTGCCTACGGGTGGGCAGGTCTTGTCTCGACGCAGGCGACCTCCGGCAATTCTCATTCAATACCAGTGTTGACCAGTTGCATACCTCTGCTTACCTTGTAGGTGCGGCGGCCGGGACTCTGCCCGCGCCGGCCTCGGTGTGCCCGCCTCTCGGCGGCACCGGTCCCCTTTGGTCGATGGAGGAAGACGGATGACCTCGGTCACGGCGAAGAAGCGCGCCGGCAGCGGCGTGATGGCGGTCATGCAACGCATCGGCCGCAGCCTGATGCTGCCGGTGGCGGTGCTGCCCGCAGCGGCCATCCTGCTGCGCCTGGGCAAGGAGGACCTGCTGGGCCGCGAGGCCTTCCCGGAGATCGTGCAGAAGTTCGGGATGATCCTCTCGGCCGGCGGCCAGACGGTCTTCGACAATCTGCCGCTGCTCTTCGCCATCGGCGTGGCCATCGGCTTCGCCAAGAAGGCGGACGGCTCCACCGCCCTCGCCGCCGCCGTCGGCTACCTCGTGTTCAAGAACGTCCTGGCCAGCCCCGCCTTCCCGAAGGGCGTCGACGGTGACCCGCTGGACGCCAAGGTGCTCGGCGGGATCGTCATGGGCCTGGTGTGCGCCCTGCTCTACCAGCGCTTCAGCCGGACCAAACTGCCCGACTGGCTCGGCTTCTTCGGTGGGCGCCGGCTCGTACCGATCCTCAGCGCGTTCGCCGGTGTGGTCATGGGTACAGCCTTCGGTGTCGTCTGGCCGACCGTCGGCGGCTGGTTCTTCCACTTCGGGGAGTGGCTGGTGGGCACCGGTGCCTGGGGAGCCGGGCTGTTCGGCCTGGTCATACGCGCCCTGATCCCGATCGGCATGCACCACTTCTTCCAGTTCTTCCCCTGGTTCGAAGCGGGTTCCTTCGTCAACCCGCAGACGGGCGCGGAGGTGCACGGTGACATCGCGCGCTTCCTGGCGGGCGACCCCAGTGCCGGGCAGTTCATGACCGGCGGCTTCCCGATCTACATGTTCGCGCTGCCCGCCGCCGCGCTCGCCATCGCGCACACCGCACACCCGCAGCACCGTACGGCGGTCAAGGGCATGATGATCTCCGTCGCGCTGACCTCGTTCGTCACGGGCGTGACCGAGCCGATCGAGTTCAGCTTCATGTTCGTGGCACCGGTTCTGTACGCGATCCACGCGGTGCTCTTCGGAGTCTCCATGGCCGTCTGCTACGCGCTGGGAATCCGGGACGGTTTCGGCTTCTCGTCGGGTGCCATCGACTACATCGTGAACTACGGGATCGCCACCAAGCCCTGGATGCTCATCCCCATCGGCCTGGTGTTCGCGGCGCTCTACTACGTGATCTTCCGGTTCGCCATCGTCAAGTTCAACCTGCCCACCCCGGGCCGGGAACCGGCCGAGAGCCCGGCCGACGACGGGGACACCGCAGTGGTAACTGCCGCCCCCGACGCCGCCGACGGTACGGACACGAGCGCAGCTGCCAGCCGTACGCACACGGACGCAGCCGCCGACGGTACGCACGCGAGCACAGCAGCCGATCCTGCGCAGCCGCCCTCGGGCACGGCGCAGGCGCCCGACCAGGCGCCCCCCGCTCCCTGACACCCCGCGCCCCGGCGCACTCGCGCCCACCCCCCCCTGCGCCCCGCCCGTACCCGAGTACCTGAACGAGCCCTGGAAAGGAACCCCATGTCCGGCTCCCGCATCACCTTCCACGTAGGCCAGGACGGCCAGCCCGAGGCCCTGGAACGCGTCGCCGCCCATGTGCGCGCCCAGCTCGCGCGCACCAGCCACGAGGAGCTGCGCTCCGCCAGGCGGCCCGTGTTCGCGGGGATCGGAGCCTCGTTCGCGGCCCTCGCGGCGCCCGTCGAGGTCCTGCGCGCCCACGGGGTCGCCGCGCAGCGCGTGCTCTCCAGCGAGGTCGAGAGCGGACTGTCCGGCTTCGACACGGACCTGCTGCTCGGCGTCTCACAGTCGGGCCGGAGCTCGGAAACCCTCGCGGCGTTCACTGCTGCCGAGGGGGCCCGTACGGTCGCGGTCCTGAACGTCAGCCCCTCGCCGCTCGGGGACCTCGCCGACCTCACCGTGGACCTCGGCAACGAACCCGACTCCTTCGCGTCCACCATCGGCTTCACCGGCACGATCGTCGCCCTCGACCTGATCGCCGGCGCCATGGCGGGCCGGGCCGGCGACCCGTGGCAAGGCATCGGCGCGCGCGTCAGGTCCGTGCGCGAGCTCGCCGCCGCCGCGATCGCCCCGCTGCTTCCCCGGGCCGCCGCGTGCGTCGCCGCCGACTGCGTCGCCTCCGGCGGCTCCCGTACGAGCGCGGAGGAGGCCGCATTGCTCCTGCGGGAGGTCCCGCGCATGCCGGCGGCGGCGTCGGCCACCCGCAACTACCTGCACGGCGAGATGGAGTCGGCGGGCAACACCCTGCACGTCGTCTTCGGCGACGGCCGCGAGATCGACCTGGCCCACACTCTGTCCGGTGCCGGACACCTCACGCTCCTCGTCACCACCCAGGACGTCGACCCCGGTGAGCACCTCGGAGTGGTCCGCATCCCCGAGGTGGCGGTGGGCCCGCGCGCGGTCCTGGAGACCGTGGTCGTCCAGGAGTTGGTCCAGGCCCTGAGCATCGAGCGGGACGTGCCCATCGAGTCCTTCGTGTTCGCCAACCACGACACCAAGCAGGGGGGCCTGAACCCCGAGGACTTCGCCGTCGCCGCCCTCACGTCCCACTCCTCCTGACGCGCCGTCGCTGCCGTTACGTCGCGCGCCATACGGGAACGTCGGCAGGGGAATTGCCGAGCGCGCGAAGGGTTTCGGAGCCGTGGTGGCCGTCACCGAGACAGATCCGCTGCGCGCGATGGACTCCCCGTGGCGGTCATCAGGATGTCGGTATCGGTGTGTTGGCCGCCGCACACCCGGCCGGCCTCCGTAACAGCGTGATCCTGGCCAACGCCGGGCCACGGCACCGTCGAAATAGGTGTGGCGGCCCTCCCACCGGCCTCCATGGACACCATGGACATCAGCTTCGCCGCCCAGGCCCTCGCGGTCGTCCAGTTGGCCACGACGGACGCACTCGCGAAGGGCACCGCTGAGGAGGTGAGCGTCAGGGGGAGGAGAGAGAGGGCCTCGGTCCCTTCGTGGACGCGGAGAGTGACGGAGCCCTTGGCTGCGTGAACGTCCTCCGCGCGGGGGCGGCAAAGCGGGCGAAGCCGTGGGAGAGCGTCTTCCACCTCTGCCCATTTGGCGGGTCTGAGAGCCGTGGTCGGAACGGGCTTGACCTTGACGCTGGGTCAACCCTCCATCCTTCCGGGTGGAGCTTCCGTGCAGTCGCCCGGAACAGCTCCGCGAAGGAGGCAGATGACCATGACAGCCCAATCGATCGCCGGCCCGGCGATTCGCGTGCAAGGTCTCAAGAAGTCGTACGGGCAGCTCGAAGTGCTGCGCGGTGTGGACCTCGACGTCACGCCGGGCAGCATCTTCGCCCTGCTCGGTTCCAACGGTGCGGGCAAGACCACAACCGTGAGGATTCTCACCACGCTCCTGAAAGCCGACGCGGGGGCGGCGAACGTCAATGGCTTCGACGTCGCGACGCAAGCGGCGAACGTGCGGGAATCCATCAGTCTCACCGGACAGTTCGCGGCCGTGGACGAGATCCTCAGCGGTCGGGAGAACCTCGCCCTGGTCGCCAGGCTGCGCCACATCAAGGACCCTGGCGCGACTGCGGACGACCTGCTGAGGCGATTCTCGCTGAGCGAGGCGGGCGCGCGGAGAGTGTCCACGTATTCGGGTGGGATGCGCCGCCGGCTGGACATCGCGATGAGCCTCATCGGGAATTCCCCAGTGATTTTCCTGGACGAGCCGACAGCCGGACTTGACCCCGAGGCCCGCATCGAGGTGTGGGAGGCGGTCAAGGAACTCGCCGGCCACGGAACGACGGTGCTGCTCACCACGCAGTATCTGCACGAGGCCGAGCAACTGGCCGACCGGATCGCGATCCTCCACCAGGGTCGGATCCTCGTGAACGGCACCCTCGCCGAGCTCAAGCAGCTCTTCCCGCCCGCCAAGGTCGAGTACATCGAGAAGCAGCCGACTCTCGAGGAAATCTTCCTCGCAGTCATCGGCGGCAGCGAAAAGAGCGACGTCACTGGCACGACGTCTGGGGGACGAGGATGACCACGTATTTCTTCAACGACACTGTCGCGCTCACGGGGCGGACCCTGCGCCATGTCACACGCAGCATGGACACCATCATCACGACCGCCATCACACCGGTGGCCATGATGCTTATGTTCGTCTATGTGTTCGGCGGTGCCATCGACACCGGGTCGGTTTCGTACGTGAACTACATGCTGCCCGGCATCCTGCTCATGACCATCGCATCGGGCATCTCCTACACCGCGTACCGGCTGTTCACCGATGTGAAGAGCGGGATCTTCGAGCGATTCCAGTCCATGCCGATCGCGCGGTCGGGCGTGCTGTGGGCCCACGTCGTCACCTCTTTGGTCGCCAACCTGATCGCGCTCGTACTCGTCGTGGGCGTCGCTGTGCTCATGGGCTTCCGCTCAGGCGCAGGAGTGTCGGCATGGCTCGCGATCACCGGCATCCTGCTCCTGTTCACCCTGGCGCTGACCTGGCTCGCCGTGGTCCCCGGGCTTTCTGCGTCGTCGGTCGAGGGCGCCGGCGCGTTCGCCTACCCCCTCATCTTCCTGCCGTTCGTCAGCTCGGCGTTCGTGCCCACACAGACGATGCCCGGCCCGGTGCGCTGGTTCGCCGAACATCAACCGGTGACGTCGATCGTCAACACGATCCGCAACCTGTTCGCCCAGCAGCCGGTCGGTGACGACATCTGGACCGCCCTCGCGTGGTGTGTCGGCATCCTCGTCGTGGCGTACATCTTCGCGATGGCCGCCTACCGCCGGAAGATCGCCTGAGGCAGGCTGAGACCCATGCTCACCATCAGCCAACTCGCGTCGTACGCCGGGGTGACGGTGCGGGCGGTGCGCCACTACCACCGGATCGAATTGCTGCCGGAGCCCGAGCGCGACCGGTCCGGATACCGGACCTACGACGCTGCCGCGATCGTGCGGCTGATCCGGATCCGTACCCTCGCAGACGCCGGCGTGCCGCTGGCCCGGGTACAGGAACTCCTCGCCGCCGGCCCGGAGGAGTTCGCCGGTGGCGTCCAGGAGATCGACAAGGCCCTGCGTGCCGAGATCCGGCGGCTGCAGGACACTCGCAGCCGACTCGCCAGGCTCGCCGCCGGAGAGCACCTGGCGCTTCCGCAGAGCGTTGTGGACTACCTCGACCGGCTGCGCGGTCTCGGCGTTGAGGAGCGGTACATCGAGATGGAGCGGGACGCCTGGATCATGATAGCCGCCCAGGTGCCGGACTCGATCGACTCCGTGATCGCCAAGAAGCACGAGGAGCTGGACGACCCCGACATGGTGAGGCTCTACAGCCTTCTCAGCGGGGCACTCGACTGGCCGGCCGAGGATCCGCGGGTAGTCGAGGTCGCCGACATCATGGAGCGCTTGATGGTTCGCGCTGTGGAGGTCGGCGAGGTGGGTGCCGATGACGGCATCGACGATCAGTTTGTCGACCTGCTGGACTCAACCATGGTCGAGTCCTCACCGCACGCCGCGCGGCTGATGGCGATCCTGGAGGAGCGAGGCTGGCGGGGCTGGACCCGCATCGAGCGAGTTCCAGCCGACAGACTCAACAATGAGCTGCCGCCATCCTTACGGCAGGCCAGCGCCCTGGAGTGACGCCAGCTGGGCGCACGTGCTTCGCGGGGGCGACCGTCTGCCTCAGTGCGGAACAGGGGCCGAGGCGGTGGGGGTGGGCAGCGTGTATGTACTTCATGGCAGGGGTGATGGAGATTCCGAAGACACGGACGAGGTGGACGGAATCTTCGGTCGTGCGGGCCTTCCCATCGCTCGGGGGAGCGTCGACGAGTAATGAGCACGTGTCCCATGTCGTTGAATGCGACGCACGTCGCGCGAGGGGACTGAGAGGCCTCCTGCTCCTGGTGGTTCGTCACTTTGCTGCTGTGTCCTGGTCGTTGTGGCAGACCAGAAGATACCTCCAGAAAAGGAGCCGTCGAATGCGGCTCTGCGGGAGGTGAGCGCCGGTGTATGCCTTGATCTCGGCGAGGGTCATGGCGGGGGGCGTCACGGGGGTCGAAGGGGTCTGCGGATGGGCTCGGGTCCGCAGCCGCTTCTCCCGGAGGAACACCACGGTGCGCCAGGATGTGTTCACCGGGACTGCCAGCAGACTGAGAGCGTGGTCCCAGAGTGTTGCTTCTCGATAGCAGCCGAGGATTACCAGGACCCCGTTCGGGGTCAGCGATTCGCGGAGTTTCTCGACGGTCTCGATGGGACCGTGGTGAATGCTGGCCAGGCAGGAAATGTAGTCGTACGTCTGGGGCGGGAGTGGCATACGGCTGATGTCCGCCTGTTCGAAGCGGATCCGCCCGGGGAGATCCAGCGCAGAAGCCTGCGCCCGCGCGGCGGCGATGACCTCGCGATCCGCGTCAACGGCATCCACCGCAATTCCTCGGAGCGCCAGTTTCTGAGCGAACTCTCCTGCGCCACAGCCCACATCAAGGGCCCTTCGGCAAGGCACGGGAAGCGTGCGAAGCAGGAGGTCGTGATAATGCTCGTTGTGGTTGAACGGCACGGCGTCATCATGGCACGGGCTCATCTGCGGTGCTGGACATCCCCTGGGGGTGCTTCGTGATGAGATCGACGGGGTCATTGCCGCGCTTCTGCTGCACCGCCAGTCCGGATCGAGGCCGCCTGCCGGCGTCCCGTGGATGTGCAGGCGGAGGCGCCGGATAGCCTGGCGAAATGCTGACCGAAGTCATCGCGACCCGCTACGTCACGCCCCTGCGTGAGGGCGGCTCGCTCCCGGGAATCGTCGAGGCCGACGACCTGGGTACGTACGTCATGAAGTTCACCGGCGCGGGGCAGGGGCGCAAGACCCTGGTGGCCGAGGTCGTGTGCGGGGAGCTCGGCCGGCGGCTCGGGCTGCGCGTGCCGCGGCTGGTCGCCATGGAGCTCGACCCGGTCATCGGGCTCGGCGAGCCCGACCAGGAGGTGCAGGAGCTGCTGAAGGCGAGCGGCGGGCTGAACCTCGGCATGGACTTCCTGCCGGGCTCCATCGGCTTCGATCCGCTCGCGTACGAGGTGGGCCCGGCCGAGGCGGGGCGGGTGGTCTGGTTCGACGCGCTGATCAACAACGTCGACAGGTCCTGGCGCAATCCGAACATGATGGTCTGGCACGGCGACCTGTGGCTCATCGACCACGGCGCGACCATGATCTGGCAGCACAACTGGCCCACCGCGCAGACCGCGTCCGCCAAGCCGTACAACGCCTCCGACCACGCGCTGGCCCGCTTCGAGCCGGACGTGCGGGCCGCCGCGCGCGAGCTGGCGCCACTGGTCACCGAGGAACTGCTCACCGAGGTCACCGCCCAGGTGCCCGACGTGTGGCTGGCCGGCGAGCCCGGCTTCGAGAGCCCGGACGCGTTGCGCCGCGCCTATGTGGACGCCCTGCTGCCGCGGGCCGCCACCATCCACGAGCGGATCACCCTCGAAGCACCCACCCAGGACCGGCCCTCGCAGGCCCCCGGCTGGCTGACCGAGCACGTCAAGCCGTGGCCGCACCCGACCAAGGCACAGCAGCAGGCGCAGCAGGACGGTGGCGGCAAGTGAGCGAACAGCAGCAGCGGCCCGGCGCGGCGGGCGAGGGCCCCGTGCAGCGGCATGTCTTCGAGTACGCACTGGTGCGCGTCGTGCCACGGGTGGAGCGCGGCGAGATGTTCAACGCGGGGGTGATGGTCTACTGCCGGGCCAAGTCGTTCGCGGCCGCCCTCACCCACCTGGACGAGGGCAAGCTCCTCGCCCTCGACCCCCGGGCGGACGTGGTCGGGGTACGGGCCGCGCTGCGCGCGGTCGAGGGCCTCTGCGGGGGCGGCGACGCGGCGGGCCAGGCGGCGGGGGACGACCCCGGTCGGCGGTTCAGGTGGCTGAGCGCACCGCGTTCGGCCGTCGTGCAGCCGGGCCCCGTGCACACCGGGCTGACGGCCGACCCACGGGCGGAACTGGCGCGTCTGCTCGATGTGCTGGTGCACTGAGGCTGGTGTGACGGCGTACCGGCGCACCACGAGCGCTGGTGTGACGGCCTATCGGCGTACCAGGAGCGGGTGAGCCGGTGCGCGGAGTGTGGGGCGGGCCGCGAGGTGTGATCTTCGTCGGGGTCCGGGGCGGCCGTTGACACCGGGTGCCGTGGCTTCTAGCGTCTCGTCTGCTGGGCCTACTAAGCGGTTGCTCAGCGGTCGAGCGGTCCCCAATCGCGAGGAGAACCCAGGATGTCCACCACCGAGCAGCGTGTAGCGATCGTGACCGGCGCGGCGCGCGGCATTGGCGCCGCCACCGCACTGCGGCTCGCGGCCGAGGGCCGTGCCGTCGCCGTGCTCGACCTCGACGAGGCGGCCTGCAAGGACACCGTCGAGAAGATCACCGCGGCCGGCGGCCGGGCACTCGCCGTCGGCTGCGACGTGTCGGACGAGGCGCAGGTGGCCGTGGCCGTCGAGCGCGTCGTCACCGAGCTGGGCGCGCCCACGATCCTCGTCAACAACGCGGGCGTGCTGCGCGACAACCTGCTGTTCAAGATGAGCGAACTGGACTGGGACACCGTGATGGGCGTCCACCTCAAGGGCGCCTTCCTGATGTCGCGTGCCTGCCAGGCGCACATGGTGGAGGCCAAGTTCGGCCGTATCGTCAACCTCTCGTCCAGCTCGGCGCTCGGCAACCGCGGCCAGGCCAACTACGCCACCGCCAAGGCGGGGCTGCAGGGCTTCACCAAGACCCTGGCCAAGGAGCTCGGCAAGTTCGGCGTGACCGCCAACGCGGTGGCCCCCGGCTTCATCGTCACCGAGATGACCGCGCAGACGGCCGCGCGCGTCGGCATGGGCTTCGAGGAATTCCAGGCCGCCGCCGCCACCCAGATCCCGGTCCAGCGCGTCGGCCACCCCGAGGACATCGCCAACGCCATCGCCTTCTTCACCGGCGACGCCGCGGGCTTCGTCTCCGGTCAGGTCATGTACGTCGCCGGCGGCCCGCTCAACTGACGCCCGTACCTCGCACGTATCCAAGGGGATCACGCTCATGACGCAAGAAGTGCAGGACAGCGGCAAGGTCGCGCTGATCACCGGCGCCAGCCGGGGTATCGGTTACGGCATCGCCGAGGCGCTCGTGGCACGCGGTGACCGGGTGTGCATTACCGGCCGCGGCGAGGAAGCGCTCAAGGAAGCGGTCGAGAAGCTCGGCACGGACCGGGTGATCGGTGTCGCGGGCAAGGCGCACGACGAGGCCCACCAGGCCGTCGCCGTCGAGCGGACGATGGAGGCCTTCGGCCGGGTCGACTTCCTCGTCAACAACGCCGGTACGAACCCGGTGTTCGGCCCGATGGCCGAGATGGACCTGAACGTCGCCCGCAAGGTCTTCGAGACCAACGTCATCTCGGCGCTCGGTTTCGCCCAGCAGACCTGGAAGGCCTGGCAGGGCGTCAACGGGGGCGCGATCGTCAACATCGCGTCGGTGGCCGGGGTCTCGGCCTCGCCCTTCATCGGGGCGTACGGCATGAGCAAGGCCGCGATGGTGAACCTGACGCTCCAGCTGGCGCACGAGTTCGCCCCCAAGGTGCGCGTCAACGCGATCGCGCCCGCCGTCGTGAAGACCAAGTTCGCCCAGGCGCTGTACGAGGGCCGCGAGGCCGAGGCGGCGGCCGCGTACCCGCTCGGCCGGCTCGGCGTGCCGTCCGACATCGGCGGCGCCGCCGCGTTCCTCACCTCCGAGCAGTCGGACTGGATCACCGGTCAGACGCTCGTCGTGGACGGCGGCATCTTCCTCAACGCAGGGGTGCACTGACGCAGGAGTGCTCACCGGGGTGCGCGGGACCGAGCGTGCGGGTGCGTCGGTCGTGGCTTGCGGGTGCGCGTCGGCCCGCGCACGGGCCCACCGCCCGCCCCGTGAACCAATTGTTTTGAAACGGTGATCGGCCCGCTGGACAACTCCGTTGTTCCGGCGGGCCGTTGCGGTATGGTCTGCCGACCCACGGTTGATCGAGGAGCGTGCACGTGTTTGACCGGGCCAGGAGTTCGAGGGCCGCTGCCGCCCTCACGGCCATATCCCTGCTGGCGGGTTGCGGGGTGTTGTCCGAGGACAGTTCCGACATGGAGAGCAAGATAACCGTCGGAACGACCAGCAAGCCGAGCACACTTGACCCGGCAGGCGCGTGGGACGGTTCCTGGGAGCTGTACCGCAACGTCTTCCAGACCCTGCTGAGCTACCCGACCGGCAGCGTCGAGCCCACCGAGGACGCGGCGAAGGCATGCGGCTTCGACGACGCCGGCCACCGCGTCTACACCTGCACCCTCAAGCCGGGACTGACCTTCTCCGACGGTACGAAGCTCGACGCCGCCGCGGTCCGGCACTCGATCGAACGGATCCGCAAGATCGGTGCGGACGGTGGCCCCGACGGACTGCTGAGCAGCCTCCAGCAGGTCCAGGTGCAGGGGGCGGACAAGGTCGTCTTCCGCCTCAACAAGCCCGACGCGACCTTCCCGTTCGTCCTCGCCACCCCCGGCATGTCGCTGGTGAGCCCGGCCGCCTATCCGGCGGACCGGCTGCGCACCGGCAACTCCCTGACCGGCTCCGGCCCCTACAACCTCCAGGCCTACCGGCCCGAGGGCGCGGACTCCGGGGCGGACCTGGTGCGCAACCCGTCGTACAAGGGATTCGCCGACCGGAAGAACGACGCCGTCACCATCCGGTACTTCGACGACTCGCGGAAGATGGTCGAGGCGCTCAAGGCCAAGCAGATCGACGCGACCTTCCGAGGACTGACCGCGGAGCAGGTGGTCGGCCTCCAGCACCAGCAGTCGGACGGCCCGGTCAAGGTCACCGAGTCGCCCGGTTCGGAGATCCACTACCTGGTCTTCAACCCGAAGGACCCGAACGCGGCCAACCCGGCGGTCCGGCGCTCGATCGCCCAGCTCGTGGACCGGACGGCCCTCGTCGAGAAGGTCTTCAAGGGCACGTCGGAGCCCCTGTACTCGATGGTGCCGAGCGGCATCGCCGGACACACCACCGACTTCTTCGACACGTACGGCGAACCCGACGCTGCCAAGGCCAGGAGCATTCTGCGGACGGCGGGCATCACCCGGCCGGTTCCGCTGACTTTCTGGTACTCCACCGACCGCTACGGTTCGGCGACCGCCCTGGAGTTCGCCGAGCTCAAGCGTCAGCTCGACGCGTCGGGACTGTTCAGGATCACGGTCAAGGGCCTGCCCTGGAACGACTTCCGCAAGGGTGTGCAGAAGGGGGACTACCCGGTCTTCGGCCGTGGCTGGGCACCGGACTATCCCGACCCCGACAGCTTCGTGTCCCCCTTCGTCGGTGAGCGCAACGCGATCTCCACGCCCTACGTGGTGCCGGAGATCACCGAGGACCTGCTGCCGAAGTCGCGCCGCGAGAACGACCGGGCACGGGCGGCCGACCACTTCGTGAAGGCCCAGGAGATCCTGATGCGTGACGTCCGGCTGCTGCCGCTGTGGCAGGGCAAGATGTACGTCGCCGCGTCCGAGGACATCGGGGGCACCGAGCGGGCGCTGGACCCGCAGACCGTGATGCAGGTGTGGGAGCTGTTCCGCAAGACGAGCTGGTAGCGGCCCCGGGCGGGCGAGGGGAGAGGCAGTCCGGACAGCGGTGGTCGCGGACGGTCGGGCGTTGTCAGTGGTGGCCGGTAGGTTCTTGCGACGAGAACGGATCTTTCACCGGAGGTTGTTGACGTGACCGACATCCAGATGCTGCCCGAGTCCTGGCGCGGTGTCCTCGGCGAGGAACTGGAGAAGCCCTACTTCAAGGAGCTGGTCGAGTTCGTCGAGGACGAGCGGGCGAGGGGACCGGTCTACCCGCCGCGGGACGAGGTCTTCGCCGCCCTCGCCGCCACCCCGTACGACCGGGTGAAGGTCCTGGTCCTCGGCCAGGACCCGTACCACGGCGAGGGCCAGGGGCACGGACTGTGCTTCTCGGTGCGGCCCGGCGTGCGGACCCCGCCCTCCCTGCGCAACATCTACAAGGAGATGCACGCCGAGCTGGGCACCCCGATCCCGGACAACGGCTATCTGATGCCGTGGGCCGAGCAGGGCGTGCTGCTGCTCAACGCGGTCCTCACGGTGCGCAAGGCCGAGGCCAACTCGCACAAGGGCAAGGGCTGGGAGAAGTTCACCGACGCGGTGATCCGCGCGGTCGCCGCCCGCCCCGATCCCGCGGTCTTCGTCCTGTGGGGGAACTACGCACAGAAGAAGCTCCCCCTGATCGACACCGAGCGGCACGCCGTGGTGAAGGGCGCGCACCCCTCGCCGCTGTCCGCGAAGAAGTGGTTCGGCTCGCAGCCCTTCACGCAGATAAACGCGGCGGTCGCCGAGCAGGGTCACGAGGCGATCGACTGGACCGTGCCGAACCTGGGCTGAGCCTGACCGCGATCGCGGTCTGCTGCGGCTAGCGTCACCGGTACCAGTGAGTGCGGGCGCAGGTGCGCGTACGGGGTTCAGCGGAGGCCGCGGTGGTGGAGCAGCAGGGGGACGGCGAGGGTGCGCCCGGGGACACGGTGACGACCAGGATCGGGCAGACCGCGATGCTGCTCCACGCCGGCGACCGGCAGGAGGCGCGCAGCAGGTTCGGCGCCCTCTGGGAGGAGCTCGACGCCTTCGCCGACGCGCGACACCGGTGCATGGTGGCGCACTACATGGCGGACGCCCAGGACGACCCACGGGACGAACTGCTGTGGGACCTGCGGGCGTTGGCCGCGGCCGACGGGCGGGACGGCGGCGCGCCGGGGCAGACCGGGGGGAGCTCGGCGGAACTCCTCGGGTTCCACCCCTCGCTCCACCTCAACCTTGCCGCCGACTACGTGAAGCTCGGCCGCGAGGAGGCGGCCCGCATCCATCTGCGCCGGGCGAGGAGCCTCTGCGACTCCCTGGCCGACGACGTGTACGGCACGGGGGTCCGGGCGGCGGTCGGCAGGCTTGAGGCGTGGCTCGCGCCGGACGGCCCGTAGGGCGCGTGGACCGGCCGGCGGGGAAGTGGGCCGGCCGGCGGGGGAGTGGGCTCGTCCTGCACCCGCGCCACTCCGCCGATCGCGCACACCCGGGGGAAGATCGGAGCCCGATGTTGCCCCGCACGAGTGAGGCGCGCACACCCCGCCTACGCGGTCGGCCCGAGCATCCCGCGGAGCAACTCCCCGAACCCGGTGCGCAGTTCCTCCTCGCTGGGCACCGACGAGTGGTAGGAGCCCGCGGCGCACGAGTACATCAGCCCCTCCACCCATGCCACCAGGGACAGCGCGTGCCGCTCCGGGGTGCTCGATCCGGCCGCCGTCATCATCGCCTCCAGCGGTTCCCGGAACCCGGCCCGCCCCGTGGCGTCGTAGAACTCCCGCAGTTCGGGCCTGCGGGTGGCCTCCAGGCTCAGTTCGTAGCGGGCGACGAGCAGATCGCGGTGACCGGTGAGATAGCCGTGGAGCACGCGCGCGAGCAGGTCGAGCAGTGCCTCGGTGTCTCGGGCCGGGTCCCTGTCCGTGCCCGCGGGCGCGTTCGTGGCGGGGCCGGGCAGCTCCGCCATGCCCAGTGCGTGCGCCTCGCGGACCGCCAGGCGGCGCACCGCCGCCTCCAGCAGCGCCTGCCGGGTGCGTGCGTAGTTCGAGGTCGAGCCCTGGGGCAGGCCCGCGACCTCGTCGACGGCCCGGTGGGTGAGTCCGCGCATGCCCCGACCGACCAGCAGCGACAGGGCCGCGTCGGCGATCAGTTCGGAGCGTGGGGCGGCGGGAGAGGAGGTGTGCGCGGTCATGGGAGCAATCTACCCGGCCCACTACTTCTGTAGTGGTGGCGGTGGGTATCGGCGTCCGGCGGTCGCCGCGGCGCACGTATGCTGCCCGAGAAGCCCCGTCCACCAGGCACAACAGGCACAGCGCTACAGAGGGAGACCCCCGTGAAGGTCGGCGTCATCGGGCTCGGAGACATCGCGCAGAAGGCCTACCTGCCGGTCTTCGCCACCCTGCCGGAGACCGAGCTGCACCTGCAGACCCGCACCCCCGCCAACCTGGCCCGGGTCGCGCGGACCCACCGGGTGCCGGCCGGGCAGACCCACACCACGCTCGACGGCCTGCTCGCGCAGGGTCTGGACGCCGCGTTCGTGCACGCGTCGACAGCCGCCCACCCCGAGATCGTCAGCCGGCTGATCGAGGCGGGCGTCCCCACGTACGTGGACAAGCCCCTCGCGTACGAACTGGCCGACTCGGTACGGCTGGTGGAGCTCGCCGAGGAGCGTGGTGTCAGCCTCGCGGTCGGCTTCAACCGGCGCCTCGCGCCGGCCTACGCCCAGTGTGCCGAGCACCCGCGCGAACTGATCCTGATGCAGAAGAACCGGGTCGGCCTGCCCGAGGACCCGCGCACCTTCGTCCTCGACGACTTCATCCACGTCGTCGACACGCTGCGCTTCCTGGCACCGGGCGAGATCGACCACGTCGACGTGCGGGCGAGGATCGTCGACGGGCTGCTGCACCACGTCGTCCTCCAGCTCTCCGGTGACGGCTTCACCGCCATCGGCACCATGAACCGCCTCTCCGGCTCCACCGAGGAGGTCCTCGAAGTGTCCGGGCAGGACACCAAGCGGCAGGTGTTCAACCTGGCCGAGGTCGTCGACCACAAGGGGCAGCCGAGCGTCAGGCGCCGCGGCGACTGGGTTCCGGTGGCCCGCCAGCGCGGCATCGAGCAGGCCGTCACCGGCTTCCTCGACGCCGTACGGGCACAGCGGTCCATCGGCGCACGGGACGCACTGGCGACCCACCAGCTGTGTGAGCAGGTGGTACGGAGGGCTCTGGAGCAGGCTTCCTGAAGCTGCGCACCGCCTCGGCCGCGAACAGCAGGGCCAGCACGCCCATCGCCAGGCAGAGCGCCCAGTCGCCGTACCTCGCGTACGGGGAGAGACCTCGCGCCAGCGGTACGTCGTAGACGGCGGCGGTGCTCTCGTCGGTGCCCAGCGGGGCGCCGAGCCGAGCACCGTCAGGGCCGTAGACGCTGCTCACCCCGGTGAGGGTGGCGTGCACGACGGGCCGCCCGGTCTCGGCGGCCCGCAGCGCGGCGAGCGAGGCGTGCTGGGCGGGCGCCCAGCTCTCCTGGAAGGTCGAGGTCGCGGACTGCGCGATCAGCAACTGGGCCCCGTCCCTGGCCAGCCGTCGGCTCATGTCGGGGAACGCGGACTCGAAGCAGACCAGCGGCCCGAGCCGCAGCCCGTTCGGCAGCGGCATCACCACGGGTGCGCTGCCGCGCATCCGGTCCTCACCCGCTGCCTTGCCGACCGAGGTCGCCCACCCGAGCAGGCTGCGGGCGGGCACGTACTCGCCGAACGGCACCAGCCGCATCTTGTCGTAACGCGCACCTGTCGGGCCCCGCGGCCCCACCAGCACGGAGGACTTGAAGATGCCGGGCCGGTCGGAGCGCCTCGCATCCACATTGACGAGGACGTCCGCGCCGACGAGGCGGGACAGGGCGGCGATCCGCGCCGCCACGTCCGGGCGGGCCGGCAGGTCCACGCCGACGCTGCTCTCGCCCCACACCACCAGGTCGACGCGCTGCCCGGCCAGCCTCCTGGTCAGCTCCTCGCCGCGGGCGAGCCGCTGCTCGGCGCTCCCGACGCCGTCGAAGACCCCCGGCTGCACGACGGCGACGCGGGCGGTGTGCGCGTGCTCGGGGCGCGGCGCCCACAGCCAGGCGGCCCCGGCCGTCAGCGCGCAGCCGAGGAGCGCCGCCGCGGCGGCCACCCGTACGTACGGCAGTGACACGAGCAGCACGACGGCGGTGTTCACCGCGACGACCAGCAGACTTACCAGCCACACCCCGCCCAGCGACGCCAGCCGGAGTGCGGCCGTGACGTCCCACTGGGAGGAGCCGAGCAGGCCCCACGGGCCGCCGAGACCTTCCCAGGACCGGGCGAGTTCGATCATCAGCCAGCCGGAGGGCAGCACGGCGACGGCGGCCAGTGCCCGCGGCACGGTCGGTCGGCCGCCGAGCAGGTTGCGCACCAGCCACCCCCACGGCAGCCACAGCAGACCCAGCAGCGCCGCCAGAACCACGGTGAACACGTGCAGACTCGGCACCAGCCAGTGGTGCACGGCCAGGACGAACCCGGTACCGCCCAGCCACCCGTCCAGCGCGGCCCGCCGCCCGGTGGGCGCGGAGCGGACCAGCAGCATCCACGGCACCAGGGCGAGATAGGCGAACCACCACAGGCCCGGCGCGGGAAAGACGAGCACGGGCAGTGCCCCGGCGAGAACCGCCGCGGCCCCGCGCCCCCACGCCGACCCGAGCGGGCGGCCCGGCCCGGCGGGCGACACCCAGTGCTTCGGCATCCCGCGCGCCTCCTCGCCACCGGAGTGATTGCCCCCAGTGTGGGGGAGCGGCGGGCGGGGGGACAGTGGGCGCCCGCCGGACCGCCGCTACGGGCGCCGGTACGCCCACAGCGGGCGCCCGCCGGACCGCGCCCACGCCCACGGTGGGCGTCCGCCGGCCGCTGCTACGGGGCGCCGGTACGCCGCCACTTCTCGTGCACGGTCACCCGGCGCACCCGCCACGCGCCGTCGTCGCGGCGCACCAGCCCGAAGGTGTAGCGCCCGCCGGTGACGAAGTTGGGCGCGCCTGCGTCGCCGTTCGTCCCGCCCGGCCGGTCCAGTCGCATCGGATTGAGGTAGTCCGCCTGGAGCACGGCGCTGTCCCCGGTGTACCCGTCGAGGTCCTCCAGCTCCAGGCGCCGGTTCACGATCAGGTGCTGGCGCACCGGGAACATCGACAGCATCTCGGCAAGCCATCCGGCGACCTCGCGCGCGGGGCCCTCGATGCCGCCGGCCGAGCGGTAGTCGGCGCGCCCGTCCGGGGTGAAGAGTGCCTGGTACGCCGTCCAGTCGCCGTCGTCGACGGCCACGGCGTAACCGGTGATCACCGCGTCGACGGCCAGCCGGTCCATTACGGTCGCGAGCTCCACACGCTGGGTCATCGGGTCAGTCTCGGGCAGCGGGGGCGCGGCGCCAAGGGCCCGTGGGGCACGAGTGCTCGCCGTGCGCCGGGACGCGGGCACTTCTACGATCGGCCGATACGTGCCATTCCATAATCAACCGGTCATTCGTGAGGTGCTGCTGTGGGTGTGCGTCGAACGGCCTCCGTCCTGCTGGCGACCGCGGTCACCTCGGCCGCCCTGGTCACCGGATGCGGTGACGGGACGACGAAACCCGACCCGATGCGCGACCAGCAGTACGCGCTGACCTCGCTGAAGCTGCCCGACGCCTGGGACAGGGCCAAGGGGGACGACACCGTCATCGCGGTCGTCGACACGGGCGTGGACCGCGGGCACCCCGACCTCAAGGGCCGGCTGGTCGACGGCTACGACTTCGTCGACAACGACAACGACCCCACCGACAAGAACGGCCACGGCACGCATGTCAGCGGCATCGCCGCCGCGGCGACCGACAACGGCGTCGGCATCGCGGGGGGCGCCCCCGACGCGAAGATCATGCCGGTACGGGTGCTGGGCGCGGACGGCAGCGGCAAGGACGCCGACATCGCCAAGGGCATCACCTGGGCCGCCGACCACGGTGCCCACGTCATCAACCTCTCGCTCGGTGAGTCCGGCCTGATGGCCCGCCTGCTCAAGGGCGGTGTCCTCAACTCGGCGATCGCGGCGGCGCACTCGAAGGGTGCGGTGGTGGTCGCGGCGGCCGGGAACGACGGCACGGCCCTCCAGCCGTACAAGCCGCGGACCCCCGTCCTGGTGGTCGGCGCGAGCGGCCCTGCGAACAGGCCCGCGGACTTCTCGAACTTCGGTGCCCAGGACGCGGTGAGCGCACCCGGCGTGAAGATCCTCTCGACGCTGCCGACGTACGCGACGAAGGAGTCGGCCAAGAACCGGACCGGGTACGGGACGCTGGACGGGACGTCGATGGCGGCGCCGTACGTATCGGCGGTGGCGGCCCTCCTGCACTCCCAGGACCGCAACCCCGACCAGATCATGGCGGCGATCAGGACGACCGCCAAGAACCCGCAGAAACTGCCGAAACTGGGGCTCGGGATCGTCGACGCGGCGGCGGCGGTGGGAACGGCGAAGTAGTGACGCGGACGGGGCGCCCGAGGCGGCCCTGGCGGGCCGCGGCTCGCTTCTCCGCCGCGGTCCCTGGGCGTGCCGCTCAGCTTCCGTGCGTCCCTCACGGGGGTGCTGCTCAGCGTCCGTCCGCCCCTCCCGGGCGTACCGCCCAGCTTCCGTGCGTCCCTCCCGTACCGCTCAGCTTCCCGCCGACTCGCCGGCGTGCGGGCTCAGGACGTCCGTGCCGACCAGGACGAACAGCAGGATGCCGAGGGCGATGCGGTAGTACACGAACGGCATGAAGCTCCGGGAGGAGATGAACCGCATGAACCACGCGATCACCGCGTACCCCACCCCGAAGGCGATCAGCGTGGCGAAGGCCGTCGGTCCCCACGAGACATGGCCCTCGCCCACGTCCTTCAGCTCGTACGCCCCCGAAGCCAGCACCGCGGGAATCGCCAGCAGGAACGAGTACCGCGCCGCCGACTCACGCGTGTAGCCCATCAGCAGACCGCCGCTGATGGTCGCGCCGGAGCGGGAGACGCCCGGGATCAGCGCCAACGCCTGACAGAACCCGTAGATCAGGCCGTCCTTGACGCCGAGGTCCTTGAGGGTCTTGCGGTGGTTGCCCGCCTGGTGGCGGGCCGAGCCCGCGTTCGCCTCCGCGCGCGCCGCGAGCCGGTCGGCGACGCCGAGCACGACACCCATCACGATCAGGGTGGTGGCGATCAGCCGCAGGTCGCGGAACGGGCCCTCGATCTGGTCCTTGAGCGTGACGCCGAGCACGCCGATCGGGATCGAGCCGACGATCACCAGCCAGCCGAGCTGCGCGTCGTGGTCACCGCGCATCGACTTGTCCCGCAGCGAGCGGAACCACGCGGAGACGATGGTCGCGATGTCCTTGCGGAAGTAGATGAGGACCGCGGCCTCAGTGCCGATCTGCGTGATCGCGGTGAACGCCGCCCCCGGGTCGTGCCAGCCGGCGAAGGCTGCCGTCAGGCGCAGATGTGCGCTCGACGAGACGGGCAGGAACTCGGTCAGCCCCTGGACCAGACCAAGAACAAAGGATTCGAACCAGCTCATATGGGGTGGCGCCGTCCCGGGTGTGCGCGCAGCACTGCGCCGCGCGGAGGGTGGGGTGAGTGGTGCGCAGCGTACCCGCGGGAGGTGTCCTGGGGGTGTTCAGCGGGCGACGGGCGTGGCTCGGTGTCGTGACCGGATGTTCATCTGCCCAGGCGAGGGCGGGTGTTCACTTGTTCGGCAGGGGGAAGGCCGAGGCCTTCACCAGTGAGTGCACCTTGCCGGCCGGACATGCTGCGCCCGCGCCCGGCGCCTCTCCGGGCGCCGGATCCTGCGCGCCCGGCCGCGTCCGTGCTGCCGTCCGCGGCCCGTCCGCCGCCGCGGACCGCTGCCCCGCGGAACGGCCGATCGAGTGGCGCTTGCGCCAAGCCACCACGACTCCCGCCACGCTCGACACCACGATGAAACCCGTGGAGATCAGGAACGCGGGGGACCGCGGCGACGAGGCCTCGCTGCCGGCTATGACGTACGCGAGGGTGTTGGGGATCGAACCGAGCCCGGTCGCCGACAGGAACGAGAGGTACCGCATCCGCGAAACGGCGGCGCAGTAGTTCGCGGCAGCGAAAGGCACCCCGGGGAACAGCCGGATCGCCAGCATCGACCGGAAGCCGTGCCGGCTCAGCACACCGTCGGCCGCCAGCAGCACCCGCCCCCGCAGCATCGGCCGCAGCGCGTCCTGGCCCAGCAGCCGGCCAAGACCGAAGGAGATGCCGGCGCCCAGTACCGTGCCGCCGATCGACGTGGTGAGGCCGAGGGCGGTGCCGAACAGCGCGCCCGCCGCCAGGTTGAGAATCGGCCGCGGGACGAAGGCCACCGTGCACAGTCCGTACGCCACCCCGAACAGCACGGCGGCCGTGACGCCGCCCAACTGTGGTGGCCAGCCGTCGGCCAGCATCTTCTGCGGTTCGTACAGCAGGACCGCCGTGGCCGCCGACGCCAGCACGACCGCGAGCAGCGCGAGCCGCGACCAGGGCGACATCAGCGCCCTCGCGCAGCGCACCGTGCGCGGTGTTTCCGTGCGGGCTGCCGTGGCCCGGGTGGCTTGGTCGAACATCCCGGGAGACTAACCGACATACGTGTGTGATCGCCGTAATGTGCCTCGCACCACCCCCTTGACCCGAACGGCTGAGGAGGACGGCGCCGGGCGCCTCTCCCGCTGGTTCGCGCCCGAGGCGGCGCGCCGGGCCCCGCGGAAAACCATTCGACCGATACGGGCGCACAGGGCAGGATCAGCCGCATGTTCCGGTACGCCTTCCTCACAGCGCAGCCCGCAGTCGCGGGCGCGCCGAAGGCTGCCGTCATCGAACTCCTCCCCGCGGCACACGCCGCGTTCCCCGCGGCAGCAGCTGCCGCAGCGCCCTTCGGCGGCGCCCGAAGCTGACCCTTCCCGCAGCGCGTCCGGCGGACCCCACACGGGGAGGGTCGGCCGGCCCAGGGGGTCCCGCACGCTTCGCAGTACTCCGCAGAGGAACGAAAAAGCCATGCCCAAGACGGCATACGTCCGCACCAAGCCGCACCTCAACATCGGCACCATGGGGCACGTCGACCACGGCAAGACCACCCTGACCGCCGCCATCACCAAGGTCCTCGCCGAGCGCGGCACCGGAAGCGGCACCAGCTACGTGCCCTTCGACCGGATCGACCGGGCGCCGGAGGAGGCCGCGCGCGGCATCACCATCAACATCGCCCACGTCGAGTACGAGACCGACACCCGCCACTACGCCCACGTGGACATGCCGGGCCACGCCGACTACGTCAAGAACATGGTCACCGGAGCGGCCCAGCTGGACGGCGCGATCCTCGTCGTGTCGGCGCTCGACGGCATCATGCCGCAGACCGCCGAGCACGTCCTGCTGGCCCGTCAGGTCGGCGTCGACCACATCGTCGTCGCCCTCAACAAGGCCGACGCCGGTGACGACGAGCTGACCGACCTGGTCGAGCTGGAGGTCCGCGAACTGCTGACCGCCAACGGCTACGGCGGCGACGCGGCGCCGGTGGTGCGGGTCTCCGGCCTCAAGGCGCTGGAGGGTGACCCCCGCTGGGTCGCGGCGATCGAGGCCCTGCTCGACGCGGTCGACACCTACGTGCCGATGCCCGAGCGGTACGTCGACGCGCCGTTCCTGCTGCCGGTGGAGAACGTCCTCACCATCACCGGGCGCGGCACCGTCGTCACCGGCGCGGTCGAGCGCGGCACGGTGCGGGTCGGCGACCGGGTGGAGGTGCTCGGCGCCGGGGTGGAGAGCGTGGTCTCCGGGCTGGAGACCTTCGGCAAGCCGATGGAGTCCGCCGAGGCCGGGGACAACGTGGCTCTGCTGCTGCGTGGCGTGCCGCGGGACGCCGTGCGCCGCGGGCACGTGGTCGTGGCGCCCGGCAGCGTGACGCCGGGCCGGAAGTTCCGCGCGCAGGTGTACGTGCTGTCCGCGCGCGAAGGAGGTCGCAGTACGGCGGTGGCCACCGGTTACCGGCCGCAGTTCTACATCCGTACCGGCGACGTCGTCGGTGACGTCGACCTCGGCGAGGCGGGTGTGGCCAGGCCGGGCGACACCGTCACCATGACGGTCGAGCTCGGCCGTCCCACCCCGCTGGAGCCGGGCCTCGGCTTCGCGATCCGCGAGGGTGGGCGCACCGTGGGCGCGGGCACGGTGACCGAGGTCGTCGGCTGACCCGTCCCGCGGCCGTCCCGATGTCCGGACGACCGGACGTCGGGACGGCGCTTTCCTAGGCCTCCTGCTGCCAGAGGTCCGAGCGGCGCAGCGAGTTGGAGCAGTGCAGGAAGATCTCGTCGATGTCCACGACCAGCGCCAGCTGCGGGCGCCGGCCCTTGACGGTGAGCAGGTCGAAGAACGGGGCGTCCGTCAGGATCCGGGCCCGGCCGTTGATACGCAGGATCTCGGAGCTGCCGGGCACCAGATGGAGGAGGCCCACGTGCGGGTTGCTCAGGACGTTGCGGAGGCTGTCGCTGCGCCGGTTTCCGGGACGGTCGGGCAGGACCACGGTCCGCGCGTCGAGCACGTGGACGAACCCGGGCGCGTCGCCGCGGGGGGAGGCGTCGCAATTGCCCTCGGCGTCCGAGGTGGAGAGCATGCAGAACGGGGAGCGGGCCAGTATCCCCAGGTCGTCCTCGTCAAGTTCGCCGTGCACCTTGTCGATGACGATGGGGTGCGGCGCGCCGAGCAGCTCGGTCAGCTCCTCACCGGACCCGAGCTCCCGCCAGAGGTGGGTCCGAGGCGAGTACTCGGAAGGCGGGGGCACGGGTGCGGATATCGCGGCATCAGGCACGGAGAACCTCAAAGTCGGCAGAATCAAGTGGCCAAAAGCAGATGTTAGGCTCACCTTACCGAAGTCGAAATGGGCAGCTGAGAGGCGCTCCCGGCGGAGCAAGGAGCGGTTGAAACCATGGCTGGGACCAGCCGAGCGGGCCAGGGCCCCGAAGGGCGAGGGCATTGAAGGGCCGAGCCCTGACGAAGTCCCCGGGCGGCGCACCCTCCACCGGTTCGACTCTCTCGGGGCCCGCGCGTGGCAGCCACGGAGCCCCGGCGCTGACGGCCGGACTTCTCGTACTGGCGGCGCTGCTGTTCGTCGCACTGTGGGCCAGCCTCATGGTCGGCGCCGGTGACGTGTCCCTCACCGACCTGCTGCCGGGAATCACCGATCCCGACCTGGCCGACAAGGGACAGCTGATCCTGCGCGAGGTACGGATTCCGCGCACGGTGTCCGGCCTGCTGGCGGGCGTCGCACTGGGCCTGGCAGGCACGGTCATGCAGGGAGTCGCCCGCAACCCGCTCGCCGACCCCGGAATCCTCGGAGTCAACTCAGGCGCCTCGGCCGCCGTGGTGTTCGCGCTCAGCATCCTGGGCCTCTCCGACCCCGGCCGGTACATCTGGTTCGGCTTCGCCGGAGCTCTGGTCGCCTCCCTGGTCGTGTACGGCATCGGCTCGATGGGCCGCGAGGGCGCCACCCCCGTCAAACTGGCCCTGGCCGGGGCCGCCACCAGCGCGGCGCTGCTCTCCCTGACCACCGCGATGCTGCTCACCGACTCGAAGTCGTTCGACCAGTACCGCTTCTGGCAGGTCGGCTCGCTCACCGGGCGCGACCCCGCCGTGCTCTGGCAGGCACTGCCCTTCCTCGTGGTGGGCACCGCCTTCGCGCTGCTCCTCGGCCCCCGGCTGAACGCCCTCTCGCTCGGCGACGACCTCGCCCGCGGCCTCGGCCAGCGGGTCGGGGCGGCCCGCGCGGCGTCGGCGCTCGCGGTGGTCCTCCTCTGCGGGGCGGCGACCGTCATCGTCGGCCCCATCGCGTTCGTCGGGCTCGTCGTGCCGCACGCCGCACGCATGTTCACCGGCCCCGACTACCGGTGGATCCTGCCCTACAGCGCCCTGCTCGCCCCGGTCCTGCTGCTCGCGGCGGACATCGTGGGGCGGGTGATCGCCCGGCCCGGAGAGGTCCAGGCGGGCATCCTGACCGCCGTGATCGGGGCGGTGCCCTTCGTCCTGCTGGTACGCCGCAGAAAGCTGGCCGAGCTGTGAGCGGGACGAACACGGACATGCGCGCCGTGGCCGTGCAGCGCCTGCACGCGGTGCGCCGGCGCGGACGGGCCCGCGTGGTCCTGGTGCAACTGGTGCTGCTCGTCGCCGTCGTCGCGGTGTTCTGCGCCGCGCTGAGCTTCGGCGACATGAACGTGCCGCTCGGCGACGTCGTCAAGGCACTGTTCGGCGGCGGCGACCGCAGCGCGCACTTCATCGTGGTGGAGCTGCGGCTGCCGCGCGTGGTGCTGGGGCTCCTCGTCGGCCTGGCCTTCGGACTCGCGGGCGCGCTGTTCCAGGCCCTGCTGCGCAACCCGCTGGCCAGCCCCGACGTGATCGGCATCAGCCAGGGAGCGAGTGCGGCGGCCGTGCTGGCCTCCCTCGGTTTCGCCGTCAGCGGTATCGGCCTGTCCGCAGCCGCGCTCGCGGGCGCGCTGGTCAGTGCCGCCCTCATCTACTCCGTCTCGCGGCGTGGCGGAGTGTCGGGACAGCGGTTCGTGCTGGTCGGCATCGGCATCGGGGCCGGGCTCTCCAGCATCACCTCGTACCTGCTGACGAACGCCCAGGTCGCCGATGCGCAGAAGGCGCTCGTGTGGCTGACCGGCAGTCTCAACGGCAGCTCCCTGGAGCAGGTGTGGCCGCTGCTCGGCGCCCTGGCGCTGCTGCTCCCGCTGACGGCGCTCGCCGCCCGCGACCTCGGGGCGATGCAGCTCGGCGACGACACCGCCGCGGGCCTTGGCACCCATGTGGGACGCAGCCGTCTCGCGCTGCTCGGCTGTGCGGTCGCCCTGGCGGGGGTTGCGACGGCGGCGGCGGGCCCTGTCGCGTTCGTGGCGTTCGTCTCCGCGCCGGTGGCCAGGCGGCTGGTGCCCGGCTCGGGAGCGGCGCTGGTACCCGCGGCCCTCACCGGCGCCCTCCTGGTGACCGCCGCCGACTTCGCCGCGCAGCACCTGCTGTGGTCCAGCCAGTTCCCGGTCGGCGTGGTGACCAGCCTGATCGGCGCCCCCTACCTGCTGTGGCTGCTGGCACGGGCCAACCGCACGGGGAGGGCCGGATGACCACGCCGCACGACCGGGACCTGACGGACGAGACCCGCGCACAGGCCCGCCCGGCCATGACTCACGAGCAGAAGGACACGCGCATGGGCGCCGGATCCACCCTCGGCACACGGGACATCCGCCTCGGCTACGACGGCCGCGAAGTGGTACGGGGACTGAGTCTGGACATCCCGCCCGGCCGCATCACCATGATCGTGGGTCCGAACGCCTGCGGGAAGTCGACGCTGCTGCGTGCCATGGCCCGGCTGCTGAACCCGGTCTCCGGCCAGGCACTGCTGGACGGCAGGGACATCCACTCGATGCCGACCCGCGAGGTGGCCGCCCGGCTGGGCATCCTGCCGCAGGCCCCCGTCGCACCGGACGGCATCACCGTGAGCGACCTCGTCGGCCGGGGCCGCTATCCGCACCAGGGCTGGTTCCGCCGTTGGACCCCCGAGGACGACGCGGCCGTCGCTGACGCGCTACTCGCCACGGACGTGCTCGAACTGGCCGGACGGCCGGTGGACGAACTCTCCGGCGGCCAGCGCCAGCGGGTCTGGATCGCCATGGCGCTGGCCCAGCGCACCGACATCCTGCTGCTCGACGAGCCGACCACCTACCTGGACGTGAGCCACCAGCTGGACGTGCTGGACCTCCTCGTCGACCTCAACGAGGAGCACGGCACCACCATCGCCGTCGTCCTGCACGACCTGAACCTGGCCTGCCGCTACGCCGACCACCTCGTCGCGATGCGGGACGGCCGGGTGATCGCCGAGGGGGTGCCGAAGGACGTCGTCACCGAAGAACTGGTGAACGAGGCCTTCGGGATGCGCTCGTCCCTGGTGCCCGACCCGGTGTCGGGCACCCCAATGATCGTTCCGATCGGCCGCCACCGCGTGGGCTGACCGGCACCGGGGGGAAGCACACGGAATATCCACCTCACACCTAGGCTGGCTGCACTTCATGGCTCATTCGCGTATGTCCTCCCTCGCCCGGCGTTCGGCCCGGTCCTCGCGGCGCAACTCCGTCGCCGCCGTGGTGGCCGCGCTCGCGCTCACCGGCTCCCTGGCCGCCTGCTCCTCGTCGTCGGACGACGGCGGTCCGGCCGCCTCCTCCGGGGACAAGGGCTTCCCCGTCAAGGTCGCCACCAAGTTCGGCGAGATCGAGGTCGACAAGAAGCCGCAGCGCGTCGTGGCGCTCGGCTGGGGCGACGCGGAGACCGCGCTCGCCCTCGGTGTCCAGCCGGTCGGCGCCAGTGACTGGCTCGCTTTCGGGGGCGAGGGCGTGGGCCCGTGGGCGAAGGGCCTCTACAACAAGAGCCCGGAGAAGATCGGCACGCTGGAGCCGGAGTTCGAGAAGATCGCCTCCCTCAAGCCGGACCTGATCCTGGACACCAAGTCCAGCGGCGACCAGAAGCGCTACGACACCCTGAGCAAGATCGCGCCCACCGTCGGCGTGCCCAAGGGCGGCGACCAGTACCTCACCAACTGGGAGACCCAGACCAAGATGGTCGCGGACGCTCTCGGTCTGCACGAGAAGGGCGCGGAGCTGATCGCGAAGACCGGGAAGAAGTTCAAGGACGCCACCGCGAAGCACCCCGAGTTCAAGGGGAAGACCGTCACCGCGGGCTCGCTCACCAGCGTCGGGTACGGCGCCTACGTCAAGGGCAGCGGCCGGGTGGACTTCCTGGAGCGCCTCGGCCTCAAGAACAACCCCGCCGTCGACGCCAAGGCGGGCAAGTCCTTCTCCGTCGAGGTCTCCCGGGAGAGCCTCGACATGCTCGACGCGGACCTGATGGTCATGGCGCCCATCGGTGTCGAGGCGTCGAAGATCAAGAACGACCCGCTGTACAAGGAGATCCCCGCGGTCAAGGCGGGCCACGACATCGTCTTCGACCCGAAGTCGGACCTCAGCACGGCCTTCGCCACCGACTCGGTCCTGTCCGTCTCGTACGCGCTGGACAAGGTGGTCCCGGAGTTCGCCGCGACCCTGAAGTGACGCACCGGGGGCGGGGCCGGTCCGCCTGCGGGAGAACACACCCCGCGCCCGACCGGCCGCTCAACTGCTCCTCCGTGCAAGGCGGTTGAAGCCGTTCTCACCCCGCCGCAGCTTGCGGCGGGGTGAACCCGCGGGGTGTGCCGGCCCCGGTTCGTAGAGGTTCCCCGCAGGCACGGTGATGCTTTCGGGTAACCCTTCTCCACAGTTGACGGTTACTCACAGTCTGTAGCCCGCCGCACCGGTATCCGTCCGGTGCCCCGCAGACTGGAGAACCTCCATGCGCCGTCTTCTCGCCGCCGGGCTCGCCACCGCCGCCGCCGTACTCGCGCTCGCCACTCCGGCCTCCGCGGCTCCGGCCGACAAGCCGCAGGTGCTGAGCGGCTGGACGCAGACCAGCGCGTCCAGCTACCAGTCCTGGGTCTCGGCGCGCGCCAACCAGGGCAACTGGTCGGCGTACGGCTTCGACTGGACGACCGACTACTGTTCCACGTCGCCCGACAACCCGTTCGGCTTCCCGTTCCAGACCTCGTGCGCCCGGCACGACTTCGGCTACCGCAACTACAAGGCGGCCGGCACGTTCAGCGCCAACAAGGCACGGATCGACGACGCCTTCTACGCGGACCTCAAGCGGGTCTGCTCCCAGTACTCGGGAGCGAAGAAGACCTCGTGCGACTCCACGGCCTGGACCTACTACCAGGCCGTGAAGATCCTCGGCCTCGGCGCCACCGAGAGATCCCTGGTCGGCTGACCCCGGCCGTGGCCCGGCTCCGCCCCCGCGCCAGGGGCGGGACCGGGCCGCCCCGGGCAGCGACCACCGGACGGGGGACGGGCCTGTCCGCCCGGTGCCGGGTCGAAGGGCGGCCGGCGGCCGGGGGACAATCGGCGGATGAACGATTCCGTACCGGTCGTCCGGGACGTCGACGGCGGCACCGCCCGCCTGATGCCCGACATCGACCGCGCGCACGCCTGGGTGCTCACGGTGGACGGTGCGCCCCAGTCGTACGTGGACCTGGACGACCCCGCGTACCTGGAGTTCGAGTACGCGCGCAGGCTCGCTCACGTCGTCGACGGCGCCGCGGGGCCCGGCGAGCCCCTGGACGTCGTCCATCTCGGCGGCGGCGGGCTCTCACTGCCCCGGTACGTCGCCGCGACCCGGCCCGGCTCGCAGCAGGAAGTCGTCGAGGCCGACCGGGGGCTGCTCGCACTCGTCGCCGAGCACCTGCCGCTGCCGGACGGCGGGGCCGGGATCACGGTGCACGGCCAGGACGGGCGGGGCTGGCTGGAGAAAGCCCCTGCCGACTGCGCCGACGTCCTGATCGCGGACGTCTTCGGCGGCTCCCGGGTGCCTGCCGCCTTCACGTCGGTCGGCTACGCGCGCGAGGCGGCCCGGGTGCTGCGCGACGGCGGGATCTACGCGGCGAACCTCGCCGACGGGGCGCCCTTCGACTTCCTCCGCTCCCAACTCGCCACGTTCCGCACGGAGTTCACCGAGCTCGCGCTGATCGCGGAGCCAGGGGTGCTGCGCGGCCGCCGGTTCGGCAACGCGGTGCTCGTCGCCTCCCGCCGGCCGATCGACACCGTCTCCCTGGCCCGTCGTACGGCGGCTGACGCCTTTCCCGCGCGGGTCGAGCACGGCGCCGCGCTGGACCGGTTCGTCAGAGGAGCGGCAGCGGTCCCCGACGCGGACGCGGTCGCGTCACCCGAGCCGCCCGCCGGTGCCTTCGGCATCGGGTGAGGACAGCTGGGCGGACGGCAGGGGCGAGGGAGCGGGCGCAGGCGTGAGGTGCGGCTCCGGGGGCGGTCCCGGCGTGGCGGGTTCCGCCGCGAGCACCGGATCGGGGGAGCGGCGGCGGAGGTTGCGTACGTCGGGGATCATCAGCATCGCCACCGTCAGCACGACGATCAGGGCGGCCGAACCCCAGAGGGCGTTGGAGCGGCCGAAGGCGTTCTCGGCGGGCCCCGCGAGCGATGTCGCGATCGGCACCATGGCGAGCGAGCCCAGCCAGTCGTACGAGGAGACGCGGGAGAACTTCTCCTCGGGGATCTCCTGGTGCAGCGCGGTCATCCAGGAGACACCGAACATCTCCAGCGAGACACCGGTGACGAACATGACGGCGACGAGCGTCCACGCGGGCAGCGGGACCGCCAGGCCGGCGGAGGGCAGGGCGAGCGGGAAGACACAGAGCAGACCGGAGAACAGCAGCCGTCGGGGCTTCCAACGCATCATCACCACGGCTCCCAGGACGGTGCCCGCGCCGAACCCGGCCAGTGCGAAGCCCCACGGGGCGGCGCCGCCCAGGTGCTCCTCGGCGACCAGCGGCCCGTACACCGCCTCGGCCGCCGCGACCACCGCGTTGATCGCGGAGAACGCCCCCACGATGCCCCACAGCCACGGCCGGGAAGCGACCTCCTGCCAGCCCTCCCGGAGGTCGGAGAGCATTCCGCTGCTCCGCACCCGTTCCGGGATGTGCTTGACGTCGAGGAACGCACGCATCGCGCCCGCGACGGCGAACGCGGCCGCGTCGATGGCGAGCACCCAGCCGGGCCCGACTGCCGCGATCATCGCGCCGCCGAGCGCGGTGCCGCCGATCGCGGCGCCCTGGGTCGCCATCCGGAACACCGCGAAGGCCCGCCCGGCCTGTTCACCGGTCACGGTCGACAGCAGCATCCCCTCGGCGGCCGGGTTGAAGAACGCCTGCGCCGCGCCGCCGAGCCCGGCCAGCAGCATCATCTGCCACAGACCGGGGCTGCCGGTGAGCACCAGGAACGCGAAGAGGCCCTGCGAGACGCAGTTGAGGGCGTTGGCTGCGACCATCACCCGGTGCCGGGGCAGCCGGTCGGCCACCGCGCCGCCGATCAGGAGGAAGAGGATCAGCGGTACGGTCCTGGCCGCCGCGACCAGTCCCACGTCGCCCGCCGTGCCGCCGGCGGCCAGGACCGCGAAGGACGCCGCGATGAGCGCCCCGTTCGAGCCGAGGTTGGTGACCACGGCGGACGCCGTGAGCAGCGAGTAGTTGCGGCTCGCCCAGGACGGGCGGCGGCGTGCGGCCGCGGACGGCGGCGGGTCGGCGGGAGAGGTCACTGAGGGACTATCGCCCCCGCCGCCCCCAGTTGCCAAACCGAACGGGCGTACCACTGCTCGGACACGGGAGCGCGCCCGCTCCGTACCCCGCCCACCTGCGGGAACAAGACCGGTGCGTACCCCGCCCACCTGCGGGAGTACGCCCGGTGCGGGGGGCTCAGCCAGTCAGGCGGACGGTGTTGAGGATCTTGGTGACCAGGGCCTCGGGAACCTCGTCCTTGACGCCCTTGGCGCTGTGCAGGACCCAGGTCTTGAAGTCGCCCTGCGCGTTCTTGAAGCCGAAGGCGTACGCCTTGCCGTCGGTGACGCAGCGGGAGGTCTTCTTCACGCCGACCACGGTGGCGGTCGAGAGGCTGCCGGTGAGGCCGGAGGTCGTGGTCCAGGGCTTGGCCTTGCCCACCTTGACCTTGTCCTTGTCGTTCAGACCGTAGCCGCCGTACGCCCAGTTTCCCGCCTGGCCCTCGGCCACGTCGGCGGTGGTCTTCGAGCCCGTGATGGTGCCGGTGGTGCCTGTCTGGGAGAGAGAGGTGTCGTCCACCTCCCCGTCCTTGTCGGTCTCCGAGCACCACTTCGCCTTCAGCGTCGCGGGGGCGGACATGATGGCGATGGTCTTGCCCGCGTCGTCCTCGAAGCCGATGAGCCTGTCGGACGAGGCCGCCACCCAGTCCGGCGGGACGTCGAACATCGACCCGTGCTTGGGGTTGACGACGACCTTCCAGCCGGGAACGGTCGGCTTGGTGTCGATGCCCGCACGCGGGTTGCTCGCGCTGCCGCCGGGGGCGGGCGCCGCCGGGTCGGACGCGGGCGGGGCGGTCGGCTGCTTCGTGGCGGGCGCCTGGGAGTTCTTGTCCCCGCCCGCCTGCGGCGTGCCGCCCTTGCCGTCCTTGTCGTCCTTGAGGACGAAGACGCCGGTGCCCACGAGCGCGGCGATGACCACCACGCCCGCGACGACAGCGGTAATGACCGTCTTCTTGCGCTCGTTCCGCGGACCGTCGGGACCACCGGGACCGCCGGGCACGGGTGGTCCTGGCGGCGCGGGCGTTCCGTACTGGTGCTGGTAGCCGCTCGCCCCGGTCTGCTCCTGGTACGGGTTCGCCCCGGGCGACGTCGGTACGGGGCCGGGCGCCGGGTATCCGTAACCCGGTGCCGGAGCGGGCTGCTGGTGGCCGCCGGGCGGCGGGGTCACGGGCGGGCCACCGGCCGGCGGCATCCCGGGCGGCGGTGTGTTCGGGTACCCCGGCTGCTGGTACGGGTTCTTGTCCTGCGGATTCTGCTCGCCCCCGGGCGGCTGCTGTCCTGGCCACATGACGCGTAACCATAGAGGGGCGCCGACGGCAGGGCCACCGCCGCCCCTGGAGGGAAGGTGAAGGGTTGCGGGAAGGGATGGCCAAACAAGGCTACCCATGGGTAACATAACTGGGTATGAGCGCAGATCAGATGTCCGTCGGCGAGATGCTCGCCGCAACGGTTCCCATGGCCCGCACGCTGGGCCTGGAGTTCCTGGAGACCACCCCTGAGCGGGCCGTCGTCCGCCTGCCGGACCGCGGCGAGTACCACAACCACGTCGGCGGACCGCACGCCGGAGCGATGTTCACCCTGGCCGAGTCGGCGAGCGGTGCGATCGTGATCGCCGCCTTCGGCGACCAGCTGACCCGCGCCGTGCCGCTCGCCGTCAAGGCCGAGATCGGCTACAAGAAGCTCGCCATGGGCGTGGTCACCGCGACCGCCACCCTGGGCCGCCCGATCGCCGACGTGGTGGCGGAGCTGGACGCCGGTGAGCGCCCGGAGTTCCCCGTCGAGATCGCGATCACCCGGGAGGACGGGGCGGTGACAGGGGAGATGACCGTCGTCTGGACACTGCGCCCGAACGCTCCGAACAAGTAGGCCCGCCGGGGCTGTTGCGCAGACGTCAACGGGGCGGCGCCTCCTCCGTGTGAATGGGGCAGGGGCCGCCCTCCCGTACGTCCGGTGCCGCGGCAGGCGGCCCGGCGCACCCGCCGCCACGGTGTGACCAGCCAGGTAGGCTGCCCGGCGTGCGCCGCTCGGGCGCCGGCCGGGCGGCTCTGCCCGTGCGCATCCAGGTACGACGGAGGAACCGGCTTTGGACGTCCAGCACTGGCTCGAAACCGTGCCGGCGGTGAGCATCTACATCCTGGTGGGGGTGGTCATCGGGGTGGAGAGCCTCGGCATCCCGCTGCCCGGTGAGATCGTCCTCGTCAGTTCGGCGCTGCTCGCCTCCCAGCACGGTGAGATCAACCCGTACATCCTGGGTGCGTGCGCCACGGCGGGTGCGATCATCGGCGACTCGATCGGGTACGCGATCGGGCGCAAGGGCGGACGGCCGCTGCTCGCCTGGATGGGCAACAGGTTCCCCAAGCACTTCGGCGAGGCGCAGATCGCCATGGCGGAGCGCTCGTTCCAGAAGTGGGGCATGTGGGCGGTCTTCTTCGGCCGCTTCGTTGCCCTGCTCCGGATCTTCGCCGGACCGCTCGCGGGCGTACTGCGGATGCCGTACTGGAAGTTCCTCATCGCCAACGTGCTGGGCGGCATCGTCTGGGCGGGCGGCACGACGGCCGTCATCTACTCGGTGGGTGTGGTCGCCGAGGCGTGGCTGAAGCGCTTCTCCTGGCTGGGCCTGCTTGCCGCGGTGCTCTTCGGGGTCGCCTCGATGCTGGTGCTGAAGAACCGGGCGAAGAAGGCCGCCGCGAAGGCGGAGGCCGACTCAGCGCGGCAGCCCGAGGCCGGTGCGGACCAGGCAGGGGCGCAGTCGGTCGCGGTGGGGACGGACCGGTCGACGACGGCTTCGGGGACCGTGGCGGCCAACGCCACGGGGACCGCAGACTGATCATTCGTCCGCCACGTTCCAAGGAGAGCACCTCATGACAGAAGCAGCAGCTCAGCCGGGCGGCCCCGGCCAGTGCCTGGTGATGGGCGTCAACGGCAGTCAGCCGCGGCTCTCCCCGGCGGCCTTCGCCGCCCCGACCTCCGTCGTCGTCGGTGAGGTCACCATGGCCGAGGGCGCGAGCCTCTGGTACCACGCCGTGCTGCGTGCCGACTGCGGGCCCATCGTCATCGGCGCGGACTCCAATGTCCAGGACAACTGCACCGTTCACGTCGACCCCGGGTTCCCCGTCACCGTCGGGGAGCGCGTCTCGATAGGCCACAACGCCGTGCTGCACGGCTGCACCGTGGAGGACGACGTCCTCGTCGGCATGGGGGCCACCGTCCTCAACGGCGCGGTCATCGGCGCCGGTTCGCTGATCGCCGCCCAGGCGCTGGTTCCGCAGGGCATGACGGTGCCGCCGGGTTCGCTCGTCGCCGGTGTTCCGGCGAAGGTGCGGCGGGAGCTCACGCCGGAGGAGCGCGAGGGCATCAAGCTCAACGCCCTCATGTACCGCGACCTGGCCAAGCAGCACGGCGACGCGGTGGCGCAGGCCCGCTCGTCGGCAGGTGTGCAGTCCGACGGGGCGTGAGGCACACTTCGGCCGGTCCCGCGAGCCGGACTGCTGCGACCGGCCGCACCGCGGGTCCGAACGGAGGTAAGCGGGTCGGCCCCGTAATAGGGCGGAGGGTGCACGGTATGCCTAAGTGCGTCCCAATTCCTCCCCCTAGGAGTCCCAGATGCGCACCATAGCTGGGCGGGCGGTGGCGGCTTCGGCCCTGGCCGTCACCGCCGTCGCACCCCTCGCAGGCATCGCTACGGCGAGCACGGTCGAGCGGACGGCCGCGCCGGCGGCCGCGGCCGCCCGCTGCTGAAGGCACCAGGGGCACGTGTTCTGCGACGAAGGACCGTGGCACCACCACGGCCTCGTTCTGGTTCTGGGCCTGGGCGTTCTGCTCTGACCCGGGCGACACCAGAATCAGCGGAGCCACCAGAACGACTTGCACCATCGGCAGTACGGCACCACCGGCAGTACCAGCAGGGCCGGAAACAGCGGAGGGCCGTGCGGCGCATCGTCCCAGTGCGCCGCGCGGCCCTCTTCGTCCACGGCCCGGTGCGCCGCACCGGCCCACTTCGTTCACGACCCAATACCCGCGCGGCCCTCTTCGTCCACGCCGGCGTTGGGGCGCAGATCACAGGCGGCCTTTTCCAACAGCCGGGCCCCTGACGACTACCGTGTGCGGGTGCCGAAGAACAGAAACACGTTCTCCTTCTCCGCCCTGACGGGATCCGCGTCGCAGGCCCTCTCCGCCGCCGCGCTCTGGCGGCGCCGAGCCACGACCAGGGCCGTGCACAGTGGCTGGCGGCTGGTCCAGCAGGCGGGTGCGGTCAGTGCACAGCGTCCAGGGCGGCTGCGCTTCGGTTCCCTGGGCCACGGCAGCAAACTCGCCTTCCCGCAGGGCACCGTCTTCGGCGAGCCCTGGATCCACCTCGGCGACTACTGCATCATCGGCGAACACGTCACGCTCACCGCGGGGATGATGCCCGACCTCGACCTCGGTCCCGACCCGATACTCACCCTCGGGAACGGCGTCGTCCTCGGCCGGGGCAGCCACATCATCGCCGACACCACGGTCACCGTCGGCGACGACTGCTACTTCGGCCCGCACGTCTACGTCACCTCGACGAACCACAGTTACGACGACCCCGAGCAGCCCGTCGGCAAGCAGTGGCCCCGCACCGAACCGGTGGAGATCGGGCCCGGCTGCTGGGTCGGTACCAACGCCGTGATCCTGCCGGGCGCGAAGCTCGGCCGCAACGTCGTCGTCGCGGCGGGAGCCGTCGTGCGAGGTGAGGTCCCCGACCACGCGGTGGTGGCGGGCGCGCCCGCGCGGATCGTACGCCGCTGGGACAAGGAGGACGGGTGGCAGCCGCCGATGCGCACCCCCGCGCCCGTCCCGATACCGCACGACATCACTCCGCAACAGCTGGTCGCACTGGCCGAGTTGGAGCAGGAGGCCTCGTAGCCCGGCCGGCGCTCGTCCGCACTCCGGGCGGCAGGCCCGCAGCTCTGCCGGACATTCCAGTAAAGTGGACCGTCCGTCCAAAATAGTGGACGGCCTGGCCACCTCCTGAGACGGACGGAACGTGTCGGACCTCGACCAGCTCACGCAGTCGCTCGCCCGCAACCTCAAACGCTGGCGCGGCGAGAGGGGATTCACCCTCGACGCGCTGGCCACCCGGGCGGGCGTCAGCCGCGGCATGATCATCCAGATCGAGCAGGCGCGCACCAACCCCAGTGTGGGCATCACCGTGAAGCTCGCCGACGCGCTCGGCGTCAGCATCAGCACGCTCCTCGACCACGAACAGGACGTGCCCGTACGTCTGGTGGCGGCCGAGCAGGCCGTCCGCATGTGGTCCACCGGGGCGGGCAGCCACGCCTCGCTCCTCGTCGGGACCGAGAGCCGCGGTCCGCTCGAACTGTGGGCCTGGCACCTGACGCCGGGTGACGCACACAGCTCCGACCCGCACCCGCCCGGGAGCACCGAACTCCTGCGCGTCACCGCGGGCGAACTCACCCTGGTGGTGGGCGCCATCTCGCACGCGGTCCCGGCCGGCACCTCGGCCACCTTCCGGGCCGACGCCCCGCACGCGTACCGCAACGACGGCACGACGGCGGTGGAGATGACGATGGCGGTGTCGATTCCGCCCGTGAGGTGACCGACCGGAGGCGGATCCCTACCATGGCTGTGAACGATCCAGGCTGTCGGACGGGGGACCCGTGGACGAGAACACCTTTCCGGTGCGGATGCAGACAGGGCAGACGCAGCCGGGCCATCCGCAGCCGGGCCGGCCAGGCCCGATCCAGCCGCACCCGGGCGCCCAAGGGGGGCCGCCCTGGGGAACGATGGACGATCACCTGCTCTACACCTGCGGCGTCGTCCACGACCTGACCCAGGGCCGCCTGGCGCACCGGCCGCCGCTGCCCACCACCGCCCGGCTCGCCCCCGGCGAGCTGTCGCTCGCCGCAGGTCCCGCCGCCCGGTCCACCTGGCGGGCCGTCGGCGACGGCTCGTACACGCAGACCAGCACCATGGCGATGGGCTCGACCGGGTTCGTCGTCGGCGCCCTCGCGGTGAACGCCATGGGCAACAACGCCCGCAGACAGCAGGCGCAGGCGGCGGCCCAGCCCCGCTGGGTCCTGGAAGGACAGGGCGAGGTCACCGTCACCGACCGCCGCGCGATCTTCTCGCACCCGCAGACCTGGCTCGACCTCGGCTGGGACGGGCTGTCCACCATGGACCTGGTCGCCACCGACACCTTCGAGTGCGCCTTCCACGACATCAACGGCAAGGGCTACACCACGGTGCGCCTGCACAGCCTCTGGGCGTCGCTGATCTTTGTGCTGGCGGCTTACGCGGCGTTCCCCGCGCACCCGCGGCTGCTCTCGCACGGCTGGCTGCCGCCGGGCTTCGAGGCACGCGCGGCAGCGTACGGCCGACCTTGCCCGTCCGTACGCTGACGAAGCATGCCGACGAGGCGAGGCGAGGCGAGGCGAGGCGAGGCGCGGCGCGGGTGCCGGCCGTGAGGTGTCGTCTCTCTCAGCCCAGGCGCGGGATCTCGATGGCCGGGCAGCGGTCCATGACCATGTCCAGGCCCGCGTCCGTGGTCCTGGCGTAGGCCGCCTCGTCCACCACGCCCAGCTGGAACCACACCGCCTTCGCCCCGATCGAGACCGCCTCGTCGGCCACCTGGCCCGCCAGGTCGCTGTTGACGAACACGTCCACCACGTCGACGGGGAAGGGGATTTCGGCCAGCGACGCATACCCCTGCTCGCCGTGCACCGCCTGTGCCTTCGGGTGCACCGGCACGACGCGCTTGCCGAAGCGCCGGAGGACCGCGGCCACCCCGTACGCGGCACGCGACTCGTTCGTGGACAGGCCGACCACCGCCCAGGTGTCGCCGCTCTCGGTCAGGATCCTGCGGATGGTCGCCGGGTCGCCGTACATGCCGTGCCTCCAAGGAGAGTGGGTCTGGGGACAGAACGTACGGGCGGGCCGACGGATTCCCCGGCAGCGACGTTTCGCCAGGTCCGCATAGGGTGGGTGGATGCAGGAGCAGTACCGGACCGTCCCCCACGAGGGCGTGCACGAGACGGAGATCAACCGATCCCGGTTCCTCTGCGTGCTCGCACCCGCCGCGACCGAGCAGGAGGCACAGGACTTCGTCGCGCGCGTCCGCAAGGAGCACCCGACCGCCTCCCACAACTGCTACGCGTACGTGGTCGGCGCCGACGCGGGGATCCAGAAGGCCAGCGACGACGGAGAGCCGGGCGGCACCGCCGGTGTCCCGATGCTCCAGATGCTGATGCGCCGCGAGGTGCGCTACGCCGTCGCGGTCGTCACCCGTTACTACGGCGGTGTGAAACTCGGCGCGGGTGGCCTGATCAGGGCGTACGGAGGCGTGGTCGGCGAGGCACTGGACGAGCTCGGCACCGTCACGCGCCGCCGCTTCCGGCTCGCCACCGTCACGATTGACCACCAGCGCGCGGGAAAGCTGGAGAACGACCTGCGGACCACCGGGCGTTCCGTGCGCGAGGTGTCGTACGGGGAGGCGGTGACCATCGGCATCGGACTGCCCGACTCCGACGTGGAGTCCTTCCGCAGCTGGCTCGCGGACGCGACGGCGGGGACCGCCGGGTTCGAGCTGGGCGGCGAGGCGTACGGCGACGGCTGAGGCGGGTCGCGCGGGGGACGGCTCGAAGGCGCGGGGGACGGCTCGAAGCACACCCTCCGCGGGTCGTTCCGGGTGCCCACGGGCGGCTTGGCGGGTTCGGCCCGAAGCATTCGAGGGTCGTACCTCCGCGGGGCCCCTCCGGGCGGATCCCGGCAGGTCCGGCCGGTGACGCGTGAGGCCGGTGGTGAGGCGGATTCCACCGTTGCCGTCTTGATTGTCGGACCCTCCCTTTACTCTCGTGAACCATGAGGCTTCTGCACACGTCCGACTGGCACCTCGGGCGGTCCTTCCACCGGGTGGGACTGCTCGACGCCCAGGCCGCGTACCTCGACCACCTGGTCGAGACGGTTCGCGCGCACGAGGTGGACGTGGTGCTGGTCGCGGGGGACGTGTACGACCGCGCCGTGCCCCCGCTCGCCGCGGTGGAGATCTTCGACATGGCCCTGCACCGGCTCGCCGCCGAGGAGGTGCCGACGGTGATGATCTCCGGCAACCACGACTCGGCCCGCCGGCTCGGCGTCGGGGCGGGCCTCATCGAGCGGGCCGGCATCCACCTGCGGACCGACCCGGCGGGCTGCGCCACCCCGGTGATGCTGTCAGACGACCACGGCGACGTGGCCTTCTACGGACTGCCCTACCTGGAGCCCGCGCTCGTGAAGGACCAGCTCGGCGCGGCCAAGGCACGGCACGAACAGGTCCTGACCGCCGCCATGGACCAGGTCCGCGCCGACCTCGCCTCCCGGCCCGCCGGCACCCGCTCGGTCGTCCTGGCGCACGCCTTCGTCGCGGGCGGCGAACCGTCCGACAGCGAGCGGGACATCACCGTCGGCGGGGTGGCCGCCGTCCCCGCCGGGGTCTTCGACGGCGTCGACTACGTCGCGCTCGGTCATCTGCACGGCGCGCAGCGGGTCACCGAGCGGGTCCGCTACTCCGGATCGCCGCTCGCCTACTCCTTCTCCGAGGCCGACCACCGCAAGACGATGTGGCTGATCGACCTCGGCCCCGGCGGGGAGATCGCCGGGGCCGACCGGCTCGACTGCCCCGCGCCCCGCCCGCTCGCCCGGCTGCGCGGCCGGCTGGAGGACCTGCTCGAAGACCCCGCCCTGGACGGGCACGAGGGCTCCTGGGTCGAGGCGACGCTGACCGACCCGGTCCGCCCGGACGACCCGATGGCCAGGCTCTGCGCGCGCTTCCCGCACACCGTCAGCCTGGTCTTCGCCCCCGACCGGGGCCCCGAGGACGATCACGTCTCGTACGCCCAGCGGCTCAAGGGGCGCGACGACCAGCAGATCGCGGAGGACTTCGTGGCGCACGTACGCGGCGGCAGCGGCCCCGACGGGCGGGAACGGGCCGTGCTGCGGGGCGTCTTCGACGACGTCCGGGTCGACGAGACGGTGCGCGAGGTCGCCCGATGAGACTGCACTCCCTGCGCATCACCGCCTTCGGCCCCTTCGGCTCCACCCAGCAGGTCGACTTCGACGCGCTGTCCGGCGCGGGACTGTTCCTGCTGCACGGGCCGACGGGTGCGGGCAAGACCTCCGTCCTGGACGCCGTCTGCTTCGCGCTGTACGGATCGGTGCCCGGTGCACGCGAAGGGCGCGGGCCCACCCTGCGCAGCGACCACGCCGCCCCCGGCCTCCCCACCGAGGTCGCCCTCGAACTGACCGTCGGCGGACGCCGGCTGGCGGTCACCCGCAGGCCGGCCCAGCAACGTCCCAAGAAGGGCCGCCGCACCGGATTCGTCACCGACAAGGCACAGAGCTGGCTGAGCGAGTACGACGCGGACTCGGGGCAGTGGCAGGCCCTGAGCCGCTCCCACCAGGAGATCGGCGAGGAGATCGGCCAGCTCGTCGGGATGAACCGCGAGCAGTTCTGCCAGGTCGTGCTGCTCCCGCAGGGCGACTTCGCCCGGTTCCTGCGTGCCGACGCGGAAGCCCGCGGCAAACTCCTCGGCAAGCTCTTCGACACCCGCAGGTTCGCCGCCGTCGAGGAGCGTCTCGCCGAACTGCGGCGCACCGCCGAGCAGCAGGTCAAGGCAGGCGACGACCGGCTCCTCGCGCTCGCCGAACGGACGGCGGAGGCGGCGGGCCCGGCCGCGGCCGACCTGCCGCGGCCCGAGGAGCGCCCCGGTGACCCGGGGCTCGCCGCGTCGGTCCTTGGGTGGGCCGCGGTGATCCGCAGCGGCGCCACCGAACGCCGCGACCTCGCGGACCTCGCCGTCGCGGCCACCGGGAGCAGGCAGGCAGCGGCCCGCCGCGTCCTGGAGGAGCAGCGCGAACTGCTCCGGCTCCAGGAGCGCTTCGCCGACACCCGGCGGCGCGCCGACGCCCTGGACGCCCGCCGCGAGGAGTACGAGCGGCTGTGCGCCCGCCAGGACCTGGCCAGGGCCGCCGACCGGGTGGCACCCGCACTGGCCCTGCGGGACGCAGCCGACCGGGAGCACCGGATCGCGAGCCGCGACTGTGAGCAGGCCCGCGGCCGGCTCCCCGCGTCCCTCGCGGACGCCGGCGTCGACCAGCTCGCCGAGCGCGAACGCCGGATGCGGCAGGAACTGGGCGGCCTCGACGCCGCCCGCCGGGCCGAGCGCCGCACCGCCGAACTCGGCGCCGAACGCGCCGCGCTCGACCGGGAGGCCCGCGCGGACGACGAACTGCGCCAGGACGCCGACGAGTGGCTGGCCGGGTGGGAGGGCGTACGGCGCGCTCACCAGGAGCGCATCGAGGCCGCGCAGGAGGCGGCCACCCGCGCCGGCCACCTGGAGTCGCAGGTGGAACCGGCCCACGCCCGGCTCGACGCCGCCCGCCGCCGTGACGAACTCGGCCGGCAGGTGGGCACGGCGGAGGACGAGGTGCGGGCCGCCCGCGACAGTTCGGGCAGTGCCCGCGAGAGCTGGCTCGACCTGCGCGAGCGCAGGCTCAGCGGGATCGCCGCCGAGCTGGCCGCCGGCCTGAGCGAAGGCGAGGCCTGCAAGGTCTGTGGCGCCACCGAGCACCCGGCCCCCGCCCGCGCCGGGGCGCGGCACGTCGACCGGGCCGCCGAGCAGCAGGCCGAGGAGGCGTACGGCAGGGCAGAGGCCGCCAGGACGCAGGCCGAGAGCGCACTGTCACGGCTGCGCGAAACCCTCGCCGCCGCGCAGGCCGAGGCAGGCGGTGCGAGCGTCGCGGAACTCGCCGCGCACGCCCACCAGGTGCAGCGCGAGTACACCGCGGCGCGCACCGGTGCGGGCGACATGCACGCCGCGAGGGAGGCCCTCGACCGGGCCGAGCGCGAGTACACCCGCCGCGTCGAGGCGCGGGAGCAGGCCGCACGGCGTGGCGCCGCCCGCACCTCCCACCGCGAGGCCCTCGACCGGGAACTCACCTCCCTGGAGGAGGAGCTGGCCCGCTCACGCGGAGAAGCGGGCAGTGTGGAGGAACAGTTCGCGCTGTTGCGGCACCGGGTCGAGCTGCTCGCCGGAGCGGCGGAGACGGTCCGCGCCCACGAGGTGACGGCGGAGCGGCTCAAGGAGGCCGACGGCGCGCTGGCCGACGCCGCGTTCAAGGCCGGGTTCGCGACGCCGCAGGACGCGGGCGCGGCCTTCCTGGACGACCCTCGCCGGCGCGAGCTCCAGCACCGCATCGACGCCTGGCAGTCCGAACGGGCGGCGGTCGCCGAGCGGCTGCGGGAGGCCGACGCGGCGGACGCGGCGCAGCAGCCCGGCGCCGACCCGCGGACGGCGCAGGACGCACTCGCCGCCGCCGAACGCGCACAGCGGGACGCCACCTCGGCGTACGACGCGGCCAGGAGCCGGTGCGCGGCACTGGCCCGCCTCGCGCGGCAGGCCGAGGCCGAAGCACGCCAACTCGGCCCGCTGCGCACGGAGTACGAACGGGTGGCCCGCCTCGCCGGACTGACCGCGGGGACCTCCGCCGACAACGAACGCAAGATGCGCCTTGAGTCGTACGTGCTCGCGGCCCGGCTCGAACAGGTCGCCGCCGCCGCGACCGCACGGCTGCACCGGATGTCCGACGGCCGGTACACGCTCGTCCACTCCGACGAGCGGAGCGCCGGGACGGGCAGCCGGCGGGCCGGCCTCGGCCTGCACGTCGTCGACTCCTGGACGGGCCGCGAACGCGACACCTCGACCCTGTCGGGCGGTGAGACCTTCTTCGCCTCCCTGGCCCTCGCGCTCGGCCTCGCGGACGTGGTCACCGACGAGGCGGGCGGGGTGCGCCTGGACACCCTCTTCATCGACGAGGGCTTCGGCAGCCTCGACGAGCAGACCCTCGACGAGGTCATCGACGTCCTGGACGCGCTGCGCGAACGCAACCGCAACGTCGGCATCGTGAGCCACGTCGGCGACCTGCGCCAGCGCATCGGAACCCGGCTCGAAGTGGTCAAACAACGCAACGGCTCGGCGGTCCGCCACCACCTCTAGGCAGGGACGGACCGGCTGACCGCACGGCGTGCCAGCGGTGAGGAGTAGACGACGCTGGTCGTCACGGAGCCGAGCGCCCCGATCCGCCCCGACACCTCCTCCAGGTGCCGCATGGACCGCGCGGCGACCTTGAGCACGAAGCAGTCGTCGCCCGTGACGTGGTGCGCCTCCAGCACCTCGGGCGTCGCGTCCAGCAGGTCGTGGAACGGCTTGTAGTTGCCGTGCGGATAGCGCAGCCGTACGAACGCCAGGATCGGTATCCCGAGCCGTTCGGGCTCGACCACGGCGGAGTACCCGGAGATCACGCCCGCCTCCTCCAGCCTGCGGACCCGCTCGGTCACCGCGCTCGACGACATCGAGACGGCCCGCGCCAGCTCCGCGAACGTGGCCCGGCCGTCCCGCTGCAGGGCTTCCAGAATGCGCCAGTCGGTGGCGTCCGGTGAATATCCGGTCATGGGCCCAGACAACAGGGGAATCCCCGGCAGATCAAGAGAAGTGCAGGGGGAGGCTACTTCAAGCCAATGATCTTCACCCGTAGATTTCGAGCCATGACGAACACCACCACAGACCTCGCCCAGCCGGTCAATGCCCAGTCGGTCAACGCCTGGTCGGTCGACGCTCAGCCGGCCGACGCTCAGCCGGTCGACGCCCGGCCGCTCAGCCCCCGGCCCGTGAACTCCGTGCTGCGGGTCCCGCCCGCCGCGCCCGCGGCAGCCGCGGCGTACTTCGGTGCGGCCCTCGCGTTCCACGCGGACGTCTCCGACGTCGCCGGCGCGCTCGCCTCGGGAGAGGACCCCGGGTTCGTGGTGATCGACTCCCGGTCCACCGAGTCCTGGGACCAGGGGCACGTGCCCGGCGCCCTCCACCTGCCGACCGCCCTCATCCCCGAGCAGGCGGGCCGTCTCCTCGACCCCGGGGTCCCCGTCGTCACGTACTGCTGGGGCCCCGGCTGCAACGGTGCGACCCGCGCGGCCCTCGCCCTCGCCCAACTCGGCTACCAGGTCAAGGAGATGCTGGGCGGCATGGAGTACTGGATCAGGGAGGGCTTCGAGTACGAGACCTGGGAGGGCCGGCAGACCCGTGACGCGGATCCCCTGACGGCCCCGATCGGCGCGGCGGACTGCGGCTGCTGAAGCACCCCCCGGGGGCGGGCGGGCGCCGTGGCACCTGCCCCGCCCGGGGCAGCCGAACAGCTGCCCCGGGTGGGACCGGGCGCGGTGGCCCGGCCCCGTGCGGGCGCCGATCAGAGCTTCGACAGCTCGTCCACCAGGTCGTCGAGGCCCAGCGAGCCCTGCGAGAGCGCCGCCATGTGCCACGCCTTCAGGTCGAAGGACTCCCCGTGCGCCTTGCGCGCGTTCTCCCGGCCCAGCAGCCACGCCCGCTCGCCCAGCTTGTAGCCGATCGCCTGGGCCGGCATCGACAGGTAGCGGGTGAGCTCGCTCTCCACGAAGTCCGCGGGCCGGCCGCTGTGCAGACCGAAGAACTCCTGGGCCAGCTCGGTGGTCCAGCGCTCGCCCGGGTGGAACGGGGAGTCGGCCGGGATCTCCAGGCCCAGGTGCATCCCGATATCCACGATGATCCGGGTCGAGCGCATCATCTGGGCGTCCAGGTAGCCGAGCCGCCGTTCGGCGTCGGGCAGGAAGCCCAGTTCGTCCATCAGGCGCTCCGCGTACAGCGCCCAGCCCTCCGCGTTGGCGCTGACCATGCCCGCCGACGCCTGGTAGCGGGAGAGCTGCCCGGCGACGTGCGTCCACTGGGCGAGCTGGAGGTGATGGCCGGGCACACCCTCGTGGTACCAGGTCGACACCAGGTCGTACACCGGGAAGCGGGTCTCGCCCATCGTCGGCAGCCAGGTGATGCCGGGGCGGGAGAAGTCCTCGGAGGGGGTCGTGTAGTACGGGGCCGCCGCGCCGCCCGCGGGGGCGATGCGGGACTCCACCGCGCGGACCCGCTCGGCGAGTTCGAAGTGCGTGCCGTCCAGGGCCTCGATCGCCTCGTCCATCACGGACTGGAGCCAGACGCGGACCTCTTCGACGCCCTCGATGTGGGTGCCGTTCTCGTCCAGCCAGGCGAGCGCCTCCCAGGGGGTCGCGGCCCCCGGCAGGACCTTCTCGGCCTCCGTCCGCATCTCGGCGAGCAGCCGGTGGTACTCCGCCCAGCCGTACGCGTACGCCTCGTCGAGGTCGAGGTCCGTGCCGTTGAAGGCGCGCGACCACAGCGCGTAGCGCTCTCGCCCCACGGCGTCGGGCGCGTCCTTGACGGCGGGGGCGTACACGTCACGCATCCAGTCCCGCAGCGCCACGACCGCCTCGGTGGCCGTACGGCCCGCCGCGTCCAGCTCCGCGCGCAGCGCGACCGGGCCGCCGGACGCGAACTCCTCGAACCAGCCCCGCTTCCCGCCCGCCCACTCGGTGAGCTGCTGGACGAACGTCGCGGTCGGCCGCGGCCCGCCCAGCAGACCGTTCTCCAGGCCGAGCGCCAGCGACCGCCGGTAGCCGTCGAGGGCGGCGGAGACGCCCCGCAGCCGCTCGGCGACGTCCACCCAGTCCTCGTCGGTGTCGGTCGGCGCGAGCGTGAACACCTCGCGGATGCTGTGTGCGGGGGAGTGGATGTTGCTGACCAGCCGCAACTCCTCCTGCGCCGCGTGCACCGCGAGTTCGGCGGTCAGCCGCTCACGCAGCAGCCGTCCGCAGCGCCGTTCGGCATCGGCGTCCGCGCCCGGCTGCCGCTCCGACTCGTCCAGTACGGCGAGGGTGTGCCGGGCGAGCTCGGCCACGGCCTGACGGCCCTCGGGGGAGTAGTCGGGCAGGGCGCGGGCGCTCTCCCGTACCCCGAGGGACGTGCCGAGGATGGGGTCGAGGGCGACGAGGGCGTCGAGGTACGCGTCGGCGACCTGGCGGGGTAGGGGGGTGCTGATGTCTGCCATGCGGACCATCCTCGTACGAAGAGGGGGCCCGCGTCATCAGCGTTCCGGCTCGACGGCCTGACGGCCGCCGCCGCTCACCGCGGCGGCGGGCAGCAACGGTCCGCAGTCCCACTGCTGGAAGACCAGCCGGGTCTCCACCCGGGCCACCTCCCGCCGGGACGTGAACTCGTCGAGCACGAGCCGCTGGAGGTCGGCGGTGTCCGCCACCGCCACCTGCACCAGATAGTCGTCGGGGCCGGTCAGATGGAACAGTGCCCGCGACTCCGGCAGCGCCCGGATCCGCTCGACGAACGGTCCCATCAGCTCCCGCCGGTGCGGCCGCACCTGTACGGACAGCAGCGCCTCGATCCCGCGCCCGAGCTTCGCCGGGTCGAGCCGCAGCTGGTGGCCGAGGATCACCCCGGAGCGGCGCAGCCTGCCCACCCGGTCCAGACAGGTGGAAGGCGCGACGCCCACCTCGGCGGCCAGCTCGCGGTACGTCGTCCGGGCGTCGTTCTGCAACAGCCGCAATATGTGCAGGTCGACCGGGTCCAGTGCGATGGAATCAGCCATCTGCCGAACGTAGCACGGCAGTTCACCCAGGCGGCCCGGCGGATGTTCAGACTCCTGCCATGACCGCCGAATCCGCGCCCGCACCCCGGGCCCTCGCCACCCACGCCGTGCACGCAGGCCGCGAAGACCTCGCCGCGCTGGGCGTGCACGCCGTACCGCTCGACATGTCGACCACGTACCCCTGCTACGACAGCCGGGCCGAGGCCGCGCGCATCGACGACTTCGCGGGCACCGGTGCGCGCCCGGAGGGGCCGCCCGTCTACGCCCGCCTGGACAACCCGACCACCGCCCGGTTCGAGGACGCCCTCGCCCGGCTCGAAGGCACCGACAGCGCGGTCGCGTTCGCCAGTGGCATGGCGGCGCTGACCGCGGTCCTGCTCGTACGGTCGTCGATGGGCCTGCGGCACGTGGTGGCGGTGCGACCGCTCTACGGGTGCAGCGACCACCTGTTGGGCGCCGGGCTGCTCGGCACCGAGGTCACCTGGGTCGACAGGGGCGACCCGGCGGGCGTCGCGGCGGCGATCCGCCCCGACACCGGGCTGGTGATGGTCGAGACCCCGGCCAACCCCACTCTCGCGGAGATCGACATCGCCGCCGTCGCCGAGGCCTGCGGACGAGTGCCGCTGCTCGTCGACTCCACCTTCGCGACCCCGGTGCTCCAGCGTCCGGCCGAGCACGGGGCGCGGCTGGTGCTGCACAGCGCGACCAAGTACCTGGGCGGGCACGGCGACGTGCTGGCCGGTGTGGTGGCCTGCGACGAGGAGTTCGCCCGGGGGCTGCGCCAGGTGCGCTTCGCGACCGGCGGCGTTCTCCACCCGCTGGCCGGCTACCTGCTGCTGCGGGGGCTCGCCACGCTGCCGGTACGGATGCGGGCCGCCTCGGCCAACGCGGCGGAACTCGCCAGGCGGTTGACCGCGGACCCGCGGGTGGCCCGCGTGCACTACCCGGGGCTGGGCGGCGCGATGGTCGCCTTCGAGGTGTACGGGGACCCGCACGCGGTGATCGGCGGCGTGCGGCTCATCACCCCGGCCGTCAGTCTCGGCAGCGTCGACACCCTGATCCAGCACCCGGCGTCCATCAGCCACCGCATCGTGGCGGAGGCGGACCGCAGGGCGGCCGGGGTCAGCGACCGGCTGCTGAGGATGTCGGTCGGCCTTGAGGACGTCGAGGACCTGTGGCGCGACCTGTGCGAGGCGCTGGCGGCGGCAGGGCGGTCCGGCCTCCCGGGTGACCGGACCGCCGGACCGCTCAGTTCGGCTCGCTCTGCTGCCCGTGTGCGGTCATCCCGTACCGCGGCGCCGTCGGACGTACCGGAGCCTGCGGTGCGCCGAGCCGGGCCGTGACCACGAGCGTCCCCTCCTCGATCTGGTAGTCGAGGGGCAGTTCGAGGCCGCGCATCGCGGCCACCATGCCGGTGTTGGACGCCTGGGTGACGGCGTACACGCTGTCGCAGTCGGCCTCGCGCGCCATCGACACCAGCCGGGACAGCAGCTCGGAGCCGATGCCGCGCCGCTGCCAGGCGTCCTCCACGAGCAGCGCGACCTCGGTCTCGTCACCGTCCCACAGCAGGTGGCCGAGGGCGACGAGCCGGCCGGAGGCCGTCTGCACGGCGAGGGTGCGGCCGTAGCGCGGGCTCAGCAGGTGGCCCAGGTAACGGTCGGCGTCACCGACCGGCCCGTGGTAGCGGAGGTTGAGGGTCCGCTCGGAGCACCGCTCGTGCATGGCGAGCGCCGCCTCGATGTCGTCGGGCCCCGCCCTGCGTACGGTGATCGCATTGCCCTCGGGCAGCGTGAGCACGTCCTGGCTGCGCGGCAGCCGGGGCCCGAGCCGGGCGTCCAGCTCCACCAGCGCCCGCACCCGCGCGAACTCGGTCGGTGTGAACGGCAGATACGGCCGCTCCACGGTGAGCGTCCCGCCGGACGGGTCCCGCAGCCGCATCACCGTCTCCTCCAGCACGCCTTCGACGGGCGCGCCCTGGCCGGTCGGCCGCCCGGTCAAGGTGGTGGCGGGGATCGAGTGGATGGTGCACCGGCCGAGCAACTGGCGCAACGCGAGCGGCAGTTCGGCGGCGTCCAGGGCCGTACGGGTGGCCAGTCCCAGCACCCGGGTGGGCGCGTCCACCAGATCGTGCGCGTCGGCACGCTCCAGCCAGGTGTCCCGAGCGCCGACCGAGGCGACCTCCCGGGTGAGGTCCCGTGCCTCAAGGGCGGCGGGGCTGCGCAGCAGCAGCTCGTCCACCGTCCCGTCGCCGAGCGGGTGTGTCTGGAGGGTCAGGATGTCGACGTGCAGCCGGGCCAGTACGGTGCACAGCGCGGCCAGCGACCCCGGCTCGTCCTTGACGGTGGTCCGCATTCGCCACAGCGAGGTCTCCCGCTCCCCCTCGTCCCCTGCCACCGGGGCCGGGCCGAGCTCGGCGGCAGGGGCGGGCAGGGGTGGCGGTGGTGCGTGACTGTGCTTGCGCGCCCACCAGGTGTGGAAGCCCGCGGTGGCCGCGAGTGCCACCGCGGAGGCGATGAGCAGCACGGGGCCGTCGGGGCCGTGCACGATCATGTTCGCGATCGAGTCGGCGACCGCCACCGCCGTGAAGAGCGCGGCGAGCTCGACGAGGTCGCGCCGCCAGTGGTGGCGGTGGCGGGCAAGCTTGTGGGACGCCGTGGCGCGGGAGGTCTCGGTGCGGTTCGTGTCCGTCATGGCAGCACTCTCGCCGAACGGTGTTGCCTGATCACGAACGCTCTGTGACTGATGGGTTAAGTGTGCTTCTGGCCGTTTCGCTGCCTTTTCCCACCTCGGACGACGGGAGATGTCCGTCCGAGTGACGCCCTGCGATCCCGCGGTCGCCCGCGGCGCCCCACCTTCTCCGCTTCTCCGCCTGTTCCCCGTCCGCAGGCCGGGAGTCAGCGGCTCGTGTCCAGGATGACCCTCGCCACCGCCGCCGGGTCGTCGTTCATCGGGACGTGACCGCAGCCGGGCAGCCGGACCAGCCGGGCCCCCGGGATGACGTCCCTCGCCCGCAGCCCCTGCCGGCGCAGCAGCAGCCGGTCCTTCGTCCCCCAGGCCACCGTCACCGGCACGTCCGGCACGTCGTCGAGGAACCGGACGGTGAGTCCGGCGCTCAGGGTGGGTTCGAAGCCGGTGGCCCCGCGCAGGGCGAGGGTTTCCGCGACGACGGATTCCGGGGTGCGGCGGCCGGGCTTCGCGTAGATGGTGCTGGTGAGCACGGAGCGGCCGGCCTCGCTCCGGGAGAGCCGCTCGATCAGCGGCAGCGGCATCGCCCTCGCCGCCACCCGCATCCCGCGCAGCGTGCCGAACGCGTACCTGCGCTCGGCCTGCGTCCAGAAGCCGGCCGGGGACAGTGCGGTCACCGAGCGCACGAGCTTCTCGCGGCCCAGCTCCAGGGCGAGCAGTCCGCCGAGCGAGTTGCCCGCCACGTGCGGGTGGTCCACGCCGAGCTTCCCGCACAGCGCGGCCAGTACGGGCACCACGGAGCCCAGGTCGTACGCCATACCGTCGGGCAGGGCGGGGGACGCGCCGAAGCCGGGCAGATCGACGGCTATCACGTCGCGCTCCGCCGACAGCGCGGACAGCACCGGCTCCCAGGCCTGCCAGTGGTGCCCGATGCCGTGCAGGAGCAGCAGCGGCTCGCCCTGCCCCCTGCGCTCGTACGTGACGGTCGCGGTGCGCGGCCCGCCGGGGGACTCGACGGTGAACTCGACAGTGGCGGTCATGGTGGGCAGCTCCCTGGTCCCTGGAATCCCTGGACTCCGGACTTAGACGGTCTGTCAGTAACAACTACCCTTCGGTAGCTTGGAGTTCAAGGGGCGGGCGCGGGTGGACGGGGGCGGTGCCCGGGGCGCTCCGGGACCGTGGGGCGAATGAGGTGGACAGCGCCCGGTCCATCGGCTGGGATGGGCCGGTGACCGCCGACACCGTGAGCGACCCGATGGATCCGACCGCGCTCTTCGAGGAGCACCGCCCCGTCCTGGCCGGCGTCGCCTACCGGATGCTCGGCCGGGTGGCCGACGCCGAGGACGTCGTGCAGGAGGCCTGGCTGCGCTGGTCCGCCGAGGACCGCGAAGACGTCCGCAGCCCGCGTGCGTATCTCGTACGAGTCACCACCCGGCTGGCCATCGACCGGCTGCGGCACGTGCAGTCGCGCCGCGAGGCGTACGTCGGTCCGTGGCTGCCCGAGCCGTACGGAACGGACTTCGGCGAACGCGCCCCCGACACCGCCGAACGGGCCGTCCTCGCCGACTCGGTGTCCCTGGCCGTCCTTGTCGTACTGGAGTCGCTCTCCCCCCTGGAGCGTGCCGTGTTCGTCCTGCGCGAGGCATTCGGTTTCCCGTACGGGGAGATCGCCACGGCGCTCGACAGGTCGGAGGCGGCGGTACGCCAGCTCGCGGGCCGGGCGCGCAAGCACGTCGAGGAGCGCAAGCCTCGCTACGACGTGGACCCCGTCGAACGGCGCGACCTCACCGAACGGTTCCTCGCCGCGGCCACCGGCGGTGACCTCGGTGAACTGCTGTCGCTGCTGGCGCCCGACGCCAGGCTGGTCGGCGACAGCGGCGGGAAGTCCAAGGCGCCGCTGCGGATCGTGGAGAGCGCGGACAAGGTCGCGCGGTTCCTGCTGGCGGTGGCCGTGCAGCCGCTGCCGGACATGGAGATCCGGCTCGTCGAGCTCAACGGGGGGCCCGCGCTGCTGGTCCTGTCCGGGGGAGCCCCGGACACCGTGTTCCAGCTGGACGTCGCCGACGGTGTCATCCAATGCGTCTACATCGTGCGCAATCCCGACAAACTCACCACGCTCGTGGCGGGGTAGCTCGCCCCGGAACGGGGCCGGCCGGCCCGCTGTGTGTCGAGCCCTGCCCCGCACCGCTCTCGGTGCGGGGCAGTTTGCGGTTTCATGAACGCATCGTGACCTACGCCCCTTTCGAGCCGTACCTTCCCTAACCTCCGTAACGGAACGCGCATTGGTCTTGACCAAGTAGATGTGCCGCCCTATGGTCGACGGGTTAGTACAAGGACCTTTAATAAACAAAGGCACGGAACACGGAATGCCGCGGGGGACGCGGCGATTGCGGAGGATCAGGGTGGGGACCACGCAGCTCGAAACGGTGCCGGAGCCGAAGTACTGGCACCTCAGGACCGTGCTCAGCGAGGCACTCGACTCCGACTTCTCGGTCGGCGAGATCCTCCCCAACGAGCGTGAACTGGCAGCCCGCTTCGGCGTCGCCCGTGCCACGCTGAGGCAGGCGCTCGAACAGCTGGAGCTGGAGGGCAGGCTGCACCGCCGCCGAGGCGTGGGCACCACGGTAGCCCCACCCCGGATGGGCGTCGACGTCTCCACCTCGCAGCACACCTGGCCCGGCACGGCCGGTGACGTCTGGCAGCCGGGCGACTGCACCACCGGCACCCTCGCGCAGGCCCCGGCGGCAGTGAGCCGGATGTTCGCGACCGCGGCCCCCGACTCCGCCGCCACCCCCGCTCCCACCGCGGACGACGTGCTGCACACCGTGCGCCGCACCCGTATGACGCACGGCCAGCCGGTCGCGGCCGAGCTGCTGTACGTACCGTCGGCCTCGGTCCCCGAACTCCCCGCAATAGAGGCCCCGTCCGGCCCGGTCCGCGCCCGCAGCGTGCTGCGCGAGCTGCAGCGCCTCGGCCTGGACGGCCAGGACCGCGCCGTCGAACTGGGCTCCGCCCGCGCCGACGACGCCAAGGAACTGGACCGGCTGCCCGGCGCGCCCGTCCTGGTCGTCACCACCCGGTACCTCGCCGCGGGCCGCACCGCGGCGGTCTCCGTCGCGACGTACCGCGCGGACACCTGCCGGCTGACCTTCGGCGCCTTCGGCGACCTGGAGATCAGCCACCACGAGCCGACCGCCCAAGCCTCCTGACCTGCCGCTCGCCGGCGGGCCGCCTCCTGGCCCGCCCCCCTGGCCTCACGCCTTCTGACCTGCCGCACGACTCACGAGCGAGGGCCGTCAGCGGCGGGCCGTCACCGTCGTCTCGACCGCGAACAACTGCTCCTCCACGTGGTCCAGCGCGAGGCGCAGTGCGCCCGTCGCCACCGAGGCCTCGCCGAGCAGCGACAGCGCGACCCGCGGCGGACGCAGACAGAACCGCTCCAGCTCGCCGCGCAGCGGCTCCAGCACGCCGTCGAGGCCGGCCGCCCAGCCGCCCACCACGACCAGTTCGGGGTCGAGCGCCAGGACCAGGGCCGCCACGTCGTGCACCAGCCGCTGGAGGAATCGTTCCACCGCGGCCTGCGCCTGGGCGTCACCGCGTTTGGCCTCGGCGAACACCTCCGCCACCGCATGCTCGTCCAACGGGTGCAGCGGCTCGCCGGTGGTGGAGAGAAGCTTCTCGGGGCGGGCCTCGCGCCCCAGCAGATGCAGTGCGCCGATCTCGCCCGCGGCCCCGCCGTAACCACGGTGCAGCCGTCCGCCGATCAGTGACCCCGCGCCGGGACTCAGCCCCGCGAGGACGAACACGAGGTCGTCGGTGTCCTGCCCGACGCCCTTCCAGTGCTCCGCCACGGCCGCGGTGTTGGCGTCGTTCTCCACCAGCACCGGGCACCTGAACGACCGGCGCAGCCGCTCGCCCAGTGGCAGCCCGGTCCACCCGGGCAGCGCGGTGCCGAGCCGTACCGTGCCGTCTGCCTCGACGATGCCCGGACTGCCGACGCCGACCGCCCGCAGCGAACTGCGCGGCACCCCGGTCCTGCGGAGCACGTCGGCGACCACCTGGCGCACCCGCTCCAGACGGTCGTCCGCCCCTGCCGACTCGTCGACCTCCCTGGCCCCGGCGCCGACGATCCGGCCGTCCAGTCCCGAGAGCAGTGCGGAGACGCGGTGCGGCCCGATCTCGATGCCCAGCAGATGACCCGCCTCGGCGCGGAACCGGAACCGTCGCGCGGGCCGTCCCTGGCGCTTCGCGCCACCCTCCTCGGCCACCGACTCGACGACCAGCCCCGCCTCGATCAGCCCCTCGACCACACCCTCGACGGTGGGCCGAGAGAGGCCGGTCGTGCGGGTCAGGTCGGTGAAGGTCGGGGAGTCCGCGAAACCCGCGCCACGCAGGGCGTGCAGGACCACGGCGGAATTGATCCGCCGCAACAGAGAGGGGTCCCCGCCGGTCAGCCGCCCCAACGTGTCCTCCCAGCTCGTACGCGTGTCTGCCGGATCGTACTAGCTGGCGACACGCCGATGCGAGCCACGCCGCAGAATGCCCGAAGCGGAACCGGATCGTTGCCGACGGGTCCGCTACTTTGCCGCCGCGTGCCGCAGGCGCCCGTACTCCTCGGCCATGGCCCCCACGCTCCAGTGCGCATTCAGTCCACTGGGGTTGGGCAGCACCCAGACCCGGGCGCCGCCGATGGTCCGCTCCTGCGGGCCGATCTGTGCCTTCTTCTCCTCGAAGGCCGTGCGGTACGCGGTCACACCGACCACCGCCAGCCACCGAGGGCGCAGCCGTGCCACCTTCTCCGCCAGCAACCGGCCGCCCTCGCGGTACTCCTCGGCACTCAGCTCGTCGGCGCGGGCACTGGCCCGCTCGACCACGTTGGTGATGCCGAGACCGTACGGGAGCAGTTCGTCCTGCTCCTGCGGGCGCAGCTGGCGCGGGGTGAACCCCGACCGGTGCAGCACGGGCCAGAAGCGGTTGCCGGGGCGGGCGAAGTGGAGCCCGGTGGCCGCCGACGTCAGACCCGGGTTGATGCCGCAGAACAGGACCCGCAGGCCGTCCGCGACGACGTCGGGTACGAGACGGTCGCGGGCGGCCTGGAGTTCTTCCGGTGTCAGCAAGGCAGCGGACCGCCCGTCAGAGGATGGAGCCGGGGGTGTAACCGGCCGCCTCGGGGTGCTGCTTGGTGATCTCCTCGATACGGGCGACCAGCGCGGCCACCTGCTGGCCCGCGGCCCCCGTGAAGGAGAGCTTGTCCGCCATCAGCTCGTCGAGCCGCGCGCGGTCCAGCGGCATCCGGTCGTCCGCGGCGAGCCTGTCGAGCAGCTCGTTGCGCTCGGCGCCCTGCTCGCGCATGGCCAGGGCGGACGCCACGGCGTGCTCCTTGATGACCTCGTGCGCCGTCTCCCGGCCGACCCCGGCCCGTACCGCCGCCATCAGGACCTTCGTCGTGGCGAGGAAGGGCAGGTAGCGGTCCAGCTCACGGGCGACGACCGCAGGGAACGCCCCGAACTCGTCCAGCACCGTCAGGAAGGTTTCGAGCAGCCCGTCGAACGCGAAGAACGCGTCAGGCAGCGCCACCCGGCGGACCACGGAGCAGGACACGTCGCCCTCGTTCCACTGGTCGCCGGCCAGCTCACCGGTCATCGACGCGTAGCCGCGCAGGATGACCATCAGGCCGTTCACGCGCTCGCACGAGCGGGTGTTCATCTTGTGCGGCATCGCCGAGGAGCCGACCTGGCCGGGCTTGAAGCCCTCGGTGACCAGCTCGTGGCCCGCCATCAGCCGGATCGTCTTGGCGACCGAGGACGGGGCACCGGCCAGCTGCACCAGCGCGGTCACCACCTCGTAGTCCAGCGAGCGCGGGTAGACCTGGCCCACCGAGGTGAAGGCGTGCGCGAAGCCCAGGTGGCCCGCGATGCGCTGCTCCAGGTCGGCCAGCTTGCCGGCGTCGCCGCCGAACAGGTCCAGCATGTCCTGCGCGGTGCCGACCGGGCCCTTGATGCCGCGCAGCGGATAACGGCCGAGCAGCTCCTCCAGACGGCCGTACGCGACGAGCAGCTCGTCGGCCGCGGTCGCGAAGCGCTTGCCGAGGGTGGTGGCCTGCGCGGCCACGTTGTGCGAGCGGCCCGCCAGGACCAGCTCGGCGTACTCGCCCGACAGCCTGCCCAGCCGCGCCAGCACGGAGACCGTACGGTCGCGCATCAGCTCCAGCGAGAGCCGGATCTGCAGCTGCTCGACGTTCTCGGTGAGGTCGCGGGAGGTCATGCCCTTGTGGACCTGCTCGTGCCCGGCGAGGGCGTTGAACTCCTCGATCCGCGCCTTCACGTCGTGGCGCGTGACCTTCTCGCGCTCGGCGATCGAGGCCAGGTCGACCTGGTCGACGACCCGCTCGTAGTCGGCGAGCGCCGCGTCCGGAACCTCGATCCCGAGGTCCTTCTGCGCACGCAGCACGGCCAGCCACAGCCGGCGCTCCAGCTTGACCTTCTGCTCGGGGGACCACAGGACGGCGAGCTCCGCGGAGGCGTAGCGGCCGGCCAGGACGTTGGGGATGCGAGGCTTCGCACTAACAGCAGTCACATGACCGGATTCTACTGGTGGTTTCTGCAGGCCAGGGCCACGGGTACGTTCGTACGTTGCTACGAGAGCGGTTCGTCGTACGGCAGCAGCTCGGGCCGTTTCGCGGGCCGTCCGTCGCCCGAGGAACGGCCGGTGAGGCGGCGGCCGATCCACGGCACCAGGTGCTCGCGCGCGAACCGCAGGTCACTGGTCCTGCGGGCGCCCCAGCCCGGCGGCATCGAGGTCGGCAGCGGGGACAGCCAGTCGTCCTGCGCGTCCAGACCGAGCGCCTGCCAGACCGCCTCGGCGACACGGCGGTGCCCCTCCGCGGTCAGGTGCAGCCGGTCGACGTCCCACATCCGCTGGTCGCCCAGGACGGGGGCCCCGTACAGGTCGACCACCACCGCGTCGTGCTTCGCCGCCAGCTCCCCGACGACGTCGAAGAGCTCCTCCACCCGGGGCCGGAACCGTTGGAAGACCGGACCTTGGCGGCCGGGGCTGCGCATCAGCACCAACTGCTTGCAGGACGGGGCGAGCATCTCGACCGCCTCGGTGAGCTTGGCGCGCACCCGGCCCATGTCGACCTTGGGCCGCAGGGTGTCGTTGAGGCCGCCCACGAGCGTCACCACGTCCGCCCTCATCGCGGCGGCGAGGGGCGCCTGCTCGTCGGCGATCTGGCCGATGAGCTTGCCGCGCACGGCGAGGTTGGCGTACCGGAATCCGGGCGTACGGGCGGCCAGCCGGGCGGCGAGCAGATCGGCCCAGCCGCGGTACGAACCGTCGGGCAGGGCGTCGGACATTCCCTCGGTGAAGGAGTCGCCGACCGCGACAAAGCTGGTGTAGGTGGCATTCATCTCCATGGCGGGAGCGATCCTACTCGGTCGGGTCCGGAGCCGGACGGCCGGGAAACGCCAACTGCCGGGCCCCTCGTGGGAGAGGGGCCCGGCAGCGCGCGGCACCGAGGGTCAGACCTGCTGCGGAGGTCCCACCAGTTCGCGCAGCACGTCCTCCATGGTGACGAGACCGGCCGGGCGGCCGTCCTCGTCGGCGACGGCCGCCAGGTGCGTACGGCTGCGGCGCATCGCGGTGAGCACGTCGTCGAGCGGGGTCTCGGCCCGCACCCGGGCGATCGGCCGCATCGCGGACACCGGGAACGGCAGATCGCGCGGCGTCGCGTCCAGGGCGTCCTTCACATGCAGGTAGCCCAGGATGCGCCGGGCCGAGTCGAGGACCGGGAAGCGCGAGAAACCGGACTCGGCCGCGAGGCGCTCCAGCTCCTCCGGAGTGGTCCCGACCGCCGCGTACACCACGCGCTCGACCGGCATCACGACGTCCCGCACCGGGCGGCGGCCCAGCTCCAGGGCGTCCCGCAGCCGCTCGGCGGCCCGGTCGTCCAGCAGTCCCGCGTCCCCGGCGTCCTTCACCAGCCGGGCCAGCTCGTCGTCCGAGAAGGTCGCCGACACCTCGTCCTTGGCCTCCACCCGCAGCAGCTTCAGCAGCAGGTTGGCGAAGGAGTTGATCGCGAAGATCACCGGGCGCAGCGCACGGGCCAGCCCCACCAGCGGCGGGCCGAGCAGCAGGGCGGTCTTCGTCGGCTCGGCCAGCGCGATGTTCTTCGGCACCATCTCGCCCAGCAGCATGTGCAGGTAGGTGGCCAGTGCCAGCGCGATGACGAACGAGATCGGGTGGGTCAGCGCGTCGGGCACACCCACCGCGTGGAACACGGGCTCCAGCAGGTGCGCGATGGCGGGTTCGGCGACCACACCCAGCACCAGGGTGCAGAGCGTGATGCCCAGCTGGGCGGCGGCCAGCAGCGCCGAGACGTGCTCCAGGCCCCAGATGACGCTGCGCGCCCTGCGGTTCCCGGCCTCGGCCTCCGGCTCGATCTGCGAACGGCGCACCGAGATCAGTGCGAACTCCGCGCCGACGAAGAAGGCGTTGACGACCAGCGTGAGCAGGCCGATGAGGAGCTGTATCGCGATCATCGTCCGGCCTCCGCCTTCTCGGAGTGCGCGGCCTCGGCAGCCGGCGGTACGTGCAGCAGCACCCTCGCCGCCCGTCGTCCGCCCGCGTCCACCACGTCCAGCTTCCAGCCCGCCAGCTCCACGCAGTCACCCACCTCGGGGATCCGTCCCAGCTCGTTGGCGACCAGGCCGGCCAGTGTCTCGTACGGGCCGTCCGGCACCCGCAGCCCGATCCGCTCCAGCTGGTCGGTGCGCGCGGCGCCGTCCGCCGACCAGAGGTCCCGGCCGTCGGTGTCCTCGCCCGCGCGGGCGAGGTCGGGGGTCTCGTGCGGGTCGTGCTCGTCGCGGACCTCGCCCACGACCTCCTCGACGATGTCCTCCAGGGTGACCACGCCGGCCGTGCCGCCGTACTCGTCGATGACGACCGCCATCGTCCGCTTGCCGGACAGCCGGTCCAGGAGCTTGTCCACGGTCAGCGTCTCGGGCACCAGCAGCGGCTCGCGGACCAGCTCGGTGACCGGGTGGCGGGGCCTGCGCTCGGCGGGCACGGCGAGCACGTCCTTGATGTGGACGATGCCGACGACCGAGTCCAGGCTGCTGCGGTACACGGGGAAGCGGGACAGGCCGGTTGCCCGGGTGGCGTTCGCGACGTCCTCGGCGGTGGCCTGCACGTCCAGTGCGGTGACCTGTACCCGGGGCGTCATCACGTTCTCCGCGGTGAGTTCGGCCAGGGCGAGCGTACGGACGAACAGCTCGGCGGTGTCGGCCTCCAGCGCGCCCTCCTTGGCGGAGTGGCGCGCCAGCGCGACCAGCTCCTGCGGGCTGCGCGCGGAGGCCAGCTCCTCGGTCGGCTCCATGCCGAAGCGGCGCAGGATGCGGTTGGCCGTGTTGTTGAGGTGGCTGATCAGCGGCTTGAACGCGGCCGTGAACATTCGCTGCGGGGTGGCCACGACCTTGGCGACGGCCAGCGGTGAGGAGATCGCCCAGTTCTTGGGGACCAGCTCACCGACGACCATCAGGACGACTGTGGACAGGGCCGTACCGATGACGAGGGCCACCGACGAGGCCACCGAGGGGGACAGGCCGACCGCCTCCACCGGGCCCTGGAGCAGCTTGGAGATCGACGGCTCGGAGAGCATGCCGACGAGGAGGTTGGTGACCGTGATGCCGAGCTGTGCGCCCGAGAGCTGGAAGGTGAGGCCACGCACGGCCTTCAGGGCGCTGTCCGCGCCCCGCTCACCGCGCTCGACGGCCCGTTCGAGATCGCCGCGCTCAATGGTCGTGAGGGAGAACTCGGCCGCGACGAAGGCGCCGCAGATCAGCGCGAGCAGCACGGCCACGAGAAGCAGAAGCACTTCAATCATCGGTTCACCTCCGTCCCATGGTCGATCAGGGTCGGGAGGATCGCGCGATGTCGGCTACTGGGAGGCTCGCCCATGGGCGGACGCTCACACCTTTCGAATGGGGAGGTCGGAAAATCCTGGAAGTCCCAGAATGAAGCACCCATGGTAAAGGACGAGCAAAGAAGGTGTCGATCACTGCCCGAGAGGCTTCACCCATCGACTCCACTGCGGCTCCGGCGCGTACCCCGCCGACCGCCAGGCGGGGTGCGCGCCGGCGTTCGCGTCCAGCACCATGGCGTCCCCGCGCCGCCCTCCGAGCCGTACGAAGCGGTCCTCGGCGGCCGCGAGCAGTGCGCCGGAGATCCCCCGGCGCCGGTGGTCAGGACAGACCGCCAGCCGGTAGAGCGAGCAGCGCCAGCCGTCGAACCCGGCGATGACGGTGCCCACCAGCGTCCGGTCCCGCTCCGCGAGGATCAGCGCGTCGGGGTCGCGGGCGACGAGGCGCTCGATCCCTTCGCGGTCGTCGCTGATGCTGGTGCCCTCGGCGGCCACCTTCCAGAAGGCCAGCACGGCGTCGAGGTCGGCGGCGGACGCGCTCCTGAGGTGGATGCCCGCACTCGTGAGGTGGGTGTGCCCAAGATCAGTCATGGGCGCATCCCAGCACCGGCCCTGCGGCGGTGTCGAGAGGATTCCAGGATGCGGTCAGCTGCCCCGCAGCTCCTCGATCACCGGGCCGAACTCCTCCAGGTGCGGGTGCAGGACGGTGAGGTACGAGAAGCCGTAGCGCTCCCGGTTCGCCCGGAGCTGCTCGGCGATCTGCTGGACGGTGCCGATCGCCAGCACGGGAAGCTCCAGCACTTGATCCTCCGTCAGGTAGGGCGAGTGGCGGACGAATTCCCGGGCGGCCGCATGTCGGTCGTCGGTCACCACGACCTGGTGGATCAGCAGGTTCAGCTCGGCCTCCGCAGCCCGTTCCGCGGCGAACCGGCGGTAGGTGCGCACCCGTTCCTCCAGGGCCTCGGCAGTGATCAGCCTCGACCCGTCCTTGCCGCTGGTGGCTCCGGCGAATGCCACCACGTCCGCGTGCTGCGCCGCCAGCCTCAGCACCCGGTCGCCGTTCCCGGCGATCAACAACGGTGTCCGGGGGTCCTGCACGGGCGAGGGGCGGTGCGTCTCGTCCCGCAGGATGCGGTCCAACTCCCGTACCGTGTACGCCAGGTGGTCGACCCGGCCGCCGGGGGAGAGGAACGGGATCCCGGCGAGGTCGTGCTCCTCCTCGATGTACCCGGCGCCGAGGCCGAGCTCCAGCCGTCCGCCGGTCAGGGCGTCGGTGGTGGCGACCTCACGGGCGAGCAGCGTCGGATTCCAGAAACCCGCGTTGAGCACGAACGTGCCCAGCCGGGGGCGTTCGGTGACGGCCGCTGCGGCCACCAGGGCCGGGAAGGGCGCCACCATGCCGAGATGGTCAGGCACCTGGATCACGTCGTAGCCGAGCTCCTCGGCGCGGCGGCACTGCTGCGCCCACTCCTCGCCGCCGGTCGGTGTCAGCATGTTCACCGCAAAACGGAACGGCCTGACCATGTGCAACTCCCCCTGTCAGCACGGCATGCGCGAGTCAGGCACGGGTCGCGCGGCCCGCTCGCTGCGTGCTGTGCATGCTATGCTAAGGGTGGGCGGGGCTCCGTGCTCAGCCGGCGTCCGGCCGTCGCGCCGTCCCCAGCACGCACGGCGACGACGGCAGCCGCATCCCGGTCTCCGGCACGTTCAGCCGTCGGCAGGTCACCGGCTCGAACCCGGCGGCCGAGATGGCGGCGAGCGGGTCCCGGGAGGTGTGGCAGTTGCCGAACAGCAGCGGCCACACCGTGCGGTCCAGCGCACGCTGGGTCCGCGCCAGCCACCGCCCCTCGGCCGCCCCGTGCTCGAAGAACCGCAGCTCACCGCCGGGGCGCAGTACCCGCATCGCCTCCGAGAGGGCCCGCGGCACGCTCCGTACGCTGCACAGCACCAGGGAGAACACGACGGCGTCGTACGCCTCGCTCTTGACCGGCAGGGCCTCTGCCGCCCCCGGCACCACGTCCACCGGCACCTCGGCCCGCACCGCGGCCCGCAGGGCCAACTCCCGCAGGGAACGCTCCGGTTCGATGGCGACGACCTCGGCGACGGCGGACGGGTAGTGGGCGAAGTTCAGCCCGTTGCCCGCGCCGATCTCCAGCACCCGGCCGGACAGCCCGGCCAGCAGCTCCGCCCGGTGCGCGGCGATCCCGGCGCCGCTGTCGGCCGAGACGCTGAGCCGCGCGTACACCCGGGCGAACAGCGGATGGTGCACGGCGTCGTGCGGGCTCCTGCCGCGCTGCGACCGGCTACGGACCATCACGAGCCTCCTCCGTGGGACGGGCGGGTACCGCGAGTGTGCCCGCCGCGCGGAGGAGTCAGCCAGTCACACGCCCGAAACGAAGCAGAACTCGTTGTCCTCCGGGTCGAGAAGCACCTGGAAGGACCCGGGCTCCTGCGTCACGATGCCGCCGCTGAGCCTCGCTCCCAGCGTCACCGCCTCCGCGCTGAAGGCCGGGATGTCCTCGGCGACCAGGTCGATGTGCAACCGGTTCTTGGCCGCCTTGCCCTCCGGCACGCGCTGGAACGCCAGCCGCGTGAAGTCCGGCACGTCGATGTAGGACCAGTCGGGGCTCCGGTCCACCGGTTCGCCGCCCACCAGGCTTGCCCAGAAACGCACCAGGGCCGCCGGGTCCGCACAGTCGAAAACAATCTCGTCGATTCGCGCTCGCATGCCTGCCACCCTACGGACCCGCGCACGGACACCGCGACCACGACCTTGGCGAGACCCGCGTCGCCGGACATGGCCGACCGGACGGTCAGCCCGCGACCGCGGTCGCGGTGTCCGGCCCGGAGGGTCCGGCCACGGCATCGGGCGCGCTCTCCGCCTCGAAGCGGGCGGCGTCCCATTCCCCGCCCAGCACCGGAGCGAGCCACCGCCCCGCCAGCTCCCGGAACCGTGGGGCGGCCAGCCCGCCGGAACCCTCGGGAACCGCTCCCAGCAGCGGCGCCCCCGCCATCTCGGCCAGCTCGCCGACATTGCACCGCTCGGCGAGCCCCGGCCGGTCCGGCCAGCAGCCGATGACCACGCCCAGCGCCTCAAGACCCCTGGCCCGCAGGGCCTCCGCGGTCAGTTGAACGCTGTTGAGCGTGCCGAGGGCCGGGGCGGCGACGACCAGCACGGGAGCGGTGAGCAGCCGGGCGGCGTCGGCGAGGGTGCCGCCCGCGCCGTCCAGCCGTACGAGAAGCCCGCCCGCCCCCTCGACCAGGACGAGGTCGTACTCGGTCGCCAGCTTGCGTGCCGCGTCGGCCACGTCCCGCGGCCCCACCGGAGCCAGGCCGGCGCGGCGGGCGGCCGTCGCGGGGGCCAGCGGCTCCGGGTAGCGGGCGAGCTCGACGGCGTCGGCACCGGCCAGGGCGGCAGCCACCTGCGCGTCGCCGTCCTCCCCGGGGCCGACGCCCGTCTGCGCGGGTTTCAGCACGACGACGCGCCGGCCCTGGGCCCGGGCGAGGGCGGCGACGGCAGCCGTGACGACGGTCTTGCCGATGTCGGTGTTGGTGCCGGTGACGACGATGATGCTCATGAGTGCTGGTCCCCTTCAGGTGTGGCCACGGTGACGGCGGTGTTCGGCCTCAGGTGTGGCCGCGGTGACGGCGGTGACGGCGGTCTCGGAAGGCCTCGGAGGTGTCCCCCCCCCCGGGCGCCGCGCCCGCGGTGTTCCCCGGGGCGCCGCGCCGCTCAGCCCACTGCCGCTGCCGCCGCCACGGCCCGGCAGATCCGAGCCAGGTCCTCGTCCCCGGTGACGTACGGCGGCATCGTGTAGACGAGGTCCCTGAACGGCCGCAGCCACACCCCTTCCCGTACCGCCGCCCGGGTCGCCGCGTCCATGTCGACCTCGTGGTCGAGCTGTACGACGCCGATGCCACCGAGGACCCGCACCTCCCGGACGCCGGGCAGCCCGGCGGCCTGGGCGAGACCGTCCTGCAGCCCGGTCTCCAGCCGCTTGACCTCCTGCTGCCAGTCCTGGCCGAGCAGCAGGTCGATCGACGCGCAGGCGACGGCCGCGGCCAGCGGGTTGGCCATGAAGGTCGGGCCGTGGGCGAGCACCGGGACCTCGCCCCGTGAGATGCCGTCCGCGACCCGCGAGGTGCACAAGGTGGCCGCCATCGTCAGATAGCCGCCCGTCAGGGCCTTGCCCAGACACATCACATCGGGGGACACATGCGCCTGGTCCGCCGCGAAGAGCGTCCCCGTCCTGCCGAAGCCGGTTGCGATCTCGTCGAACACCAGCAGCACGTCGTGCGCGTCGCAGGCCTCCCGGAGCACCCGCAGATAGGCGGGGGAGTGGAAGCGCATGCCGCCCGCGCCCTGCACGACCGGCTCGACGATCACCGCTGCCAGCTCGTCCGCGTGCCGGGCCACCGCGGCCCGCAGCTCGTCCGCGTACCCCTCGTCGTACTCCACCGGCGGTTCGCGCACGAAGTGCTGGCGGGGCAGGATCCCCTGCCACAGCTCGTGCATGCCGCCCTCGGGGTCGCACACGGACATCGGCTGCCAGGTGTCCCCGTGGTAGCCACCGCGCCAGGTCAGCAGCCGCTGCTTGGCCGGGCGGCCCAGCGAGCGCCAGTACTGGAGGCACATCTTCACCGCGACCTCGACGGACACCGAACCGGAGTCGGCGAGGAACACGTGCCGAAGCGGCTCCGGAGTGATCTCCACGAGCTTGGCGGCCAGCCGCACCGCCGGCTCGTGGGTGAGACCGCCGAACATCACATGGCTCATCCGGCCCAGCTGTTCGGCCGCCGCCTCGTTCAGGGCGGGGTGGTTGTAGCCGTGCACCGCCGACCACCACGACGACATGCCGTCGATCAACTCGCTCTGCCCGTGCGCCGGTCGGGCGAGGCGCAGCCGTACCCCCGAGGCGGACTCCACGACGAGCGGCTCGGCGCGCCCCGGCATCGGACCGTACGGGTGCCACACGTGCTCCCGGTCCAGGCGCAGCAGTTCGTCGGCGGAGAGACGCTCAGGCATTGGGCGCCACGTCGGTGCCCGCGCCCCGGCGGCGCACCGACACGAGATCGGCCCTGGCCCCGGCAACCTCACGCGCGGCCGGAACCGGAGCGCTCCCGTCACCGCACACGGATCCGCAGCCGTCCTGCGCCCGGTGCGCGGGCAGGGTCGTGGTGTCGGTGCCCTCCACCTCGAAGCCCGCGTCCGCGATCATCTCCAGGTCGGCCTGGCCCGCCTGGCCCTCGCTGGTCAGGTAGTCGCCCAGGAAGATGGAGTTGACCAGGTGCAGGGCGAGCGGCTGCATGGTGCGCAGATGGACCTCGCGGCCGCCCGCGAGCCGTACCTCCACGTCGGGGCAGACGAACCGCACCATGGCCAGGACGCGCAGCGCCCGCTGCGGCGTGAGGTTCCACTCCTTGGCCAGCGGCGTCCCCTCGAACGGGATGAGGAAGTTGACCGGCACCGAGTCCGGGTCAAGCTCGCGCAGCGAGAAGACCACGTCGACCAGGTCCGCGTCGGACTCGCCCATGCCGGCGATCAGACCCGAGCACGCGGAGAGGCCCGCGGCCTGCGCCTGCTGGACGGTCTCCACGCGGTCCGCGTAGGTGTGCGTGGTGGTGATGTCGCCGTACGTCGCCTCTGAGGTGTTGAGGTTGTGGTTGTACGCGTCGGCCCCCGCGGAGCGCAGCCGCTCCGCCTGGCCGTCCGACAGCAGACCGAGGCAGGCACAGACCTCGACGCCCTCGTTGGCGTCCTTGATCGCCTCGATGGTCTTCGAGACCCGGTCCACGTCCTTGTCGGTGGGGCCGCGCCCGCTCGCCACCAGACAGACCCGCTTGGCGCCGCCCGCCACACCGGCGGCCGCCGCCTTCGATGCCTCGTCGGCCTTCAGCCAGGTGTACTTGAGGATCTCGGCCTTGGAGCCGAGCCGCTGCGAACAGTACGAGCAGTCCTCGGGGCAGAGCCCCGACTTCAGGTTGACCAGGTAGTTGAGCTTCACCCGCCGCCCGAACCACTTGCGGCGCACCTTGCCGGCCGCGGCCACCACGTCGAGCAGTTCGTCGTCGGTCGTCGCCAGGACGGCGAGCGCTTCTTCGCGGGTCGGCAGCTCGCGCCGAAGCCCCTTCTCCACCAGTGTGTTCAGCAGGTCCATGAGCTTGATCCTGACCTAAGGCACTGCCCCGGGCCAAGGAGGATTCGGACAACAGCTGTGGTTCGAGGTGTGGGTATTGCCACACCCTGACAGGGGTTCGGTCCGGCTAGTGTCTGTGGGCTGCCTACAAAGTGCCGCCCGAAAGCGTTGCCCCACCGGAGGGTTCCACCATGCCCGATCGTCCACCGCCTTCGAACCCCTTCGGCTGGATCGGGGAGGAGACGGCCCACCGTGCGCGCGCCGGCCTGCTCAGGACGCTGCGCCCGCGCCCCGCGGACAGCCCCCTCCTCGATCTCGCGAGCAACGACTACCTGGGGCTGACCCGCCACCCGGAGACGGTAGGCGCCGCGGTCGCCGCGGCCCGGCGCTGGGGAGCGGGCGCGACCGGTTCGCGGCTCGTCACCGGAAGCACCGCACTGCACGCCGAACTGGAGCGGGAAATCGCCGAGTTCACCGGCTTCGAGGCCGCCCTCGTGCTCTCCTCCGGCTACGCCGCCAACCTGGCCGCGCTGACCGCCCTGACCGCGCGGGGCTCCCTGATCGTCTCCGACGCGGGCAACCACGCCTCGATCGTCGACGGCTGCCGACTGTCCCGCGCCGACACCGCGGTGGTACCGCACGCCGATCCCGAGGCGGTACGCAAGGCCATCGACGGGCACGACGGACGGGCGCTGGTGGTCACGGACTCCGTCTTCTCGGTGGACGGCGACGCCGCCCCGCTCCTGGAACACGCGGCCGTGGCAAGGGAGTTCGGTGCGGCACTGGTCATCGACGACGCACACGGCCTCGGTGTGCTCGGCGACGGCGGACGCGGCGCCCCGCACGCGGCGGGACTGGCGGGCGCTCCGGACGTCGTCACCACCGTCACGCTGTCGAAGTCACTCGGCAGCCAGGGCGGCGCGGTGCTCGGCCCGGCACATGTCATCGACCACCTGGTGAACGCGGCCCGGACGTTCATCTTCGACACCGGCCTCGCCCCGGCGGCAGCCGGAGCGGCCCTCGCAAGCCTGCGCCTGCTGCGCCGCGAGCCAGGCCTGGCGGAGCGCGCCCGCGAGGTGTCCGCCTCGCTGTACACGCGGCTGACCTCGGCGGGGCTCGCCGCGGTACGCCCGGACGCGGCGGTGGTCTCGGTGCGCGCACCGTCCGCCGCGGCGGCCCTGCGCTGGGCGGCCGACTGCCGCGCCGAAGGTCTCGGCGTCGGCTGCTTCCGCCCGCCGTCCGTACCCGACGGTGTCTCCCGGCTGCGGCTGACCGCCAGGGCCGACCTCACTGACGAACAGATCGAGGGCGCGGTGGACGTCATTGTCCGTACCGCGCCCCCGATGTGACGGGGCATCAGGTCACAGAGTGGCGGTGCGCACCGCGCCGACGAAGCGGGACCAGGCGTCGGTCCCGAAGAGAAGTGCGGGGCGGCTCACGCGCTTCGAGTCACGGACGGCCAACAGGCCGCCGTTGACCTGCGCCGTCTCGACGCAGTTGTTCATGCCCGTACTGCGGCTGCCGCGGCGCCACGCTGCGCCGTGCAGTTGCAGGCTGGAAGATACGTTCGCTGGGTGTGGAGACATGTTTCCTCCCTGCGCGTCGTCACCGGTGGGGGTGGTGGGTGCGGAAGGTGGTGCGGGCGGAGCCGGTCGCGCCGAACCGCGGTCAGCGGATCAACGGATTTGGTGGCGCCGAACCTCGGGTCAGCGGATCGGTGTATCCGGTCGCGCCGAACCTCGGGTCAGCGGATGCCGGCGATCAGATCCAGTGAGTCCTCGTGACCAAGAGCCTGGGTCTGCAGCCGCCGGAAGGCCGCCGTGTACTGAGCGAGGTCTTCTCTCCGTTCCAGATAGAGGCTACTCGCCAAGTGGTCAATAACAACCACATCCAGATCAGCCATGTCCGGAAAGGAGAAGATTACGAAAGCGCCGGTGAGTCCCGTGTGCGCGCCCGCCGCAAAGGGCAGCACCTGCAACCGCACATGGGGAAGCTCCGCCATCTCCAGCAGATGCCGCGCCTGGTCCCTCATCACCCGCTCACCGCCCACGGCCCTGCGCAGTACCGCTTCGTCCAGTACGGCACTCAGAGTCAGCGGCGAGGCCGTCCGCAACACCTTCTGACGGGCGAGCCGCACCTCCACCAGGGAGTCGACCTTCCGGGCGGGTAGCCCGGACAGTGTCGCCCTGGTCACCGCGCGCGCGTAGTCCGCGGTCTGCAAGAGCCCCGGAACGACCGAGGTTTCGAGGCTGCGTGCCGTACAGGCCTGGGACTCAAGACTGATGAAGTCCCGGTACTGCGGCGGCAGCAGACTTCGATAGGCCTGCCACCACTGGGAGCCGGCCTCCCCGGGGGTCTCCACCAGTGCTTCGAGCAGGGAGCGCAGATGGGGTTCCGTGACGTCGTAGACCGAGAGCAGCAGGGCCACGTCCTCCGGCTTCACGCCGCTGTGCCCGGTCTCGATCCGGCTGACCTTCGACTGGTGCCAGCCGGCCAATCGCGCCGCCTGCGGGCTGGTGAGTCCTGCCCGGTCGCGCAGCCTGCGCAGCTCCTCCCCGAGCTTGCGCCGGCGCACCGCGGGGCCGTGTCGCATTCCCGACTCCTTGTCACACGCCGCAGGGCCTTCCCGCCGCCAGTCAGTGTGCCGGGCAATTCCCGTTCCGAGGAGCAGAGTTCACTACATTGAGTGGCAGATATATGCATTTCTTGGAGTAGGGGCGCCGATGACCGCACCATTGGTGACACTCTGGCACGGAACGTGTCCGGGGCCGGCCCGCACAGATCCGCGTGCGAGTCCGAGTCCGAGTCCGAGTCCGGCCCCGGTGGGAAAGGGACAACGTCGCCATGGCTGACCACCAGGAAGTATCCGTCACCCTGCCGAGCGATCCCGCTTCGGTGCCCAAGGCCCGCAGGTTCGTCACCCAAGTGCTCGCCGAATGGGGCCTGCTGACGGACTCCGAGGCCGCCGACACCATCCGGCTGATCGTCTCGGAACTGGCGACCAACGCCGTGCAGCACACCTTCGGCCAGTCGCCCACCTTCACGGTGGACGTCCAGCTGGAACGCGACGAACATCTGCGCATCGGCGTCACCGACAGTCACCCGCGCTGGCCGCAGCGGCTACCCGCCGCGGTCCAGCAGGACAACGGGCGCGGCATGGTCATCATCCGCTCCCTCGCGGCGGAGTGCGGTGGACGGCTGTCCGTCACACCCACCGCGGAGGGCGGCAAGACGGTGTGGATCGCGCTGCCCTGGACCGTACCGGTACAGAGGTAACTGGCAACAGTCGTGGAGCAGGACGCAGTTGAAGGGGGGCGGGGCGCAGTTGAAGGGTGACTACCGCACCCGGCCGTACCACACGCCCTTCGACCAGATCCGTTCCAGGCGCACCACCGTGCCCCGCCTCGGCGAGTGCCAGATCTTGTTGCCGCCCGCGTAGATCCCGACGTGGTAGACCCTGCGCCCCTGGTGGAAGAAGACCAGGTCCCCGCGCTGGCGTTGGGAGCGGGAGATGTGCCGGGTCCTGTTGTACTGCGACTGTGCCGAGCGCGGCAGGCTCTTGCCCACCCTCTTGAACGAGTACAGCGTCAGCCCCGAGCAGTCGAAACGGTACGGGCCGGCGGCCCCGTACTTGTACGGCGATCCGCGCTTCGACGCGGCGATCTGGAGTGCTTTCGTCGCCGGCGTCGCGGCCTCCGCCTCGGGGGCGGCCCCGGGGATCACGAGTGGCGCGCCAAGCACGGCGAGGGTGAGGGCCGAAGCGACACAGGCCCTGGCGATCAGCGTCGGGACAGCGGCGTGCATGTGCGCAGTCATGCGCAACCCTTCGTCGACCAGAGGTCCTGGCGGGGCCCGTGGTGCGGCGCCCGCCAGGACCGCCCCGCCACGACGGCGGGGTCTTGTCGTTGCACGGATCCTGACCCGGCCGACGGCCGGTTTCCGTGCGAGAAGGGGTGTTTGTGAGGCTCGTCACCACTCGTCCGTTCGGGTGGACAGAGCGGGTTCCGATCACCGGCGTCGGTCCGTGCGGAGGCCCGCACCTGCACCGGAGCCCGCCGAACGGTGCTGCCTGCGGCCGACCTGTGCAACTCGATCAGTACGGGCGGGGTAGACGTGACTGCGCCGAACGGGGGAGGCGTTCTGGTGCGGCTGCGCCTCCTGCGGTCCGCTCCGACCGGGTGCCCGGGCGGGTTCCGGTGATCAACTCACCTGCTCCGGGGGCACGGTGAGCCGCCCGGCCCGCCGCTCCCCGTCCAGGACGCGTAGTGCCCGGCCGAACGTCGCCGGGTGGATCCCACTCTCACCCCGCTCGTACATCAGGGTGAGGGCGTCGCGTAGAGCCGTGGCCCGGCCGACGAGCGCCTGTGCGGCGCGCAGGGCGCCGTAAGTGTCCGTGCTGCGGGACGGGTTGATCCGGCCCAGGGAGTCGACGACCGCCAGATAGCTGTCCAGGAAGTCGCACTCGGCGCGGGTCAGCGCCGGGAGCGGCGGCAGTTCCGGCAGCATGCGACCGCTCATCGGGGGCCGGTCGCGACGACGTGCTTGCGGCTCCCGGTGGTCCGGTCCACCAGCCCGTACGCGAGGGCCGCTTCTGCGTCGAGGATCCGGGTGCGGTCGAAGTCGGCCTCGACCTGTGCGGCGGACCTGCCCGTGTGCCGGGCCAGCAACCCCGCCGTCATCGAGCGCAGCCGCACCAGTTCCTTCGCCTGGATCTCCAGGTCGGTCGGCCGGCCCTGCACGGGCTCGTCCAGGGAGGGCTGGCTGAGCGCGATCCGGGCACCCGGCAGCGAGAGCCGCTTGCCGGGGCTGCCGGCCGCGAGCAGGACGGCGGCCGCGTCGAGAGCCTGGCCGAGGCAGATCGTCTCCACGTCGCAGCTGACGAACTGGAGCGTGTCGTAGATCGCCGACATCGCTGTGTACGAACCGCCGGGGGAGTTGATGTAGAGCGAGATGTCCTGGTCGGGCGCGTCGTGTTCCAGGTACATGAACTGTGCGGCGATGTCGTTCGCCGCCGCGTCGTCGACGGGGGTGCCGAGAAAGACGATCCGCTCGCCGAGCATCTTCGAGTACGGGTCGAGGGTGCGGATTCCGGTGCTGGTGCGCTCCTGGAACTGCGGAAGTACGTAACGGGCGGACGGCTGGATCATGGCGCGCTCCCTTTCGGCTGACGTTCTCCGGGCTGACGTTCCACGTGCGCCTGTCTCTGTAAAAAATGTACAGGACGTACGTTCAGTACGATGGTGAGCATGACCTACGAGATTCCGGTGACGCAAGCCCGCGCAGAGCTCGCCGACCTGATCAACCGCGTCGTGTACGGCGGCGAGAGGGTGGTTGTGACCCGGCACGGGAAGCCGCTCGTGGCCCTGGTGTCCGCCGCTGACCTGGAACGTCTTGAGGGCGAGCCGGAGGCGGTCGAGGAGCAGGTGATCAGTTCCGTCTCGTCGGTCGGGTCGCTCACGTCCGCCGAGGGCGAACGGCGCCGCTTCGGCATCGCCGCCGAGCACCGAGGCGAGCAGCGAGGTGAGGGCCGCCACTGACCGGGCGGCAAAATGTTTCGAAAAACCCCGTCGATCATGGGCTGGCAAAGCCCCAGTTAACGCATTGGAAAAAATTCGGCTCTAACGTGCAATTCCTGGCCGGGTGACAGGGATTGAAGCCTCAACAGAGTGTTGAAATCGGATATGGTCCCGCTGCGTCGAGGCGGGTGCCCCTTGCATCTTTCTGGTCACTCAGCCCCGTTCATGCGCAGGGTGCTTGACAATCCAGGAGGTGGGAAGCGTGCAGCTGTCCCCGCACGAGCAGGAGCGCCTGCTCATCCATGTGGCCGCGGACGTGGCCGAGAAGCGCAGGGCGCGCGGGGTGAGGCTCAATCACCCCGAGGCGGTCGCTCTCATCACCTCGCACATTCTCGAAGGCGCGCGGGACGGTCACACCGTCGCGCAGTTGATGTCGTCGGGGCGCAAGGTGCTGCACCGCGAAGAAGTCATGGACGGCATCCCAGAGATGATCCACGACGTCCAGGTCGAGGCGACCTTCCCGGACGGCACCAAGCTCGTCACCGTGCACGAGCCGATCCAGTGACCGGCGGACCAGTGACCGGCGGACCAGTGAGCGGCGGACCAGTGACCGGTGGGCCGGCGACCGAGAACAGCGACCGTGTGATTCCCGGCGAGATCCTCTTCGCGGAAGGCTCGGTGCTCCTCAACGAGGGCCGTCCCGTGAGCCGCCTGACCGTGCTCAACGCCGCCGACCGGCCCGTTCAGGTCGGCTCCCACTACCACTTCGCCGAGGCCAACCCCGGCCTCGACTTCGACCGCACCGCCGCCCGCGGACTGCGGCTGAACATCGCCGCCGGGACGGCCGTGCGCTTCGAGCCCGGCATACCCGTCGACGTCGAACTCGTTCCCATCGGTGGCAGGCGCGTCGTCGCCGGTCTGCGCGGGGAGATTGGCGGTCCCCTCGATGTCTGAGTCCCTGCGCACGGAAGCCTCCTCGCACCCCGGGATCTCCCGCGCGGTGTACACCGACCTGTTCGGCCCCACCACCGGCGACCGCATCCGGCTCGCCGACACCGATCTGCTCGTCGAGATCGAGGAGGACCGCTCGGGCGGGCCGGGACTCGCGGGCGACGAGGCGGTGTTCGGCGGCGGCAAGGTCATCCGTGAGTCGATGGGCCAGGCCCGTACGACCCGCGCCGAGGGCGCCCCCGACACCGTCATCACCGGGGTCGTCATCCTCGACCACTGGGGAATCGTCAAGGCCGACGTCGGCATCCGCGACGGCCGCATCACCGGCATCGGCAAGGCCGGCAACCCGGACACCATGGACGGCGTCCACCCCGACCTCGTGATCGGCCCCGAGACCGAGATCATCGCGGGCAACGGCCGCATCGTCACCGCCGGAGCCATCGACGCACACGTCCACTTCATCTCGCCGACCGTCGTCGAGGCGGCCCTGAGCTCCGGCATCACCACGCTTGTCGGTGGCGGCACCGGCCCCGCGGAGGGCTCGAAGGCGACCACCGTCACCCCTGGCGGCTGGCACCTGGGGCGGATGTTCGCCGCGCTGGAGCAGTACCCGGTCAACATCGGGCTGCTCGGCAAGGGCAACACCATGTCCCGCGAGGCCATGCACGCCCAGCTGCGCGGCGGCGCACTCGGTTTCAAGATCCACGAGGACTGGGGCGCCACCCCCGCCGTGATCGACGCCTGCCTTAGTGTGTGCGAGGAGACCGGCGCCCAACTCGCCATTCACACCGACACGTTGAACGAGGCGGGTTTCGTCGGCGACACCCTCGCCGCCATCGCCGGCCGCACCATCCACGCGTACCACACAGAAGGTGCGGGCGGCGGGCACGCACCGGACATCATCACGGTCGTCTCCGAGCCGTACGTCCTGCCCAGTTCGACCAACCCGACCCGTCCGCACACCCTCAACACGCTCGACGAACACCTCGACATGCTGATGGTCTGCCACCACCTCAACCCGGCGGTGCCGGAGGACCTGGCGTTCGCGGAGTCCCGCATCCGCCCCTCCACCATCGCGGCCGAGGACATCCTGCACGACCTCGGCGCCATCTCGATCATCTCCTCGGACTCGCAGGCGATGGGCCGGGTCGGCGAGGTCATCCTGCGGACCTGGCAGACCGCGCACGTGATGAAGAAGCGGCGCGGGGCCCTGGCGGGGGACGGGCGCGCGGACAACCACCGAGCACGTCGCTATGTCGCCAAATACACGATCAACCCGGCCGTCGCCCAGGGCCTCGCCCACGAGATCGGCTCGGTCGAGACCGGCAAGCTCGCCGACCTCGTGCTGTGGGAGCCCGCCTTCTTCGGCGTCAAGCCGCTGCTCGTCATCAAGGGCGGCCAGATCGCGTACGCGCAGATGGGCGACGCCAACGCGTCCATCCCCACCCCGCAGCCGATCCTGCCCCGGCCGATGTACGGGGCGATCGGCCGCGCCCCGGCCGCGAACTCCTTCAACTTCGTCGCGGAGGCCGCGATCGAGGACGGCCTCGCAGCCCGCCTCGGGGAGCGCCTGGGCGTGCGCAAGGCCTTCGTGCCGATCACCAGCACGCGAGGCGTCACCAAGGCGGACATGAGGGAGAACGACGCGATGCCGAGGGTTGAGGTCGACGCGGACACCTTCACGGTGACCATCGACGGCGACCCGGTGGACCCGGCGCCCGCGGCGGAACTGCCGATGGCCCAGCGCTACTTCCTCTTCTGAGCGGGACGCACGACATGGAACGCCACCCGGTGCCCCTCACCGCACCTCTCTCCGAACGGCTCTCGGCCCTCCCGTCCGAGCGGTTCTCCGTGCGTACGGGCCCGGGGGCCGCAGTGGCCTCCGGACCCGGACCGGCCCGCCCGGCCACCGGCAGGCCCCAGCCGGGCGGCCCGCCGACCGGCCGCCCGGTCGGCGGGCACGGACCGGACCCGGGGCCGCAGGACCGCGCCCCGGCCGCGCCCGGCATCCAGGAGTCCGGTACTCCAGAGTCCGGCACTCCCGCGCCCGGCACCCCGGCGCCTGGCGTTCCCGCGCCTGGCACCCCTGCCCCCATCACTCCCGCGCCCACCACTCCGGCCCCCGGCACACCCGCCCCCGGCGCCCGTGCCGCGCTTCTCGTGCTTGCCGACGGGCGCTTTCCCGCCGGAGGGCACGCACACTCCGGCGGGGCGGAGGCCGCGGTCAAGGCGGGACGGATCCGCGACCACCGGGACCTCGCGGTGTTCTGCCAAGGGCGGCTGCACACCGCCGGGCTCACCGCCGCAGCCCTGGCGGCGGCCGCCGCGCTCGGACTCGATCCGCTCGCCCTCGACGAGGCCGCGGACGCGCGCACCCCGTCACCCGCACTGCGGGCCACCGCCCGCAAGCTCGGCCGGCAGATGATGCGGGCGGCCCGCGCGACCTGGCCCTGCGCCGAACTGGACGCGCTCGCCGCGGCCCGGCCGCGCGGCGCGCACCAGCCCGTCGTACTCGGGCTCGCCGCCCGCTCGGCGGGGCTGGGCCCGGCCGACGCCGCGCACTGTGCGGCGTACGAAAGCGTCAGCGGGGCCGCGACCGCGGTCGTGCGGCTGCTGAGCCTGGACCCGTTCGAGGCAACGGGGGTGCTGGCGCGGCTCGCGCCGGAACTCGACCGGGTCGCCGAACGGGCGGTGCAGGCGGCGCACGAGGGCATCGACGCCCTGCCCGCGGCCTCGGCCCCGCTGCTCGACATCACGGCACAGGCGCACGCGGCCTGGTCCGTACGCCTCTTCGCCTCGTAGCACCACGACACAAGGAGCCGCACCATGCACCTCGACCACGACCACTCCGCCGCCTCCGCGGTCAGCGCCGACGCCCACCGCCCCGACGGCACCCGGCGGGCACTGCGCATCGGGCTCGGCGGGCCCGTGGGCTCCGGCAAGACGGCGACCGTCGCGGCGCTCTGCCGGGAACTGCGCGACAAACTGTCCCTGGCCGTCGTCACCAACGACATCTATACCCGTGAGGACGCCGAATTCCTCCTGCGCAACGCGGTGTTGCCGCCCGAGCGCATCCAGGCGGTCGAGACCGGCGCCTGCCCGCACACCGCGATCCGCGACGACATCTCCGCCAACCTCGAAGCGGTGGAGGACCTGGAGGACGCGGTCGGCCCGCTCGACCTGATCCTCGTGGAATCCGGCGGCGACAACCTCACCGCCACCTTCTCCAAGGGGCTCGTCGACGCACAGGTCTTCGTCATCGACGTGGCGGGCGGCGACGACATCCCCCGCAAGGGCGGACCCGGCGTGACCACCGCCGACCTCCTCGTCATCAACAAGACGGACCTGGCGCCCTACGTCGGCTCCGACCTGGGGCGGATGGCACGGGACGCCAAGGAGCAGCGCGGTGAACTCCCGGTCGCGTTCACCTCGTTGACCTCCGGCGAGGGCGTCACGCCGATCGCGGACTGGGTGCGGGCGCAGCTCGCCGCATGGCACGCGAAAGCCGAAGCGTGAGCATCCGCGCCACTGCCCGCATCGTCGCCGCCCCCGGCGGCCGGCTTCCGCTGCTGGAGAGCGACGGACCGCTCGCCCTGCGCCGTACGAGGGCTGCCGATGGCCCCGACAGCAGCAGGGTCACCGTCGTCGGCGCGATGAGCGCGCCGCTCGGCGGCGACCGGCTGGCCATCGAGGCCGAGGTGCTGGACGGCGCCCGGCTGACCGTGGACGCGGCGGCCGCGACGGTCGCCCTGCCGGGTCGCACCGGTGAAACCGCCCGCTACGACGTCCGGTTGAGGGTCGGGGCGGACGCCGAACTGCACTGGCTCCCCGAGCAGCTGATCTCGGCGGGCGGCAGCGACCTGCGGATGAACACCCGCGTCGAACTCGCCCCGGACGCACGGCTCGTGCTGCGGGAGGAGCAGGTGCTGGGGCGGCACGGAGAGGAACCGGGAACCCTGTTCTCCCGGCTCACCGTGCACCGCGCGGGCCGCCCGCTGCTCGATCAGGAACTGGCGTACGGTCCGGGCGCGCCCGGCGGCTGGGACGGCGGCGCGGTACTGGGCGGCCATCGCGCGGTCGGTCAACTCCTGGTCGTGGATGAAAGGTTCGCGGACACACCACCGCGGCCCCGCCTGTTCGGCGAGACCGCGGTGCTCACCCCGCTGGGGGATGGGGCCGTACTGGTGACGGCGGTGGCGACGGACGCGAGGGCGCTGCGTGGGGTGCTGGACCGTGCGCTGCACGACCTTCGCGCCGGAGCGCCGGTCGGCTGACGTGTGGGGTGCGCCGCCCCCGCCGCGCGGTTGAATTAACCGCCCACGTACCAGCTGAAGCCGCCCGACGAGGCCACGGCGAGCAGGATGCCGAAGACCACCAGGTCGACGATGCCCAGGGCGATCGCGGCCTTCGACATGCCCGAACCACCGGTCTGCTTGTAGGCGATGATTCCGAAGATGAGCGCCAGCGGGCCGAGAATGATGTTGAAGAGGAACAGCCCGATGATGCCGCAGACGAGGCCGGCGACGGCCAGCCCGTTGGTGCCCGAACGTGTGCTCCTGCTCGCGCCGATGCCGGACATCTGAACTCCCGTTGTTTTGAAGAGGTGTTGGAGACATCCGCATATCCCGTGATGACAGGTCCATGCATGTGGATGTTCGGGAGCACCGCTGAGCGGAACCCCTGCACCGGTTATTGGTTCGGCAAAGAAACACCAGTACGGTCTGGTCGCGGCATCCGTTCGAACGAAAGGATGCCGCCCAGACCCGTTTCCGGGGACTGAACAGAACTCACAGGGGGAGGTCCACTTGCGACGCACCGCAGCGCTCGGCTCGGCCGGCACACTGCTCGCGGGCACGCTCATAGCGGGCGCGATGGCCGCACCGGCCGCGACCGCCGATGCCGCACAGGGAAGGCAGGACTCCAGCAGCCGTCAGCACGGCGGGAGTTCCGAGGCGTACGGCGTGCAGGTGGCCGCGGACCGGGCCGCCAGGCACGGCATCGCCTGGAAGGACTGCCCGGCCGACTGGGGCCTGGAGAAGCCCATCAAGTGCGGCTACGTCTCGGTCCCGCTGGACTACCGCAAGCCGTACGGCAGGCAGATCCAGATCGCCGTCGACAAGATCGCCAACACCGGCACCCCGCAGGACCGGCAGGGTTCCCTGGTCTACAACCCGGGCGGCCCCGGCGGCTCGGGGCTCAAGTTCCCGCGCCGGGTCGTCACCAAGAGCGAGATCTGGGCGGGCGCGGCCAAGGCGTACGACCTGGTCGGCTTCGACCCGCGCGGAGTCGGCAAGTCGACTCCGATCTCCTGCGTCGACCCGCAGGAGTACGTCAAGGCGCCGAAGGCCGACCCGGTGCCCGACAGCGAGGCCGACAAGCGCGCCCAGCGCAAGCTCGCCGCCGAGTACGCGGCGGGTTGCAAGGAGCGCAGCGGCTGGATGCTGCCGCACATGACCACCCCGAACACGGCACGTGACCTGGACGTCGTCCGGGCCGCGCTCGGTGACAAGAAGCTCAACTACCTGGGCGTCTCGTACGGCACCTACCTGGGCGCCGTCTACGGCACCCTCTTCCCGTCGCACGTGCGCCGCATGGTTCTCGACAGCGTCGTCAACCCGTCCACGGACAAGATCTGGTACGAGGTCAACCTCGACCAGGACGTCGCCTTCGAGACCCGCTGGAACGACTGGATGCAGTGGGTCGCCAAGAACGACGCGACCTACCACATCGGCAACACCGTCGCGAAGGTCCGCCAGCAGTGGGACAAGCTGCGCGCCACCGCCAAGAAGGACCCCATCGGCGGCCTCGTCGGCCCGCAGGAACTGACCAACTTCTTCCAGAGCGCGCCGTACTACGACTCCAGCTGGGCGCCGGTCGCCGACGTCTGGAGCAAGTACCTCAAGGGTGACTCCGCGACCCTCGTCGACGCGGCGGGCCCGCACCCGGAGGACACCGCCGGCAACATCGCATCGGAGAACGGCAACGCCGTCTACACGGCGGTCGAGTGCGCGGACGCCAAGTGGCCGACCAGCTGGAACAAGTGGAACCGGGACAACACCCGGCTGCACGAGAAGTACCCGTTCCTCACCTGGTCCAACGCCTGGATGAACCTGCCCTGTGCCACCTGGGGCGCTCCGCAGCAGCACGCCACGGAGGTACGGACCGGCAAGGGTCTGCCGCCGGTGCTGATCGCCCAGTCCACCCGGGACGCGGCCACGCCGTACGCGGGTGCGGTCGAGCTGCACAAGCGCTTCAAGGGCTCGCGCCTGATCACCGAGCGCGACGCGGGTTCGCACGGCATCACCAACCTGGTGAACCCGTGCCTCAACGGCAAGGTCGAGTCGTACCTGCTCACGGGCAAGCTCGACGCCCGCGACGTGACGTGCGCCCCGCACGCCACGCCGCAGCCGTAACGCCCCGAGGGGCGACCGACCCCGGGCCGCCGTCCGCCGGGCCGTGACGCCCGGCGGCGGCGCCGCCAGGACCAGGGGGCGGCCGGTGCTCTCCCACCGGCCGCCCCCTTTCGGCTGCCCCGCCCGCTTCGCTGCGCCCGCCCACTCCGCTGCGCGCATTTTCTTGCTGCGCCCGCCTTTTCGCTGCGCCCCGCGCGTCCTCAGCGTCGCAGTCGCGGGAACTTCCGTCCCTGCTCGGCCTGTTCGGCCTTGACGTCGGCGGCGTACCGGTCGACGTACTCCTGCCCGGACAGGGCCAGGATCGCGTACATGATCTCGTCGGTGACGGCCCGCAGCGCGGCCTTCTCGTTCTCCATGCCCGCGAACCGCGAGAAGTCCAGCGGCTCCCCGAACCGGATCGTCACCCGCTTGACCTTGGGGATCTTCCGTCCAGGCGGCTGGATCTCGAACGTCCCCACCATCGCGCACGGCACCACCGGCACCCCGGCCCTGATCGCCATCACCGCGACCCCGACCTTCCCCTTGTACAGCCGGCCGTCGTGCGAGCGGGTGCCTTCGGGGTAGATCCCGAGCAACTCGTCCTTCGCGAGCACCCCGAGCCCCTCCCGCACGGCCGCCTTCCCGGCCTCCTTGCCCGAGCGGTCCACCGGAATCTGGCCCGCGCTGCGGAAGAAGGCCGCGGTCAGCTTCCCCTTCACCCCGGGGCCGGTGAAGTACTCCGCCTTGGCCAGGAAGGTGATCCGCCGCTTCAGCACGGCAGGCATCAGGAAGTGGTCGGAGAACGACAGGTGATTGCCCGCGACGATCGCCGCCCCGGCGCCGGGCACATGCCCCAGCCCCTCGATCCGGGGCCGGAACAGAAGTCTCAACACCGGCCCGATGACGACGTACTTGAGCACGTAATAGAACACCCGGCTGCTCCCTACTGTGACTGACCGCCTTGTGGGCCGCTGTTTACCTGCCCGTTGCCGCACCCGGGACACCCGGGTACCGCCACCACGTCGACCGCCCCGGCGGCGACCGGTGCGGAAAAGTGGGGCCGGGAAGCTCAGAGCACACCCGTGAGTGCGCCCGCGAGGGCCAGCAGGGCGCACATGCCGAAGTTGATCAGCTTGTGGTCCATGAAGACCGCGACGAACTCCCTGATGACCGCGCTCGGCCAGAAGTAGCGGGCGGTGGGGGAGCCGATCACCTGGCCGTTGATGCCGGTCCTGCGGGCCGTGACGGCGGCCCGGAACGCGTGGTAGTTGTTGGTGACGACCACACACCGGTAGCCGGGATCCACCTCCCGCATCAAGGCACCGCTGAAGGCCAGGTTCTCCTCGGTGGTACCGGACTTGCTCTCCTGGAGGATCCGGTCCTGAGGCACGCCCGCCTCGATCAGGAACTCCGCCATGGCCTGTGCCTCCGGGCGGTCCTCGTCCGGGCCCTGCCCGCCAGAGGTGACCATCGTCGGGTCCCCGCCGGCCGCGACCTGGGCCTCGTACACCGCACGGCCCTTCGACAGGCGGCTCGCGAGCAGCGGCGGCACCTTGTCGCGGACCAGGCCCGAGCCCAGCACGACGACGAAGTCCAGGCGGCCCCGGGGTCTGAACCAGCCGTACAGCAGCGAGTACAGCAGGAAACAGCTGAAGAGGAAGGAGACGTACCCGACGACCAGCACCGCGACCACGGTCACCGTGCCCAGGGCGCGCGAACCGGTCACGAGCGTCGTGACCAGCATCGCGGAGAGCCCCATGATCCCCAGACCTGCCAGCAGGGAGAGCAGGTTGGCGGGGCTCCGACCCTCCTTGCGGACCATGGTCAGCCCGTTCCTGATCAGGAACACGGCCAGGGTCAGCGCGGACAGGACGGCGAGCACCAGGAGCGCCACGGCGAGGGCGCCCGCGAGGCGGGGGTGCGTCTGCCCCGCCCACAGCAGCAGACCGAGGCTTGCGGCGAAGAGGGCGAGGACCAGGTACACGCCGTTGCGCAGCCGCCGCCGGTCACGCAACATGCTGACGCCCAGGGCCAGGAGGAAGATTCCGGCGGGCGCGAATACGATCATGTGGGTACGTTACGTCACTCCCGTGCGCCCCCAGGACGCCCGGTGGGCGGCGGAGCAGCGGCCGGGCGGGGCAACTCCGCTGCTCCGGACGGGCGGTGCCGGGCCGGGCGGCGGCGTGGCCGGTTGCCGGGACGGGCCACGGGGGGTGCGCTCTACCCGACAGCCCCCCTGCCGCCCTGGAGGACCCCCGTGCGCTCCCGTCCCGCCGCTGTCGCGGCAGCCGCCCTGCTCTGCCTCGTCCCCGCCGCCACCGCTGCCGCCGAGAGCCATCCGGCCGAACAGCGAGGGCTGCTGCTCTCGGTCAGCGGTGCGCAGAACACCTGGATCCGCGGGGTGCACCTCCGGTGCTCGCCCGCGGGCGGCAGCCACCCGGACCCGCTTGCCGCCTGCAACGCCCTGGCCTGGGCGCGCGGCGACTTCGACGCACTGCCCGGCGAGCCGAGGGCGTGCACCAAGCAGCACGACCCGGTGACCGCGACGGCGCGCGGCAGCCGGCACGGGCAGACCGTCCGGTGGACGAGGACCTTCGCCAACGCGTGCATGCTCGACGCGCAGACCGGAGCCGTATTCCGCTTCTGAGCCGGAAGCCGGGTCCCTCCCTCCCGAGACGGCTGGGAAGGGCCCGGAACCCGCGGCAGCGCTCTCCGGGGTCCCAGCGGCGCTCTGCCGGGGCCTCCGGCGCCCCCTGCGCGGCCTCTCAGTGCCCCCGCGACGTCGCTGCCGTCCCTACGGTCGCCATCAGCAGCACCACCCAGCCGAACCACAGCCAGCCGTTGCTGCCCAGTGCCGCCGAGTACGCGGTGACGACCACCAGCGTCCCGACGGTGAGCACTCCCATGGACTTCGGTGAACTGGACACGCGCGCCCCCTCACTCCGAGTGGAGGAACATCGTCACCCGAGGGGGTGTGCCACCGCTACCGCTGCGCGCCCGTCACTTCGCCAGGTCAGGACCGTCGGGGCGGTCAGGACTGTCCGCCGCGCGCCTGCAACGACGCCAGATACGCGTTGTAGTCCGCCAGCTCCTGGTCGCCGTCCCGGTCCGCCGCCCGGTCGGAGCGCCGCGCCACGCGCTGTTCGGACCGGTACCACTGGAAGACCAGTGCGATCAGCACCAGCACGGACGGGATCTCGCTGAACGCCCAGGCGATGCCGCCCGCCGCGTTCTGATCGGCGAGGGCGTCGATGCCCAGCGAGGCGGGCGGGTTCTCGTACGCCTTCACCATCGGCTGCGTCGCCATCATCAGCGCGATGCCGAAGAACGCGTGGAAGGGCATTCCCGCGAAGAGCTCCAGCATCCGCATCACGTAACCCGGCCGGTGCGGGCCCGGGTCGACGCCCATGATCGGCCAGAAGAAGACCAGACCGACGGCGAGGAAGTGCACCATCATCGCGACATGCCCGACCGGGTGGCCCATGAGAAGGTCGAAGAGCGGGGTGAAGTAGAAGCCGTACAGACTCGCGATGAACAGCGGAATGGTGAACGCCGGATGCGTGATGATCTTCATGTACCGGCTGTGCAGCAGTGCCAGGAGCAGTTCCCGAGGCCCCTTCCGGCCCTTGCGCCCCCGCCCGGACACCGGCAGCGCCCGCAGCGCCAGGGTCACCGGGGCGCCGAGCAGCAGCAGGATCGGCGACAGCATGCTGACGATCATGTGCTGCACCATGTGCACGCTGAACATGACCATGCCGTAGTCGTTGAGCTTGGTGCACATCACCAGCAGCACGGTCAGCACACCGATCACGAAGAAGACCGTCCGGCCCGCCGGCCAGTCGTCGCCGCGCCGACGCAGCCGCACCACACCCCACCCGTACAGGGCGAGAGCCGCCAGGCAGGCGATCAGGAAGAAGGGATCGGGGGAGAGCTCAAGGCCCCGTCCCAGCGTGAACGGCGGCAGATCCATGTTCATGCCGTGCCCGCTGTGGTCCATCCGCTGACTCCTGATTAGTGCCGGTTGTCCGGTCCAGAGTAGAACTGCCCCCGGCCGCGTCAGCGACCGGGGGCAGTTCGTCAGGCACGCGGCAAGATCGTCAGAGTACGCATTCCACTTCCGCGTAGCGCTCCGGCGGGACCGTCTTGAGCTGGGCGACCGCGCTGGCGAGGGGCACCATCTCGATGTCCGTGCCGTGCAGCGCCGTCATCATGCCGAACTCGCCGCGGTGCGCAGCCTCCACCGCGTGCCACCCGAAGCGGGTCGCCAGCACCCGGTCGTACGCCGTCGGCGTGCCGCCGCGCTGGACGTGGCCGAGGATCACCGGGCGGGCCTCCTTGGAGAGGCGCTCCTCCAGCTCGATCGCGAGCTGGTTGGCGACGCCCGCGAAGCGCTCGTGCCCGTACTGGTCCTTCTTGCCGATGTCGAACTCCATCGACCCCTCGCGCGGCTTGGCGCCCTCGGCGACGACCACGATGGCGAACTTCTTGCCCGCCGAGAACCGCTTGCCGACCAGCTCGGTCAGTTCCCCGATGTCGAAGGGCCGCTCGGGGACGACGATCGCGTGCGCGCCCGCCGCCATCCCGGAGTGCAGTGCGATCCAGCCGGTGTGCCGGCCCATCACCTCGACGATCAGTACACGCTGGTGGGACTCGGCGGTCGTCTTCAGCCGGTCAAGCGCCTCGGTGGCGACGCCCACCGCGGTGTCGAAACCGAAGGTGACGTCCGTCGAGGCGATGTCGTTGTCGATGGTCTTCGGCACGCCGACGATGGGCAGCCCCGCCTCGGAGAGGAGGTGCGCCGCCTTCAGGGTGCCCTCACCGCCGATCGGGATGATCGCGTCGAGGCCGAGGTCGGCGACGTGTCCGCGCGCCGTCTCGACGCCTCCGCGCAGGTGCGCGGGCTGGACCCGGGAGGAACCGAGGATGGTGCCGCCGCGGGCCAGGATGCCGTTGACGGCCTCCAGGTCCAGCGGGCGGTAGTCGCATTCGAGGAGGCCGCGCCAGCCGTCGTGGAAGCCGATGACCTCGTCACCGTGGTCGACGACGGCACGGTGGACGACGGAGCGGATGACGGCGTTGAGGCCGGGGCAGTCGCCGCCGGAGGTGAGGACACCAATGCGCATGGCGCGAAAACCTTTGCAACGTGGGCCGAGTGACCGGACCACGTCGTCCGGGCGGGTCCCGTCACCCTACAAGCGTGGGATGACGGGACCGAACCCGGCGTCCAACGGGTGGACTTCCCGGGTGAACGGGCGTCAGGCGGGCTGGGTGGCGCTCGCGATGCGCTCGGCGCGCAGCGCCTCGTACCAGCGGTCGTCGGTCGGCGGCAGCGCGTTGACGTCCAGCGCCAGTTTGAGCAGCAGGTCCGCGATCTGCGGGTTGCGGGCCAGCACCGGGCCGTGCATGTAGGTGCCGAACACGGTGTCGTTGTACGCGCCCTCGGTGCCGTCCCCCGTGCCGTTGCCCTTGCCGAGGCGGACCCGGGCGAAGGGGCGGGCGGTGGGGCCGAGGTGGGTGATGCCCTGGTGGTTCTCGAAGCCGGTGAGCTGCGGGAGGTTCAGCGGGGCGTCGATGTCGCCGAGGACGTCGCCGACACAGCGCTCGCCCTCGCCGCGGGTGGAGATCACGTCGAGCAGACCGAGGCCCTGCTCGCGCTGGCCGAGGTCGTTGATGAACTCGTGACCCAGGATCTGGTACCCGGCGCAGACGGAGAAGACGATGGCGCCGTTGGACACGGCGCGGCTGAGCCCGCCGTCCCTGCGCAGCCGCTCGGCCGCCAGGCGCTGCGGGCGGTCCTCACCGCCGCCGATCAGGTAGATGTCGCCGGAGGTGGGAATGGGCTGGTCGCTGCGTACGTCGACCCGCTGCACGTCGAGGCCGCGCTGGCGGGCCCGTCGTTCGACGACGAGGGCGTTGCCCTGGTCGCCGTACGTGCTGAGGAGGTCCGGGTAGATCCAGACCAGCCGCAGACTGCTGTCGTTCATTCGAGTCATGTCCTCTGCGGTTTCTGTCAGTTGCCGACGCGGCGGCGGAGGTCCTGGAACGCGGTGTAGTTGGCGACCGTCTCGATCAGGCCGGGCGGCGCGAGCTGCACGGCCTCGTCCAGGGTCTCGCACACCCGGAAGTCCAGGTTCGCGACTTCGAGGCGTACCGCCAGGTCCAGCTTGCGGTCACCGAGCACGAAGATCGGGTGACCTGCCAGCCGCGAGTAGTCGACGTCCCACAGCCAGGAGGTGTCCGTGCCGTCGGCGCCACGGGCGTTGACGGACAGGATCACCGGCGTCGGCGGCGGGTTGATCAGCGAGAAGGTCTCCAGCCAGCCGGCCGGGTTCTTCGCCAGCAGCAGCCGCAGTTCCCGGTTCTGGAACTGGACGATGTCGTAACGGCCGGCCACCGCCTGCACCTGGTACATCCGCTCCAGGGCCACCTGCGGCGGTACGCCGAAGGTCGCGGCGACGGCCGCCGAGGTGGCCGCGTTCGCCTTGTTGGCGCGGCCGGGCAGCTGGAGGTGGATCGGCCACGCGGAGCCGTGCGGGTCCAGGACGTGGTCGCCGGAGAGCACCCAGCTCGGCGTCGGACGGCGGAAGCCGCACTCGCCGCAGAACCAGTCGTCGCCGGGACGCTGCATCACACCGCCGCAGGAGGGGCACGACCAGGCGTCGTCCTTCCATTCCTGACCGGCCGCCACCCACACCACGTTCGGCGAGGAGGAGGCGGCCCACACGATGAGCGGGTCGTCCGCGTTCGCGATGACGACGGCCTTGGAACCGGCGAGACCCTCACGCCACTTCTCGGCCAGCATCCGTGTCTCGGCGGCCCGGTCGAGCTGGTCGCGGGAGAGGTTCAGCAGTGCGATCGCCTTGGGCGTCACATCGCGGGCCACCCCGGCGAGGTACTTCTCGTCGACCTCGATCACGCCGTACTTCGCGTCCGAACCGCCCGCCAGCGCGGACGTGATGCCCGCCGGCATGTTGGCGCCGAGCGCGTTGGAGACGACCGGACCGCTGGCCCGCAGGGCCTCCGCGATCAGCCGGGTCGTCGTCGTCTTTCCGTTGGTCGCCGAGACAAGCACCACGTCCAGGTGGTTCGCGAGCCGTCCCAGCAGGTCCGGGTCGAGCCTGAGCGCGACCTTTCCACCGATCACCGAGCCGCTTCCGCGCCCCGCGGCGCGGGACACCGCCGCCGCGGCCTTGCCTGCCGTCACGGCCAGCTTGGCCCGCGGCGACAACGGCTCCGTGTTGCCTGCCATCGTCACTGATCCTCCTTGCATCCGGCGCCGCACTTGCCCCAGGTCCACCGGTCAACAGTCGGGCCTCAGCCTATCGAGATCCCGCCGTGTGCCCGAACCGCGGCACCCGTGGGGAAGGGCGCGGACCAGCCTCGACGGTACGTGACATGTCGCGGAACGTACGCTTGCGGCCATGCGACACCGCCTCATTCCCGGCAGTTCCGGCACCGTACGCCCGATGACGCTGCTCGGCGACCCCGTCCTGCACGCCCCCTGCGAGCCCGTCACCGCCTTCGGTTCCGGGCTGGCCCGTCTCGTCGAGGACATGTTCGCGACGATGTACGCGGCGGAGGGAGTCGGGCTCGCCGCCAACCAGGTCGGGGAGTCCCTGCGGGTGTTCGTCTACGACTGCCCCGACGACGAGGACGTCCGCCACCTCGGCCATGTCGTCAACCCCCGCCTGGTGGAGGCCGACGGGCCCGCCGTCCGCGGCCCAGAGGGGTGTCTGTCGCTGCCCGGTCTGGAGGCGGGCACCTCGCGCTTCGACCACGCGGTGGTCGAGGGCCGCACGATGGCGGGCGAGCCGGTGACCGTGGCCGGCACCGGGTTCTTCGCCCGTTGCCTCCAGCACGAGTGCGACCACCTCGAAGGTCTCGTCTACACCGACCGCCTCACCGGCCGACGGAAGGCGAAGGCCCTGCGCGAGGCCCGCCGCGCGCCGTGGGGACGTGGCGCATAGGGGTTCGTACGGGGTACGGAGGGCTCTGAGCCGCGGGCCGCCGTGGGTGCGACGGTACGGGCCCGGGTCAGAACCCCGGGCCGCCGGGGGTGCGACGGTACGGGCCCGGGGTCAGAACCCCGGGCCGCCGGGGCGGTCGCCCGCAGCCGCGAGCCGCCCCCACAGCAGGTCGGCCAGGCTGCTCACCAACGCGGCGCGGGAGCAGGGGCGTTCACCGAGCCACCAGTCTCCGGCCGCGTGCATCATGCCGACGATTCCGTGCCCCCACACCCGCGCGAGCTGCTCGCCGTTCGGGCCGAGGTCGACGCGTTCGGCGATCACGTCCGCGAGTTCCTCGCCCATCCGTCGCAGCAGCGGCGCCGAATGGCGGCCCACGTCGAAGCCCTGTTCCGGCTGCGGCGCGGTGGTGTCCTCCGCCGGATGCATCAGGAACCGGTAGACCTGGGGGCGGGCCTCGATCGCCGCGAGGTAGGTGTCGAGAGTGCGCTCCACCCGCTCGCGCCGCTCGGCCGGGGCGTCCAGGGCGGCGCGCAGCGCGGCGAGCAGGGCGTCGGTGTGGCGGGTGGCGAGGGCGCGGTAGAGCCCGCCCTTGTCGCCGAAGTGCCGGTAGAGGATCGGCTTGGTGATGCCCGCCTCGGCGGCTATGGCGTTCATGGAGGCCTGGGGGCCGTCCCGCAGGACCACCCGGTCCGCGGCTTCGAGCAGCTCGCGCCGCCGGGCCTCGGCACTCGACCGCTGTGTGCCGGTCTGCCGTGTGGTCTCCATCGTGATGCTCTCCCCGCCCAGGTGATTGCGTGTGCGCGACGCCCGCGCAACGTAACACTGCCCGTGCGCCGCCGACTGTTGACAGGGGCTACTGGTGGGTAACACACTCGGGGTTACCGCAAGTAACGTGCACGCTGGAGGGGACATGGCCGAGTTCACGCTCGATCTCAATGACGACCAGAAGCAGGTCCGGGACTGGATCCACGGCTTCGCCGCCGATGTGATGCGCCCGGCCGCAGCGGAGTGGGACGAGCGTGAGGAGACCCCCTGGCCGGTGATCCAGGAGGCGGCCAAGCTCGGTATCTACTCGCTCGACTTCTACGCCCAGCAGTACTTCGACCCTACGGGTCTCGGTATCCCCATGGCTATGGAGGAATTGTTCTGGGGTGATGCAGGTATCGGTCTGTCGATCGTCGGCACCGGCCTCGCCGCGGTCGGCGTGCTCGCCAACGGCACCGAGGAGCAGATCGGCACCTGGATACCCCAGATGTACGGCGACGCGAACGACGTGAAGGTGGCCGCCTTCTGCTCCTCCGAGCCGGACGCCGGTTCCGACGTCGCCTCGATGCGCACCCGCGCCGTGTACGACGAGGCGAAGGACGAGTGGGTGCTCAACGGCACCAAGACGTGGGCGACGAACGGCGGCATTGCCAACGTCCATGTGGTCGTCGCGTGCGTGGACCCCGCGCTGGGCTCGAAGGGGCACGCCTCGTTCATCGTGCCGCCCGCGACCGCCGGTCTCTCCCAGGGGCAGAAGTTCAAGAAGCACGGCATCCGCGCCTCGCACACGGCTGAGGTCGTCCTTGAGGACGTACGGATTCCCGGCAGCTGCCTGCTCGGCGGAAAGGAGAAGCTCGACGAGCGCCTGGCCAGGGCCCACGAGCGGGCCGCCAAGGGCGGCGGGGAGCGCGTGAAGAACGCCGCGATGGCCACTTTCGAGGCGTCCCGCCCCGCGGTCGGCGCCATGGCGGTCGGCACGGCGCGCGCCGCCTACGAGGTCGCTCTCGACTACGCGAAGACACGGGAGCAGTTCGGCCGCCCGATCATCGACAACCAGGGCATCGCCTTCCAGCTCGCCGACATGCGCACCCAGATCGACGCCGCCCGCCTCCTTGTGTGGCGCGCCTCCTGGATGGCGGTCTCCGGCAAGCCGTTCACGGCGGCCGAGGGCTCGATGTCCAAGCTGTACGCGAGCGAGGTCGCGAAGAAGGTGACCGCGCAGGCGGTCCAGATCCTGGGCGGCAACGGCTTCACCCGGGAGTACCCGGTGGAGCGGATGCACAGGGACGCGGCCATTTACACCATCTTCGAAGGCACCAGCGAGATCCAGCGCCTGGTGATCGCCCGCACGCTCTCGGGCATGCCGATCCGCTAGGGCGCGGGGCCGGTCGGGGGCTGTGGCCTGACCCGGACGGGGCGGGCGCCGTGCGGGTGGGCGGTGGTTGGTCGCGCGGTTCCCCGCGCCCCTGTAGGGGCGCCCCCGTGCGGGGCGCCCCCGGGGTCCTACTGCGGGAGCTGGGCCTCGACGGCCGTGACGAGGCGGGCGTCGGCCGGTTCCGTGCGCGGCCGGAAGCGGCCCACGACCTCGCCGGCGGGGGAGAGCAGGAACTTCTCGAAGTTCCACTGCACGTCACCCGCCTCGCCCTCCGCGTCCGGGAAAGCCGTCAGCTCCTGGTAGAGCGGATGCCGGTGCTCCCCGTTGACCTCGATCTTCTCCAGGAGCGGGAAGGTCACCCCGTAGCTCGCGGAGCAGAACGTCGCGATCTCCTGCGCGCTGCCCGGCTCCTGCCCGGCGAACTGGTTGCACGGCACGCCGAGCACCGTGAAGCCGCGGTCCGCGTAGGTCTTCTGGAGCTCCTCCAGTCCCGCGTACTGCGGTGTCAGACCGCACTTCGACGCCACGTTGACGACCAGTACCGCCTTGCCCTTGTGCGCGGCCAGGCTCGTCGGCTCGCCGTCCAGGGTGTGCAGCGGGATGTCGTACAGGCTCATGAGCTGTCTCCTCCACGGGGGCTCTGCGGATTTCCGTCCGAAAGCCGCAGGCTAACCCCTGGCGAGGACAGTCACGGCGCGAGGGCACGTTGTCAGTGCCGCCTCCTACGCTCGGTGACCATGAGCAGATGGATGAGCGATCCGGGGCTGCTGGAGGAGCAGGCGGCCGGCTACCGGGAACTCGCCGCACGGGGTGACCTGGCCGGGCTCGCCCGCGCGGTGATGCGGGCAGCCTGCCACAACGGCGCCATGACAGGCCCGGGGGCGGAAAACCTGGAACTGCTCCGCTCCCTGCCGGACAGCGACCGGATGGCTCTCGGCCGGATCTGGGCGGACTGGCTGGGGAAGGTCGAGGACGAGGGCCACCGGGTCTTCGACGACTTCGGCCGAGCCCCCGGCTATCTGCGCGGCGAACTGCTGACCGTGGCCAGCGGTGTGGTCCGTGGCATCGACGGGGAGCTGCTCGCCGCCGAGCGGCGGTCCCGGCTCGCCGAGCTGGCCGCACGGCACACGACAGGCTCCGGGAACCGCGACTGGGAACTGGTATCCGCGGAACTGGCCGCCGGACGGGTCCCCGGCCCGTCCGTCCTCGCGGTCCTGCGCCGCATCGCCCTCGTGCAGTACGCGGAGCCGGCCCTGCTGGAGTTGCTCGCCACCTTTCCCGGGCCGGTGCTCAATCCGGGGGAGCCCTGGGCGGACCGGGCGATCGAGGATCAGGAGCGGGAGGACGGGGTACGCAACGGGGCGGAATCGCGCGCGCAGGCGGGCATAGGGCCGGCTGGGGCCCCGGGTGCGGCCGGGGGCGCGACAGCGATCGCAGGTACGGGTGCGGCCGAGGGCGGTGGGCCCTGGCTGCGGCTCCTGTCGCACACCGCACCACCCACCGCCCGTGCCCCGTCCGCGAGGTGGGCCAGGGTGGCCCGCGGACTGCTGGAAGAGGCCGGGGCTGAGCAGGTGCGCCACCGTCTGCACGCCTGGTTCGGCCTCGTCGGCATGGACCGGGACACCCCGCTCCGCGGCAGTCGCGACGACGACATCGACGCCGCCCGGCGCCCCGACCCGTACAACTGCCGGGCGCTGCGCGGTCTCGCCTGGCTCCTGGGCCTGCTGCCGCCAGGCCCCGGCACGGCCGCCGTGCTGGCCCGGCTCGCCGGGACCGCGCTGCGCCCGTTGCCGAGCGGGCGGCCCGCCGCCCCCGAGGTGGCCGAGGCGGCCGTCGTCGCCCTGTCGCTGCTGGACGACGCCGCGGCGCGCGACGAACTGGAGGATCTGGCCGGGCGCGTCACCGACCGGGTCATTGCCCGCCGGATCGCGGCCGCCCGCGCTCACCGCTGACCAACCACTCTGGTCGCACGGGCAGTTCGCGCAACCCTCACCGCGCGGGCAGTTCGCGCGGCGGGGTGCCGCTTCCGCCGACGGGCCCGGTGCGTACCCGCTACCGGGGAACCGGCACCGGGTCCTCGCCGAAGACCCACGGAGCGAGCACCACGAGCCATCCGTCCGGGTCAGCGAAGAGCAGCGAACCCCGGTCGGGCCAGTACGCGTTGGCCGCCTCCACCGGCCGGTGCCCGCGCCCGCGCAACCTGTCCGCGGCCGCCTCGACGGCCGCGGGTCCGCGCAGGTACAGCACCAGCTGGTTCTCCGGGTGCGCCCGCGGTATGCGCGGCGGCTGCCGTGCTGGGTGATCTCCATGTGCACGGGCGTGCCGGGCAGCCCGAACACGACACCGTCGTAGCCGCCGTGACCCCGCCAGTCGGCCAGCACCGGCAGCTGGAGGTCGTCCCGGTAGAAGGTCAGGACGTCGTCGTAACGGGCGGTGGGGCGGGCGAAGCGGACGGCGCCGACATCGAGGTGTTTCGGCCAGTTGGCAGTCATGCACGGCATTCTCGCCGAGGCCCGGGGGACACGTGATCAGCCCAGGGTCCGGACGTTCTCCGTCTTCGGACCGGGGTCGAAAGTCGGCCGAGTTGCGCCCGCGGGCCGTTCTTTGTTTCCGCCTGGTTGACGGGCGCCCTCCGGCTGACTCACCCTCGAAACATAGGTGTCCGATACAACTGGTTGGCCCGGGGCCGGGCCTGCCCGGATGCAGGAGGAACCCTCATGTGCGGAATCAGCGGATGGATCTCGTACGAACGCGATCTGCGTGCCGAGCAGTCGGTCGTCGACGCGATGACCGAGACCATGGACTGCCGGGGGCCCGACGACCGCGGTACCTGGATCTCGGGCCCCGCCGCGCTCGGTCACCGCAGGCTCGCCGTCATCGACCTGCCGGGCGGCCGGCAGCCCATGACCGTCGACACCCCGCGCGGCACGGTCACCGTCGTCTACTCGGGTGAGACGTACAACTTCACCGAACTGCGCGCCGAACTCGTGGCGCGCGGACACGAGTTCAGCACCGCGTCCGACACCGAGGTGGTCCTGCGCGGCTACGTCGAGTGGGGCGAGGACATCGCCCCCCGGCTGAGCGGCATGTACGCCTTCGCGATCTGGGACGAGTACCGGCAGAAGCTCGTCATGGTCCGTGACCGGATGGGAATCAAGCCCTTCTACTACTACGAGACCCCCGACGGCGTCCTCTTCGGCTCCGAGCCCAAGGCGATCCTCGCCAACCCGCTCGCCCGCCGCGAGGTCGGCCTCGACGGGATGCGCGAACTGCTCGCCTTCGTGAAGACCCCCGGCCACGCAGTCTGGGAGGGCATGCACGAGGTCGAGCCCGGCACCGTCGTGACCGTCTCGCGCACCGGACTGCGCCGGCACGTCTACTGGGAGTTGGCGTCCACCGAGCACACCGACGACCGCGACAGCACGATCGCCCACGTCAGGACGCTGATGGACGACATCGTCCGCCGCCAACTGGTCGCCGACGTCCCCGTGTGCACCCTGCTCTCCGGCGGTCTCGACTCCTCCGCGATGACCGCGCTCGCCGCACAGCAACTCGCGCCCACGGGGGAGCGTGTGCGCAGCTTCGCTGTCGACTTCCTCGGCCAGAGCGAGAACTTCGTCCCCGACGAGTTGCGCGGCACCCCCGACACCCCGTTCGTCCACGACGTGGCGCGTGCCTCCGGCACCGACCATCAGGACATCGTGCTGGACTCGCACGCCCTGGCCGACCCCGAGGTGCGCGCCAAGGTGATCAGGGCCCGCGACCTGCCGATGGGCTTCGGCGACATGGACGCCTCGCTCTACCTCCTCTTCAAGGCGATACGCGAGCACTCGACGGTCGCCCTGTCCGGGGAGTCCGCGGACGAGGTGTTCGGCGGCTACCGGCAGTTCTTCGACGAGGAGGCCCGAGCCGGCGCCACCTTCCCCTGGCTGGGACAGACCGGCCGGCACTTCGGCACCGACGACGACTCCGTGCTCCGCCGCTCCTTCGTCGACGCCCTGGACCTCGGAACGTACATCCAGGACAGCTACGCGAGCGCCGTCCGCGGCATCCAACGCCTCGACTCCGACAGCGACTTCGAGTACCGGATGCGCCGGATGAGCCACCTCCACCTGACCCGGTTCGTCCGCGTCCTGCTCGACCGCAAGGACCGCGCCAGCATGGCCACCGGACTTGAGGTGCGCGTTCCGTTCTGCGACCACCGCCTGGTCGAGTACGTGTACAACGCCCCGTGGGCCCTGAAGTCCTTCGACGGCCGCGAGAAGAGCCTGCTGCGCGAGGCCACCGCCGACGTCCTGCCGCGCTCGGTGTACGACAGGGTGAAGAGTCCCTACCCCTCCACCCAGGACCCCAAGTACGCGCTGGCCCTCCAGGACCACGCCAAGGACCTCCTCGCCGACCCCGGCCACCAGGTCTTCGACCTCGTGGACCGGGACGGGTTGCGCAAGGCCGCAGGGACGGAGTCGCCGCAGAGCACCATGGCCTCCCGCCGGGGCCTCGAAATCACCCTCGACCTGGCGCTCTGGCTGGACATGTACAAGCCGACCCTGGCACTCTCTTGACCTGATCCTGGCGCGGGGGTGGTGGACTTGGGCGCACCGGGCCCACCGGGCGCAGAGGTGCCGGACACGGCGCGGCCCGACGTGCGGGACCCGGGCCCCGGGGACCTGGACGTGCGCGAGCTGGTCGTCTCCCTGCACCGTCTGCTGCGCAGCCTGCGCCGCGCCGCCCCCGTAGGCCGGCTCAGACCCACCGAGCTCATCGTGCTCTCCCTGCTGTACGAGAGGAGCCCGGCCAGGATCGGTGAACTCGCCGCCAAGGTGCCCTGCTCGCAGCCCACCGCCACCGCCGCGATCGCCGCCCTGGAGGGCCGGGGCCTGGTGCGCAGGGAACCCGACCCCAGCGACGGCCGGGCCTGCGCGGTGCTGCTCACCGCGCGCGGCGCCGAGACCCTCAGCGACGTGGCACGCGACGAGGCCGAGGAACTGGCGGCCCGGCTCGCCACCCTGGGCGCGGACGAGGCGCGCGCCGTGCTGGCCACGGCCCCGCTGCTGCGCAGGCTCGCGGAGGCGGGGGAGGCCTGAGGCGGGTGCGGGCCGATTACCACCGGCCCCTCGGACCCACCGCTCAGTCAGCTTCCCGGGCTCGCCCGCTCAGGAGCGCGGGCCCCACAACGGCCCTCGCTCAGGAGCGCGGGCCCCACAACGGCCCTCGCTCAGGAGCGCGGGCCCCACAGCGGCCGATCAGGGCGTGCGACCGACAGCCGCGACCTGTCGGCGCGCCCGCACCACCGGTGCACACCCCACGCCGCAACCGCCCCGACGGCGTACCAGAACAGGTCGGGCGCGTTGAAGGTCGACCCGAACACCAGCCGTAGCAGCCCGCTGCGCGCGCTCAAGTCGGCCGGGACGGAGGTCAGTTGGGCGAACTCAACCGCCCAGCTCACCCCGAGCGCCACGCCCGCCGCACACACCGGCCGCACCCTCGGCAGCGCCACGACCACCAGCGCGTACCACAGCACCGTGTAGAGCGCGTCCCCCGCGTACTTCGCGAAGTCCCCCTCGCCGGCCGCCCGGACACCGAGCGCGGTGGCGATCGTGGCCGCCGCCGCACCGAGCGCGTAACAGCGGCACCGGATCACTCCGTGGCTTCCCGCTCGTCGATGAGGTACGACGACTCGTCGAACAGCTCCAGGAGCACGACGACGAACGCCTCGCGCACCACCACGTACTCCAGCACGATCCCCGGCGCGACATACGCCTTGCGGTACGTCTCGTTGGGCCCGATCTGCGCCGTGGCGAGCTTGTGGAACGGGTCCCGGGACAGCACGCGCACCGCGTGGTCCACCGTGGCCTGCCGCTCGGCGGAGAGGCTGTCGTGGACCGCCTTCGCCTCGACCGTGTACTGGACCTGGGACCGCCGTCCGGTCATCCCTCGTCGCCCAGCTTCCGGAACAGCCCCTCCTGTACCACCGACACCAGCAGCTGTCCGTCCCGGTCGTAGATCCGGCCGCGCGCCAGGCCCCGCCCGCCGGTCGCGATCGGCGACTCCTGGTCGTACAGGAACCACTCGTCCGCCCGGAACGGCCGGTGGAACCACATGGCGTGGTCCAGGGACGCGATGTCGAAGTTCCGCGAGCCCCACAGCGGCTCCACCGGCAGCCGCACCGCGTCGAGCAGTGTCGTGTCGCTCGCGTACGCCAGCGCGCACGTGTGCACCAGCTGGTTGTCGCCGAGCGGCCCCACGGCGCGCATCCACACCGCGCTGCGCGGCTCGGCGCCCTCGATCTCCTCGCGGGTCCAGCGCAGCCCGTCCACGTACCGGATGTCGAAGGGCTGGCGGCGCGCCATGCGCTCCAGGGCCTCCGGCAGATCGCCGAGGTGCTCGCGGATCTCGTCGGCGACCGTGGGCAGTGACTCCGGGTCGGGGACCTCGCGGCGCGGCGGCAGCTGGTGCTCGATGCCGCCCTCCTCCGGCTTGTGGAAGGACGCCGTCAGGTTGAAGATCGTGCGGCCCTGCTGGACGCCCGTGACCCGCCGGGTGGTGAAGGAACGCCCGTCGCGCACCCGCTCCACCTGGTAGACGATCGGCACCCCAGGACGCCCCGGGCGCAGGAAGTAGGCGTGCAGCGAGTGCACCGGGCGTTCGCCGTCCGTGGTGCGGCCCGCGGCGACCAGTGCCTGGCCCGCCACCTGCCCGCCGAAGACCCGCTGGAGGTGCTCCTGGGGGCTGCGGCCGCGGAAGATGTTGACCTCGATCTGCTCCAGGTCGAGCAGATCGACGAGTCTCTCGGCGGGGTTCGTCATTGCTTTCTTTCCTCTTCCGTGTCTCTGGTTCCGTGAGGCTAGAGCTGGCCGACCGAGGTGACCCGGACGACCGCCCTGGCCTCCTCGTCCGACGCCGCCAGGTCGACCTCGGCGCTGATGCCCCAGTCGTGGTCGTCGCTCGGGTCGTCGAAGATCTGCCGGACCCGCCACAGCCCGTGCGCCGGGTCCTCCTCGATGAGCAGCAGCTTGGGGCCGCGCGCGTCCGGCCCGGTGCCGAGGTCGTCGTGCTCGTCCCAGTACGCGTCCATGGCCTCGCCCCACCTGTCCTCGTCCCAGCCGGACTCGGCGTCCAGCTCGCCGAGCGCGTGGACGTTGTCCAGGGCGGCCAGCTCCACGCGGCGGAACATGGCGTTGCGTACGAGGACCCGGAAGGCGCGCGCGTTCGCCGTGACCGGCTTGACCTGGTCGGCCTTCTCCTGTGCCTGCTCCGCCGTCTCGACCTCGGGGTTCGCCAGCTGCTCCCACTCGTCGAGCAGCGAGGAGTCGACCTGGCGCACCAGCTCGCCCAGCCAGGCGATCAGGTCCTGGAGGTCCTCCGACTTGAGGTCGTCCGGGATGGTGTGCTCGAACGCCTTGTACGCGCCGGCGAGATAGCGCAGCACGATCCCCTCGGTGCGCGCCAGCTCGTAGTGCGAGGTGAACTCGGCGAAGGTCATGGCCCGTTCGTACATGTCGCGCACCACCGACTTGGGCGACACCGGGTGGTCGCCGACCCACGGGTGGCTCTTGCGGTACACGTCGTAGGCGTGCCACAGCAGCTCGTCGAGGGGCTTGGGATACGACACGTCCTGCAGGAGCTCCATCCGCTCCTCGTACTCGACGCCGTCCGCCTTCATCTGGCCGACCGCCTCGCCGCGCGCCTTGTTCTGCTGGGCGCCCAGGATCTGCCGGGGGTCGTCCAGCGTCGACTCGACGACGGACACCATGTCCAGCGCGTACGAGGGCGACTCGGGGTCCAGCAGGTCGAAGGCGGCCAGTGCGAACGTCGACAGCGGCTGGTTCAGGGCGAAGTCCTGCTGGAGGTCGACGGTGAGCCGCACGATCCGGCCCTCGGCGTCGGGCGTGTCCAGCTGCTCGACCACTCCTCCGTCCAGCAGCGAGCGGTAGATCGCGATCGCGCGGCGGATGTGCCGCAGCTGCGCCTTGCGCGGCTCGTGGTTGTCCTCCAGCAGGTGGCGCATCGCGTCGAAGGCGTTGCCAGGACGGGCGATGACCGACAGCAGCATGGTGTGCGTGACCCGGAACCTGCTGGTCAGCGGCTCGGGATCGGAGCCGATCAGCTTGTCGAAGGTGGACTCCGACCAGGCGATGAAGCCGTCGGGGGCCTTCTTGCGGACCACCTTGCGGCGCTTCTTGGGGTCATCGCCCGCCTTGGCGAGCGCCTTCTCGTTCTCCACGACGTGCTCGGGCGCCTGCGCCACGACGAAGCCGGCCGTGTCGAAGCCCGCGCGCCCCGCCCGGCCCGCGATCTGGTGGAACTCGCGGGCGCGCAGGGTGCGCACGCGGGTCCCGTCGTACTTCGTCAAGGCGGTGAACAGCACTGTCCGGATCGGCACGTTGACGCCGACGCCCAGCGTGTCCGTACCGCAGATGACCTTCAGCAGGCCGGCCTGTGCCAGCTTCTCCACCAGGCGGCGGTACTTCGGCAGCATGCCCGCGTGGTGCACGCCGATGCCGTGCCGTACGTACCGGGAGAGGTTCTGGCCGAACTTGGTGGTGAAGCGGAAGCTGCCGATCAGATCGGCGATCTTCTCCTTCTCCTCCTTGGTGCACATGTTGATGCTCATCAGCGACTGCGCCCGCTCGACGGCCGCCGCCTGCGTGAAGTGCACGATGTAGACCGGTGACTGCCGGGTGTCGAGCAGCTCGGTGAGCGTCTCGGTGATCGGCGTCATCCGGTACTCGTACGAGAGCGGCACCGGACGCGTGGCGGAGCGCACGACGGCGGTGGGCCGCCCGGTGCGCCGGGTCAGGTCCTTCTCGAACATCGAGACGTCGCCGAGCGTGGCGGACATCAGGATGAACTGCGCCTGCGGCAGCTCCAGGATCGGGATCTGCCAGGCCCAGCCGCGGTCCGCCTCCGCGTAGAAGTGGAACTCGTCCATCACGACCTGGCCGATGTCGGCGTCCTTGCCGTCGCGCAGCGCGATCGAGGCGAGGATCTCCGCGGTGCAGGCGATGACGGGCGCGTCCGCGTTCACGGACGCGTCGCCCGTCAGCATGCCGACGTTCTCCGTGCCGAACAGCTTGCACAGGTCGAAGAACTTCTCCGACACCAGCGCCTTGATCGGCGCCGTGTAGAAGGTGACCTTGTCCTGGGCCAGCGCGGTGAAGTGCGCGCCCGCGGCGACCAGGCTCTTCCCGGACCCCGTCGGCGTGGAAAGGATCACGTTCGCACCGGTGACCACCTCCATCAGCGCCTCCTCCTGCGCCGGATAGAGGGCGATGCCCTGGCCCTCGGCCCAGGTCGAGAAGGCCTCGAAGAGGGTGTCGGGGTCGGCGGTCGTCGGCAGCTGATCGATAAGGGTCACGCCCCCCATCTTGCCTGGCTCGGGTACGGATCGGGGAACCGGAGGGTACGTGCAAGATCATCACGGATAGGGTGACGGGTCAGCCCATCGGCGGCCGGGGCGCAACTCGGCCGCGCCAGGGAAGAGATGGGACACAGGAGCACATGGGGCGGGTACGAGCATGATGGGACCGGCGCACTCTCTGTCGGGAGCAGCGGCGTGGCTGGGGGTCGGCGCGGCGACCGCCGCCTGGGGGTACCCGATGCCCTGGCCGGTGCTCGTCGTCGGCGCACTGATCTGCGCGGGCGCGGCGCTCGCCCCCGACCTGGACCACAAGGCGGCGACCATCTCGCGGGCCTTCGGTCCGGTCTCGCGGCTGCTGTGCGAGATCGTCGACAAGCTCTCCGCCGCCGTGTACAAGGCCACCCGCGGCAAGGGCGACCCGCGCAGGAACGGCGGACACCGCACCCTCACCCACACCTGGGTGTGGGCGGTGGCGATAGGTGCCGGCTGCTCGGCCGCCGCGGTCTGGGGCGGGCGCTGGGCGGTGCTCGGCGTCCTCTTCGTACACCTCGTGCTCGCGGTGGAAGGCCTGCTGTGGCGGGCCGCCCGGGTTTCCAGCGACGTACTGGTGTGGCTGCTCGGCGCGACCAGCGCATGGATCCTGGCCGGGGTGCTCGACAAGCCGGGCAACGGCTCGGACTGGCTGTTCACCGCCCCGGGGCAGGAGTACCTGTGGCTCGGTCTGCCGGTGGTGCTCGGGGCGCTGGTGCACGACATCGGGGACGCGCTGACCGTCTCCGGCTGCCCGATCCTGTGGCCCATCCCGATCGGCAAGAAGCGCTGGTACCCGATCGGCCCGCCGAAGGTGCTGCGGTTCAGGGCGGGGAGCTGGGTGGAGCTGAAGGTGCTGATGCCGCTGTTCATGCTGCTCGGGGGAGCGGGCGGGGCGGCGGCACTGGGCTTCATCTGAGCACGGGGGCGACGGGGTCCGGCCGCGGACCCCGTGCGCCGTGTCCCGCGTGCCCGGGGCGGCCTTCTCGCGCGTCGAGGGCGGGTGTACGTTCGGGCCAGTGCACCTTTCTGGAAAGGTAGTGACACGTGTCAACAGTGGATTCGGCCGCACCGGACGAGCTCGTCGTCAAGACCGGCGCGGGGGCCCTGCGCGGGACCGTCCGCCACGAGAGCCACGCCTGGCTGGGCGTGCCGTTCGCGCAGCCGCCGGTGGGGGACCTCAAGTGGCGGGCGCCGCGGCCCGTGCCCGCCTGGGAGGGCGTGCGTGAGGCGGTGGAGTTCGGCCCGGCAGCGGTGCAGCTGCCGCGGTTCGACCCGACGGAGCCGCCGTACGAGGGTGACAGCGAGGACTGCCTCTACCTGAACGTCTTCGTGCCCGCGGCCCCGGCTGCCGCCGCCCGCCCCGTCCTGGTCTGGATCCACGGCGGCGGATTCATCTTCGGCACCGGCAAGGACTACGACGGCTCCGTCCTCGCGGAGCGCGGCGACGTGGTCGTGGTCACCCTGAACTACCGGCTCAGCTCCTGGGGCTTCCTGCACCTTGCGGGGGTCGACCCCGAGGTGGCCGACTCCAACGTGGGTGTACGGGACCAGGTCGCGGCCCTGGAATGGGTGCGCGACAACATCGCGGCCTTCGGCGGCGACCCGGCGCGCGTCACGGTCGCCGGCGAGTCGGCGGGCGGCATGAGCGTCGGCACCCTGCTGGGCGTCCCGGCCGCCCGGGGCCTCTTCCGCGGCGCGGTGCTGCTCAGCGGCAGCGCGGCCCAACTCCAGGACGCCGCCACCGGCACGGCCGCCGCGAAGGCGTTCCTGGCGCGACTCGGCATCCCCGACTCGGACCCGGGCCGCCTGCGCGAGACACCTGTGGCGGCGATCCGGGCCGCCGCGGCCGAGTTCTCGATGTCCGGCGGACACGACGGCAAGCAGGGCATCCCGTTCCTCCCGGTCGTCGACGGCGACCTCATACCGGACGTCCCTCTGTCCGCCGTCGCGGACGGCGCGGTCGCGGACGTCCCGCTGCTGGTGGCGTACTGCCGCGACGAGATGGCCATCTTCACGTTCATGGGTGACGACAACGCGGTCACCCGGTCCCTTGAGGCGTCGGTCGGCCCGGAGGCCTGGGCCCAACTCCTGCGGCATTACGCGGCGTTCGAGCCGGAGGGGGCGGCCGTCGGCGGCAACGCGCGCAAGACGCTGCTCGGTGACGCGATGTTCACGATGCCGTCGGTACGGATCGCCGAGGCACAGACCAGGGCCGGCGGCCGGGCTTGGCTGCACCGGTTCGACCACCAGCCGCCCATGGCGCCGTACGACGTCCTCGGGCCCACCCACGCGGCGGACATCCCGTGCCTGTGGAGCCGCGCCCCCTCCTTCGACCTGGCCTCGCTCAGCGGCAGGCCGGCGGACGGCTTCCTGGCCATGGGCGAGGCGGACCGGGCGGCCTCGGCGGCGTTGCAGGACGCCGTACTCTCGCTGGTGCGCGAGGGCCGCCCGAGCCTTCCGGACGGCCCGCACTGGCCCGCGTACGACGAGGCCTCGCGCGCCCAGATGCTGATCAAGGCCACGCCGGAGCTGGCACTCGACCCGACGGGGGAGCGGCGCAAGGCCTGGGAGGGGGTACGGGGGTGAGCCTCGGGTGATGCTGGGGGCCTCCCCTCCGGACGGCCTCCTCTCCGGGCGGCCTCCCCCCCCGGGCGGGAGCCCCCGCTCCTACCCGTGCCACGACCGCCACAGCGCCGAGTACGCCCCGCCCGCCGCCACCAGCTCGTCGTGGCTGCCCAGCTCCGCGATGCGGCCCTCCTCGACGACCGCGATCACGTCCGCGTCGTGCGCGGTGTGCAGGCGGTGGGCGATGGCGATCACCGTCCGGCCGTCGAGGACCCGGGCCAGGGACCGCTCCAGCTGGCGGGCGGCCCGCGGGTCCAGGAGCGAGGTCGCCTCGTCGAGGACCAGCGTGTGCGGGTCCGCCAGGACGAGTCGCGCCAGCGCGATCTGCTGGGCCTGCGCCGGGGTCAGCGCGAAACCGCCCGAGCCGACCTCGGTGTCGAGGCCCGACTCCAGGCCCCGTGCCCAGCCGTCCGCGTCCACCGCGCCCAGCGCCGCCCACAGTTCGGCGTCACCGGCGGCGGTGCGGGCCAGGCGCAGGTTGTCCCGGAGGGTACCCACGAAGACGTGGTGCTCCTGGTTGACCAGGGCCACGTGCGAGCGGACCTTCTCCGCCTGCATGCGGGCCAGTTCGGCGCCGCCCAGGGTCAGTGCGCCCGTGCGGGGCGCGTAGATGCCCGCCATCAGACGGCCCAGCGTCGACTTGCCCGCGCCCGAGGGGCCCACCAGGGCCACCCGGGTCCCCGGCGCCACGTCGAGCGACACCTGGTGCAGTACGTCGACTCCCTCGCGGTACCCGAAGTGCACGTCGTCCGAGCGCAGTTGGCGGCCGTCGGGGGACACCGACGCGTCACCCGCGTCCGGCTCGATGTCCCGCACGCCCACCAGCCGCGCCAACGACACCTGCGCCACCTGGAGTTCGTCGTACCAGCGCAGGATGAGGTTGACCGGGTCGACCAGCATCTGGGCGAGCAGCGCCCCCGTGGTCAGCTGTCCGACCGTGAGCAGACCCTCCAGGACGAGGACTCCGCCGATGACGACCGACGCGCACAGGATGGTGATGTGGGTGGCGTTGATGACGGGGAACAGGACGGTGCGCAGCCACAGCGTGTAGCGCTCCCAGGCGGTCCACTCCTTGATCCGCAGCTCGGAGAGCGCGACCCGTCGTGCGCCCAGCCGGTGGGCCTCGACGGTGCGGCCCGCGTCGACCGTCTCCGCGAGGGCGGCGGCCACGGCCGCGTACCCCGCGGCCTCCGACCGGTAGGCGGACGGTGCCCGCCTGAAGTACCAACGGCAGCCCACGACCAGCACCGGCAGGGCCACCAGCACGGCCAGCGCCAGCGGCGGCGCCGTCACCGTCAGGCCCGCGATCAGCAGGAAGGCCCACACCACACCGATCGCGAGCTGCGGCACCGCCTCGCGCATCGCGTTGGCCAGCCGGTCGATGTCGGTGGTGATGCGCGACAGCAGGTCCCCGGTGCCCGCCCGCTCCAGGACGCCGGGCGGCAGTCCCACCGCGCGTACCAGGAAGTCCTCGCGCAGGTCGGCGAGCATCTCCTCGCCCAGCATCGCACCGCGCAGCCTGGTCAGCCCCACGAAGAGTGCCTGGACGAGCAGCGCGGCGCCGAACATACCCGCCACCAGCCCCGGCCGGAGGTCCTCCGTACCCGCAGTCAGCTCCTCGATCACGTCACCGAGCAGGTAGGGCCCCACCATCGACGCGACCACCGCGAGGGTGTTGAAGGCGATCAGGGAGACGAACGCCGTACGGTGCCGGCGCAGCAGCATGCTCACGTACGACCGGACAGTCGTCGGGCTGCCGACCGGCAGCGTGGTCGCCGACTCCGGGGCCGCCGGATCGTAGGGCGGGGGCGCCACCCCGATCCGGGGTGCCTTGGCGGCGGGGGCCTCGGGCGCACCCTTGCCGAGCGTGGTGCTCATGCCGACTCCTCGATCTCTTCTCGTACGTCCAGCCGGTGCGGCTGCGCGCCCCCGGCGCTCTCTTCGTCCGTCTCGCGGGTGACGACCGCCCGGTAGCGCGGTTCGGTGTGCAGCAGCTCGCGGTGTCGGCCGACCGCGACGACCTCGCCCTCATGGACGAACACGACGCGTTCCGCCTGGTCGAGCAGCAGCGGGGAGGAGGCCAGGACCACGGTCGTACGACCGGACCTCAGCCGTTGGACACCCGCTGCCACCCGCGCCTCGGTGTGCGAGTCGACGGCCGACGTCGGCTCGTCCAGGACCAGCACCTCGGGGTCTGTCACCAACGACCGCGCCAGAGCGAGGCGTTGGCGCTGACCGCCGGAGAGCGACCGGCCGCGCTCGGTGATCCGGGTGTGCATCGGATCGCCGTCGGACCCGGCCGACGCCTGGGCGAGCGCCGCCAGCACATCCGTGCACTGCGCGGCCTCCAGCGCGTCCGCAGCGGAGACCTCTCCCGACGCGGGTACGTCGAGGAGTTCTCGCAGGGTCCCCGAGAGCAGTACCGGATCCTTGTCCTGCACGAGCACCGAGGCGCGGGCGGCGGCCAGCGGCAGTCCGTCCAGGGCGACCCCACCGAGCAGTACGGACGCGGCCCTGACCGCCCCCTCCTCGGGCGCGGGTCCGTCCGCGGGATGCCCGCCGAGGCGGTCGGCGAGCCGGCCCGCGACGTCCGGGTCGCCGCACACCACGGCCGTGAACCGGCCGGCCGGCGCGAGCAGCCCGGTCACCGGGTCGTACAGGTCCCCGGTGGGCGACTGCGCGGCGTCGAGGCCGTCCCCGGGGGCGGTGCGGCGCAGCGCCAGCACCCTGGCCGCGCGCTTGGCCGACGGCTTGGAGAAGGAGTACGCCATGGCGATCTCCTCGAAGTGCCGCAGCGGGTACATCAGGAGCGTCACCGCGCTGTACACCGTGACCAGCTCACCGATCGTCACCGTGCCCTGGCGGGCGAGGTTCGCCCCGTACCAGACCACGCTCACCAGGAGCAGCCCCGGCAGCAGCACCTGCACCGCCGCGATCAGCGCCCACATCCGGGCACTGCGCACCGCGGCCCGCCTGACCTGCTGGGAGGACTCGCGGTAGCGGTCCAGGAACAGTTCCTCGCCGCCGATGCCGCGCAGCACACGCAGGCCTGCGACGGTGTCGGAGGCGAGCTCCGTGGCCCGGCCCGCCTTCTCCCGCTGCTCGTCGGCGCGCCTGGTCGCCTTCGGCAGCAGCGGCAGTACGGCGAGGGCCAGCGCGGGCACGCCGACCGCGACGACCACACCCAGCGCGGGCTGGTAGACCACCAGGCCGACGCAGACGATCACCAGCGCGAGCAGGGCTGCCGCGAACCGCGACAGCGCCTCGACGAACCAGCCGATCTTCTCGACGTCACCCGTGGAGACGGCCACCACCTCGCCCGCCGCGACCCGGCGGGTGAGCGCCGCGCCCAGTTCGGCCGTCCTGCGGGCCAGCAACTGCTGGACACGGGCGGCCGCGGTGATCCAGTTCGTGACGGCGACGCGGTGCAGCATGGTGTCGCCCAGTGCGAGGGCCACACCCATCAGCACCAGCAGCCCTGCGGCCAGTGCGAGCCGGCCGCCTGAGCGGTCGACCACGGCCTGCACGGCGAGGCCGACGCCCAGCGGCAGCCCGGCCACGCCCAGTTGGTGCAGCAGCCCCCAGGCCATGGCCTTGAGCTGCCCGCCCCGCTGGCCGAGGCCGAGCCACCACAGGAAACGGCCCCCGGAGCGGACGTCGGGCTCGCCGGGGTCTGAGTACGGAAGATCGCGAATTTGCATGGGGCCCTACGGCTCGGTGTGACGGCTCTGGAACAGGAACGGACAGGCGGCGCAAACCGTGCAAGGTTGACCCCGCGGAGCCGTCCGAAGCAATCGATTTATGTCCGTCACCGCCCGGAACGCGCCAATGTCCACGAGCGGCTGCGGGCGCCGCGCCGGGCCGGCGGAGCCGGTGCGCCGGCGCCCAGGGGGCGGTGGCAGCATGGGCGGTATGCCGATGTCCAACGGTGCGAATCTCTCGAAGGCTCGCCGCTCCCTGAGGATTCCCGCCGTCGCGGGTGCGACGGCCGGGCTGCTGCTCCTGACGGCCTGCGGTGCGGGTGACGGCGGTACGCAGCACAGACCGGCCGCCGTCGCGTCCGCGCCGGCCGCCTCCCCGACCCGTGACCTGAAACGGATCCCCGACGTGGGCGACCGGCTCCAGGCCCGGATTCCGGCGGACTCACGTCAGGTGGTCGCGGTCTACGGCGAGTCCAGGAACTCGCCGGACGCCACGGTCGTCCTCTACGACAAGCAGGGCGCGACCTGGGACGAGGCAGGGCGCTGGCCCGCGCACAACGGCGTACGGGGCTGGGCCCCCGACCACCGCGAGGACGACAAGCGCACCCCGGCCGGGGTGTTCACGCTGTCCGACGCGGGCGGCGTGCTTCCCGACCCGGGCGCCAAGCTGCCGTACACCAGGTCGTCGTCCTTCGCCGCCCCGCGCAGCTGGGCGAAGACGCACTGGCACGACTTCGACTACGTCATTGCGATCGACTACAACCGCGTCAAGGGCGCCCCGCCGAACGACCCGGTCCGCCCGCAGGGGCAGAAGAAGGGCGGCGGGATCTGGCTGCACATGGACCACGGCAGCGGCACCTCCGCCTGCGTGAGCGTCTCCAGGACGGCGATGGAAACCCTGTTGCGGAGCATCGACCCGGCGCGCGGACCGGTCGTGGTGATGGGCGACAAGCAGTATCTGAAGGGCTGAACGGCGGAGCGGCCGTGGGCCCTCGCGGCCGGAGGGGGTACGGCTCCGCCGAGCCGTACCCCCCTTGCCTTGCCGTACCCGCTACGGGCGGATGGCGTGCGCCCTCAGCCGGTCGGCTTCTTCGAGTCGACGCCCGGCCTGGCCTTGCGCCACTCGCCCCGGGTGAAGTCCGGGATCTGCTGCGGCGCGCCCTTCGCCCGGATCGACAGGTGGCTCAGCGGTACCGGCGCCGTCCACGTCGCCGCGTCGTACACGTCGAAGTCCGGGACCAGACCCAGTTGCATGCACTGCATCAGCCGGAAGAGCATCAGATAGTCCATGCCGCCGTGGCCACCGGGAGGGTTGGAGTGCTCCTTCCACAGCCAGTGGTCCCACTCCGCGTACTTCCCGAAGTCGTCCCACTCGTCGTTGGTGTTGGTGGGCTCCAGGTAGATGCGCTCCGGGTAGTCCTCGAAGAGTCCCAGGGTGCCGCCGAGGCTGTTGATCCTGCTGTACGGATGCGGGGTCGACACGTCGTGCTCAAGACGGATGACGCGGCCCTTGGCGGTCTGGACGAGGCTGATCGTACGGTCGCTCTCGATGTACGACTCCTTCCAGCTCGGGTCGCCGGCCGGCATGTGCTGCTTGCGGTACGCGGCCAGACCGAGTGAGGGGGAGCCGACACTGACGACGCTCACCGCGCGGTCACCGCGGTTGACGTCCATGTAGTTGCCGACGGGACCGAATCCGTGGTTGGGGTAGAGATCGCCGCGCAGCCGGGTGTGCCACAGTCGGCGCCACGGACCCTCGTAGTAGGTGGGGTCGAACATCAGACCGCGCAGGTCGTGGTTGTACGCGCCCGCGCCGTGCAGCAGATCGCCGAACAGCCCCGCGTGGGCCATCCGCAGTACCCGCATCTCGTTCCTGCCATAACAGCAGTTCTCCAGCTGCATGCAGTGGCGTCTGGTGCGCTCCGAGGTGTTGACCAGGTCCCAGAGTTCTTCGAGGCGCATGGCGAGCGGACACTCGACGCCGACGTGCTTGCCGTTCAGCATGGCGGTCTTGGACATCTCGTAGTGGAAGTCCCACGGCGTGGCGATGTACACGAAGTCGATGTCACCGCGCTTGCAGAGGTTGCGGTAGTCGTCCTCGTTCTTGGTGTAGAGCGCCGGGGCGGGCTGCCCCGCCTTGACCACCTTCGCGGCCGCCTTCTCGGCCTTGGCACGGACCGGGTCGCAGACGGCCACGATCTTGACGTTCGGCAGGGCGAGGAAGAGGTCGATCATGCCGTCGCCGCGGTTGCCGAGGCCGATCATGCCGACCCGGACGGTGGAACGCCGCTCGAAGGGCACCCCCGCCATGGTCTTGCCCTGACGTGCGGGCTCCGCCGCGGCCACGCCGCCCGTCTCGGCGGCGGTCGCGCTGTTGGCCGCGCCGATTGCGCCACCGAGACCCAGCCCCAGCCCGGCACCGACCGCGCCGGCGCCACGCAGGGCGGAACGGCGTGAGACGCCGTCGGGGGAGTCGGTCGAGGCGTCGGGAGCCGGTGCGGTCCTGTCGTCGTACATCGAACCTCCATGAAGGGTGATCGGGTACCGCCGATCACCTTCCACGGAGGGTCAGGGGTGGCGCAAGAGGACCGCGAGAAAGAGAAGTTGGACTTGCTGACGCCGACTCATGGATTCTTGGAACCGAACCCTCCGGCAGGACGACCGGCCGCGTCCGGAGGTTTCAACGGGCCTTCGGCGGCTCAGGGACGAGTCGCCCGCCATCGCCGCCCTGGCGGCTCAGGGACGAGTGACCCGCCGCGGCTCCGGTGGCTCAAGGACGCGTCGCCCACTCCAGGTCCAGCAGTACGGAGTGGTAGGGGCGGCCCGTCGCGTGGTCCATGCCGATCTCGCACATCCGGTTCGCCGAGAGGTACGTGTCGTACTCGCGCCGCCCGACCTCGGCGGCCTCCCGGGCGGTCGCCGACTCCGTGAGCTCCTGGTGCAGCATCCCCCGGTCCCCGGCGAACGCGCAGCACCGCAGGTCGTCGGGGACCACCACCTCCTCCGCGCACGCCTCGGCGACCGTGCGCAGCTGCGCCTCGTCGCCCAGGTGCTGCATCGAGCAGGTGGGGTGCAGGACGGCGGATCCGGTGCGGCGGTGCACGGTCAGCTCGGGCAGCAGCTCCTCCGCGGCCCAGACGGTCGAGTCGACGACGGTCAGCGCGGCGTGCCGCTCGCGGTTGTCGTCGGTGAGGTAGGGCACCACCTCGTCGGCGATGCCCAGCGTGCAGGACGAGGCGTCGACGACGAGGGGCAGCCGGCCGCCCGCCGTCCAACGCCAGGCGGCCTCGACGATGCGGTTCGCCATCACCGTGTTGCCTGTGACGTACCCCTTGGAGTGCCAGATGGTGGCGCAGCAGGTGCCGGTGACGTCGTCCGGGATCCACACCGGCCTGCCCGCACGCGCGCAGAGCGCGACGACGGCTTCGGGCAGCGAGGGGCCGCGGTGTCCCTCGGGCTCGCCGAAGATCCGGTTGACGCACGCCGGGTAGTACACGGCGACGGCGCCGGTACGAGAGGTGTGCGGGAGGTTGCGGGCCGCGGCGCCGGGGATCTCGGGCAGCCACTGCGGTACGAGGTCGGGGCGGACCGCCTTGCGTGCGAGCCCGGTCACGGCGGCGAGCAGCCGGTCGGAGATCTTGTCGGCGGCGGCCACGGCGAGCCGGGCCGAGACCTCCACGGCCTTGAAGTTCTTGGCGGTGCGGGCCGCGACACGCTCCTCGCGCGGCGAGTGACGGCGGTGTCGGAAGTCCTTCATCAGGGCGCCGGTGTCGATGCCGACCGGGCAGGCGATCTTGCAGGTGGAGTCGCCCGCGCAGGTGTCCACCGCGTCGTACCCGTACGCGTCGAGGAGGTTCTCACCGACCAGGGACCCGGCGGGCTGGCGCATCATCTCCCGGCGCAGCACGATGCGCTGACGGGGCGTGGTGGTCAGGTCGCCGCTGGGGCAGGTGGGTTCGCAGAAGCCGCACTCGATGCACGGGTCGGCCTCGGCCTCCACACGGGGGATGGTCTTGAGGCCGTGCAGGTGGGCCTCGGGGTCGTGGTTGAGGACGATGCGCGGCGCGAGCACGCCGTCAGGGTCGATGAGCTGCTTGGTGCGCCACATCAGCTCGGTGGCCCGCGGGCCCCATTCCAGTTCCAGGAACGGGGTGATGTTGCGGCCGGTGGCGTGCTCCGCCTTCAGCGAGCCGTCGAACCGCTCCACCGTCATCCGGCAGAAGTCCTCCATGAAGGCCGCGTACCGGCGTACGTCGGTGGGCTCGCCCGCGTCGAAGGCGAGCAGGAAGTGCAGGTTGCCGTGCGCGGCGTGACCGGCGACCGCGGCGTCGAAGCCGTGCTTCTCCTGGAGTTCCAGCAGGGCCTCGCACGCCTCGGCCAGCCGGGACGGGGGCACCGCGAAGTCCTCGGTGATCAGCGTCGTGCCCGGTGGGCGGGCCCCGCCGACGGCCGTGACGAACGCCTTGCGGGCCTTCCAGTGACCGCCGATCGTCCGCGCGTCCCGGGTGAAGGTGTTGGTCACGGACGGCACCGGTGCCACGAGCTCAAGCCGGGTCAGCACCTCGGCCGCCGCCCGCTCGAACGCCTCCTGCCCGGCCTCGTCCGGCGCCCGGAACTCCACCAGCAGGGCTGTCGTCTCCTTCGGCAGGTCCGTCCAGTCCTGCGGCACGCCCGCCACGCTCACCGAGGCGCGCAGCGTGTTGCCGTCCATCAGCTCCACGGCGAGCGCTCCCGCCTCGTTGAAGTGCGGGACGGCCGCCGCGGCCGCGGAGAGCGAGGGGAAGAACAGCAGCCCGGAGGAGATCCTGCGGTCCAGCGGCAGGGTGTCGAAGACGACTTCAGAGATGAAGCCGAAGGTGCCCTCGGAGCCGACCATCAGACCGCGCAGGATCTGCACGGGCGTCGATCCGTCGAGGAACGCGTCGAGGCGGTAGCCGTTGGTGTTCTTGATCTCGTACTTGGCGCGGATGCGGCGGGTGAGCTCCGGGTCCGCCTCGATCTCCTCCTTGAGGGCCAGCAGACCCGCACAGAGGGCGGGCTCGGCGTGCGCGAGGTACTCGTCCGCGCGCGGGTCGCCGGTGTCGACGACCGTGCCGGTCGGCAGGACGAAGGTGAGCGAGGCGACCGTGCGGTAGCTGTTGCGGGTGGTGCCCGCGGCCATCCCCGAGGCGTTGTTGGCGACCACCCCGCCGACGGTGCAGGCGATGGCGCTCGCCGGGTCGGGGCCGAGCACCCTGCCGTACCTGGCGAGCGAGGCATTGGCGCGCTGCACCGTGGTACCCGGCTGGATGCGGGCCCGCAGGCCGTCGTCGAGCACCTCGACGCCCGACCAGTGGCGGCGCACGTCCACCAGGATGTCCTCGCCCTGGGCCTGGCCGTTGAGCGAGGTGCCGGCGGCGCGGAAGACCACCTCGCGGCCCTTGCCGTGCGCGTACGAGAGGACCGCGGAGATGTCGTCGATGTCCTCGGCCACCACCACGACCTGTGGCACGAACCGGTACGGGCTGGCGTCCGCCGCGTACCGCACCAGGTCGGACACCTTCCACAGCACCTTCTCCGCGCCGAGCACCGCCGTCAGCTCTCGGCGCAGCGCGGTGGGAGTGCCTCCGGCCAGCGCCGCGGGCACCCGGTCGGGGGCGGGGTCCTGCGGCACGGGCGGGCGCAGGGCCTCCGGCTTCGGCTCCAGGAGCGGCATGGGCGGCGTCCTCTCAGGGGCTGTGGTGTGCTCGGCTCAACAGGGGTGCGTGCCCCCGTCGATCAGGGTGGAGATCAGGCCGCCGAGCTGTTTGCGCTGCGCGGCGGTCAGTGGAGCCAGGATGTCCTCCACGGCGTCGCGGCGCGCGTTGCGCAGGTCGCCCAGGGTGGTGCGGCCGGTGTCCGTGAGTTCGATGCGTATCACCCGGCGGCTGGCCGGATCGGGCACCCGGCGCACCCGGCCCTGCTCCTCCAGTGCGTCCACCAGAGTGGTGACGGCGCGCGGCACGACCTCCAGACTGTGGGCGAGGTCGGTCATTCTGGGAGCGGCGCCGTCGGCGCCCTCGGGCAGTGAGAGACGTGCGACGACCCGCAGCAGCCGCGCCTGGCCGGGCGTGATGCCGATCGGCTCCAGCTGGCGCTTCTGCGCGCGGTGCAGTCGCCGGGTCAGCCGGAGCAGCTGCTCGGCCAGCATGCCGTCGTCGGCACGGGTGTCCGGACTCAGCTGCTCCTCCGGTCGCGCCGGACGGGTTTCCGCGATGTCGCTCATACCGGGAACAATAACAGGACCTCGTGCATTGTGAGTATAGGTAACAATGAACTAAGCTCTGGAAGCCCCCGCTTCCCGCCGTTCTTTCCTCCGCACCCTCCGAAGGAGCCCATGAACCCCGAACGACACGCGAACCCCTGGACGCCCCCCGATCCCGAACCGGGCAAGCAGCAGCCGCCCGCCGAGATCCGCCGCATCCTGCGCCTGTTCCGTCCCTACCGCGCCCGGCTCGCCCTGGTCGGCCTGCTCGTCGGCGCCTCGTCGCTGGTCGGCGTCGCCTCACCGTTCCTGCTGCGCGAGATCCTCGACGTCGCGATCCCGCAGGGCCGCACGGGCCTGCTCACGCTGCTCGCCGCCGGCATGATCGTCACGGCCGTCGTCACGAGCGTCTTCGGTGTCCTGCAGACCCTCATCTCCACCACGGTCGGCCAGCGCGTCATGCACGACCTGCGCACCGCCGTGTACACCCAGCTCCAGCGGATGCCGCTGGCCTTCTTCACCAGGACCCGCACGGGCGAGGTCCAGTCCCGGATAGCCAACGACATCGGCGGGATGCAGGCGACCGTCACCTCCACCGCGACCTCGCTGGTCTCCAACCTGACCGCCGTGGTGGCCACCGTCGTCGCGATGCTCGCCCTCGACTGGCGGCTCACCGTCGTCTCGCTGCTCCTGCTGCCGCTCTTCGTGTGGATCAGCCGCAAGGTCGGCCACGAGCGCAAGAAGATCACCACGCAGCGGCAGAAGCAGATGGCCTCGATGTCCGCCACGGTCACCGAGTCGCTGTCGGTCAGCGGCATCCTCCTCGGCCGCACCATGGGCCGTTCCGACTCCCTCACCAAGAACTTCAGCGAGGAGTCCGAGCGCCTCGTCGACCTGGAGATCCGGTCCAACATGGCCGGCCGGTGGCGGATGTCGACCATCGGCATCGTCATGGCCGCCATGCCCGCCGTCATCTACTGGGCCGCCGGCCTCACCATGAACGCGGGGGCGCCGGTCGTCTCCCTCGGCACGCTCGTCGCCTTCGTCTCGCTCCAGCAGGGCCTGCTTCGCCCCGCCGTGAGCCTGCTGTCGACCGGCGTCCAGATGCAGACCTCACTCGCCCTCTTCCAGCGGATCTTCGAGTACCTCGACCTCCCCGTCGACATCACCGAGCCCGACGAACCGGTCCGCCTCCCCGCCCCCAAGGGCGAGGTCCGCCTTGAGAACGTCGACTTCGCGTACGACGAGAAGTCGGGCCCCACCCTCTCCGGCATCGACCTCACGGTCCCCGCGGGGGGCAGCCTCGCCGTCGTCGGTCCGACCGGCTCCGGCAAAAGCACCCTCAGCTACCTGGTGCCCCGGCTGTACGACGCCACGGGCGGCCGGGTTACCCTGGACGGCACCGACGTCCGCGACCTGGACTTCGACTCCCTGGCCCGTGCGGTCGGCGTCGTCTCCCAGGAGACGTACCTCTTCCACGCCTCCGTCGCCGACAACCTGCGCTTCGCCAAGCCCGACGCCACCGACGAGGAACTGCGCGCCGCCGCCGAGGCCGCCCAGATCCACGACCACATCGCTTCGCTGCCCGACGGCTACGACACCCTCGTCGGCGAACGCGGCTACCGGTTCTCCGGCGGCGAGAAGCAGCGGCTGGCCATCGCGCGCACGATCCTGCGCGACCCGCCGGTCCTCATCCTGGACGAAGCCACCAGCGCCCTCGACACCCGCACCGAGCACGCCGTGCAACAGGCCATCGACTCCCTCTCCGCGGGCCGTACCACCATCACGATCGCGCACCGTCTGTCCACCGTCCGCGACGCCGACCAGATCGCGGTCCTGGACGCGGGCCGCGTCATGGAAATCGGCACGCACGAGGAACTGCTCGCCCAGGACGGCCGTTACGCCGCCCTGGTGCGCAGGGACGCCCGGCTGACGCCTGCCGGTACGGAGGAGCCTGCGCCGACGGCATCGGCGGCCCCGGCCGAGCTTCAGGCCGCGCAGAGCGAGACCGTCGCCGTCACCGCGTCCTGATCGCCATGTCCTCGGGTCACCCGGCGGGGCTCCGCACACACGGCGACGCCGCCCCTGCCCCTGGGACGGGGGAGAGACGGCGCCGTGGTGATACCTCGGTCAGACCAGCCAGCCCAGGAAGTGGAAGGCGCCGGCGAGAAGGTCGGTGATGAGGTTCATGATCTCGGGTTCTCCTTGAGCTGCGTACTCGCGTACTCGTGCATGTGTGGGACTGCGCAAATCACGGTCTGCAGCCCGTTGCTTGCGCCCCGTAAGCATCGTGCGCACACGGGAGTTGAGCAAGGAGATCCAGTACGATCACGCGTTCCAGCGAACACCCGAGCCCATGTTCGTACGTTCCCCCGCGGTCCGCCGGTCGGGTGGTGACCGGGGAGCCTTCGCCCCGGGCGGTTAGCGTTCCGGGTATGGAGCTCAGGTCCCAGGAAGTCTCGCCCCCGCCGCCGCGACGCAGGTCCCGGCGCCGTCGGCTGGTTCTGTTGGTGTCCGTCCTGGCCGTTCTCGGCGCGGGAGCGGCGCTCCTCCTGCTGTGGAAGAAGGAGGGCGGGGAGCACGCCACGTCCCTGACGGTCCCGGAGGGCCGGCGTTCCTCCCAGGTGTACGAGGCGGTGGACCGGGCGCTCGGCGCCGCGCCCGGCACGGCGAAGAAGGCCGCCGCTTCCGCGAACCTGCCCCTGCCGGTCGCGGCGGGCGGCAATCCGGAGGGCTATCTGTTCCCGGCCACGTACCCGGTGAAGGACTCGACGACGGCGGCGAGCCTGCTCAGCTACATGGTCAGGACGGCGAACGAGCGCTTCGGCACCGGCCCGGACGTCCACCGGGACGTCGTGGTCGCCAGCATCGTCCAGGCGGAGGCGGACACGACGGCCGACATGGGCAAGGTCGCCCGGGTCATCCGCAACCGGCTGGACCGTGACATGCCGCTCCAGATGGACTCGACCCTCAACTACGCGATGAACCGCAGCACGCTCGACACCACGCACGAGGACACCCGGCTCGACAGCCCGTACAACACGTACGAGCGCAAGGGCCTGCCCCCGGCCCCGATCGGCAATCCGGGCCTGGAGGCGCTCCGGGCGACCCGCAATCCGCCGCCGGGAAACTGGCTGTACTTCGTCACGGTGAAGCCCGGCGACACCCGCTTCACGGACGACTACGAGGTCCAGAAGCGCAACGTCGCGGAGTTCAACGAGATCCGCAAGAACGGGTGAGCAGCGAGGGTGCCGGGCTCACACCGGCACTTCCGCCAGGTCCTGTGACTCCGGCACGTCCTGTGCTCGCGCCAGGTCCGGTGCCCCCGCCAGGTCCTGTGACTCCGCCAGGTCCTGTGGTTCGGCCCCGTCCGGTGCCCCCGCCCCGTCCGGTGCCCCCGCCCCGTCCGGCGCCCCCGCCAGGTTGTGTGCTCGCACCAGGTTCTGTGCTCCCGCGCCGTCCCGTACTCCCGTCCCGTCCCGTGCCCCCGCTCCGTCCCGTGCTCCCGTCGCCCTGACCGCCTTCGCCCGTTCGACCACCCGCAGGGTCTCCCGCACCGCCGACCTCCCCGCCCGGTTCGCCCCGATGGTGCTGGCCGACGGGCCGTAGCCGACCAGGTGGATGCGCTCGTCACGGGCGACCCTCGATCCCTCCAGCCGTATCCCGCCGCCGGCCTCCCTCAGCCGCAGCGGCTTCAGATGGTCGATCGCCGCCCGGAACCCGGTCGCCCAGAGGATCACGTCCGCCGGCACCTCCGGGCGTCCGTCGTCCCACGCCACGCCCGTCTCCGTGATCCGGTCGAACATCGGCAGCCGGTCCAGGACCCCGTTCGTGCGTGCCGCCCGGATCGCCTCGGTCACGGGCAGCGCCGTCACCGACACCACGCTCTCCGGCGGCAGCCCCTCGCGCACCCGCTCCTCGACCCGTGCGACGGCCGCCCGCCCCCACTCCTCGGTGAACTCGCCCTCCCGGAACACCGGGGGCCTCCTGGTCACCCAGGTCGTCGCCGCCGCGAGCGGTGCGATCTCCATCAGGTGCTGCGTCCCGGACGCGCCCCCGCCCACCACCACGACCCGCAGGCCGGCGAACTCCTCGGGTCCCGGGTAGTTCGCGGTGTGCAGCTGGCGTCCGCGGAAGGCGTCCTGGCCGGGGTAGCGGGGCCAGAACGGCCGGTCCCAGGTACCGGTCGCGCTGATCAGCGCCCGCGTGGCCCAGACACCCTCGGAGGTCTCGACCCGCAGCCGTCCGCCGTCGCCCTCCCGCACGGCCCGCACGTCCACCGGCCGGTGGACGTGCAGGGCGAAGGCCTCCTCGTACTCCGCGAAGTACTCCTGGACGACCTGCGACGACGGACGCCGGGGGTCGGCGCCGGTGAGCTCCATCCCGGGCAGCGCATGCATGCCGTGCACCTTCCCGTACGTCAGCGAAGGCCAGCGGAACTGCCATGCGCCGCCCGGCGCCGGGGCGTGGTCGAGTACGACGAAGTCCCGCTCCGGCACCAGACCCGACCTGCGCAAGTGGTAAGCGGCCGACAGGCCGGCCTGCCCCGCGCCGACGACCACGACGTCCGCGTCCCGCACCCCGGTGTTGTTCATGCTTCTACCAACAGGGCGCGGGCCGTAGATCTTCCGTGGTTTCCGCTACAGCTACAGCTACAGCTGCAGCTGCGGCGCCACCAGCCCCCGCCGCACCAGCTCGGGACGCACTCCCTCCCCGAACCAGTAGGCCTCCTCCAGGTGCGGGTAACCGGACAGGACGAAGTGCTCCACACCGAGCGCGTGGTACTCCTCGATCCGGTCCGCCACGTCCGCGTGGCTGCCCACCAGGGCGGTCCCGGCCCCACCTCGTACCAGCCCCACACCCGCCCACAGGTTGGGCGAGATCTCCAGGCCCTCCCGCGACCCGCCGTGCAGCGCCAGCATCCGCTGCTGCCCCACGGACTCGCTCTTGCCCAGCGCCTCCTGCGCCGCGGCGATCGCGTCCGGGCTCAGGTCGTCGAGCAGCCGGTCCGCCGTCGCCCACGCCTCGCGCGCCGAGTCGCGCGAGACGGTGTGCAGCCGGATGCCGAACCGCACCTCGCGTCCACGCTCCTGGGCAAGGCCGCGAATCCAGTCGATCTTCTGTTTGACCTGGGCAGGCGGCTCGCCCCAGGTCAGATACACATCGGCGTGGTCAGCGGCGACGGGCCCGGCGGCCGGTGACGACCCGCCGAAGAAGATCTGCGGCAGCGGGTCGGGCGGCAGCGCGGTCAGTCCGCCCTCGATCCGGTAGTGCTCACCCTCGAAGTCGTACGGCTTGCCGCCCCACGCCCCGCGCACCACCTCCAGGAACTCCGAGGTCCTGGCGTACCGCCGGTCGTGGTCCAGATGGTCCCCGAACCGCCGCTGCTCGACGGAGTCCCCGCCCGTGACCACGTTCAGCAGCAGCCGCCCCTTGGTGATCCGCTGGTACGTGGCCGCCATGTGCGCCGCCAGGGTCGGCGAGATCACCCCCGGGCGGAACGCCACCAGGAACTTCAGCCGTTCGGTGTGCTGGGCCAGCGCCACCGTCGTCAGCCAGGCGTCCTCGCACCACGTCCCGGTCGGCGTCAGCACCGCCTCGAAGCCGAGCTGCTCGGCGGCCTTGGCTATCTGGGCCAGGTACTCGATGTCGGGCGGACGCACCCCCTGCGCCGGGGTGATCCGCGACCGGCTGATGCCTCCGTCCGTGTAGGCGTGCCGGTCGACGAGCGTGCGTCCGTCGCCGCCGGTCGGCAGGAACCAGTGCAGGTGAACGTTCATCAGGAGGAGGCCTTTCCGTACGAGAGGGGGGCGGTGCCGGAGGAGGGCCGCGACTTGTTGAACCGGGTGTCGACGAAGTCCTCGAAGACGACCTTTCCCGGGATCAACTTGAGTTCGGCGAAGGTGTCGGCGATGGCCTGTTCGGAGGCGATCGCCGCCTTGTCGATCGCGACCGGGACCCTGGTGCCGTTGGTCCGCCGCACCGCGTCGAGCGCCACCTCGTAGGGCAGCCCGGTCTCCTTCGCCCAGACCTTCGCCCACGCCTCGGGATGCTTGAACACCCAGGCCTGGGCCCGCTCAAGGCGATCGATGTAGTCACCGATGGCCTGCGACTTCGCGGAGTCCTTGAGCGCGCCGGGCGAAGCCACCTGGAACGCGAGCCCGTTGGTGATGCCCCGGCCCGTCGTCAGTACACGCGCGTTCGAGGTACGCAGGATCTGCGAGGTGTACGGGTCCCACACCGCCCACGCGTCCACCTTGCCCCGGCTGAACGCCGCCAGTGCGTCGGCCGGCTGGAGGTACTTCAGCTTCACGTCACCGATGCCGAGCCCGGCCTTCTTCAGTGCGGCGACCACCAGGTAGTGCGCGGAGCTTCCCTGGGCGACCGCGATCGACCTGCCCTTCAGATCCGCCGGCTTCTTCAGCGGTGAGTCCTTCGGCACGACGAGGGCCTCACCCTCGGTCGAGCCGTGCGAGGCACCCACGACCGTGATCTTCGAGCCCGAGCCGGCCGCGAAGACGGGTGGCGTGTTGCCGACCCCGCCCACGTCCACGGCCTTCGCGTTGATCGCTTCGAGGAGCGGCGGGCCGGAGGTGAAGGTCGACCACTTGATCCGGTACTTGAGGTTGTCGAGCTCGCCGGCCGCCCGCAGGATGGCCTCCGAACCGCCTTTCTGGTCACCGACGTTGAGAACGACGGAGCCGGTACCGTCGGTGTCGCCGGAGGCTTTGGCCGCCGGGGACCCACCGCAGCCGGTGAGCAACAGGGAGGCGAGGGGAAGCAGCAGGCCTACGGTCAGGAACGGCCGTTTCATGGCAGATCAGGTCTCTCTCTTGGGTGACGAGATGTCGGGGGTGTGCGTGGGTCACACGATGTCTGCGGTCAGACGGTGTTCGTGGGTCACACTGCGTGTGCGGGTCAGAGGGCGTGCGTGGGTCACACGACGTGTGCGGGTCAGGCGGTGTGCACGGGTCAGACCGCGGGTGCGTGGCTCTCGTCGCTGCTCGGACTCGCGACGCGCGAGCCCTCAGGTGTCTCGTCCACGCCGAGCTCCGTCAGCAGTCGTGAGCGCAGTGCGCCGAACTCGGGCGTGCCGACGCTCCGGGGCCGGTCGAGTCCGATTGCGGTCTCGTACGCGATGACCCCGTCCCGCATGACCAACGCGCGGTCCGCGAGCAGCAGTGCCTCGTCCACGTCGTGCGTGACCAGCAGCACCGCGCAGCCGCGCCGCTGCCACAGCTCGGCCACCAGCCGCTGTGCCTTGATCCGGGTCAACGCGTCCAGTGCGCCGAACGGCTCGTCGAGCAGCAGCAGATCGGGTTCCCGGACCAACGCCCGTGCCAGCGAAGCACGTTGGGCCTCCCCGCCGGACAGTGTCTTGGGCCAGGCCGTGGACCGGTGTTCCAGCCCGACCTCCTTGAGAGCCGCCTCCGCGACCTCACGCCCCGGCTTGCCCGGCAGCCCCAGCAGCACGTTGCGCCACACCCGCTTCCACGGCATCAGTCGGGGAGCCTGGAAGGCCACCGCCCGCCGCTTGGGTACGAGTACGGTCCCTTCGATTTCCCGGTCGAGCCCGGCCAGTACCCGCAGCAGGGTGGACTTCCCGCACCCGCTCCGTCCGAGCAGTGCGGTGAACTCGCCCGGCCGCAGGGTGAGGTCGAGGTTGTCGATGACGGGCCGTCCCCCGAACGAACGGGTCAGCCCCTCCACCCGTACCGCCGGGCCGGACTCGTGCGGGCGGGCCCGGGGCGGGGTGCTCACTGGCCGGTGAAGGTCGGTCGCCATTGCAGCAGCAGCCTTTCGAGGAGACGGACGACGGCGTCGGCGATCAGGCCGAGGAACGCGTACACGACCAGGCAGACCACGATCACGTCGGTACGGAAGAACTCGCGTGCCTGGTTCATCAGGAAGCCGATGCCGGCGTCGGCGTTGATCGACTCGCCGAACACCAGCGCGAGCCACGCCGTGGCGAGCGAGTACCGCAGTCCGGTCATCGCACCCGGCAGAGCTCCCGGCAGCACCACGTGGCGTACCAGGCCCCACCGGCCGAGCCCCAACGCCTCGCCCGCCTCGACGAGTTGGGCGTCGACGCCGCGGATCCCGGCATACACGTTCAGATAGAGGTGGAAGGCCACACCGAGTGCGATGAGCGCGACCTTCGGCGCTTCGCCGATCCCCAGCCAGATGATGAACAGCGGGATCAGTCCGACCCACGGCACGGTGCGCAGCATCTGCACGCTCGCGTCGACGAGGTCCTCGCCCAGCCGGGAGAGCCCCGAGAGGAGGGCGAGCACCACTCCCACGACCACGCCGAGCACGAGCCCCACCGCCACCCGCTGGAGCGAGGTGGCCATGGCGTCGGGCAGTGTCCCGTCCGCGATCAGGGTGGCGCCGGCGCGGGCGATGGTGCCGGGCGAGGCGAGCACGTCCGGGTGCAGGATCCCGGTGGCACTGAACACCTGCCACAGCGCGAGCAGCAGCAGCGGCCCGACGGTGCGCCGTGCCCACCGGGGCACGGCCCGCAGTCCGCCCCTCTTGGCACTCCTGGGCTCAACGGCCTCCAGCGTGGGCCCCGGGCCAACCGGGGGAGCGGTTTCCTCCGCAACCGGCAGGGCCGAGAGATCCGGTGGTGCATGGCTGACAGTCATGGAGCGACTCCACAGAGGCAGGGCCCATGGCGCGCCTCAACACCCGTGTGGCCACCGGGTGTTGCCCGGTGAGGTACGACACGGCGGAGTACGCGCCCGAGTGGGCGGGGGAGGAGAGCAGGCGAGGGCGGTCCCGCGACAGGAACAGCCGAAGGCGCGGGAGTCAGGGAGTGACCTGGGCCGGGAGCCGGAAGGACTCACGGGCCGACGGGGTCAGGACCCCGGAAGAAGCAGGAAGGCGTGTGTCAGCAGCCGCGACGACAGGCGGCGGAAGCCACCCGCAGCAGGTCGATGTGACCGCGCGTGGTGAGGTGAGCTGAACGCAACATGGCGCAGAACGTAGCCACCGCGCCTCGGCGCGGTCAACCGTCGTCCCACGATCCGGATGCCGAATCCCGCCTGACGGCCACTTTCGGCCCGGGTGCGCGAACATGGAAACATGGCCGACACATTCACCACCCGCGTCCTGCAGATCACCACGGGCTCCACGGAGACCGTCACCGACCTCACGACCGACTGCGAACGCTTCCTTACCGAGGCCGCCGCCGGCCGTGACGGCCTCCTCAACCTCTTCGTCCCGCACGCCACCGCCGGCATCGCCGTGCTGGAGACCGGCGCGGGCAGTGACGACGACCTCCTCGCCGCCCTCCGCACGCTCCTGCCCGCCGACGACCGCTGGCAGCACCGCCACGGCAGCCCCGGCCACGGCCGCGACCATGTCCTCCCCGCCCTGGTCCCGCCGCACGCCACCCTGCCGGTCGTCGCAGGCCGCCTGGAACTGGGCACCTGGCAGTCGGTCTGCCTCGTCGACACCAACGTCGACAACCCGGACCGGAAAGTGCGGCTGAGCTTTCTCGGCTGACCCGGGGCTGCCGCGGGCGCAGGAACCTCTCGGTCCTAGAGTTGGGGTCATGAGCCGTTGGACCGAGTTGACCGGAAGGGCGTCCGGAGACGATTACGCCGCGCGCTTCGAGGCCCTGGCCCGTGGCGGCAAGGACGTGCACGGTGAGGCCCGGTTCTGTGCGGCTCTCGTGCCCGCCGGGGCGAGGGTGCTGGACGCCGGATGCGGTACCGGACGTGTCGCGATCCGGCTCGCGGAACTCGGGTACGACTGTGTCGGGGTGGATCTCGACGCGTCGATGCTGGCGGTGGCGCGGAAGCAGGCGCCCGGACTGCCCTGGTTCCAGCTCGACCTGGCCGAGTTCGAGCCGGACAGGCCCGGTCTCGCGGACTTCGACCTCGTTGTCGCCGCGGGGAACATCTTCCCGCTGCTCGCCCCAGGCACCGAGGCCACGGTGGTGGAACGTCTGTCCGCGACCCTGCGGCCGGGTGGTCTGCTGGTCGCCGGGTTCGGTCTGGACGAGGCCCACCTGCCGGTGCCGCCGGGTCTGGCGCTGTCGGACTACGACGAGTGCTGCGCCGCGGCCGGCCTCACCCTCGTCGACCGGTTCGCCACCTGGGACGCCGACCCCTACGAGGGCGGCGGCTACGCCGTCAGCGTCCACAGCCGGTAAGCACGGCCGAGCTCGTCCGGCCGGGGTGGAGGCCGGTGCCCGGGACGAGATCGCTGCTCGGGCCGAGGGCCCAGGACGAGATCGTTGCTCGGGCCGAGGTCGGTGCTCAGGTCGAGGTGGGTGCCAGGCCGGGGTTGCAGCCTTGGGTCTTACGGGTCTCAGGTGGTCAGGCTGTCCGCAGCAGCGTGGCGGCTCCCGGACCCGCCAGTTCGCCCGGGTAGCTCCGGCGGCCGGAGACCGCCAGGAGGAGGGCGGCTTTCCGGACCGCTTCCGAACGTCAGTCCGGCGTCCGTCGCCCTCAGCCGGATGTCCGCCACCAGATCCCTGCCCCGCCCATCGACGCGGAGGTGCAGGGGACGACCCGGTGCGTCAGGGGTCTCGCGCGTGCTTTGAGATCCCATAAGGCAGCCTTATGAGGCCATAGAGCGGACCCGCCTACTGACTTAGGTTGCCCTTAGTTTAGGCTTCGCGATGATTCGCTTGCCGCCCCTCGAAGGGAACCTGAACATGCCTCGCCCCCTGCGGGTAGCAATTGTCGGAGCCGGCCCCGCCGGGATCTACGCTGCCGACGCACTGCTGAAATCCGCCGTGGCGGCCGAGCCCGGAGTCTCCATCGACCTCTTCGAGCGGATGCCGGCCCCGTTCGGCCTGATCCGTTACGGCGTGGCCCCCGACCACCCGCGGATCAAGGGCATCATCACGGCCCTCCACCAGGTGCTCGACAAGCCGCAGATCCGCCTCTTCGGCAACGTCGACTACCCGGGCGACATCAGCCTGGACGATCTGCGTTCGTTCTACGACGCGGTGGTGTTCTCCACCGGTGCGACGGCCGACCGGGCGCTCGACATTCCCGGCGTCGACCTCGACGGGTCCTACGGCGCCGCGGACTTCGTCTCCTGGTACGACGGCCACCCCGACGTGCCGCGCACCTGGCCGCTGGAGGCCGAGAAGGTCGCGGTGCTCGGCGTCGGCAACGTCGCCCTCGACGTCGCCCGCATACTCGCCAAGACGGCCGAGGAACTGCTGCCGACCGAGATCCCGCCGAACGTCCACGAGGGACTGCGGGCCAACAAGGCCCTGGAGGTCCACGTCTTCGGCCGCCGCGGCCCCGCGCAGGCGAAGTTCAGCCCGATGGAGCTGCGCGAGCTCGACCACTCGCCGAACATCGAGGTGATCGTCGACCCCGAGGACATCGACTACGACGAGGGCTCGATCGCCACCCGGCGCGGCAACAAGCAGGCCGACATGGTCGCCAAGACCCTGGAGAACTGGGCGATCCGCGACGTCGGGCAGCGTCCGCACAAGCTGTTCCTGCACTTCTTCGAGAACCCCGTCGAGATCCTCGGCGAGGACGGGAAGGTCGTCGCGCTGCGCACCGAGCGCACCGCCCTCGACGGCACCGGCAACGTCAAGGGCACCGGCGAGTTCAAGGACTGGGAGCTCGGCGCCGTCTACCGCGCCGTCGGCTACCTCTCCGACGAACTGCCCAAGCTGCCCTGGGACGTCGCGTCCGGCACCGTTCCCGACGTCGGCGGCCGGGTCGTCGAGGAGTCCGGCGAGCACCTGCAGTCGACGTATGTGACCGGCTGGATCCGACGGGGGCCCGTCGGCCTCATCGGGCACACCAAGGGCGACGCCAACGAGACCGTCGCCAATCTGCTGGCGGACTTCGCGAGCGGCGCGCTGCCCGAGCCCGCGTCGCCGGAGCCGGAAGCCGTCGAGGCGTTCCTCGGCGCGCGCAACGTCCGCTTCACCACCTGGGACGGCTGGTACAAGCTGGACGCGGCCGAGAAGGCCCTCGGTGAGCCCCAGGGCCGCGCCCGCGTCAAGCTCGTCGAGCGCGAGGACATGCTGAGGGCCAGCGGCGCCTGACACCCCCGAAGCGGTAGCGACGCGTGTGCCACTGGGCCCGACACGATCTCGTGTCGGGCCCAGTGGCACACGGGCCGTACGGGAGCCGGGGCCCCGGCCGGAAAGCGGGGAGGCCGGGGCCGTGGCCCCGGCTCCCGTACAGCGGGTTCGGTACGGCGGGCCCGTCGGTCCCGTACCGGTTCGGTACGGCGGGCCCGTCGAACCCCGTGCGGCGGGTTCGACGGGCCGGTGCGAGCGAGGCCGTCGTTGAGTCAGCGGCCGATGCTGATGCGGTGTGCCTGGTCCTGGCGCTCCGCGCCGACGGCGGACTTGTCGACCACGTACGCGGTGCCGCGCGAGACGGTGACGTGGTTCGGGTTGGCGCCGGTGGCCAGGGTCTCCACCACCGCGCCCTTGCGCGGGTCGACGAGCGTGACGTTGCCGGCCGTGCGGTTGGCGACCAGGACCTTGCCGCTGCGCGGGTCGACGGCGACGGACAGTGCGCCCGCGCCCGTCGGGACCGTCTTGGTGACCGCGCCCTTGCGGACGTCGATGACGGAGAGGGTGCCCGCGGTCTGGTCGGCCGTGTAAGCGGTGCGGCCGTCGGCGGACAGCGCAACCGAGATGGGACCGTCGCCCGCGGGGATCAGGCGCGGCTCCTTGGCGTAGGGCGAGACCTCCACGACGCGGTCGCCGCCGAGGTCGGCGGCGTAGACCGTGCCGGTGCGCTCGTTCAGGGCGAGACCGGTGGGCTGGCTGCCGGTGACCGTCACCCGCTTCTTCTCCTTGAACGTGCGCGAGTCGAACGCGACCAGCGTGCCGTCACCGAAGCCGCTCGCCCACACCGTGTTGTGCCGCTCGTCGACCACGATCTCGCGGGCGTGCGCCACGTTCGGCAGGCTCGCCAGGTGCTTGCCGTCGCGCTGGCTGTAGACGGAGACCGAGTTGTTGCGGGTGTTGGTCGTCCACACGGTGTTGTGCTCGTCGTCGACCGCGACTCCGTAGACCGCTTCGACGGCGCCGGTGGCGGCGTCCGTGACCGGCGGCGTGTACGTGGCCTTCACCTTCAGCGTGCCCGGGTCGACCTTCAGCAGCGAGGAGTTGGTGACCGGCGGGCGGCCCACGGCGGCGGTGGCCCACAGGACGTGGTTCCGCTCCGAGTACGAGGACTGGTAGAGGCCTGCCGTGAGCTGCGCGGAGGTGACGGTCGAACCTGCGGCGGGCTTGCCGTGCGCGGAAGCGGTACCGGTCAGCCCGAGGGAGCAGCCGGCGGCGAGGGCGACGGCGGTGGCTGCGGTGCGACGGAAGCGGCGGGTGATGGTGGTCATGCCGAGTCAATCTCCTGAATGTCAGGTGCCTCCGGGTGGGAGGCGGACAGGAATTAACTTAGCTTAGGCTTGCCTAAGTGAAGGACGGAGAGCTGTGTGGCTCCGGTCACACCTGCTGACAACTCGCAGGTGGGCGACGTGGATTGGCTGGTTTTCGGTGCACGGAAAAGGGTTCCCCTCCCGACTTCGCAGCCGGGAGGGGAACCGTGCGGGTGCCGGTCAGGTCTGTCTCAGCTCACCTGCACCGTCACGTCGTCCACCACGAAGGACGTCTGGAGGGACTGGTCCTCCGTGCCGTTGAACTTCAGCGTGACGCTCTGCCCCGCGAACTGGGCCAGGTCGTAGGTCTTCTGCGCGTAGCCTGAGTTGGCGTCCACGTTGGAGAAGCTCTGGAGCGTCTGACCGCCGACCTGCACGGTGAAGCGGTCGTACGCGACGTTCTCGTACTCGTCCGTGTCGATGTGCAGGAAGAAGGACAGCTGGTACGAGGCGCAGCCCGCCGGGACCGTCAGCGTCTGGGCGGCACTGTCGGTGTGCGCCGAACCCCAGCCGTTCAGCCACGCCTTGTAGCTGCCGCCGTGCGGCGGCTGGCCCGCCTGGGTGGTGATGACACCCTCGGACGCCGTCCAGCCCGAACTCCCGCTCTCGAAACCGCTGTTGGTGACGATCTGGCGCGGGGTGCAGCCGGTGCCGCCACCGACGGTCAGGGTGTACGTGGTGCTGCGGGTGCTCGTCCCCGAACCGGTGACCGTCAGGGTGTACGTACCGGCGGCCGTGGTAGCGCCGACCTGTACGGACAGCGTCGAGGAGCTGCCGGACTGGACCGAGGCCGGGCTCAGTGTGGCGCTCACCCCGGCGGGCGCGCCGGAGACGCTCAGCGCGACCTGCTGGGGGCTGCCGCTCACCGTCCGGGTGCTGACCGTCGCGGTGGCGGAGCCGCCCGGGTTCGCGCTGCCGGCGGCCGGGCTGACCGCGACCGAGAAGTCCTGCGCCGGGGTGCCGGTGCCCACCGAGGTCTTCCAGATGCCGTGGGCGACGCCGTCCGCGCTGCGGTCCAGGACCGTGGCGTTGATGTTGCTGGTCGTGTCGCAGGCGCTGTGGTAGCAGGAGTCGTACGCCGCGTTCGCCGTGCCGCCCCACTTCTGGGCCTGCGCGGCGCTCTTGCGGGCGCTCGCCCCCGCCGCGTAACCGGACGTCGGGATGCCCACCGCCTGGAACGAGGCGTCGTCACTGCGGCCCTGGCCCTCGACGTTCTCCTCGGGGGCGAGGTTCAGTGAGGTCCAGTACGCCTTCAGCGGTGCCGCGGTGGTCGAGTTGACGTTGTTGATGAAGTAGCCGGCGTTCGTCGAGCCGACCATGTCGAAGTTGTAGTAGCCCTTGATCGCGGAACGCTGCGCCGCGGTGAGGCGGTTGACGTAGAACTCGGAGCCGTTGAGCCCCTGTTCCTCGTCCGTCCACCAGGCGAACCGCACGTGCTTGGTCATGGTCGGGTTCTTCTGCGCGAGGACCAGCGCGTTCTCCAGGAGGGTCGCCGACCCGGAGGCGTTGTCGTTGATGCCGGGCCCCGCGGAGACGCCGTCCAGGTGGGCGCCGAACATGACCGTCTGGTCGGCGGGCCCGCCGGGCCAGTCGGCGATCAGGTTGTTCGAGGGGTAGGTGCAGGTGGTGCAGGCCTGCTCGGTCACCGTGTAGCCGGCGGCCTGCAGCTTGCCCGTCACGTACGCCAGGGACTGGGTGTAACCGGCGCTGCCCGCCCTGCGGTTGCCGCCGTTCTGGGCGGCGATGGTGGCGAACTGGGCGAGGTGCGCACGGACGTTGTCGACGCCGATGTCCGGCGGATCGTTCGGCTCCTGGGTGCCGCCCACGTTCAGCGCGTAGTCGACCGTGTGCGAGAGCGTGCTGCCCTGGCCCTTGACGGTGATCGTGGACGCGCCGGGCGCCGCGTTCGCGGTGGCGGTCAGCGTCAGCACCGAGGACTGGCCGGACTGCACGGTGGCCGGGCTGAAGGAGGCGGTGACCCCGGCGGGCAGACCGCTCGCGGTCAGTGCCACGGACTGTGCGGAGCCGGTGGTGGTGTTGGTGACCACCGAGGTGGTGACCGAGGCGCTCTGCTGGACGGTCCCGGCGGCCGGGTTGAGGGCCATCGAGAAGTCGTTGTTCTGACCGCTCGGGGTGCAGGTCGGGTCACCGGCCTGGGCGGGCACGCTGATCGCGTCCCACGCGGCCTTGGTCCTGTTGAACAGGTTGCAGGTGGCCAGGTCCAGGGACTTGGCGGAACTCAGCGTCGCCGTGCGGTACTTCCGGTACGACATGCTGCTGGTCTTGAGCAGCATCCCGCCGTAGAAGATCTTGCCCGCGTTCTGGATGCCGACGCCGGTCAGCGTGGACTGGTTGCAGGTGCTGGAGTTCGGCTTCCCGCCGCCCGGGTTGGTGCCTTCGGCGAGCAGGTAGAACCAGTGGTTCAGCGGCCCCGCCGCGGCGTGCGTCTCGGTGCCGGGGATCGAGGAGCTGTAGCAGGCCGGGTCGTTGTTGACGGCCGGCGGGTTGTACATGTTGCGGATCGGGCCGCGGCCCTGGAGGTTGATCATTTCGCCGACGGTGTAGTCGGGGGTGTCGTACGGGGACGGCTCGTTGATGTACGCCTCGGTCAGCGCGCCGAAGATGTCGCCGGTCGCCTCACCGAGCCCCGACTCCTGGCCGCCGGTGCCGCCGGGGGTGTGGGTGTCGATGGCGTGCCCGTACTCGTGGGCGACGACGTCGACGCCCGCTATCCACTCGTTGGCGCTGTTGTGTCCGATGGTGACGGAGCTGCCGTCCCAGTACGCGTTGAGATCGTTCAGGCCCACCTTGCCGGGGAAGGTCCGGCCGTTGCCGTCGACGCCGCCCCGGCCGAGCCACTGGCCGAGCATGTCCCATTGCTTCTGCGCGCCGAACATCAGGTCCACGCAGCCGGTCTCCCTGGAGGTGGGGTTGCCCGTCCCCCAGGAGTCCGTCGACTTCGAGTAGACCGTTCCGGTGCTGTAATCGGCGCAGCTGAGGCCCGCGCGGTTCGGGTCACGCAGGGAGTAGGTGGAGCCGGACGCGGTGGTGCTGATGCTGAGCGGGCCCGGTCCGTTCCACTTGCTGTTGCCGGTGCCCGCGGCCACCTCGTCGTAGCTGTCGACGATCTTACCCGTCCGCGCGTCGACGAAGACGTGCAGCTTGCTCGGCGCCTTCTTCTGGCGCCCGGCCAGTACGGTCTCCCAGGCCAGGGTCTGCCTGTCGTCCTTGACCTTCACCACGAGCCGGCTGCTCGTCACCTTCTCGGTCCTGGTCTGCCTGGCGCGCGACAGCGCCTCGGCCCGCTGCGCGCTCACTTCGGGCCGCGTGGCGACGTCGAGGCGCGTCTGCGACGCCGACTGCAGGGCGCGTACGTTGCCCGCGCCGTCCGCGAGTACGACCGCGTCGCCGCCGACGACCGGAAGGCCCCGGTAACTCCGCTCGTAGGCCACCGAGTAGAGGTCCTTCACCCAGGGCGTGACCTGGCGTCTCTCGTAGGTCTGGGACGCGCTGTTGACCGCGGCGTCGAGACCGCTCCGTACGGCCTGGTCGGCCGCGGCGATCGCCCGCGCCGCCGACGGGGCCTGCGGTTGCTGCGGGGGTTGCGCTGCGGCGGAAGCGGGACTCGTCAGCGTGCTCGCGAGGCCCGCGGTCAGCGCCAGCGCCGCCACGGACGCCGTCCATCTGGTGGGTTGCAACGTCCACTCCGATCGTGGGTGGGGGGTGGGGAGAGCCGTGCGTTGCGGTACGCGCGGATGTGCGCGACACCTCACCTCGGCGTCACACCTGCTTCACGCGTACGTCGCGAGTATGGGCGTGGACATGACGACAGGGGCCATCCCGGAAGGGCATACGGCGCGCGTTATGGGCCCGTGCCCACGAGCGGGGCCCAGGGGGTGCGGGCGCGAGGCAGGCCGGTGACCGGTGCGCGGGTACGGGGTGGGGGCGGGCGGCCGACGGGTTGGTCAGGCGCGTACGACCTGGGGTCCCAACAGGGCATAGCGATGAGCCTCGTTGGCGGGCAGCGAGGTGTCGGTGACGATCGCTTCGAAGTCCCGTACCTCGGCGAACCGGCAGAAGCTCACCGCGCCGAACTTCGTGTGGATCCCCGCGAAGATCCGCCGCCGCGCCGAGCGCATCGCCCGCGCCTTCACATGGCCGACCGCCGGGTCGGGCGTCGTCAGGCCGCGCTCGCGGGAGATCCCGTTCGCCCCCACGTACGCCAGGTCGATCACGAAACCGGCCAGCATGTCCGTCGCCCAGTGGTCGACCGTGGCCAGGGTGCCGCCGCGCACCCGCCCGCCGAGCAGCAGTACCTGGGTGTTGTCGCGCCCCGCGAGGACGGAGGCCGCCGCGAGCGAGGCGGTGAGGACGGTCAGCGGGCGGTCCCTGGGCAGTGCCTCCGCGATCAGCTGCGGGGTGTAGCCCTCGTCGATGAAGACCGTCTCGGCCTCCCCGATCAGCTCGGCGCAGGCGGCGGCGATCCGCGCCTTCTGCGGCACGTGCCGCACGGTGCGGGAGGCGAGTGTCGTCTCGTAGCCCGCGCTCTCCACCGGGTACGCGCCGCCGTGCGTGCGCCGGACCAGGCCCAGCTCCTCCAGGGCGCGCAGATCGCGCCGCACCGTCTCCGGTGACACCGCCAACTCCGCCGCCAAGGCGGTGACTTCGACCTCGCCGTCGTGCCGTGCCCGCCAGACGATCGTGCGCCGCCTGGAGTCCGCATCCGTGACCCGCACCCTGTGCCTCCACTCTCCCGCAGGTCATCCTGCCCGCACGGAGCGGGCATCGAACGGTCGTGGCGGAACCCGATTCGGGCACCCGGCCCCTGACGGAGGGTCACCACACGGTGAATGACCTGCGCCGATGCCCGGACCGAAGCGGGCACAACCGGGCGGTATCCGTTCGGCGCTCAGTCTGGCCGAGGCTCGGACGGGCCCGTACAACGGAACCACACACCGCCCCGCCGTACCCCAACGCCCTTTGTGAGGGCGCCGGTTGATCCGTCCAGGCAGCAGGAGGCGCCATGCCCTTCCCCCCCGGCCACGAGAGGTACCGCGCCCGCCGCGCGAGGACCGGAGCCCGCGCGGGAGCCGCCGTCGCGGTGGCGGCACTGCTCGCCGGATGCAGTGGCGCGGGCGGCAGCTCGTCCGGCGGTGACACCCTGCGCGTCCTGATGGTCAACAACCCGCAGATGGTGGAACTGCAGAAGCTGACCGCCGCGCACTTCACCAAGGAGACCGGCATCAAGGTCGACTTCACCGTGCTGCCCGAGAACGACGTCCGCGACAAGATCAGCCAGGACTTCTCCAACCAGGCCGGGCAGTACGACGTCGCCACCATCAGCAACTACGAGGTGCCGTTCTACGCCAAGAACGAATGGCTGCACCCCCTCGACGAGTACGTCGCCAAGGACCCCGCCTTCGACCAGCAGGACATCCTCGAACCGCTGCGCAAGTCCCTCACGGCCGAGGACGGCAAGCTCTACGCCGAGCCCTTCTACGGCGAGTCGTCGTTCCTGATGTACCGCAAGGACGTCTTCGCCGAGAAGAAGCTGACGATGCCCGAACGTCCCACCTGGCAGCAGGTCGCCGACCTGGCGGCCAAGACGGACGGTGCCAAGCCCGGCATGAAGGGCATCTGTCTGCGCGGACTGCCCGGCTGGGGCGAGCTCATCGCCCCGCTGACCACCGTGGTCAACACCATGGGCGGCACCTGGTTCACCGAGGACTGGCAGGCGCGGCTGACCTCGCCCGAGTTCAAGAAGGCCACGAAGTTCTACGTCGACCTCGTCCGCGAACACGGCGAGTCCGGCGCACCCCAGTCCGGGTACGCCGAGTGCCTCAACAACCTCACCCAGTCCAAGACCGCCATGTGGTACGACGCCACGGCCGCCGCCGGCTCGCTGGAGGCCGGCAACTCCCCGGTGAAGGGGAAGATCGGTTACGTCCAGGCCCCGGTGGAGCAGACCAAGAACTCGGGCTGGCTCTACACCTGGGCCTGGGGGATGCAGAAGGCCTCCAAGAACACCGAAAAGGCCTGGAAGTTCATCTCCTGGGCGTCGGGCAAGGAGTACGAGGCCCTGGTCGGAAAGACCATCGGCTGGAGCAACGTACCTGCGGGCAAACGCACTTCGACCTACAGCAACCCCGACTACCTCAAGGAGGCGGCGGCCTTCGCCGACGTCACCCGGGACGCGATCAGGGGAGCGCAACCGGACGACCCGGGCGTGCAGCCGCGCCCCGCGCCCGGCATCCAGTTCGTCGGGGTACCCGAGTTCACCGACCTCGGCACCAAGGTCTCGCAGGAGATCAGCGCCGCCATCGCCGGCCGCCAGAGCGTGGACGAGGCCCTCGCGAAGTCGCAGGAACTGGCGGAGAAGGTCGGCAAGGAGTACCGCAAATGACGGCCCCCGGATCGGTGGAGGGGCCGCCGGCAGGCCGGACGGGCGGCCCGGACGGGCGGCACGCCAACGGCTCGGACGGCGCAGGACCGCCGGGTGCGACCTCCACCCGCGCCGTACCGCCCAGGCCGAGGAAGAAGGGCGGGGCGCGGGCGTGGGCCACCAGGGCGCCGCTGCTGCCGGCCCTCGTGTTCCTGATCGCGGTCACCCAACTGCCCTTCGTGGCGACCCTGGTCATCTCCCTCTTCGACTGGAACTCGCTGGCCCCCGACGCCCGTTCCTTCACCTGGTTCGGGAACTACGCGACCGTCGCCACCGACGCAGACCTGCGCGGTTCCGTGGCCACCACCGCGGCGCTCACCGCGACCGTGGTCCTGGTCAGCGTCGTCCTCGGCCTGCTGCTCGCCCTGCTGCTCGACCGGGTGTTCCTGGGCCGCGGACTGGTGCGGACCCTGCTCATCACCCCGTTCCTGATCGTCCCGGTCTCCGCGGCGCTGCTGTGGAAGCACGCCCTGTACAACCCGGAGTACGGCCTGCTGAACGGGGCCTGGAACTGGGTCGGCGGCCTCTTCGGCAACGACAGCCCCGCCCAGCCCGACTGGATCTCCGGGATGCCGCTGCTCGCGGTGGAGGCCTCGCTGGTGTGGCAGTGGACGCCGTTCATGATGCTGATCCTGCTGGCCGGACTCCAGAGCCGGCCGCCGGACATGATGGAGGCGGCCCGCCTCGACGGGGCGAGCGCCTGGCAGATGTTCCGCTACCTGACCCTGCCCCATCTGCGCCGCTACCTCGAACTGGGTGTCCTGCTCGGATCGATCTACATCGTGCAGAACTTCGACGCCGTCTTCACGATCACCTCCGGCGGCCTGGGCACCGCCAACCTGCCCTACACCATCTACCAGACCTTCTACCAGGCCCACGAGTACGGACTGGCCTCCGCGGCAGGGGTCCTGGTGGTCATCGGCACCCTGGTCATCGCGACCTTCGCGCTGCGCGTCGTCTCGTCCCTCTTCCAGGAGGAGGCCACCCGGTCATGACCACCGCAGCCGTACGACGCCCCCCGCGCGCCGCACTGCCACCCGCCGCCCGCAGGGCGAAGCGGCGCTCCACCTGGCTCGGGCTGCTCGCCTGGGCGGCCGGCCTGCTCTTCTGCCTGCCCGCGCTGTGGATGCTGCTCACCTCGCTGCACTCCGAGCCGGACGCCGCGACCAACCCGCCGTCGCTCGGCGCCGCCCTCACCTTCGACGGATACCGGGAGTTCTTCGGGGCCGGGGGAGGGGCCAGCCCGTGGCCCTCCCTCATCAACTCGGCCACGGCGAGCCTGGTGTCCACGGCGCTGGTGCTGCTGCTGGCACTCCCGGCGGCCTACGCGCTGTCGATCAGACCGGTCCGCAAGTGGACCGACGTCATGTTCTTCTTCCTGTCCACCAAGATGCTGCCCGTGGTGGCCGGACTGCTCCCGGTGTACCTGTTCGCGAAGAGCGTCGGGATGCTCGACAACGTCTGGCTGCTCGTCGTCCTGTACACCTCGATGAACCTGCCGATCGCGGTGTGGATGCTCCAGTCCTTCCTCGCCGACATCCCGCTCTCCATCATCGAGGCCGCACAGGTGGACGGGGCGCGGCTGCCGACGGTGCTGGCCCGGATCGTCGCCCCGCTGGCCGGCCCGGGCATCGCCGCCACCTCGTTGATCTGCTTCATCTTCTCCTGGAACGAGATGCTCTTCGCCCGGGTGCTCACCGGCGTGACCGCCCAGACCGCCCCCGTCTTCCTCACCGGATTCGTCACCAGCCAGGGCCTGTTCCTCGCCCAGCTGTGCGCCGCGTCCGTCGTGGTGTCCCTGCCGGTGCTCGCCGCCGGCTTCGCAGCCCAGGACAAGCTCGTCCAGGGCCTTTCCCTTGGAGCCGTCAAATGAGGGCAGCGATCGTCGAGGCACCCGGCAAGGTGTCGGTCACCACCGTCCCCGACCCGGAGCCGGGGCCGCGCGACGTGATCGTCAAGGTCGCCTCCTGCGGACTGTGCGGAACCGACCTGCACATCCTGCAGGGCGAGTTCGCGCCCTCACTGCCGATCGTCCCCGGGCACGAGTTCGCGGGTGAGATCGTCGAAGTGGGCTCCGACGTCACCGAGTTGGCGGTGGGGGACCTGGTCGCCGTGGATCCCTCCCTGCACTGTCACGAGTGCAAGTACTGCCGGTCGGGGCGCGGCAACCTCTGCGACCGGTGGGCGGCGATCGGCGTCACCGTGGCGGGCGGCGCAGCCGAGTTCGCCCGTGCCCCGGTGGCCAACTGCGTACGGCTGCCCGCCCACGTCGACGTACGGGACGCGGCGCTCATCGAGCCGCTGTCCTGCGCGGTGCGCGGCTACGACGTGCTGAGCGGGAACCTCGGCGCCGAGGTGCTGATCTACGGATCGGGGACGATGGGCCTGATGATGCTGGAACTGGCCAAGCGGACCGGGGCCGCGTCCGTCGACATACTCGACGTCAATCCCGAACGCCTGGCCACCGCGCGGCAGTTGGGGGTCGACGGCTCCGGTGCGTACGCCGACGAGCTGCACCGGCCGCAGGGCTGGGACCTCGTCGTCGACGCCACCGGGAACGCGGCCGCCATCCAGGACGGGCTCGGCCGCGTCGCCAAGGGCGGCACCTTCCTGCAGTTCGGGGTCGCCGACTACGCGACGACCGCGACCGTCGAGCCGTACCGGATCTACAACCAGGAGATCACCATCACCGGCTCGATGGCGGTCCTGCACAGCTACGAGCGCGCCGCGGCACTCTTCGCCGCCGGTGTTCTCGACCCGGCCGTCTTCATCAGCGACCGGCTGCCGCTGGAGCAGTACGCGCAGGCCATGGAGCGGTTCCGGGCGGGGAAGGGGCGCAAGATCGTCGTGGAGCCGTGAGCGGCGCCGTAGGCGGAGGCCTCACCCCGGCCGCCGCCGTCCCGTGCCCGCCGTCTGCCCCAGGCGCCGTAGGCACAGCGGCTCACCCCGGCCGCCGCCGTCCCGTGCCGGACCCGCCGTGTGCCCCCGCTCAGAGCCCCAGCCACACGTACGCCGCCTGCGCGGTGAAGTCCGCGTGCCCGCCCCGGAACAGGAGGTCGGCGGTGCCGAACGCCGGGTCGTCCTCGCTGCCCGGTACGTACGGGATCGCCGCACACCGCATGCCCGCCGCCAGCGCCGCCGTCACCCCCGGTGCCGCGTCCTCGAACACCGCGCAGTAGCCGGGTTCCGCCGCCAGCAGCGCGGCGGCCCGCAGGAAGACGTCGGGGGCGGGCTTGCCGTGCGCCACCTCCTCCGCGGAGACGATCACCGCTCCCGCCGCCTCGCCCAGGTACGCGTCGAGCCCGGTACCCGCGAGGACCGCCTCGATGGCAGCCCGGGAGGAACCCGACGCGACCGCCATCGGTACCCCCTGCGTGTGCAGCCGCTCCACCAGTTGGCGCATCTCCGGGTAGACCTCGGTGGAGGCGCGGGCCAGCTCCAGGTACAGCCGGTTGTAGTCGGCGAGCAGCTCGTCGGTGGCCTTGGCGATCCCGTAGGTCTCCCGGAGGATCTCCAGCGTCTCGCGCGTGCCGATCCCGATGAACCGGGTGTTCTCCTCCCAGGTGTAATCGACGCCGTACGACGCGAGGAGCTTGCGCCCGGTCTCGTAGTAGTTCGGCTCGCTGTCCACCAGGGTGCCGTCGAGATCGAAGATGACCGAAAGGGGGCGTGGGGTGCTCATGAGCACAGCATGAGGCATGCGGATCAACGCACCCCGGCCGCCTTTCCGATCGCCTCCACCAGCGGCAGCAACCGGTGCGGCACCCGCTCCCGCAGCGCCACCTCCGTACGCGTCCTGACCACACCCGGCACCTGGATCAGCCGCTGGATGACGTCCTCCAGGTGCCCGGCGTCGCGCGCCACCACCCGGGTCATCAGGTCCCCGCCGCCCGTGATCGAGAACGCCTCCACGATCTCCGGCACTCCGGCGAGCGCGTCCCCGACGTCGTCCAGATGGCCCTGCGTGACCTCCACGTGCACGAACGCCAGCACCGGGTGGCCGAGTGCGGCGGGGGAGAGGGCGGGGCCCGTCCCGGTGATCACCCCGTCCCGCTCCAGCCGGTCCAGCCGTGCCTGGAGCGTGCCGCGCGCGATGCCCAGGATCCGCGCGTACTCCCGCACGCTCGTGCGCGGCTGCTCGATGAGCAGTCGCAGAATGCGGGTGTCGAGCGCATCCACTGACAAGTTGCCCCTCCATGGTCCGTTGGTCCGCCGCCGGCCCTGCCGTACGCCTCCATTGTGGGCCATTGGTCCAGTCCCCGCAGCACGAGTTGAGCCACTGTCCCACCAGATGCTTTCCTGAGGCCACTGATGGCGCCGCACAGCGCCCGGAGCGGCGACGGCGCCGCACCGGACCGGGCGGCGCCTTTTCCATGCCGCCGCGCGCCGCGTCCGGCCGCGCGGACGTCCGGACGCTTCCTGTCCGGCGCCTTGCTGTCCATTTCGAAAGCTTGTTGTCCGCACACGACCGAGGGGGCGGGGTCACCGCTGTGAAGAGGATGTTCCACGCACCGGACCCGGGCCGGATGCGGCTGCGCAGCGCGCTGCGCGCCGTCCTTGGCATCGGCTTGGCCGTCACCCTCTCGGGGCTGGTCGGTCACTCGCTGGTCGCGGCGATCACGGCCGGCCTCGCCGCGCTGCTGGCCCTCTTCACGGTCGGCGATCCCACCGTCCGCAGACAGGCGGTCACCACCGCGCTGCTGCCGGTCGTCGGCTTTCCGGTACTGGCGCTCGCGACCGCGCTGCACGGTCACGCCCTGCTGCGGGACGCGGCCTTCCTCGCCGTGGTGGGGGTGGGCGTGTACGCCCGCCGGTGGGGGCCGCGGGGGCACGCCCTGGGGATCTTCGCGTTCATGGCGTTCTTCATGACGCAGTTTCTCCACGCCGTGCCGGCGCAGCTGCCCGAGCTGTACACCGCCGTCGCACTCGCGCTCACCGCCTCCTCGGCGGTGCGGTTCGGGTTCTGGTGCTACGAGAGGCGGGTTCCGCCGCCGGTCCTTCCGGTCCCGGTGCCCGGACGCCGGCTGTCCAGGGTCACCACCCGGCAGGCGATCCAGGCGACGGTGGCGTCCGCCTTCGCCCTCGGCGTGGGGCAGCTCCTGTCCGAGGAGCGCTGGTACTGGGCGGTGGGCACCGTGTGGTGGATCTTCGTGAACACGACCTCACGGGGAGAGACGCTCGTACGCGGCTTCCGCCGGGTGGCGGGCACGCTCACGGGCATCGTCATCGGCCTGGTGGTCGCGGTCGAACTCGACGGGGCGCCCGTTCCCACCGCCGTCCTCGTCGCGCTCTGCGTCTTCGGGATCTTCTACACCGCCGCCGTCTCGTACACCTGGATGATGCTGGCGGTGACCGTGATGGCGGGCCTGCTCTACGGGCTCCTGGGCGTACTCGACCATGACCTCCTGGTCCTGCGCCTGGCCGAGACGGGGGCCGGGGCGGCCGGGGTGGCGCTCGCCGTGCTGCTCGTCCTGCCGGTGACGACCCACGCGACCACCCACGCCTGGATCCACCGCGCCGTGCAGTGCGTGCACACCTGCACGGAGGACGCGGCGGCCCGGCTGGCGGGGAAACCCGACGCGGATCCCGCCCCGGGCGTGGCGGAGCTGGAACTCCTGCTCGGCCGCGTCCGGCTCTCGCTGGCACCGCTCGTACACCCCCTGAGTCCGCTGCGGGGCCGCAAGGCACGAGCGCGCCAGGTGCTCGCCCTGCTCGACGACTGCGCCCGTGAGATCCGGGCGCTGGCCGGCATCGCGGCGGACGCGGAGGCGTCCCACGACGCACGCCTCACCGCCGCCTGCTACCGGGTGGAGCGAGCGGTCGAGGCACTCACGTCCCCGGACACCACGCACCCGGAGACCGAGTCCGTCCTCGGCCAGGAGAACGCCGCAGACGTGGCGGCCCTGCTGCACCTGCACGCGATCGAACGCGCCCTGGCACAGCTGGCCGCACCCCTCGCCGCGCGACCGGCGTCCCGCTAGCCGAATCACCCGTGCCGACGGCCGCAGGCTTCCGCGCCGACGGCCGCAGGCTTCCGCGCCGCGGACGGGCTCCCTCGGTCCGGTGTCCGGTGGCGTGGGACGCAGACCCGGTTTCGGACGGACCGGCTGGAATGGCGGCAGTAGCTGTCAGCGGCGACGCTGGGGCCGTGGCGCACGCTTTCGCAGCCCGCCCGGCCGCACCCGGAGGCATGACGGCCGCAGGGCGACCCCCAGGAGGCAGCGGTGAGCGAGGACAAGGGGCCCGCTGGCACGGACGAGCAGGCCGAACTACGCGAACTGCGCGGCCGGGTCGCGGCCATGGAAGCGCAGCGGGGCGGCCGGGGACATCGCGGCCGGTCGTTCCTGGCCACCGTACTCATCATGATCGGCTGCCTGCTCGCACCCCTGGCCGCCGTCGCCTCCTGGGCGGCCGGCACGGTCGGTGACACGGACCGGTACGTCGCCACGGTCGGCCCCCTCGCCGACGACCCCGCAGTGCAGGACGCCGTCGCCGACCGGGCCACGGACGCCCTGACGGCCAGGATCGATCTGTCGACACTGCTGTCCGACGTGGCCGCCGCCGACCGACCCCGGCTGGCACAGGCCCTGGGCCGGCTCGGCGACTCGCTGGAGGGGGCCGTCCACAGCTTCGTGCACGACCAGGCGCGTGCCGTGGCCGGCTCCGACGCGTTCCGCGACTTCTGGAACCAGGCGAACCGGCGGGCCCAGAGCTCGCTCCGGAAGGCACTGACCGGAAGCGGCGGGGGAGCGGTCCAGTTGAAGGGCGACACCGTCACGCTCGACCTGGCGCCGTTCGTCGACCGGGTCAAGGAACGGCTCGTCGACGAGGGCATGACGGTCGCGAACCGGATCCCCGAGATCCACACCGACTTCACGCTCGTCAGGTCGGACGACGTCGGCAGGGCCAAGTCGTACGTGCGGCTGCTGCAACTGGCCGGGAACTGGCTTCCCGTCATCGCCCTCGTCCTTGTCACTGCCGGGGTGCTGCTGTCGCCACGCAGGCGAAGGGCCCTGGCCGGCGCGGCCCTGGCCGTTGCCGTGACCTGCGGACTGCTCGGGGTCGGGCTGCGCGTCCTCCGCGTGTTCTACCTCGACAGGCTGCCCGTGGACGTCTCGCAGGATGCGGCGGCGGCGGTGTACGACACGCTGACGCGAACCATGTTCACCATGGTCCGCTCGGTCGTGGCGCTCGGCGTCGTCGTCGCCCTGGCGGCGTGGCTCACCGGGCCCGGCCGCCGGGCGGCTCTGGTCCGCGGGCTGTGGACGTCCGGCATCGGAGCCGTCCGGTCCACCGCCGACCGCGGCGGAATGCGACTGGGGCCGGTCGGTCCCTTCGTCCGCCGCCACCGCACCTCTCTCACCTGGGTGCTGGTCGCTGCCGCGTTGCTCGTCCACCTGTGGTGGTCCTACCCCACCGGTTGGGTCGTGGTCGGGATCGCCCTGTGTCTGCTGTTCCTGCTGGCGGTGGTGGAGTTCCTGGCACAGCGGCCGGACGGGGCGGGCGCCGTGCGCCCAGAGCGCCTCCTCTGACCGGGCGGACCGGTCACCACGACGCGCTCGGGGAAGCTTGCGGCGCGGACCCGCTACCCGCGCGACCCGGCTCGCCCCTTGCCCGCGTGGCCCTGCACACCCCTGCCCGCGCGCCCCGGCTCGCCCCTGTCCGCGCGACCCGACTCACCAGGTCTCCGTCCCGTCCGGCGCGGAGGAGGGCCGGTCCGGCCCCTCGCCCGCTCCCTTCTCCTTGGCCCGCATCCGCAGCCCGAGCAGCGGGAAGACGAGCATCGACATCATGGCCGCGCCGACGAGCGCCGCCGCCTCACCCGTCCCCACCGCCTTGTCGTCGAGCCCGATCGTCGTGATCGCGACGACCAGCGGCAGGCAGGTGGCGGAGTAGACCGTCAGCGCCCTGCGGCTGAGCGGCGAGAGGTCGCGCGGAGCGAACGCGTACGCCGGCAGTCCCCGCACGACGAGGAACAGGACCAGGAACACCGGCAGCAGCAGGAGCGGGCGACCGCCGTCGAGCAGCGCCGAAAGGTCGAACTCGATCCCCGTCACGATGAAGAACAGTGGCACCAGGAAACCGAAACCGAGCGCCTCGATCTTGCCCAGGACGTTCTCGCTGTCCTCCGGCGAGCTGCCCCGCAGGACCAGCCGGGTGAGCAGGCCCGCGACGAAGGCGCCGAGGAGGACGTCGAGACCGAAGGCGTACGACAGGCCCAGCATCGCGAAGAGCAGCAGCATCACGAACCGGACCGCGAACTGGCCGCTCGTGTGGAGGGTGGTGTGGACGACCCGGACGAACCACGCGGGCCGCGGGCGCAGTGCCGCCCACAAGGCTGCCGCGGCGACGACGGCGAACACCCCGAGGACAAGGGTCGCCGCGCCCGGCGCCCGCCCGCTGAGCAGGACCGAGATGGCGATGACCGGCCCGAACTCACCGACCGAACCGAAGGCCATCACCACCGTGCCGAACCTGCCCCGCAGATCACCGCTGTCGCGCAGGAGCGGCAGCACCGTGCCGAGTGCCGTACTGGTGAGCGCGGTACCGATGATCACGCTCCGGTCGAAGTCCAGGCCGGTCAGGGCCAACGCGATGCCGAGCCCCAGCACCAGCGAGAGCCCCCAGGCACGTACGGAACGGTTCAACGTGTCGCCGCGGATGGCACCGAACTGGATCTCGTAGCCCGCGAGGAAGATGAGCATCGACAGGCCGAGGTCCGCGAGCGCGTCGATGACCTCGTTCGAGTGGGCCCAGCCGAGTACGTCGGGACCCAGCAGGATGCCGAGCAGGATCTCGAAGATGACCAGGGGGACCCTCATCCGGCGTGCGCAGCCGTGGGCGAGCAGGGGGGCCAGTACCGCGGCGGCCATGATGAGGATCAGCGTTCCCGGGTGGTCCATGGCGGCGTCCCCTGCTGGGCGGCGAGTTCGTGGTGCTCCCCCGACGATCGGTGCAGGGGGCCGGTGGGGCACGTGAGGGCGGACCATGCGGGTGACTCCGGCGGGCGGGCGCGAAACCGGGCGTGGGAGCTGGGTACTTCACCCGGACGGGCCCGCCCGGGTGAGGGCGCGGGGCCTGCGCGCCAGACTTGACCCGAGCCGGCCGCGGGCGTCCTGATGCGGGACCGCGGTCCGGTACGACGCCGGAGGACACCTCGTACCGCGCCCTGTACGGCGCCGTCGCTCACGGACGAGTCCGCGACGGCACCCCACCCGGAGACGGGCGGCCGGGCATCCCGTGGACGCCCAGGCACCCACCGGACGATCACGAAACGGCGGTACCGGCCCAGGTGACGAACAGTGTGAGGGAGACGGCGCACGGGATGCGCCGGCCTGCCGCCCTGGCGTTCTCGGCCGTGACCATGGGGGTGATCTACTTCCTGCTGCCCCTGCACGTGCTCGGACGGCACCGGCCGGTGCTGAGCTGGCTGGTCCTGGTGTGCGCACTGGTCGTGGTCGCCCTGGGCCTGCTCGTGGAGATCCAGTCCGTCATCACCGGCAGGGGCGGCACCCGGCCCGCCTGGACCATCGCGGGACTCATGTGCCTGTCGGTCTGCGTGTTCTCCGCCGCCTACTTCGTACTCGCGCAGCAGCCGCACGAGTTCGTCGGGTTGCGCACCCGGGTGGACGCGCTGTACTTCACCGTGGTCACCCTGGCCACGATCGGCTACGGGGACATCAGCCCCAGCGGCCAGGCGGCTCGGGCGCTGACCCTCATCCAGGTCCTGTACAGCTTCGTCTTCCTCACCGCGGCGGCCACCGCGCTCTCGCGCCAGGTCCGGGTCCGCCTGCTGCGGCACAGGGGTCCCCGGTCCGAGCGGGACGGAGGCTGAGCGGGTTGCGCGGTTGCGCGGTTGCGCGGTCGCGCGGTCGCCGGGTCGGGGTGGATGCCCGGCGGTCGGCGTCGCTTCAGGACCGGTACGGGCACGGGCTGGACCGGTACGGGCACGGGCTCTCCGCTCGGAAGGGGGCGTGCGGCTCTCCTCGCACGCTCCCGTAGGCTTCTCCGCGCTCCCCGGCGGCCGGTGCCCAACCGGCCGATCGCCGTACATCGGGGGTAAACCCGGCGGCATCATGCGGAGAAACGATCCGGCGGGACGGAATTCCGGGCGTAGATCGTTGATGTCTGGGGATGGGAGCAGGATGCGCGATGACCTTGAGCGAGCCGCCGGAGTGATACCGGGGCCGACTGCCGACCCGATACCCGGGTCGGTCCCCGGACCGACCCCCGCCCCGGGCTTCCCGGGCGGTGCGGTGTTCGGCGCGGCCGGTCCGACGACTGGCCCTGGCGGTCCGGTGCTTGGCACTGGCGGTCCGACGACTGGTCCTGGCGGTCGGGTGCTCGGCACCGGCGGTCCGACGCCGGTCGCCCCTGCTCAGCGGTTCCCGGTTCCGGACGCTCCGGTGCGGAGTGCCCCGGTCCCGGACGCCCAGGACTTCCTCCTCCCGCCCCCTGGCGCGCCCGCCCCGGCTGTCGCGAGCGTCCCCGGCCCCGCGCCCGCTCCCGAGCAGCGTGACCACTTGCTCTCCGCTCCCGAGCAGCAAGACCGCATGCTCCCCGCTCCCGAGCAGCACGACCGCGCGCTCCCGGCCTTCGAGTCCGCCGCCCGGTGCCCCGTCGCCCACGGTGCGGGCCTGCTGCCGGCGCTTCCTGACGGGCCTTCGGCCGTGGAGCCCGTCAACCGCGCGTACGCCACCGACCTCGCCACCCTGCACCGCCTCGCCGAGGACTTCGTCCGCCTCCTGCACCACGAGATGCCCGCCCACGGCGACCCCGGGCCCCGACTGGCCGCCGTGCACGCGGAGATCGACGCCACCGGTACGTACCGGCACACCCCCGGCGAACTCGCCTTCGGCGCCCGGGTCGCCTGGCGCAACAGCAACCGTTGCATCGGCCGTCTCTACTGGAACTCGCTGCGGGTCCGCGACCGGCGTCACGTCAGCGACGCCGACGGCGTCGCCCGCGAGTGCGCCGACCATCTCCGGGAGGCGGGCAACGGCGGTCGCATCCGCCCGTTGATCACGATCTTCGCCCCGGACACCCCGGCCCGTCCCGGCCCCCGCATCTGGAACGAACAACTCGTCCGGTACGCCGGTTACACCGCCGCGGGCGGCGAGATCGTCGGTGACCCCCGCAACGCGGGCCTCACCCAGCTCGCCGCGCGGCTCGGCTGGCGCGGCGGCCCCGGCAGCCCCTTCGACGTACTGCCGTTGATCGTGCAGGGCAGCGACGACAAGCCGCAGTTGTACGAACTGCCCGCCGACGCGGTCCTGGAAGTGCCGCTCCGGCACCCCGAGGACACCTGGGCCGAGGAGTGGGGCCTGCGCTGGCACGCGGTGCCCGCGATCTCCCACATGTGTCTGGAGATCGGCGGCATCTGCTACCCCTGCGCCCCCTTCAACGGCTGGTACATGGGCACCGAGATAGGCGCCAGGGACCTGGCCGACACCGACCGCTACAACCTGCTGCCCGCGCTCGCGGCGCGCCTCGGCCTGGACATGAGCTCCGACCGTTCGCTGTGGAAGGACCGGGCGTTGGTCGAGCTCAACCGGGCCGTCCTGCACTCCTTCGACCGCGCGGGCATCACCATCACCGACCACCACACCGAGTCGGAACGATTCCTCACCCATCTCGACCGCGAGGAGGCCAGGGGGCGGGAAGTGGGCGCCGACTGGTCGTGGATCGTGCCGCCGATGTCGAGTGCGGCGACCCCGGTCTTCCACCGGACGTACGACAACACCGAGTTGACCCCCCTGTTCACGCACCACGAGGACGCGCTCGTACGGGCGCGGGGCGAGGGCGCCCACTGACCCGGCACGCCGGGGCCTGACCGGTCCGGGGCGGTCCGTTCGGGCACCGGTCGGTCCGGACCGCCCTGCTACCGTCGGCCCCGCACGCACACCCACTCGCGGAAAGGGGCTGCACGGTGAGCAGCAGCACGGCATCGGGCGCGCACTCGGAACAGGTGGCCCCCGGGCAGGGGCCGGCCGCGCCGGTACCTCCAGGACCGGCGCGTGCGTTCATCGGTTCGTTCACCTCGGCGGGCGGACGTGGACTCCTCACCGCGGCCGTGGACCCGCGGACCGGCGCGCTCACCGCGCTCGGCGCCACCGCTGCCGTCGCCGATCCGTCGTACCTGGCGCTCGCCCCCGACGGCCGGGTCCTGTACGCGGTGAGCGAGCGGGACCAAGGTGCGGTCGCGGCATTCGACGTTGCCGACGCGCTGCCGCGGCAGCTGGGGGAGCCGGTGCCGGCCGGCGGCGGCTCACCCACCCATCTCGCCCTCGCCGACGGCCACGTGGTCACCGCGAACTACGGTTCCGGCAGCGTCACCGTCCTCCCGCTGCGCGCCGACGGAGCCCTGGACGCCCCGTCCTGCGTACTGCACCACCACGGCAGCGGCCCCGACCCGGAACGCCAGGAAGGCCCGCACGCCCACCAGGTGCTGCCGGACCCGAGCGGTCGCTGGGTGCTCAGCGTCGACCTCGGGACCGACTCGGTCCGGGTCTGCGCGCTCGCCGCGGACACCGGCACCCTGAGCGTGCGCGCCGAGGTCGCCCTGCGCGCCGGCAGCGGCCCCCGCCACCTGGCCTTCCACCCGGCGGGCACGCACGCCTACGTCGTCAACGAGCTGGCACCCACCATGACCGTCTGCCGCTGGGACGCCGCCGAAGGCACCCTCACGCGGCTCTCGGAGGTCCCGCTGCTGCCGGAGCCGGTCGAGGGTGCCAGCTACGCCTCCGAGGTCGTTGTCGCCCCCGACGGACGCTTCCTGTGGGTCGCCAACCGTGGCCACGACAGCATCTCGGTGTTCGCCCTCCCGGCCGACGCCGCGCGCCCGGAACTGCGCACCACCGTTCCGTGCGGCGGTCACTGGCCGCGTGACCTGGTCCTCGATCCGACGGGCCGCCGCCTTTACGCGGCCAACGAGCGCTCGGGGGACGTCACCTGGTTCGACGTCGACCAGGAGAGCGGGATCCCGCGCCTGGCGGGCTCGCTCGACGCACCGGCGGCCTCCTGCGTGGTCCTCGGCTGACCCGGCGTACGCGCAAGGCCCGCACCCTCGGCGATCAGGTGCGGGCCTTCTGCGTACGTGAGCGGGCGCGGCCGGTCAGTGGACCGGCGCCGCCTGCTGCGGGGTGATGCCCAGCGCCGTCGTGTACTGCGAGAGCACCAGCTTGCCGATCGCCGGGTAGGCGCCCAGCGGCTCGGCGAACGCGCAGCCCGCCTCCTTCGCGGCGGTCTCCAGCAGGTCGGCGGCGACCTCCGGGCCGATCAGGTACGGGGCGAGCGCCAGGTTCGCGGAGCCCGAACCGCGGAGCTGCTCGGCGATCGAGGCGATCGAGCCCTCCTCGTCGAGCGCGGCGGCCATCACCGGCACGGCCAGCCGCGCGGCCAGCAGCATCCCGGTGATCCCGGCCGCCTGCACGGCCTCCTCGCCGCCGACCGTCGCCAGCACGATGCCGTCGGCGGCCGTGGCGACCGTGAACAGCCGGGCGCGGTCCGCGCGCGACAGACCGGCCTCCGAGAGGCGCACGTGCAGGGCTTCTGCGAGCAGCGGGTGCGGGCCGAGGACGTCGGTCAGCTCGGCGGCGGCGTGGCTGTCCACGAGCGCCTGCCGTATGCGGCGCATCGTGGCGGCCTCGGGCCCGGCGAGCAGCGGCACGACGACGGCGACGGGCCCCTCGGGCGCCGCCACCTCGCGGCCGACGGCCAGGGCCTGCTGGTAGCGGGCGGTGCGCTCGGCGGCGGCGTGCGCGAGCACGGCGTCCAGGGTCGGGTACTCGCCCTGGTCGTCACCGTCGAGGTAACCGATGCGGGCGTCGAGGCCCGGCAGCTCGGAGCGGGCGATGCTCAGGAGTTCTTCCGCCAGGCTGCGCGTGGCGGTGGACGGCTCGCCGGGAACGGCGAGAACGAGTGCGGGCGCACCCTCGGGAGCGGCCACGGGCTCCGGACGGCGGTGGCGTCCGGGCTGGCGGGGGCGCGGCATTCGTACAGGCAGGCCGGAAGCGGGCCCAGTGGGGGAGCTCATGGCGCCGCATGCTACTGGCTTTGCGGGTGCCGCCGTTCGGGGAGGGTGTATTCGAGCGGTATCTGTCCCGTTTTATCCAGTGCATGACGATGGATGGCGGTGAATGCCCAGTCACTCAGCGGGTTTGATGTCCCGATACATGCAACATGTGCGGATCGGGCGGAAATGACAGGGTGCCGGTGGCGAGTGCCGAGGCGATCTCCAGTGCCCCGTGCAGCGGATCCCCCGCCGCCGGAACGAACCGCGCCTGCGGCAGCCCCTCCGCGAGAGCCGCGCGCAGAGGGACGAGGAGAGGATCGCCCAGCCGCAGCAGGCCGCCCGTGAACGCGACCTCGCAGCCGGGCGACGCCAGGTCCGCTCCGTCGTGCCGCGGCGGGCACACGGCGGCGGCCGCGTCCGTGAGATGACGGGCGGCCTCCCGCAGGATGCCGGCGGCCACCGGGTCCCGCGGCGCGCACGCGGCCACCTCCGGGGCGAACGAGGCGAGAACGGCGGGCCGGTCGGTACGCGGATACAGCTGCCCCGGTAGTCCCTGCGCTGGGCCGAAGACCGCTTCGAGCCGCTCCAGCAGCGCGGCCGACCCGCCGCGCCGGCCGTCATGGGCGCGCATCGCCGCTTCGAGCCCGGCCCGTCCGATCCACGCCCCGCCCCCGCAGTCACCGAGCAGATGGCCCCAGCCGTCGGCCCGCCGCCACGTGGCCAGGTCGGTGCCCAGGGCGATCAGACCGGTGCCCGCCGCGACCACCGCCCCCGGTCGCGGCCCGAGTGCTCCGGCGTACGCGGTCACGGCGTCGGCGGCGAGCGCCACCTTCCGCACACCGAACTCCCGGAACAGCAGACCGGGCAGTTCCGCCCGCAGGCCGTCGCCCAGGGTCGCCATCCCCGCGGCGCCGACGCACACTGCCGCCAGTTCGCCGCCGCCCGCACGGGCCAGCAACTTCCGTGCCGCGGGCACAAGTTGCGCGGAAAGGTGCGCGGCGTCGATACCCCGGCCGCCGGTGCGTACCGGCTCGGCGGAAACGGTCGTGGGCGACACCGGCGCCAGACTGCCGGCCCTCGCGAGCGCGAACCGCACACCGGAGCCCCCGGAGTCGACGCCGAGGACGTACTCCCCGCGCCCGGCCGTACCGCCAGGGGGGCTGCCCGCAGTGTGGATGTCCATGGTCCGCGGGAGCCTACCTCGGGCGAGCGGCGCGGGGGAGGGGGTCCGAAGCGCAGTCCTGCCCACGGGGAGCCCAGGTCAGGGCGTTGTCGTACTACGCCAGTAGAGTGAGGCCCGTGACAGCGCGACCGTTGAACGAAGTGGTGGAGCCGGGGTGGGCACAGGCGTTGGCGCCCGTGGCCGGACGTATTGCGGCGATGGGAGACTTTCTGCGGGCGGAGGTGGCGGCGGGCCGCACCTATCTGCCCGCCGGAGCGAATGTGCTGCGGGCCTTCCAGCAGCCTTTCGACGACGTACGGGTGCTGATCGTCGGTCAGGACCCCTACCCGACGCCCGGAATGGCGATCGGGCTGAGCTTCGCGGTGAACGCCGATGTGCGGGTGCTCCCCGGCAGCCTGGAGAACATCTACCGGGAACTGCACACGGACCTGGGGCTGCCGCGCCCGTCGAACGGCGACCTGACGCCGTGGACCCGGCAAGGCGTGCTGCTGCTCAACCGGGCGCTGACCACCGCGCCCCGCAAGCCGGGCGCCCACCGGGGCAAGGGCTGGGAGGAAGTCACCGAGCAGGCGATCCGGGCGCTGGTGGCACGCGGCAAGCCGATGGTGGCGGTGCTGTGGGGGAGTGACGCACGCAGGCTGCGCCCGCTGCTGGGGGAGGTGCCGTCGGTGGAGTCGGTGCACCCGTCCCCGATGTCCGCCGACCGCGGGTTCTTCGGCTCCCGGCCGTTCAGCCGGACCAACGAACTGCTGACCCGCCAGGGAGCGGCCCCGGTGGACTGGCAGCTTCCGTAACGAAACCCCCCTCGCACCTGCCAGCGCCCGCCCACCGCAACTCGCACGAGAGGGTCCCTTCGTGCGAGCCCTCCCGAACGGGCCCTCTCGTACAGGGACACAGTCCGGCCCCCTCCCGGGCGGTCCGGGGCCGGACGGTGCCCTGTTCAGCCGATCACCGCCGCCCGTACGCACAGCACGTCCGGCAGGTGCGAGGCCAGTTGCCGCCAGCTGTCGCCGTCGTCCGCGCTCGCGAACACCTCGCCGTTGCGATTGCCGAAGTAGACCCCGGCCGACGGTGCGTTGTCGTCCGTGCACAGCGCGTCGCGCAGCACCGTCCCGTAGTGCTCCTCCTGCGGCAGGCCGGACGTCAGCGGCTCCCAGCTCTTGCCCGCGTCCTGGGTCCGGTAGACCCGGCACCTGCGGTCCGCGGGCACCCGGTCCGAGTCGGCCGTGATCGGGAAGACGTACGCCGTGTCCCCCCGGTGGGGGTGGGCCGCCACCGCGAAGCCGAAGGTGGACGGCAGTCCCTCGCCGATGTCCGTCCAGTTCGCGCCCGCGTCGTCACTGCGGAAGACACCCCAGTGGTTCTGCAGGTACAACCGGTCCGCGTCGGCGGAGTCCTGCGCGATCTTGTGCACGCACTGGCCGAACTCGGGGTCCGGGTCCGGCAGGAAGACCGCCGACACGCCCTTGTTGGACGGGGCCCAGCTCGCCCCGCCGTCCCTGGTCCGGAACACCCCTGCCGTGGACACCGCCACCGTCACCAGGTCCGGGTCGCGCGGGTCCGTCACCACCGTGTGCACGGCCTCACCACCGCCGCCCGGCACCCACCGGTCGCGCGTCGGATGCTCCCACAGCGGCCGGACGAGCTCGAAGGTCTCGCCCCGGTCCGCCGAGCGGTACAGCGCCGCCGGCTCCGTGCCCGCGTAGACCACGCCCGGCGCGGCCGGTCCCGCCGGGTGGAGCTGCCACACCCTCTCCAGCGAGGCCCCGGTGTCCGGCGGGAACCTGACGGCGGGCTTCTTGGGCTCCGTCCAGGTGACGCCGAGATCGTCGGAGTGGAAGACCGAGGGGCCCCAGTGCGCGCTGTCCCCGCCGACCAGCAGCCGGGGCGTGTCCCCGCTCCGGTCGATCCCCACCGAATACACAGCCTGCGCGTTGAAGTGCGGGCCGTCGAACTCCCACTCCCCGCCACCGCGACAGCGGCCGAGAAAGAGTCCCTTGCGTGTGCCTACCGCGAGCAGTACGTCGGACATGGCCGACACCTCCCAGACTTCGTTGTCCCCAGGTATCGGCCAGTCTGCACCCCACCACTGACAACGGCCCCGGCGAAGGGCGTCGCCCCAGGTCAGGCCGGTAAGCCGGGAATGTCCGCGAGTGTCGGCGCAGGGTCGGGAGCGGCTTCAGGACGGATTCCTTGACAGGCTCCCCGCCCTTGGAAAACATCCGTCCGGTACGCCCCGAACGGACCGACCGACGAGGAGAGTCAGCCATGACGTCCCCCACCCCGCAGCAGGTCCTCGCGGCGGCCGCCGGCCCCGTGCCGCCGGGCGCGTCCCTGCCGACACCGCCCGTCTTCGATACGGTCGAGCAGGAGCGCCAGTACCGTAAGGAGCAACTGGCCGCCGGGTTCCGCCTGTTCGGCAGGTTCGGCTTCTCCGAGGGCGTTGCGGGCCACATCACCGCCCGCGACCCCGAGCACCCCGAGCACTTCTGGGTGAACCCCTTCGGCACGGCCTTCTCCCTGATCAAGGCGTCCGACCTGATCCTGGTCGATCACGAGGGCAACCTGCTGCACGGCAGCCGCCCCGTGAACCGCGCCGCGTTCGTCATCCACGCCGCCGTGCACCAGGCCCGCCCCGACGCGGTCGCGGCCGCCCACTCGCACTCCCTGTACGGCAAGGCGTTCTCCAGCCTCGGCGTGCCGCTCGACCCGATCACCCAGGACGCCTGTGCGTTCTTCGAGGACCACGGCCTCCACACCGAGTACTCGGGGGTGGTCAGCGACGCGGAGGAAGGGCGGCGGATCGCCCGCGCGCTCGCCTCGTACAAGGCCGTGATCCTGCAGAACCACGGCCTGCTCACCGTCGGGGGCACCGTCGCCGAGGCCCTCTGGTGGTTCATCACGATGGAACGTTCCTGCCAGGCCCAGCTCCTCGCCATGGCGGCCGGCACACCCAAGCTCATCGACCGCGGCACCGCGCTGCACACCAGGAGCCAGCTCGGCGGCTCCTTCGCGGGCTGGTTCCAGGCACAGCCGCTGCTGGACCAGATCTCCGTGTCCGACCCCGACCTGTTCGGCTGACCGGGAGGCGCAGGCCGTCGCCGCGCCGCGCACAGCGCACCGCGCGTCCCGCACCCCGCCGGGACCGCGCTTGGTCCCGCACCCCGCCGGGACCGCGCACCGGCCCGCACCCCCGCCGGGCCCCCGTCACCGTCCCGCGCCCCTGTACCTGAGACACCTGAGAGCGAGCGTTCATGAGTCACCTGGCCGGCCGAGGCATCGCCGACATCACCGGGGAGGCCGCCGAGTGCGGGATGCTCGGCTACGGCAAGGCCGGACAGCGCACCACCGGCATCCACACGCGCCTGCGCGCACGTGCCTTCGCCTTCGCCGAGGGCACCGGGCCCGCCGACCGGCGGCTGATGCTGGTGGTCTGCGACCTGCCGCTGATCTCCGGCGGGCTCGTCCAGGAGGTCGTACGGCGACTGCCCGACGGCTGGACCGAGTCCAACCTGATGATCACCGCCACCCACACCCACTGCGGCCCCGGCGGCTACTTCCACCACGCGCTCTACAACAGCAACACGGGCGGCTTCCGCCCCAAGACGTACGCGGCGATCGTCGACGGGATCACCGAGGCGGCGCACGCGGCCCTCGACGACCTGGCGCCCGCCGAACTCGCCCTCTCCCACGGCGAACTCCACGGTGCCAGCGTGAACCGCTCCCGCCGCGCCTTCGACCGCAACCCCGGGCACGACCGCGCCTACTTCCCCGAGGCGGTCGACCCGCACACCACCCTGCTGCGCATCACCCGCGGCGGCGAACTCACGGGCGCGGTCCACTGGTTCCCCGTCCACAACACCAGCATGACCAACAACAACACCCTCATCAGCAGCGACAACAAGGGCTACGCCGCCTACAAATGGGAGCGCCTCGACCACAGAACGGACTACCTGGCCCCCGGGCAGCCCGACCTGGTGACCGCCTTCGCGCAGACCAACACCGGCGACATGTCCCCCAACCTCAACCTCCGCCCCGGCAGTGGCCCCACCGATGACGAGTACGAGAACACCAGGATCACCGGCACCCGACAGCAGGAGTCAGCCACCGCGCTCCTGGCCACCGCGGCCCCGCTGACCGGTCCGATCGACCACCGGATCACCCATCTCGGCCTCTCCGGCACCGAGGTGGGCCCTGACTTCACGGGCGACGGCCGTGCGCACCGCACCGGTTCCCCCGTGGGAGGCGCCGCGGCCCTCGCGGGCGCCTGGGCCGACGGCAAGGGGTTCGCCGGTTTCCGCGAGGGCCGCAACCCGGTCTGGGACGCCCTGTCGCGGCGGGTGATCTACGCGCTCTCGCCCGCCCTGCGCGACGCCCACGCGCCCAAGGCGCTCGTGCTGCCCGCAGGCCCGCTGAACCGGCTGCGCCCCATGGTCCAGGAGCGCGTGCCCGTGCAACTGCTGCGCATCGGACGGCTGTACCTCATCGGCATCCCGGGCGAGGTCACGATCGTGGCCGGACTGCGGCTGCGCCGTACCGTCGCGGGGATCGTCGGCGCCGACCTCGGGGAAGTGCTCGTCGCGAGCTACAGCAACGGCTACTTCCACTACGTCACCACCCCCGAGGAGTACGACGCCCAGGAGTACGAGGGCGGCAGCACCCTCTTCGGCAGATGGCAGCTGTCCGCCCTCTGCCAGACCGCCGCGGCCCTCGCCACCGCCATGCGCGACGGCCGCCCCGTCCGGCCGGGCACCCCGGAGCCCCTCCCGACGGCACGCGAGCACCGTCGGCGCACGCCGTCCGACGAACCGCACCCGGGCCGCTCCTACGGCGACGTGCTCTCCTTCGCCCGCATCGGCAGACAGGTCACGGCCTGCTTCGTGGCCGCGCACCCCGCCAACGACCTGCGCAGGGGCGACACCTACCTCGCGGTGGAACGGGCCGAGGGCGAGACCTGGACCCGCTACGCGGACGACGGCGACTGGTCGACCACCTTCCGCTGGGCCCGCACCGGCCGCGGCACCTCCACCGCCACCGTGACCTGGACCGTCCCGGACGGCACACCCCCCGGCCCGTACCGTCTGCGCTACTTCGGCAACAGCACGGACCGAGGGGCCTTCACGGGTGCGACGGAAGTCTTCGTCGTACGGTGAGATTCCCCCGGGCCCGCGGCCCGCCGGGCTCGGACGGACCGGCCGGCGGCCCGCCGGGCTCAGACGGACCTGTGGTACTGATCCGGCACCCGCACCTCGCCGCCCAGCTCCCGGGCCGCGTGCCGCGCCCAGGACGGGTTGCGCAGCAGCTCCCGGCCGAGCAGCACCGCGTCGGACTCCCCGTTGGCGAGGATCTTCTCCGCCTGCGCGGCCTCGGTGATCATCCCCACGGCCGCGACCGGCAGCGAGGTCTCCGCCTTGACCCGGGCCGCGAACGGCACCTGGTAGCCGGGGCCGACGGGAATCCGCACACCCGACGCGTTGCCGCCGGTCGACACGTCCAGCAGGTCCACCCCGTGCTCCTGGAGCAGCGAGGCGAAGCGCACCGTGTCGTCGCCGTCCCAGCCGTTCTCCGCCAGCCAGTCCGTCGCCGAGATCCGGAAGAACAGCGGCAGCTCCTCGGGCCACACGGCCCGCACCGCGTCGACGACCTCAAGGGCGAAGCGGGTGCGGTTCTCGAAGGAGCCGCCGTACCCGTCCGTGCGGCGGTTGGAGTGCGGGGACAGGAACTCGCCGATCAGATAGCCGTGCGCGCCGTGCACCTCCGCCACCTGGAAGCCCGCGTCCAGCGCGCGCCGCGCGGCGTCCGCGAACTGTCCGACGATCTCCCCGATCTGCGCCACCGAGAGCTCATCGGGCACGGGGTGGCCCTCCTGGAAGGGCACCGGGCTCGGCGCGACGGGCTGCCAGCCGTTCTCCTCGGGCCCCACCGGCCCGCCGCCCTTCCACGGCCGGTCGGTGGAAGCCTTGCGGCCCGCGTGGGCGAGCTGGATGCCGGGTACGGTGCCCTGCGACGTCAGGAAGGCCGTGATCCGCCGGAAGGCCGCCACCTGGGTGTCGTTCCAGATTCCCAGGTCCGCCGGGCTGATACGTCCCTCGGGGCTCACCGCGGTCGCCTCGACCAGGATCAGGCCCGTACCGCCGGTGGCACGCGCCGCGTAGTGGGCGAAGTGCCAGTCGTGCGGGACGCCTGCCTCCGGGCCGCACGGCTGCGCGCTGTACTGGCACATCGGCGCCATCCAGACACGGTTGGGGAAGGTCAGGCCGCGCAGGGTGAGGGGCTGGAAGAGACTGCTCACAGCGAACTCCGATCGAGGAAGGGCCGGTTGCTGGTAGTACGTTAACCATCGTAGTACGGCATCTGTCAAACTACGATGAGTCTCGTACAATCAGAATCCGGGCGTCCCGTCCGGCCTCCCGCCGGTGCGGCCTTCGCCGCCCGCCGATCACGTACGCCAAGAGGAAGAGGGGCAGTCATCGTGAGCACCGCCGCAGTGAACAGCCGTGAACTCGCGCACCCCGACCGTGCGGAGATCCGCCTCGAAGGCGTGCTGCACGCGCTGTCGGACCCGATGCGGCTGCGCATCGTCCGTGACCTGGCGGCGGCGGAGCAGGAGCTCGCCTGCGCCACCTTCGAGCTGCCCGTCTCGAAGTCCACGACGACCCACCACTTCCGCGTGCTGCGCGAGAGCGGCGTCATCCAGCAGGCCTACCGCGGCACGGCCAAGATGAGCGAGCTGCGCCGCGCCGACCTGGAAGAACTCTTCCCCGGACTGCTCGAAGTGATCCTGGAGGCCGCGGAGTTGCAGGCGGGACGCGGCTGAGCCCGGCAGGAAGGCTGGCGCGCCCGGGCCCGCGGCCGGCCGTGTCCGGCAGCTCCGGGCGAAGGGCCGCCGCAGGAGTGCAGCGGGGCTGCCGACCGTGTCCGGCGGCTCAGAACGAAGGGCCGCCGGCCGCGTCCAGGAGCTCAGGGGCCGGGGCCGCCGGCCGCGTCCAGCAGGCCCGCCCAGTCGGCGATCTTCACCGACCGCCGGCCCAGTGACTCCCCGAGCGCCGCCTCCGCCGCCTCGATGGCCAGCCACCCGGGCCACAGCACCGGGCGCAGTCCGGACCGCCGCAGCACGTCGACGGGTTCATCCCCGGCCACCGTGCGCCGCGCCAGGGCCGGAGCGTCGGCCAGCAGCGAGTTCACGGTCTCCTTGGCGCACGGCCGGTTGGTGCCTATCACTCCGGTCGGCCCCCGCTTGATCCACCCGGCGACGTACTCGCCCGCCGCCGGCCGCCCGTCCCGCAGCACCCGCCCGGCCGTGTGCGGCACCGTTCCCCGCGCGGGGTCGAACGGAAGTCCGGGCAGCGGTGTTCCGTGGTAGCCGACCGAGCGCAGCACCAACTGGGCCTCGATCTCCTCGTACACGCCCGTGCCGCGCACCGCGCCCGTCCCGTCCGGCTCCGTGCGTTCGAACCGTACTGCGGCCACCCGCCCGGCCTCGGCCAGCACCTCCACCGGGCGCAGGAAGAACCGCAGCCGAACTGTCCGCCCACGCGGGGGAGGTGGCGCCTGCGCCCAGCCGCGCAGCACCTCGACGTTGCGGCGCAGGGCGGTGGGCAGGCCGGACGGATCATCGAACGCCGCGTCCAGGGCCAGCTCGACGGGTTCCACCGAGACCGAGGCGTCGGGCAGCGCGCCGAGTTCGCGCAGTTCCTTGGTGGTGAACTTGGCCTGGGACGGCCCGCGTCTGCCCACCATGTGGACCTCGCGCACCGTGGACCCCGACAGCAGGTCGAGGGCGCGCTGCGGCACGTCCGTGGGCAGCAACTCCTGGGCTCCACGCGCCAGTACACGTGCCACGTCGACGGCCACGTTGCCCACCCCGACGACCACCGCCGAGCGCACCCCCAGGGCGAAGCCGCCCGGATTGGCGTCCGGGTGCGCGCTGTACCAGGAGACGAACTCGGTGGCGGAGAAGCTGCCGGGGAGGTCCTCGCCGGGGATGCCGAGGCGACGGTCGGCGGCGGCGCCGACGCAGTAGACCACCGCGTGGTACATCTCCAGCAGTCGCTCGGGCGGGAGTTCGGGCGTCCCCGCCTCGATGTTGCCGAGGAAGGAGACCTGTTCGTGCTCCAGGACGCCGCGCAGGGTGCCCTGCAGCGACTTGATCTTCTCGTGGTCGGGGGCGACGCCGTACCGCACCAGTCCGTAGGGGCACGGCAGCCGGTCCAGCACGTCCACCCGCACGGGTACGGCGGTCTGCTGGACGAGTGCCTGGGCCGTGTAGACCCCGCTCGGCCCCGACCCGACGACTGCGACGCGAAGCATGGCGGAACTCCCTCCCGCAGGGTCTCTCCAGGATCGCACCGCCCGCCCGGGAGCGGCAGGGGGCTGCGCCACCGGAATGCCCGGTGTGAGCGGCGTGTGCGTGCCGTGACGGAATTCTGGTCATCGACGGGATAGGTTCCTAAAGTGCCGGAAAGTACGTTTTGCAACCCGCCCAGTAGTTTTGCGCCTAATGGCGCAGTTTCGGTGTGGCCTGTCTGGGAACTACAGGGCCACGGCACCGTCACCACCGGCCCCGACGACTCCTTCGGTGGGCCCTGGGACGGTGGCGCACGCCGCGAGGTCCTCCCTCCGTGGTTCAACATCCGTCTGACCTTCGCCGACGGTGCCCGGATCGAGGTGCTCGCCGTGGTCTCGGAGGGCCGGGTCGCCATCGAGGACATGAAGGCCGACCCGCCCTTGTCGTTCGACGGCTTCGCCACGCTCGCCAACTGGATCGAGGGGCCGCTGGAGGACGCCTGCCGGGTCGCCGTCGAACAGCAGCGGTTCGCCTCGGGCGGGTCGCGCGGCGTCGCCGAGGCCGTGCCCGTCTTCGCCGAGGAACCGGCGGGCAAGCGCAGGGCCCGTCCCACCTGGCCGCGCGGCAGCGCGGGACGCATGATCGCCGCCGAGGCGTACCGGACCGCGCAGAAGGAGGGCGAGGATCCCGTCCTCGCGGTGATGTACGCGACCGGACGCAGCCGGCGCAAGTCGCTCAAGGTCATCGCGAGCGCCCGGGACGAGGGGTACCTGGCACCCCGCCACAACCGCCGCTGAACCCCGTTCACCCGGCGCCGGTCACTGCTCCTTCAGCATCCGTACCATCCGGTTGATCTCGGTCGTCTGCTGGGCGACCAACTCGGTCGCCCACTCCTCGACCATCAGGTCGTTGCCCTCGGCCAGTGCGGTGCCCGCCATGGTGAGCGCCCCCTTGTGGTGCGTGATCATCAGCTTCAGGAACAGCTCGTCGAACTGCTTGCCCCTGGCCGCCCTCAGCTCCGCCAGCTGCTTCTCGGTGGCCATGCCCGCCATCGCCCCGTGGTCGTGCGGGGCCTCGGGCCGCTTGTCGGCGCCGTTGCGCTGCTGCCACGCCGCCATGACGTCGATCTCCGGGCGCTGTGACGCCGCGATCCGTTCGGCGAGCAGTCGCACGCCCCGGGAGGAGGCGCGCGTCGGAGCCAGTGCGGTCATCACCAGGGCCTGGCCGTGGTGTGCGGTCATCATCCGCGTGTAGGCGAAGTCCGCCGAGTTGGGCGCGTTGACCGGGGCTGCCGCACGGGCCTCGTCGGGGGACAGCGTCCTGGCCGGTTCGCCCGGCTTTCCCGGCGCCACCACGGCGGTGTCCCCGGCCGGCTTCGCCCGTGCGTCCTCCTGCGGCGTGCCCGAACAGGCGGACAGGGCGAGCAGGGCGGCGACGGCGAGCGGAACCTGCGCGACGAACTTGTGGAGCGCTCCGCCCGGTTGACGGAAATGCACAGCGGCCTCCTGGGGCACAACGGTGAGTTGATGACCGTCCTAGCACGATTTCGCACACGGATGATCAAAAAACTTCATTACATCTCCGTTGCCGTCTGTTGAGATGTACATGCGAAGGAAGATACTCGCGGAGTCCCGCCTTCGTTCAACTGCGAACCAGATCAAAGGAGTACGCAGTGACCTCGTTGACAGCACCACGTGTCCGACGACGTAGACGCCTGGGTGTGGCAACCGCCGCAGCCGGGCTGTTCGCCACCCTCCTCACGGCGGGCCCCGCCGCCGCGACCCCCGACCCCGGTGACAGCCCCAAGCAGCGGCAGTCGGTCACCACCTCGCAGCAGGAGGAGGCCCGCAAGGCCATCCAGGGCGGCGAGATACCCGGCGTGGACGAGATCGTTCACAGCAAGAACGTCGAACACCTCGCGAACATCCCCAAGGACGCGCTCAAGGGCACCAACTCGGACCTCGCCTTCCAGGGCAAGTACGCCTTCGCGGGCAACTACGACGGTTTCCGGATCTTCGACATCAGCAACCCGAGGAAGCCGAGGACCGTCACCCAGGTCCTGTGTCCCGGATCGCAGAACGACATCTCGGTCTCCGGCAACCTGCTCTTCCTCTCCACCGACTCCTCGCGCAGTGACAACTCCTGCACCAGCGTCACGCAGCCCGCGACCGAGAAGTCCTCCTGGGAGGGCATGAAGATCTTCGACATCAGCGACATCCGCAAGCCGCGGTACGTCGCAGCCGTCGAGACCGCCTGCGGTTCGCACACCCACACCCTGGTGCCGGAACGCCGCGACGTGTACGTGTACGTCTCCTCGTACTCGCCCAGCGCCGCCTACCCGGACTGCAAGCCGCCGCACGACGGCATCTCGATCATCAAGGTGCCGCGCACGGCTCCCCAGAAGGCCGCGGTCATCGACTTCCCAGTGCTCTTCCCCGACGGCGGCAACCCCGGTGGCGGCGCCGAGAAGCCGTACGTCTCGGCGACCACCGGCTGCCACGACATCACCGTGCTGCCCTCCAAGGACCTCGCGGCCGGCGCCTGCATGGGTGACGGCATCCTCTTCTCCATCGCGAACCCGGCGAAGCCCAAGGTCATCGACCGTGTCCAGGACAACACCAACTTCGCGTTCTGGCACTCGGCCACCTTCAACGAGCGCGCGGACAAGGTCGTCTTCACCGATGAGCTCGGCGGCGGCGGAGCCGCGACCTGCAACGCCGAGATCGGTCCCAAGCGCGGTGCCAACGGCATCTACGAGATCAAGGGCCGGGGCGACCACCGCAAGCTCGTCCTCAAGAGCTACTACAAGATCCCCCGCCACCAGGCGGCCACCGAGAACTGCGTGGCCCACAACGGATCCATCATCCCGGTCCACGGCCGGGACATCATGGTCCAGTCCTGGTACCAGGGCGGTGTCTCCTTCTGGGACTTCACCGACTCCTCCAAGCCGAAGGAGATCGGCTACTTCGAGCGCGGTCCCATCTCCGCCGACGCGCTGGTCGGCGGCGGCACCTGGTCCGCGTACTACTACAACGGTTACGTCTACTCCAACGACATGACCAAGGGCCTCGACGTCCTGAAGATCGACGACCGGCGCACCGATCCCGCGAAGCGGGTCCGGCTGCGCGAGCTCAACGTGCAGACGCAGCCCGACTACCTCTGACGGTCCTGCTCCCTCGCACCCGCGTCAGCTACGGTCACCCGCGCCGCCGGACGGATTCCCGTCCGGCGGCGCTCCGAGTTCCCAGTCCAGCCCGTACCGCTGGAACAGCTCCGAGCGCAGCCGCATCAGCGGCATCGGCGCACCGGGCAGCAGCAGGGCGAACACCGTGCCCATCAGCAGGGCCCGCAGCATCACGTACTCGGTCTCGGGATCCGCGGAGCCGTAGCGGACCATCGCACCCCGCAGGGCGTCGGCGAGCTGCTGTTGCTCCGGGCACTTCACGAAGCCCTCCGCCTGGAGGATGCCGGCCATGTGCGTGCGCATCAGCAGGGGGTGTTCCTGAGCCAGCCCCAGCACCGCGTCCACCGCGCGCGCCAGGACCTCGCGCCCGTCCTGCGCGGCCGGTTCCCGCTCGATCGCGGACCGGATCGTACGGTGCATCAGCCGGTGCACCGCTGACTGCAACAACTGCCGCTTGCCAGGGAAGTAGTACGACACCAGGCCCCGCGCGGAGCCGGCCCGGTCGGCGATGTCCGCGAGGGTCGTCGCCTCGTACCCCCGCTCGCCGACGAGTTCCACCGTCGCCTGCAGGATCCGCTCGCGCGAACGCCGCCGCAATTCCTCGTTGTGCGATGCGCTGCGCGGGGACATGCTGTAACTCCTGCGTTGACTGGCTCGAAGCCAGTATACTCAGCGGACGGTTGCCACCCCGGCTCGTTCGGGGGCGGCCTGCGGGACCGCTGTCTGCCTTGGGCGACGCGGGGGATCGTCCAAGGTGGACAGCACGGCCGGGCCCCGGGATTCACTCCTGGGGCCCGACCGGTGTCCGGGGCCGGTGGGACCGGTCGAGCAGGTCCAGCACCGGACGCAGTCCGTCCGGACGTTCGGCCGCGGGCAGGTGGTCCACGAAATGGACCGCACAGCCCAGCGCGGCGGCCCCGCCGTCCGCGGTCCGGTCGTCACCCACCATCAGCACCTGGGCCGGATCCTGGCCCAACGCCTCGCACGCCGTCCTGAACAGCCGGGCGTCGGGCTTCTGCACCCCGTGTTCGTACGAGAGCACGTACGCGTCGACGAACGGGTCCAGACCATGGGCGCGGAACACCGGACGCAGGTCCCAGCCGATGTTGCTCACCACCCCCACCGCGACTCCGCGCGCGTGCAGCTCCCGCAGCACCTCCGGCGCGTCCGGGTACGGCTGCCAGGCTTCCGGGAGCATGTGGCGTGCGTACAGCGCGTCGTGCAGGGAGTCGTGCGGGAGCTGCACCTGGCGGGAGAGCCCGGTGTACGCCGCGCGGTGCCCCTGCGCGCTCTCGTCCCTGGTGGCCCACAGCGCGGCCAGTTCGGGCGGCATCCGCAACGGCGGAGCGCCGCCCGGCAGGGCCCCGGCCGCCGACAGCAGCTCGGCGTACCGATGCCGGTCCGCAGCGGGCACGCTCGCGCCGAGCACCGCGTCGACCCAGGAACGGGCCGGCTCGACGCGGAGCAGTGTGCCGGAGAAGTCGAAGAGCACGGCTTTGATCGTCATTTTGGGATCATCCCCGCGGCGCGGTCCGGTACGCGTAAAGGGCGGCCGACAAAAGCACCGCCACCGTACCGAGCAGCCAGCCCGCGAGGACGTCGGAGAACCAGTGCACACCGAGGTAGAGGCGGGTGAACCCGACGCCCACGACCGACACCACCCCGACGGCCAGCAACGCGACCCGCGCCGCGCGCGGAGCTCCGTACAGCCACATCAGCCAGAGCAGAAGCCCGAAGGTCACCGTCGCCGTCATCGCGTGACCGGAGGGGAAGGCCGCGTAATGGGCGGAGTCGACCGGGTCGGCCCACTGCGGACGCTCGCGCCCGACAGCGGACTTGAGCACCTGCTGGACGAACGCGCCGACCGCGCTCGTCACCGCGATCCACATCGCCGCCAGGCGCTCACCGCGCAGCAGCAGCCAGACGAAGACCGCCGCGACGACCGCCCGCATCGCCCAGGGGTCCCACACCCAGTCGGACAGGATCCGGTTGGTACGGGTGGCCCCCGGATCGTCCACCGCCCAGCGGTGCAGCCCGTTGGCGAGGCCGACGTCGAGGGTGAGCAACGGCCCCCATCCGGTGGCGACCAGGGCCAGCAGCACCGCGAAGGCGCCGCTGAGGAGGGCGCCCGGCAGGAGCGTCGGCGGGCGGGCAGGCAGGGCGGGGCGAGGGGAGCGCATGAGGTGATCCTTGCCGACCTGCGGCGGATCAAGCTCCCTCGGCGCACCGGGGCCTGTCGGCCTGCTCCCGAGCACGTTCATCCGGTGCACCGGGGCCTGTCGGCCGTCGCCGGACGGAGTTGCCCGGCGTGCGCACACGCGCCGGCTTGCGGCGGGACGGGACCCCGCGGCGGGGCGAGCTATCCCAGCGCGCTGAGACCCGGTACGAACGCCACCACGAGCGGGACGACGGGAACCAGCGCCGACACCGCCGTCAACCGCAGCCGGCGGCCCGGACTCAGCCTCGGGACCGGGGAGAGCAGCCGGTTCACCCGCTGCGGCAGACCGGCTTCAGGCGTCGGGCAGGGGCCGAACACCCCGCGGTGCTCGTTGAGTTCCACCAGCGCGAGCGCCGTGGTCAGCCGGCCGAACCTGCGGGATGCCATGTCGTCGGCGGCCAGCTCGACCAGCCGGTGCATCTCGTCGCGGAACGCCGCGAACACCGGGATCTGCGGGAAACCGTTCGCCAGCGCGCCCGAGCAGTGCAGCAGCCAGTCGTGCCGGGCGCGTGCGTGTCCCTGCTCATGGGCCACCACCGCGTCGAGCTGGCGCCCCTTGAGCCGGCGCAGCGCCGCAGTGGTGATGACCAGGCGCGCTTCGGCCCCCGGCAGCCACCAGGCGTGCGGCCGTTCCTCCTCCAGCACGACGAGACGGTCCTCGCCCGGCCCGCCCGGACCCAGCCGTTCCTCGCCCGGCAGTACCGGCGCCCGTACCAGCAGCTCCGCCCGGCGCTGCCTGCGCGCGGTGCGCGCCCGGAGGATCTCGCGGGTCAGCATGGCGCCGGTCCAGACCCCGCAGCCCGCCAGGACGACCGCGAGGGCCGCGGACCACGGGCCGTGCGCGCCGAAGGCGTACGCCTCGACGACCCCGCGCGGCGCGGGCGCGAACACGTGCCCCCGTACCAACTGCCACGCGGCGGCCGCGCTGAACGTCATGGCGAGGGCAAAACACAGCAGCACCGCGCCCACCACGCACTGCCACATCCAGAGCGCGACCACGGGTTCCCGCTCCCGCCAGTCGGTGGCCGCCAGCAGACGCGGAGCCGTCGCGGCGGTCAGCAGGCCGAGCAGCAGCAGCGCCAGGGCAACCATCATGGCGTCAGCCTATGAGGGCACCACCACCCCCGGGTATGGGAGCGGTCCAGGAAGTGACGTACGACTCACCGGGCCCGACAGCCCCTTGCGCGCCGTCTCCCCACCGCTTCGCCCTGCCCGACGGCTGCTCGCCGGCCCCTCACAGCGTCAGCAGCATGGTGAACATGCCGAGCGCCATGGACAGCCGGCAGGCGAGCGCCAGTTCCGGGCGGGCGCCCCAGCCGAACGCCCCGCCCGCGGGCACCGGCACCGGCGCCGGTGACGCCGACGGCAACGCGCCGGCCAGCGGGATCAGCCGGGCCCCCGCCCGCAGGACGTACACCGCGTAGTACGCGAGCAGCACCCCGGTCAGCAGCGGCACCCCGCCCGCCGTCACGGCCCCGTGCCCCACGTGGCCGCCCGCCGCACCACCGGCGCCGGGAGCCATCACCACCGCCATGTACACCATGGCGGCGGAACCGATCAGATGGTGCAGGTGGTGGGAGCCGTGCGTGCCCCCGCGCACCCACCACAGGGCGCGCAGGGCCGCCGCTCCGAACACCGTCGCGTACACCGCCCAGCTCCAGCCAGGCGGGGCGAACACCGCGGCGGGCACCGCCATCACCGCCATCCCGAGCCCCATCAGGGCCTCACCCCTGGCCACCGGGCGCTCCGCCCGCGGCCCGCTGCGCATCCGCAGCAGGCAGTACGCACTCGTCACCCCGCACAGCGCCACCAGCAGCCAGCCGGACATCGCCGCTCCGTGCACGGAATACCTCCCGTTCGGTCCACCACGACTTGTCGACAGGTCGAGGAGTCGATGCCCGCAAGGGCCGGGGCGTACGCACGCGCAACGGCACACGGGGGGAGCACGGACCGCGTTAGGGTCGGACAGCGACCGGACGACGCCACAGAAACACCCCCGGTTCCGCGACAGCACAGGAAACGCACCCGGCCCGGCGCCAACGAGGGGCACGGGTGCGGCACAGAGCAGATGGGGCACCGCCAGCATGGACACCACTTCGCGCCCGGCCCTCGGGGAACTCGTCTACCGCGACGCCGTCGAGGCCGACGCGGACGCGCTCGTCGCGCTCATCGAGTCGGCCTACCGCGGCGACAGCAGCCGTACGGGATGGACCACCGAGGCCGACATCCTCGAAGGGCAGCGGACCGACGCCCAGGGCGTCCTCGCCGTCATCACTGACCCGGGCAGCCGGCTGCTCACCGTCGAGCGGGACGGCGAGCTGGTCGCCTGCTGCCAGCTCGAACACCGGGGGGACGCCGCCTACTTCGGTATGTTCGCGGTGCGGCCGGGGGTGCAGGGCGGCGGTCTCGGAAAGCTGATCATCGCGGAGGCCGAGCGCCTGGCGCGGGAGTCCTGGCAGGCGCGCGAGATGCACATGACCGTGATCTCCGTACGCCACGACCTCATCGCCTGGTACGAGCGCAGGGGCTACCGCCGTACGGGACGGATGACGCCGTTCCCGTACGGCGACGAGCGCTTCGGGATCCCGCAGCGCGACGACCTCCAGTTCGAGCTCCTGCTGAAGGAACTCTGAGCGGCCGCGCGACCCCCGGGAGGGGGCCGGGCCGGGCGACGGCCCGTCCCGGCCCGTGAGCGGTCCTCAGGCCATGAACCTCAGGCCATGAAGCGACCCGTCCTGCGGATCTCCGGGTAGTCGGTGGTCACCCCGTCCAGCTCCAGCGCGTGGGCCAGCCGCAGCTCGTCCGGGGTGTTCACCACCCAGCCGATCACCCGCAGTTTCTCCGCGTGCGCGCGCCGTACGGTCTCCAGGGTGAGCCGCTGGAGATCGAGCACGACGGCCGCCGCCCCCACGGCGAGCGCGCGGTCCACCACCTCGGGGCCGTAGAACTGCGCGACCAGCGCGGTCCGCACCCCGGGCAGCAGGGCGGTGACCTGGGCGAGGGCCTCGTCGTGGAAGGACAGCACCTCGACGCGGTCCAGCAGGTCGCGCCGCCGCAGCACCTCGGCCAGCGCACGCGCCGCGGCCACGTCCTTGATCTCCGCCTGCAGGGGCGCGGAGACCGCGTCCAGCACCTCCTCGAAGAGCGGGACCTGCTGGCCGCCGCCCGCGTCCAGGGCGCGCAGCTCGGCGAGCGACATCGCCGAGATGGCCCCTTGACCGTCCGTCGTGCGGTCGACGTCGGCGTCGTGCATGACGACGAGGGCGCCGTCCTTGCTCAGGTGCACATCGAGTTCGATGACGTCCATGCCCGCCTGCTGGGCGTGGCGGAAGGAGTTCAGGGTGTTCTCGTGCTCGACACCCATGACTCCGCGATGACCGATGGTGAGGAAAGACAAGGTGATCTCGCTTCCGTCGACGGCGGCTCACAGCGAGATTAACGGCCCGTCCCGGCAACGGAACCCGCCTGGCGCGAGGAAGTGGAATCTTCGAACTGGGTACCGGCGATTCCCAGGATCAGACCGGTGGCGAGGGCGGCGAGAAGGACGGCGCGCATGCTCATGCGGAGGGCTCCGGGCAGGTAGGGACGGGGGCGGGGCACCGCCTGTCGCGACAGGCGCGGTCGTGACAGGCGCGGTTGCGACAGGTGGTGCTCGCGACAGGTGGTGCTCGCGACAAGGACAGGGTGCGACCGTCCTACCGCCAGAAGTGCGCGGGAGGGCGTTACCTCACCCGTCCGTGGGCGCGTCCGGCGGGAGTTGACCCTCCGTCCCTGGCGGGTGGAGTTCCGCGAGATCGGCCAGCATCGCCCGCGCCAGTTCGAGTTCGGCGAGATGCTGCCGCTCGGCCCAGCGCAGCGCGACCTGTGGATGCGCCCACTGCGTCACCCCCTCGGCGCGAGCGAGGGCTTCGCGTACGCCCGCCAACTCGCCTTCCGTGCAGGTGATGTGCTCCGTCACGCGGGCGCGCAGCCGGGCGGGGTCCGAGAGGTGCCCGAGCCATACGCGCAGGACGAGCGGGTGCTTCAGCACGGAGGGCCCCGTCCCGCCGGTGTCCGCCCACTCGGTGAGCGCCTCGCGGCCCCGCGGGGAGAGGGTGTAACGCCGCTTGGCGCGTACCTCCTCGGGGCCCGAACGGCTCGACGTGACGTAGCCCAGGTCCTCAAGTCTGCGTAGCTCCGCGTAGATCTGGCTGATCGCCGGCGACCAGTAGAAGAAGCGCAGTGAGGAGTCCGCCCACTTCTTCAGCTCGTAGCCGGTGCGCTCGCCGGGGAAGGACAGCAGCCCGAGCACCGCCCATGCGGTGGGCGGCAGTTGGGCGATGTCGTCCTGCCGCGCATCTTGCTTCTTCGAGAACTGACGGTTAGTCATATGACGAATTGAAGTAGCGGCGGAGCACGGAAATCAACCCCTGGAGGGGCCGTGGAATTCTCAGTCATCTTCGAGGCCCAACTGGCCGACCCCACCCCCGAACGTGAGCACCAGGTCATCCGGGACAGCGTGGAGCAGGCCGTCCTGGCCGAGCGGATGGGGTTCGACCGGATCTGGGCCGTCGAACACCACTCCCTCAAGTGGTACGCGCACATGTCGGCCCCGGAGATCTTCCTCACCTGGGTCGCCGCGAAGACCTCGACGATCAGAATCGGGCACGGCGTCGTCTGCATGCCGTTCGCCTTCAACCACCCGGCGCGGGTGGCCGAACGGGCCGCCATGCTCGACCTGTTGTCCGGCGGGCGGCTCGATCTCGGCGCGGGCCGCGGCGGTACGAAGCAGGAGACCTCGCTGTGCGGCGTGGACCCGGACCGCACGACCAGGGAGGTCGAGGAGGCACTGCGGATCATCGGCCGGGCCTGGCAGGAGGACGAGCTGGAGTACCACGGCGAGCTCATCGACATCGACCCGCACCCGATCCTGCCGCGCCCCCGGCAGAGTCCGCACCCGCCGCTCTTCCTCGCGTGCAGCCGCACCGAGACGCTCGTCCGGGCCGCCGAACTCGGCGTCGGCGCGCTCGTGATGGGCTTCGCGGGGCCCGAGGCGATCGCCGACATGCGCACGGCGTACGACGCGGCGCGCGCTGCCCGCGGTGACGGACGCTTCGTGTCCAGCGTCGTCAACGACCACTTCTCCGTGCTGTGCCCGACGATCGTCCTCGACGACGGGGAGCGGGCCAGGAGCGTCGGCGTGCGCGGGCAGCGGTTCTTCGCCCAGTCCATCGGCCACTGGTACGGCGGCGCCGGCGTCCCCGACGAGGCGGTCGTGGCGGGCGCCGACGAGGGCGCGGAGATGCGCAGGGCGGCCGAGCAGGTGCTCGCGCGTCTGCACGAGCAGCGCATTCCGGTGCGTCCCACGTCGACCGCCACCTTCCTCGCCGACCACGCGTACGGCACCGCGGACGACGCGATCGCGTACGTGGAGCGGCTGCGCGACGCGGGCGCCGACGAGATCATGTGCCTGATCCAGATGGGCACGGTGCCTCAGGAGGCGTGTCTGGAGACCCTGCGGCAGTGGGGCGAGAAGGTCATCCCGCACTTCCGTGGGGCGTGAGGACATGACCGGTACCGCGCAGGGCGACCGGCTCGACCCCGCGGCCCGCCCCCTGGTCGACCGTATGACCAGGGGTTTTCCCGATCTCGGGGGCGGCGTCACCGACGCGGCCCGAGCCCGTCGTGTCCTCGCCGCGTCGCTCCCGCCCGGTGCCGGGTGCCCGGCGGTGGGTTCCGTGGAGGACCGTACGCTCCCGGGGCCCGCGGGGGCGCCGGGGATCCGCGTGCGCGTCTACCGGCCGACGCGTCCCGTCCCTCACCCGACCGTCGTCTTCTTCCACGGCGGCGGGTTCAGCCTGGGCGGTCTCGACTCGCACGACGGCACGGTGCGCCAGATCTGCCGGGGCGCGGGCGCGGCCGTCGTCTCGGTGGACTACCGGCTCGCACCCGAGGCGCCGTACCCGGCCGCGGTCGAGGACGCGTACGCCTCGTTGTGCTGGGTCGCCGAGCACATCGAGGAGGCGGGCGGCGACCCGGGCGCGCTGGTCGTCGCCGGAGACAGCTCCGGCGGCGCGCTCGCCGCGGTGGCCGCCCGGATCGCGCGCGACAGGGGCGGCCCCGACCTCGCCCTCCAGGTGCTGCTCTACCCGGTGCTCGACGCGGCCCAGGACACCCGCTCGTACCGGGACAACGCCCGCGGCTACTTCCTGACGGCGGCGCACATGCGGTGGTTCTGGGAGCAGTACTTGGGGCCCGAGGGCGCCGCGAGCCAGGTGGCGCGGCATCCGGACGTCTCGCCGCTGCGCGCCCGGGACCTCTTCGGGCTGCCGCCCGCCCTTGTCCTGACGGCGGGCTGCGACCCGCTGTGCGACGAGGGCAGGGACTATGCCCGCGCGCTGGGGGCGGCGGGGGTGGCGGTCACCGCGCGGCACTTCCCCGCGATGTTCCACGGGTTTCTCGGGTTCACCGGGCTCCTCGCCGACTCCCGTACGGCGATGGCCGCCGTCACGGAAGCCATCGCCGCCCTCGAAGTGCACGGCAGGAAGAATTCCGGTGATCTGGGGGGTGCGGCAGGATAATTTGTTCCATGCCCACTTGTGCGAGATAACCCTGCGTGGATACGGTTCCTTGACGCGAGGTTCTCCGGTGGAGGAAGTGACATGACGCAAATCTTGGCGCAGGGCATAGCCGATGGAGCCGTGGCGGAAGCCTCGCGGGTGGTCGACCACCCTGCCTGGCGGGTGCTCAAGGACGCGGTGGAGCAGATCAGGCCCTGGCAGTGCGCCGACGGCTCGATCGATCTCGACGCCGAGGGCGCCCCCGCCCGCGGGGAGGTGGACGCCGTGCTCGACCGGGTGATCACCGCGGTCGAGGAGCTGGCCCCGCTGCTGCCGCACGACGCCGCCTACCACCGGGCGCTCGTCGCCGACCTGCGTGCCTGGGCCGGATCCGGCTACGCGGTCCCCGACTTCCTGGACTCGCTGCTCGCCTTCCAGCCGGCCGCCTCGCGCGCCGACGGACTCCAGCACCTCGTGCTGTTCCCGATGTACACCCAGAACGGCAACCCGGACCGCAACCTCGAAGCGGTCGCGCTGCGCATGGTGTGGCCCGAGTGGCTGGCGGAGCTGGAGCGCACGCGGTACGACAACCCGCTGTTCTGCGGCATCACCTTCGAGGACTTCACCTCGGGTTACGACACCAACTCCGCCGTGCTCTTCCCCGAGACGATCGCCGTGCGCCAGGCGCCGGAGCGGTTCACCTGGGGCGGCATCTTCTGCGACCGCGAGGCGGCCCGCTTCCGTGCCGTCACCGCGGCGGCCGTGGACGTCCTGGGCCTCGAACTGCCCGACGACATCCGGGCGATGGTCGCCGACCAGGACCGCTGCCAGCAGGCCTTCGTACTGTGGGACATGGTCCACGACCGCACGCACAGCCACGGCGACCTGCCGTTCGACCCCTTCATGATCAAGCAGCGGCAGCCGTTCTGGATGTACGGCCTGGAGGAGCTGCGCTGCGACCTCACCGCCTTCAGGGAGGCGGTGAAGCTGGAGGCTGACGGCGTCCCGCAGGGCCGCGACGTGCAGTACGCGATGCTCTTCGACCGGATGTTCCGCTTCCCGGTCACCGGCGAGCGGGTGCGCAACTACGACGGGCTGGGCGGCCAGCTCCTCTTCGCGTACCTGCACCAGCACGACGTGGTGCGCTGGACCGACAACACCCTCAAGATCGACTGGGTGCGGGCCCCGCAGGTCACCAACCAGCTCTGCGCCGAGATCGAGGAGCTGTACCGGGCCGGCATCGACCGCCCGAAACTGGTGCACTGGTTCGCCGCGTACGACCTGGTGGCGCGCTATCTCTCCCCGCACCCGGGATCGCGCTGGGCCAAGGGCCCCGACGCCCTGGACCTCTCGCTGCCGCCCCGGAAACTGGTCGACGACGTGCTTCCCGACGAGTTTCCGCTGAGCATGTTCTATGAGGCGCTTTCCAAGAAGCTCAAGTCAGTGATCGCCTCGACCAAGGGGATCACCGCGGCGGGCGCCGAGCGGGTGGCCGCGTGAGCTCCCGCGCCCAGGAGGCGACCGACATGACCGCACGCAACACACCGGAGGGGCCTCTGGAGGGGGCCGTCATCGCGGTGGCGGGCGCGGCCGGGCCCGCGGGGCGCGCGACGCTGCTGCGACTCGCCGAGGCCGGGGCCACGGTCGTCGGCGCGGACGCGGACGCCGCCCGTCTCGCGGAGGCCGTCGATGCCGCCCGGTACGCGCACGGCGGCGCGACCGTCACGGGCGACACCGTCGACCTGCTCGACCTGGCCGCCACCCGCGCGTGGGCGGACAAGACCGAGAAGGAGTTCGGCCGGGTCGACGGGATGGTCCACCTCGTCGGCGGCTGGCGCGGTTCGGCGACCTTCGCGGAGACCGACCTCGCCGACTGGGACCTGCTCGAAAAGCTGCTGATCCGCACCGTGCAGCACACCTCGCTCGCCTTCCAGGAAGGCCTCCAGCGCAGTGACCGGGGCCGCTATCTGCTGATCAGTGCCGCGGGCGCGTCCAGGCCCACCGCGGGGAACGCCGCCTACGCCGCCTCCAAGGCTGCCGCCGAGGCGTGGACGCTCGCCCTGGGCGACGCCTTCCGCAAGGCGGGGGGCGAGCAGGGGCCGCGTACCGCTGCTGCCATCCTGGTGATCAAGGCTCTGGTGCACGACGCGATGCGCGCCGAGCGCCCGAATGCGAAGTTCGCGGGCTTCACCGACGTCACGGAACTGGCCGAGGCCATCGCCGGTGTCTGGGAGCGGCCCGCCGCCGAAGTGAATGGACAGCGACTGTGGCTGACCCCCGAACCGTGACGGAGCCCGGGAGCGGTTCCGCGCCGGAACCGACCACCACGACGACCGTGACCACCACGACCACCACCACCGTGAGCGGACCGGTGAACCGGCCCAGGACGGACGCCCGTCGGCACCACGACCCCACCTCACGGGGGTTCGCCAGCGACAACTACGCGGGCGCCCATCCCGAGATCCTGGCCGCCCTCGCGCTCGCCAACGGCGGCCACCAGGTCGCGTACGGCGAGGACGACTACACCGCGCACCTCCAGCAGGTGGTGCGCGGCCACTTCGGCCCGTCCGCCGAGGCGTTCCCGGTCTTCAACGGCACCGGCGCCAACGTCGTCTCCCTGCAGGCGCTCACCGACCGCTGGGGCGCGGTGATCGCGGCCGAGAGCGCCCACATCAACGTCGACGAGGGCGGTGCCCCCGAGCGGATGGGCGGACTCAAGCTGCTCACGGTGGCGACCCCGGACGGCAAGCTCACCCCCGAGCTGATCGACCGGCAGGCCTGGGGCTTCGACGACGAGCACCGGGCGATGCCGCAGGTCGTCTCGATCACCCAGAACACCGAACTCGGCACGGTGTACACCCCGGACGAGATACGGGCGATCTGCGACCACGCCCACGCGCACGGCATGAAGGTCCACCTCGACGGCGCGCGCATCGCCAACGCCGCCGCCTCGCTCGACGTCCCCATGCGCGCCTTCACCAACGCCGCGGGCGTCGACCTGCTGTCGTACGGCGGCACCAAGAACGGCATGCTCTTCGGCGAGGCCGTGATCGTCCTCGACCCGGACGCGGTCCGCCCGGCGGCGATGAAGCGGCTGCGCAAGTCGTCCATGCAGCTCGCCTCCAAGATGCGCTTCGTGTCGGTGCAGCTGGAGGCGCTGCTCGCACGCGACCTGTGGCTGCGCAACGCCCGGCACTCCAACGAGATGGCCCGGCGCCTCGCCGCGGGCGTCCGCGGCGTCGACGGCGTGGAGATCCTCCACGAGGTGCAGGCGAACGCGGTGTTCGCCCGGCTGCCGCACGACGTGAGCGAACGCCTCCAGAAACGCTTCCGCTTCTACTTCTGGGACGAGGCTGCGGGCGACGTGCGCTGGATGTGTGCCTACGACACCACCGAGGACGACGTGGACGCCTTCGTGCAGGCGCTCAAGGAGGAGATGGCCCGCTGAGCAGTCCCCCGGGGCGGCTCGTGAGATGCATAGATATGCGATCGACCGAAAAGTTATTGACTCTCGGTCGGTCGCATTCCTATGCTCACGGGCCATGGAGCTGATCCAGCAAAACCCGGACCTGTCCGCCTATCTGGCGTCCGACGAGGCCATCGACCACCACCACCCGCTCGTGCGGCGGACGGCCGCACAACTCGCCGGACAGGTCGCGGACTCATATGCATACGCCCATGCGGCCTTCGAGTACGTACGGGACACCCTCCCGCACTCGGCGGACTCGGGAGATCCGCGCGTCACCTGGCGCGCCTCGGACGTCCTGGCGCAGCGCACCGGGATCTGCCACGCCAAGGCGCACGCCCTGGCCGCGCTGCTGCGCGCGGAGGACATCCCCACCGCGCTCTGCTACCAGCGGCTGGAGTACGACGGAGCGGGCGGCCACTGTGTGCACGGACTGGTCGCCGTACGGTTTCGCGGCGGCTGGCACCGGCAGGACTGCCGCGGCAACAAGGAAGGCGTCGACGCGCGGTTCTCGCTCGACGGCGAGCGCCTGGCGTTCGTGCCGGCCGGGGAGCGCGGCGAGCGGGACTACCCGACCCTGTACGCCGCACCCCACCCGGCCGTGCTCCGTGTCCTCAAGGAGGCGCCGGACCGCGCCCGCCTGTGGGACGCGCTACCGGATGCACTATGAGGCCTCAGTGCCTGTGGGACGCGCTGCCGGACGCCCTGTGAGGCCTCAGCCCGCCTCGCGCAGCTGTGCCTGGGTCGGGGCCGTGCCCCCGAGGTGGGCCGGGACCCACCACGTGTCCTTGTCGTCCCTCGGGCGCACCGGGTAGGCGCGCTGGGCGGCCTCCAGCAACTCCTGGACGTGCTCGCGCAGCCGCCGGGTGATGGCGCCCGCGTACTCGTCCGTCGAGGCCTTCAGGGGCTTGCCCACGCGGATGGTGACGGGGATGTGGTGACGGCCGAAGTTGCGCGGCCTGCCCTTGGTCCAGATCCGCTGGGTGCCCCAGACGGCCATCGGGATCAGCGGTACGCCGGCCTCCTGGGCCAGCCTCGCCGCGCCCGACTTGAAGCTCTTCAACGTGAACGACTCGGAGATCGTCGCCTCCGGGAAGACCCCGATGATCTCGCCGGAACGCAGCGAGTCCAGCGCGTGCCGGTAGGCGTTCTCACCCTGCTTGCGGTCCACGGGGATGTGCTTCATGCCGCGCATCAACGGCCCCGACACCTTGTGCCGGAACACCGACTCCTTCGCCATGAAGCGCACCAGGCGCTTCTGCGGAAGGGCGGCGAAGCCGTTGAAGATGAAATCGAGGTAACTGATGTGGTTGCTGACCAGCACTGCCCCGCCCGAGCGGGGGATGTTCTCAGAACCCTGAGTGTCGATCTTGAGGTCGAGCGCCTTGAAGAGGGTGCGAGCGGCGCCGATGACCGGTCGATAGACGAGTTCTGCCATGACGGGGGACCCTTCTCTGACCGGGGAGGGCTCTCCCGGTGTGAAAGTTACGCTGCCGTAGGTTTTCGGCGTTGGGCAGATCGTGCCCCATGTACGGCCCAGTAGCCAGTCCCCGGGTACCCAGAACGCGAGATTCTCATCACGTCCCGCGATGTCCACTCATACCCTGACCTGCTGCGGGTTCGTCGAGGGCGACGGGAGGGCGGGGAATCACGGCGCCGGGCCGAACGCTGCACACTGTGTCAAGCACCGCGTAAGGGGAGGGTGAAATATGCCGGAACACGACGCCACCACGCGGCTCGGCGCGGGCGAACTAGGCGTCGCGCCGGGGGAGCGGGCCACCCTCGTGCAGTTCTCCAGCGCGTTCTGCCAGCCGTGCCGGGCCACCCGCAGGACCCTCTCCGAGGTGGCGGCGATGGTCGAGGGAGTGACGTACGTGGAGATCGACGCCGAGGGCCGGCTGGAACTCGTACGGCGGCTGGACGTCCGGCAGACGCCGACCGTACTCGTCCTGGACGGGGCGGGCCGGATCGTGCGGCGCGCGACGGGGCAGCCGCGCAGGGTGGACGTCATCGCCGCCCTGGGGCACGCCGTCGGGTGACCCGGCCGGGGCCGGTGAAGGGCCCGACGTGATCAATCTCCCAGTGGCCGCGGCCCCGCGCGTACTTGACTGCGTCCACCCCCGATCGTCAGGGTGACACCATGCCCACGGAAATCCTTCTGCACGGGCGGGCCCACGTGGACCTGGCCCGCTGCGCGAGCGCGCGTTGTCCGGGTGTCTGAGCAGCCACGGACCCCAGGACCGCGCCCTCCGTCCCCGAAGGACAACTCCATGACGCTCCAGCCCGCCCTCGCCGCTCCCCGGCAGGCCACCCCCGAACTGTTCCGTTCCGTCTTCCGGCAGCACGCCGCCGGGGTCGCCGTGATCACCGCCGCCGGGCGCGGGGGTGAGCCCGTGGGATTCACCGCCACGTCCCTCAACTCTGTCGCGGCCGAACCCCCGTTGCTCTCTTTCGGGGTGGGCACCACGTCCTCCAGCTGGCCCGTCATCGCGGAGGCCGAGCACATCGGCGTACACATACTGGGCGAGCAGCAGGAGCCGCTGGCCGCGACGTTCGCGCGCAGCGGCGCCGACCGGTTCGGCGCGCCCACACGGTGGCAGGTCGGCCCCGAGGGCGTGCCGGTGCTCGACGGCGTACTGGCGTGGCTGGTGTGCCGGGTGGTGGCGCGGGTGCCCGCCGGGGACCACCGGATCGTGCTCGCCGAGGCCGTCGCCGGTGATCCCTCGGGTGCGGGCCGGCCGCTCCTCTACCACCAGGGGCGCTTCAACGCCCTGCGCGACTGAGGGTTCCCGCAAGCGCGCTTGCGGGGCCGATCGCGCGGCGTTGGACAGGTCACAGTTCAAAGCGCTTGCTCATCGGGAAAGCTATGGGTGTACTGGCGAGTAATATTCTGGTCGGGACGTAACCCGCCCCGACCGGAAACCGCCCCTTCAGGCGCCTATGCTGCCTGCAACGAGGCAGCCGACAAATAGACGATGCAGTAGGAGAGCCGGCGTGAGCTTGAGGATCGTTGTCTGTGTGAAGTACGTGCCCGACGCCACCGGCGACCGGCACTTCGCCGATGACCTGACGGTCGACCGCGACGATGTCGACGGTCTGCTGTCGGAGCTCGACGAGTACGCCGTCGAGCAGGCGCTGCAGATCGCCGGCGAGGCCGACGACGCGGAGATCACCGTCCTGACGGTGGGCCCGGAGGACGCCAAGGACGCGCTCCGCAAGGCGCTCTCCATGGGCGCCGACAAGGCCGTCCACGTCGAGGACGACGACGTGCACGGCAGTGACGTCATGGCCACGTCGCTGGTGCTCGCCAAGGCTGTCGAGAAGACCGGTTACGACCTGGTCATCACCGGCATGGCGTCGACCGACGGCACCATGGGCGTCCTGCCCGCGATCCTGGCCGAGCGCCTGGGCGTCCCGCAGGTCACGCTGCTCTCCGAGGTCACCGTCGAGGACGGTGTCGTCAAGGGCCGCCGCGACGGCGACTCCGCCACCGAGCAGCTGGAGGCCTCCCTCCCGGCGCTCGTGTCGGTGACGGACCAGTCCGGAGAGGCCCGCTACCCGTCCTTCAAGGGCATCATGGCCGCCAAGAAGAAGCCGGTGGAGTCCCTGGACCTGGACGACCTTGACCTCGACGCCGAGGAGGTCGGCCTCGAAGGCTCCTGGACCAAGGTCGACTCCGCGGACAAGCGCCCGGAGCGCACCGCGGGCACGATCGTCAAGGACGAGGGCGAGGGCGGCAAGCAGCTCGCCGAGTTCCTCGCGGGCCAGAAGTTCATCTAGCGGCCGAGGTCCGGAGGCGTTCTACCGGACCGGCGCAGCAGGCCCGCGCACCTCAACCCCCGCCCCGTTTCTTCGCACTCGCAGGAGAGCATTCCCATGGCTGAAGTTCTCGTCTATGTCGACCACGTGGACGGTGCCGTCCGCAAGCCCACCCTGGAGCTGCTGACGCTCGCCCGCCGCATCGGCGAGCCCGTCGCCGTCTTCCTCGGCGCCGGTGGCGACGGTGCCGCCGCGGTGCTCGGTGAGCACGGTGCGACCCGGGTACTGACCGCTGACGCCCCGGAGTTCGGCGACTACCTCGTCGTTCCGAAGGTGGACGCGCTCCAGGCCGCGTACGACGCCGTCTCCCCGGTCGCCGTGCTCGTCCCGTCCTCCGCCGAGGGCAAGGAGATCGCGGCCCGCCTCGCGGTCCGCATCGGCTCCGGCATCATCACCGACGCCGTCGACGTCGAGTCCGGTGACGAGGGCCCGGTGGCCACGCAGGCCGCGTTCGCCGCCTCGTACACCACGAAGTCCCGTGTCTCCAAGGGCACCCCGGTCATCACCGTCAAGCCGAACTCGGCCCCGGTCGAGCCCGCCCAGGCGGCCGGCGCGGTCGAGGCGCTGACCGTGTCCTTCTCCGCTGCCGCCACCGGCACCAAGGTCGTCTCGCGCACACCGCGCGAGTCCACCGGCCGCCCCGAGCTGACCGAGGCCGCGATCGTGGTCTCCGGCGGCCGCGGCGTCAACGGCGCCGAGAACTTCTCGATCATCGAGAAGCTCGCCGACTCCCTCGGTGCGGCCGTCGGTGCCTCGCGCGCCGCCGTCGACGCCGGCTGGTACCCGCACACCAACCAGGTCGGCCAGACCGGCAAGTCCGTCTCGCCGCAGCTGTACGTCGCCTCCGGCATCTCCGGCGCGATCCAGCACCGGGCCGGTATGCAGACCTCCAAGACCATCGTCGCCATCAACAAGGACGCCGAGGCCCCGATCTTCGACCTCGTCGACTACGGCGTCGTCGGCGACCTGTTCGCCGTCGTTCCCCAGCTGACCGATGAGGTCGAGTCCCGCAAGGGCTGACCTGCAACTTCTTGTACGAACTCGGGGCCGTGCGGTGTTCTGCCGCACGGCCCCGAGCCGTGTGGCGGCCCGTTCCCGGCAGCCATTGACGCGGATCATGCGAGCCATTAACTTCGCTATGCGGATTGTTTATTCCGGGAAGCGGAAACCGCGAAAACTGGAGGGTTGGAATGGGTCAGCAGGAGAAGGTGGCAACGAGCCTCGCCGGCGCGGTCAGCGAGGGGATCAGCGCCTCCCTCGTACCGATCGACGCGGAGCTCGAGCGCCGCTACCCCGGAGACCCAGGGACCCGGCAGCCCGTCCACACCGTGTACGTCCCGGGCAACCTCTACGACGCGGGCACCATACGCTCCTGGGGCGACCAGGCGCTCAAGATGCTCGACGAGCACGCCCCCAGCGCCGCGGTGTTCGCCGAGGTGCTCGGCCTCGACCCGGCCCTCGCCGACGCCGTGTACGACCGCGTACGCGCCAAGCTGGAGCGCGAGCCGGTCGAGGACCTGCGCGTCGACTTCGAGGACGGCTACGGCGGCACCGCGGCCGACGAGGACACCTACGTCGCCCGCGCCGCGCGCCTGGTGGCCGACTCGTACAAGGACGGCACCGCCGCCCCGTACACCGGCATCCGTATGAAGTGCTTCGAGGCCCCCGTGCGCGACCGGGCCATCCGCACCCTGGACGTCTTCCTCACCGGCCTGATGGAGAACGGCGGCCTCCCCGACGGGCTCGTCCTGACGCTCCCCAAGGTCACGTACTGCGAGCAGGTCACCGCGATGGTGCGCCTGGTCGAGGCCTTCGAGAAGGCGCACGGCCTGCCGGCCGGCCGGATCGGTTTCGAGATCCAGATCGAGACCAGCCAGTCCATCCTCGGCGCCGACGGCACCGCCACCGTCGCCCGCATGATCGAAGCGGCCGAGGGCCGCGCGACCGGGCTGCACTACGGCACCTTCGACTACAGCGCCTGCCTCGGCGTCAGCGCCGCCTACCAGGCCAGCGACCACCCCGCGGCCGACCACGCCAAGGCGATCATGCAAGTCGCCGCGGCGGGCACCGGCGTACGCGTCTCGGACGGCTCCACCAACGTCCTGCCGGTCGGCCCCACCGAGAAGGTGCACGACGCCTGGCGCCTGCACTACGGCCTCACCCGGCGCGCCCTGGCCCGCGCCTACTACCAGGGCTGGGACATGCACCCGGGTCACCTGCCGACCCGTTACGCGGCCGTCTTCACCTACTACCGCGAGGGTTTCGAGCAGGCTGCCGCACGCCTCGCCGCGTACGCGAACCAGGTCGTCGGCGGCGACGTCGCCGACGAGCCCGCGTCCGCGAAGGCGCTCGCCGGGTACCTGCTGCGCGGCATCGACTGCGGCGCCCTGGACACCGCCGAGGTCGCCAAGCTCAGCGGGCTGACCCGCGCGGACCTGGAGAGCTTCGCCGTACCGCGCCGCGGGGACCTCACGACCACGGCTCCGTAACCGCACCGCCGCCGCTCCGGGCCCCCGCCGCCCGGGGCCCGGCCGGCCGGAACCCGGCCCCCCGGCCCGGCCGGGGGGCCTCCCGCGTTCTCAGACGGCGTCCCACGGCGGGATCTCACCCGAACCGCGGGCGACGAGCCGGGTCTCCAGCACCACTTGGGACGGTTCCCCTGCCGCTCCGTCGAGCCGGCTGAACAGCAGGCCCGCGGCGGTACGGCCGAGCGTCGCGGCGTCCTGGGCGACGACCGTGACGCCGGGGACGAGCAGATCGGCCAGCTCGAAGTCGTCGAAGCCGACCAGGGCGACCGGGCGTTCGCGCCCCGCGAGGACCCGCACGACCGTTACCGTCACCCGGTTGTTGCCGGTGAAGACCGCCGTCACCGGCTCGTCCGCGGTGTCCAGCATCGCGACCGCGGCGGCCCGCACCCGCTCCGGTTCCGTACTGCCCAGCTCCACCCAGCCCTCGGCGACGGGCAGGCCCGCGTCCTCCATCGCCGCGTGGTAGCCGCGCAGCCGCTCCGTCGCGGTGTGGATCCGCGGCTGGTCGCCGATGAACCCGATCCTGCGGTGGCCGTGCGCGATCAGGTGCGCCACGCCGTCCCGCGCACCGCCGAAGCTGTCGGAACGTACGACATCCGCGTCGATCCGGCCCGGCGGGCGGTCCACGAACACCGTCGCGACGCCCGCGGCCATCTCCGGCTCAAGGTAGCGGTGGTCGTCGCCCGCCGGAATCACGATCAGCCCGTCCACCCGGCGGGCGCACAGCGCGAGCACCAGTTCCTGCTCACGCTCCGGGTCCTCGGCGCTGGAGCCGTTGATGAGCAGCGCGCCGTGCGAGCGGGCGACCTCCTCCACGGCGCGGTTCAGCGGCCCGTAGAAGGGGTCGGCGAGGTCTTCGAGCACCAGGCCGATGCTGGCGGTACGGCCCTTGCGCAGCACCCGGGCGCTGTCGTTGCGGCGGAAACCCAGGGCGTCGATGGCCTCCCTGACACGTCGTTCGGTGTCGGGGGTGACGCCGGCCTCGGCGTTGACGACCCGTGAGACGGTCTTGAGACCGACTCCCGCGCGGGCGGCCACGTCCTTCATGGTCGGCCGGTTTCCGTAGCGGCCAGAGGGCGGCAGGGGGCGCTGGGACCTCGCTGCGGCGGTAGAAGGAGGTGCGGTGTCGGCCACTGTGCGCTGTCCTGTCGGTCGTCGGCGTGGGGCGTGCGGCGGTGTGGCACCGAGCATAGGGCCCCACTGTCTGGACAACGTTGTCAGCAATATGGAGACTGGCCCAGTCCCCTGATCTTTTTCCGTTCCTCTTTTTTCTGGAGATGCACGCCGATGTACACCGAGTCCACCGACCTCGTCGCAGCGCTCGACATCGGCGGCACCAAGATCGCCGGAGCGCTGGTGGACGGCACCGGCCGGATCCGCCTCAGGACCCAGCTGCCGACCCCCGCACAGGAGGACGGCGACACGGTCATGGGCGCGGTGGAGGCGGTGCTCGACACGCTCAAGCAGTCGCCGCTGTGGCCCGAGGTGCGCGCGGTGGGCATCGGCAGCGCGGGCCCCGTCGACGCGTCGGCCGGCACGGTCAGCCCGGTCAACGTGCCGGGCTGGCGCGGCTTCCCGCTGGTGGCGCGGGTGCGCACGGCAGCGGACGGCCTCCCGGTCGAACTCGTCGGCGACGGGGTCGCGATGACCGCCGCCGAGCACTGGCAGGGCGCGGCCCGCGGCCACGACAACGCCCTGTGCCTGGTGGTCTCCACCGGCGTCGGCGGCGGGCTCGTCCTGAACGGCACCCTGCACCCCGGGCCCACCGGCAACGCCGGGCACATCGGCCACATCAGTGTCGAGGTGAACGGAGACGCCTGCCCGTGCGGTTCGCGCGGTTGCGTCGAGCGCATCGCCAGCGGTCCCAACATCGCCCGTCGCGCCGTCGAGCAGGGCTGGCTCCCCGGCGCGGACGGCGACACCACGGCGGCCGCCGTGGCAGCCGCGGCAGCGGCGGGGGACCCGGTCGCCCTCGCCTCGTTCGAACGTGCCGCCCAGGCGCTGGCCGCCGGGATCGCCGCGACCGCGACCCTGGTGGAGGTGGACATCGCGGTGATCGGCGGCGGAGTGGCCGGGGCGGGCGGCGTGCTGTTCGACCCGCTGCGGCGCGCACTCAAGGACTACGCCGCGCTGTCCTTCGTTCAGGAGCTGCAGGTGGTGCCCGCACAGATGGGCAACGACGCCGGTCTGGTGGGCGCGGCGGCAGCGGCTCTGCTCGGCACGGGCCGGGGCGGGACCGGCAGCCGCCGCGCGGCCGGCTGACCGGCCTGCGAGGGGGAGCTTTCGGGGTCGGGAGCCCACCCCCCCTGGCCGGGTCGGGAGCCCACCCCCCCCTGGCCGGGTCGGGAGCCCGCCCCTGGCCGGGCCGGGCTCCCGGTTCGGACCGCGGTCAGCAGTTCAGCTTCGCGTCGCCCCAGTCGGCGTGGTCGTGGTCGACCCCGTCCCCGCCGTCGGTGACCACCAGCCGCACCGTCTGCGCACCGCTCACGTCGGCGGAAACAGCCTGTGCGGCCGAGGAGTTGTCGAGCACTCCGGTCGACGCCGCCTTCCGGCCGTCGGCCCACACCTCGAAGACGGCCGTGCCCCTGTCGCCCGACTCGTCGTCGAGACCGACCCGTGCGGTGAAGGTGGCGCACTTACCGCCGGTGTAGTACTCGGCCTCGCTCGCCGCGTGGGTGCCCAGGCCCTTGGTGAAGACCTGGCCGCCCACGGTGAGCGGCCTGCCGTCGCCGGCCGGCTCCTCGCCGTTGCTGAGGTCCTTCTCGATCGGGCCCCAGCCGTTGGCCGAGCTCAGCGTCCCGAGGTCACTCGCGTACGAGACCCCGGCCGGCGGCGCCACCGCGAACCGCACCGCTGCCGGAACGGTCGTGGTCAGCCGCTGCCCGGCGGCCGAGCGGTACGAGGCGGTGAGGGTCAGGCCGTAACTCCCGGGCCCGGTGCCCGGCGGCGCGACGGCCGACCACCCGGTGCGCAGCCGCTCGCCGCCGGGGAGCTCCGGGGTGCTGCTCGGGGTGGTCGCGCGGATCTTCCAGCCCGCAGGGCCCGTCAGCCGCACCGACAGCCCGAACGCGGACGTGCGGCCCAGGTCGGCGACGGTGGAGACGAGTTCGGCGCCGTGGCCCACCTCGGTCGGCGCAGCGGTGTCCGTGCCGGCCTCGACGACCGGCGGCAGGGTGGCCCACCGCTCGTCGGCCGACACCCGCAGCAGCACGGTGCCGTGCGCGGGGACCGTCGCGGCGAGGGTGCCCGCCGTGTGCCCGGTGGTCTTCCGCCACAGGTCGCGCACCCGGTAACCGGTGGCGGCGGGCAGGCCCACGGACCCGGCGGTGGTGGCCACGCGCTGCGGGGAGCCGGTCTCGTTGAAGAGCGCGACGGCCCGGCTGCCGTCGGCCATCTCCTTGGCGACGACCCACCGGCCGCCCTCGGAACTCACCACGGCGCCCTGTTTGCCGAGCCTGTCCTGGTCGACGGCGATGACTTCCCTGTTGGAGAGGATCTCGAAGGTCTCCGGGGTGGCCTTGCGCAGGTCGGAGCCGATCAGCAACGGGGCCGCCATGATCGACCACATGGAGAAGTGGGTGCGGTACTCGGTGCCGGTCATGCCGCCGTTGCCGACCTCCAGCATGTCGGGGTCGTTCCAGCCGCCGGGGCCCGCGTACTTCGCCAGCGGCAGGTTCTGCTTCATGATCGACAGCATCGAGCCCCAGCTGTCGTTGATGTCACCCGTCGTGCGCCACATGTGGCCGACGTCCTTGCCCCACTCCCACGGCCGGTACGAGCCCCACTCGCAGAGGCTGTAGAGGATGGGGCGGCCGGTCTTGGCGGATGCGGCCTTCAGCGCGTCGCGCATGGTGGTGTACCGGAGCATGTGGTCCACGCCCTGGTTGTTGCAGTTGTCGTACTTGAGGTAGTCGACGCCCCACCCGGCGAACTGCTCCGCGTCGCTGTACTCGTGGTTCAGCCCGCCCGGCATGCCGACACTGTCGCAGGTCCTGGTGCCCGCGCTGCTGTACAGGCCGAACTTCAGGCCCTTGGCGTGGACGTAGTCCGCCACCGCCTTGATCCCCTGGGGGAACCGCACCGGGTCGGGCACCAGCTTGCCCGCCGCGTCGCGCTCCGGCTTCGCCCAGCAGTCGTCCAGGTTGACGTACTCGTACCCGGCGGCCTTGAGCCCCTTCTCGACGAAGAGGTCCGCGATGCCCTTGACCATGGCCTCGTTGAACTCGGCGCGGCAGTGGGTGGAGTTCCAGTTGTTGAAACCCATGGGCGGGGTGAGGGCGAGACCGTCCGGCAGCTTGGGCCGCTCGGTGGGACCGGGCACGGGTGCGGGCGCCGGCTGGCGGGCGGGCGCGGGTGCGGCGACGGCGGCCGGAGCGGCGAGGCCCGCGGCGCAGAGCAGCGCCGCGGTGAGTGCGCCCGCGACTCTCCGGGCGCGTAAGTGGGCCGACGGCGGTGTGGGGGCGGTAGGGCGCGTGGGCGTGCGACGCATGGGGGGTTCCTCCGTACTCGTGGCGCTCTCGTGATGCCTGATACTCACGGACGAGGGTGGAATGACCTGATCTGTGACGCGTGGTCTGCGCGTGTCACTGATGCATCGATGCGCGTCAACGGTAGGGCTTGTTCGACCCTGTGGGAAAGAGGCCGGGAGGGGTGCGGTTGTGGGGGGTTGTGTGGTGGGGGGAGGGCGAGGGTGCGGTTCCGGACCGCCGGCCCGGTCACCGTCCGGACGTGTGGCCGTGCATTGCCGAACGTCCTGGGCATGGCCGCGCATCGCCGAACGTATCGACGGGTAGGGGCAGCCGGTGACCACGAACGACGATCCGTTGGCCGAGGCGCGTGCCCTCGCGGGGTGCTACGGGCTGCGGCCACTGCCTGTGGAGGGTGGACTGTTCCGCAGGACGTGGGCCGGGCCGCCCGACGCGACCGGCCGCGCGTCCGGGTCGGCGATCATGGTGTTGCTGACCTCGGCCCCCGGCGACTTCTCCGCCCTGCACCGGCTGCCCGCCGACGAGGTGTGGCACTTCTACCGCGGTGACCCGCTGGAGTTGCTGCTCCTCGCGCCGGACGGCACCGACCGCCTGGTGCCGCTCGGCGACTTCGCGCGGGGCGGCCCCGTGCAGTACGTCGTGCCGGCCGGAACGTGGATGGGCGCACGGGTCGCGCGGGGCGGCGGCTGGTCGTTGTTCGGGACGACCATGGCGCCGGGGTTCGCGCCGGCCGACTACGAGGGCGGCGACCCGGACCGACTCGCTGCCCGCTACCCCCGACAGGCCGTACGTATCCGGGAGTTGTGCCGCACAGGCGCCCCGCTCACCATGACCGCAGAGGACGACATCCGTGACGCAGACACCCGTGACGACGATGAGTGAGACGACCGGGCACGAGGCTGCCGCGCGCGAGGGCGGCGGTGATGGGGGTGGACGTGGGGCCACCGGGTCCGGGACGGCCGGCTTCGGAACGGCAGGGCCCGGGACGACCGGCCCTCCCGCGGGCCCGCGGAACACGTCCGCGCGAGACACCGGCCTGCCCGACCTCACCGGGCGCGTCGCCCTGGTCACCGGGGCCAGCGGCCTCGTCGGCGGAGGCATCGCCGCCCGGTTCGCCGCCGCCGGCGCCGGGGTCGTCGTGCACTACCGCGAGAACGAGAAGTCGGCCCAGGCGCTGGTGGCGCAGATCGTCGACGCCGGCGGGCAGGCGCTGTCCGTACAGGCGGACCTGAACCGTGCGTCCGAGTGCGAGCGGCTCCTCGAAACGGCGGCCGACTGGCGCGGCGGACTGGACGCGCTCGTCCACGCCGCGGGCATCCAGCCCGTCCGGGACCTGGCGGACATGACCGACGACGACTGGCGGCAGATGTACGACACCAACACCACCAGCGCGTTCTCCTGCACCCGCGCGGCCGTACCTCTCCTGGCTGCCCGAGGCGGCGGCAGTATCACGTACATCGCCTCGATCGAGGGCGGCCAGGCGACCCCGGGCCATGCGCACTACTGCGCGTCCAAGGCCGCGCTGATCATGTTCGCCCGCTCCGCAGCCCTGGAACACGGCCGGGACGCCGTCCGCGTCAACACCGTGTCCCCCGGGCTGATCGAACGTCCCGGCCTGCGGGACGACTGGCCCGAAGGAGTCCGCCGCTGGTCCCGGGCGGCGCCTCTGGCCAGGCTCGGCAGCCCCGAGGACATCGGCAACGCCTGCGTCTTCCTCGCATCGGACGCGGCCGGCTGGATCACCGGTACGGACCTGGTGGTGGACGGCGGGGTCAGCGCGCTGCCCACCTGGTGAGCCCCGGCGACCGCTTGGTGCCCGCCTGGTGCCCGCCTGGTGCCCGCCTGGTGACCGCCCGGTGACCGCCTGGTGGTCCTGCGCCCCCTCAGACCGCCATCGCCTCGGCTGGTGCCCCCTGCACCACAACCACCAGGAACATGTCCGCGTCCAGGTCCATCACGACCTCGGCCGGGCAGCCCTCGGCGCGCCGGTCCTTCGCGTACTCCTCGGCGGGCCAGCTGCCGCGCGGGCCACCGGCCGGAAATCGACTCAACACAGTGCGGTTCATGCCGCGCCCCTCTCGTCCGTGCTCCTGCTGTACCTCTGTGCGCCCAACGAGATTCCGTGACGACGGGTCACGGTCGCAGTACGTCCCGGGGGCGCCCCCGTGTCTGCTTCGACGCGCGGACCGGTCATATGCGTTGCTCCACCCGGGCCACAGGTCGGCCACGGTTGTGTCCGGGAACGGCTCCAGGCACCATGCCGCCGGGACCGCCGTTCGTGGCAGGGTGTTGCGGGCAGTCCACTGGGGGCTACGGCAGAGGGGGACCCGTGATTGTTTGGATAAACGGGGCGTTCGGAGCGGGCAAGACCAGTGCCGCACGCGAACTGATCGATCTGATTCCGAACAGCACCTTCTACGACCCGGAGGTGATCGGCGCCGGGCTCGGCCAGCTGTTGCCGGCGAAGCGGCTCGCCGAGGTCGGCGACTACCAGGACCTGCCGATCTGGCGGCGCATGGTCGTGGACACCGCGGCTGCCCTGCTTGCCGAGGTGCCCGGGGTGCTCGTGGTGCCGATGACCCTGCTGAGGCAGGAGTACCGGGACGAGATATTCGGCGGGCTGGCATCGCGTCGTATCCCGGTACGACATGTGCTGCTCCAGGTCGAGGAAACGATCCTGCGGACGCGGATCGCGGCCCGGGAAGAGCCGGGCATGACCGACGCCGACACGGAGGCCAGGGTGCGCCGGTGGGCCTACGACCACATCGAGCCCTACCTCGCAGCGCTCGACTGGATCACCGGGGACGCGCACGTCGTCGACGGCAGCCACCGCACGCCCCACGAAACCGCCGAGCAGATCGCCCGGGCGGTACGTTCCGGAGCGGCGCCGGTCTGCGACATCGTGCAGACGCCCCCGCCCGCCGCCGAGACCCTCGCGGCGGGCGTGCTGCTCTTCGACGCCGACGGCCGCGTGCTGCTCGTCGACCCGACCTACAAACCCGGCTGGGAGTTCCCCGGCGGGGTGGTGGAGAGCGGTGAGGCGCCGGCGCGGGCCGGGGTGCGGGAGGTCGCGGAGGAGATCGGGATACGGCTGGGACAGCCGCCCAGGCTGCTCGTCGTCGACTGGGAACCGCCCAGGCCGCCCGGGTTCGGCGGGCTGCGGATGCTGTTCGACGGTGGCCAGCTGGAGGACGGCGGCGCGGACCGGGTACTGCTGCCGGGGCCCGAACTGCGGGCGTGGCGGTTCGTCACCGAGGAGGAGGCGGCCGGGCTGCTGCCCCCCGACCGGTACGCGCGGCTGCGCTGGGCGCTGCGGGCCCGGGAGCGCGGGACGGTGCTCAATCTGGAGGACGGAGTACCGGTGGGCTGAACACGTACGGCCCGTGCGGCCGGGGTGCGGGCGTGTCTCACCCGGCCGTCGAAGCCCGTTCCGCCGCGGAGAGGAGGGTGGTGGCCGTGTCCCGCGTGAGCGGGTCGCCGTGGCCGAAGCAGGCGACGGACGGCGCGAGGGAGGCGAGCCGCCGCATGGTGGCGAGGGCCTGCTCGCGGTCCACGTTGAACACGCCCAGGATGACCTCGTCCACGGCCGCGACGGTGTCGCCCGTGAACAGCACGCCGTGGTGCGGAAGATGGACGGCGACGGAGCCCTCCGTGTGGCCGGGTGCGTGCACGATGCGCGCACCGCCGCCGAAGTCGAGAAGATCCCCGTCCTCCAGCTCCCGGTCGACCCGGGTGGGCGGCGGCTCCGGCACGGTCAGCCCGTTCTCCCACAACGGCAGCTCCCAGTCGAGGAGTTGCGGCTGAGGGGTCGGGGCCTCGCCGCGTACCACCGGCGCGTCAAGCCGGTGCGCCAGCACCTCGGCGCCATACCGCTGCGCCAGCTCATCGGCAGCTCCCACGTGGTCGCGGTGGCAGTGGGTGAGCACGATCCGGCGCAGCAGCCGCGGGTCGGCCCCCACGCTCCGTATCGCTCCCTCGATGTCCGCTGCCGCGTCCCGGTGGCCGGCGTCGATCAGGGTGAGCTCGGCGCCCTCGCGCCACAGGTAGGCCTGGCCGACGGGGAAGCGGAGCATGTGCAGCTGGGGGAGTACCGCTACGAGGTCCATGCGGCGAACGTACGAGAAGACGTACGCCCGCCGCAGGCGGCTTCGCTCAGCGCATAGTTCGCCCGACGCCGAACGGGCCGGGCGGACTCTCCGCGTCGCGTCGAGAGTGCGTCGAGCGTGCCTGGCCGGTCGCGCCGCGCGGGGTCAGGCCTTCTTCGACTCGGCGTAGTTGACGAGGAAGAGGGCCTCGGCCACCGAGAGGCGCTCCAGCTCCTCGGGCGAGACGCTCTCGTTCACCGCGTGGATCTGCGCCTCGGGCTCGCTCAGCCCGATGAGCAGGATCTCCGAATCGGGGTAGAGCGTCGCGAGGGTGCTGCACAGCGGGATGGAGCCGCCCATGCCGGACGTCTGCATCTCCTGGCCCGGGTACGCGACACGCATCGCGTCCGCCATCGAGGTGTACGCCGGGCTGGCGGTGTCCGCCTGGAACGGCTGGCCCTGGCCGACCTGTTCCACCTCGACCTTCGCACCCCACGGGGCGTGCGCGTGCAGGTGGGCGGTGAGCAGCTTCGTCGCCTCGGCCGCGTCCTGGCCCGGCGGCACCCGCAGGCTGATCTGGGCGCGCGCACCCGCCTGGACGGACGGGGTGGCACCGACGACCGGCGGGCAGTCGATGCCCACCACGGTGACTGCGGGACGTGCCCAGATGCGGTCGGCGACCGTGCCGGTGCCGATCAGCTCGACCCCGTCGCGCACCTTCGCGTCGCCGCGGAACTCGTCCTGTGGGTACTGCAGACCGCCCCAGGTACCGTCCGCCGTCAGCCCGTCGACGGTCGTCGAACCGTCCGGGCCGCGCAGGGAGGCGAGCAGCTGGATCATCGCGGCGAGCGCGTCCGGCGCGGCGCCGCCGAACTGGCCCGAGTGCAGGTTGCCTTCGAGGGTGTCGAGGGTGACCCGCAGCATCGTCATGCCGCGCAGGGTGGCCGTGACCGTGGGCAGGCCGACGCGGAAGTTTCCGGTGTCACCGATCACGATCGTGTCGGCGGCCAGCAGTTGCGGGTGTGCCTCCGCGTACCGCTCCAGGCCCCCGGTGCCCTGCTCCTCGGAACCCTCGGCGATCACCTTGACGGAGACCGGGACGCCGCCGTTCGCCTTGAGGGCGCGCAGGGCGAGCAGGTGCATGAGGAAGCCGCCCTTGCAGTCGGCAGCGCCGCGCCCGTACCAGCGGCCGTCGCGCTCCGTCAGCTCGAACGGCGGCGACACCCACTTGTCCACACCGAGCGGCGGCTGTACGTCGTAGTGCGCATACAGCAGTACGGTCGGGGCGCCCTCGGGCCCCGGCAGGAAGCCGTACACCGACTGGGTGCCGTCGGGCGTGTCGAGCAGGGCGACGTCCTCGAAGCCCTCGGCGCGCAGGGCGTCGGCGCACCAGTTCGCGGCGGCCTCGCACTCGCTCCTGGGGAACTGCGCGGGGTCCGCCACCGACTGGAAGGCGACCAGCTCGGCGAGCTCCGACTTGGCGCGGGGCATCAGCTCGGCGACGGTCGCGGCGATCGGGTGGGTGGCGGTCATGGGCACGCTCCTCGTGGGTGCGACGGTGGGTCGGGTGCCTCGTCGGGGACCCCTGCCGGACGGCACGGGTCGGCTGCTTGCGACGAGTGCTCCGCGGACAGTTGTGTGTACGGCGAAGACATGACCGATCCTCCCACAGCGGATCCGGCTTCCTCCGCGCCGTAGGATGCCGCAGGAAAGCATGGGGCACGGGTCGGATCAGGAGCAGAAGCACATCGTGAGCAGCGAGAACGCAGACGCCGCAGCAGACGCCGGACACGAGCGGGGCGAGGACGGCGGGCCCGTGTGGGACGTCGTGGTGGTGGGGGCGGGGCCGGCCGGGGCGTCCGCCGCCTACGCGGCGGCGAGCGCCGGGCGGCGCGTGCTTCTGCTGGAGAAGGCGGAACTCCCCCGGTACAAGACATGCGGAGGCGGCATCATCGGCCCCTCCCGCGACAGCCTGCCGCCCGGCTTCGTGCTGCCGCTGCGGGACCGGATCCACGCGGTCACCTTCTCGCTGGACGGGCGGCGGACGCGCACCAGGAAGTCGCGGACGATGCTCTTCGGGCTGGTCAACCGGCCCGAGTTCGACCAGGCGCTGGTTGCGAGGGCGACGGAGGCGGGCGCGGTCCTGCGTACCGGTGTGACGGTCGCGCGCGTCGAGCAGCACGGTGCGGCGGTGCCCGACCGGCGCACGGCTGCGGTCGTGCTCTCGGACGGTGAGACCGTTCTGGCGCGGGCCGTCGTCGGGGCCGACGGCAGTGCCAGCCGGATAGGGGCGCACGTCGGGGTGGAGCTCGACCAGGTCGACCTCGGCCTGGAGCTGGAGATCCCGGTGCCCAGGACGGTCGCGGACGACTGGGCGGGCCGGGTGCTCATCGACTGGGGCCCCATCCCCGGCAGTTACGGGTGGGTCTTCCCCAAGGGGGACACGCTGACGGTCGGCGTGATCGCGGCCAAGGGCGAAGGGGCCGCCACCAAGCAGTACTTGACGGACTTCGTCGCCCGGCTCGGCCTCTCCGGCTTCGAACCCTCGGTCTCCTCCGGGCATCTGACGCGCTGTCGGGCTGCCGGGTCGCCGTTGTCGCGGGGCCGGGTGCTGGTGTGCGGGGACGCGGCGGGTCTGCTGGAGCCGTGGACCCGGGAAGGCATCTCCTTCGCCCTGCGGTCCGGACGGCTCGCGGGGGAGTGGGCGCTGCGCATCGCGGAGGCCCAGGACGCGGTCGACGCCCGGCGGCAGGCCCTGAACTACGCCTTCGCCATCAAGGCGGGCCTCGGCGTGGAGATGGGCGTGGGCAAGCGGATGCTCACGCAGTTCGAACGTCATCCGGCGCTGCTGCACGCCGCGCTCACCGGCCTGCGGCCGGCCTGGAAGGCGTTCGCGCGGATCACCCGGGGGACGACGACGCTGGGCGAACTCGTACGGATGCACCCGATGGCGCAGCGGGCCCTGAACGCCGTGCACCGGCCGGACGACACCCCGCCGAACCCGCGCGGGGCCGAGGCGGCGGAGAAGGCCGACGGGAAGGATGACGGGAAGGTCGACGGGAAGAAGGACGACGCCCACGGGGCCGACACGAGCTCTGGCGCGAGCGCCGGTACGGGTGCCGACACGAGCGCCGAAGCGGGTGCGGACACGAGCGTTGATACGGGTGCCGACGCGGGCAAGGACGGCCGGAGTGGCGCCGTCGAGACCTCCGGGGCGGGCGAAGGCCGGTCGGACGAGGGCAGGACGGACGTGCGCTGAGCCTGTGGCGTGGGGCTGCGGCCGCGGGGTGCGGCCGTGCGGGTGCCATTGCCGTTACAGGGATCGGTGTCGGCAGCTGTCCCGGTCGGTAGCTGTCCCGACCCGTCGGGCCCTCGTGGTCCGGCGGGTCGATGCGTACTGGCGGGTGGTCGATGCGTGCCGGCGGGTCATCCGTACCAGCGGGTCGCTCCGTGCCGGTAGGTCACTTCGTAAGCGTGATGCGGAAGACCGGGTGCTTGGGGGCGGCGGCGAGCAGTTCCGCGTCCGTCGAGTCCGCGGTGACGTCACCGAAGAAGCGGCCCACCTCCCAGCCCCACTTCTTGAGGTACGTGCGCAGGATGACCGGCTTCTCGGCGTCGGTGACCTCGACGGCGGTGAACTGCTGCGTCCTGCGGCCCACTTGCAGCTTTCCACCGCCCGCGGCCCGCATGTTGCGGACCCACTCGGAGTGACCGCGTGCCGAGACCAGGTAGGGGCCGCCCGCGTACGGGAGCGGATTGACCGGAAGCCGGCGCCACTCCCCGCTCTTGCGCCCCTGTACGGAGAGCTCGGCGGTGCCGAGCAGGCTGACGCCGCGCCGGGCGAGCCAGCCGACGGCGCCGTTCAGGAGGTTGTCGAAGCGGCCGGGCTTGACGTAGTGCGTGGCGCTCATGGCGGATCCCCTGTCGTGGGTCGATGATTCTGCCATTGAGAGAGCGCTGCTCGAATTCAAGAGCAGTGCTCTCGGTTGTGAGCACCAGTCTGCACGGGCGGACGAGTCAAAGCAAGAGCAGTGCTCACAAAAGTGCTCGCCGAGCACGATGTAGTGCACTGCTCTCGTTATTGTGCGGTGCTCTCAGTCAATGGCACACTCCCTCCATGAGCACCACGCGCGGAGCCAGGGAACGGGCCAGGACCGAAGTCACCGCCGCCATCAAGGAAGAGGCACGCAGACAGCTTGCTGCCGACGGCGCCGCCAAGCTCTCGCTGCGCGCCGTCGCCCGAGAACTCGGCATGGTCTCCTCCGCCCTCTACCGCTACTTCCCCAGCCGAGACGACCTCCTCACCGCCCTGATCACCGACGCGTACGACGCGGTCGGCGAGGCGGCGGAGGCCGCGCTCGCAAACGCTCCCGCCGACGCGGACCACCTCGCGCGCTGGCTCGCGGTGTGCATGTCCGTACGGCGGTGGGCGCTCGGTCATCCGCACGAGTACGCACTCATCTACGGTTCGCCGGTGCCGGGCTACAGTGCCCCGCAGACCACGGCGGAGCCGGCCGCCAGGGTGGCCCTGGCCCTGGTGTCCGTGGCGCGCGACGCCCATCGCTCGCGTGGGCTCGCCCTGGTACGGATCCCCGGCGCCCTGCGCCCCGAGGCGGAACGGCTCGCCGGGGACGTCGCTCCCGATCTGCCCCCGGAGACCGCGGTGGCCTTCGCCGCGGTGTGGGCGCAGCTGTTCGGGCTGATCTCCTTCGAGGTCTTCGGCCACTACCACCGGGTGGTCGAGGACCGGGACGCCTTCTTCGCCCATGCGGCGGGGGAGCTGGCACGGGCGGTGGGGGTGCTGACGCAGAGCTGACGCGCGTGTGTCGCGGGACGGCTCGGGTCCGTACCCACAGGCTTACGGGTCCGGGCTGGTGCGGCCCGGCTGGCCTGGCTGAGTGCCGGGCGCTCCCCGGTATCCCCACAGCACGTGCACGATGCGCGCGACGAAGGCGAAGGCGGCCAGAACGGCGCCCGCGAGGAGCAGTCCGCGCCGCAGTGTCGGCGGAAGGTCGAAGAGGAGGCGTGGCAGCGTCAGCGCGCCGAATGTGACCAGGGCCAGTGCGAAGCCGCTCACCAGGGCGTACCCGATCTCCACGGTCATCGCGTCGCGTTGAGCCTGCGTTCGGGTCCCCATGGCTGGAGTGTGCCAAGGCGCGCCGCCGGGGGGAAGGGCGCGCGGGGCTGTCGGCGGGTCCGGCGGCCTCGGCTGCGGACGCGCGCGGCGAAAACCGTCGGGTGCGGCAGGCAGGCCGGGCAAGCAAGCAAACGGGCGGGCAGAGGAGTAAGCGCAGGAGCGCAGGAGCGCGGGGCTGCTCAGGGGCTGGTCACCGGGTCACGGGCGGCTTGGTGTTGCGCGCGACCACGCCCAGGCACGCGGCCGCCGTGGCCAGGACCGCCACCGTGGCCAGCGCGGTGGGCAGCGAGAACCAGTCGGTCAGGAACCCGATGGCGGGCGGGCCCAGGAGCAACCCGCCGTAACCGAGCGTCGAGGCAGCCGCGACGCCGCTCGGACCGGCCAGCTCGCCCGCCCGGGAGATGGCGACGGGGAAGATGTTCGCCAGACCCAGACCGGTGACCGCGAAGCCGAGCAGGGCGAGCCACAGAGTCGGGGCGAGGGAGCCGAAGAGCATGCCGACGGCGGCGGTCGAACCGCCGAGGGCCAGGGTTCGGGTCTGGCCGAGGCGTTCGAGGAGGGTCGTGCCGGTGAGCCGTCCGACGGTCATGGCGAGCGCGAAGAGCGAGTACCCGGCGGCGGCCGTGCCCGGGTGGGCGTCCAGGTCCTCCTGGAGGTGCAGCGATCCCCAGTCCGCGAGTGCGCCCTCGCCGTACGCCGTGCACAGGGCGATGACGCCGAAGAGGAGGACGGCGCGGCGATGGGTGGACGTCGGCGCCGGGGCGTTCGCGGTGGTTTCCGCAACCTTGCCGTCCCCGCCGCCCCTGCTGCCCCCGCCATCCTTGTCGACCTTGCCGTCCCCGCCGGACCCGCCCGGCCCGGCGGGTCGAGCCGCGGCCTTCGAGGCTTCTGCCGTGCCGGGAGACGACGTGTCGGAGGAACGCACCGGGACAGAGGCCTCCGTACGTTCCGACAGCTGCCGGGACTCCCGCAGCAGGGTGGGGCCGGCCGCTGCCGTGACCAGCAGGCCCAGCACGGTGAGCGTCAGCAGGTGCACGGCGGGGGAGAGGCTGCCCGCGACCAGTCCGCCGAGTCCGGCGCCGACCATGCCGCCCAGGCTGAACGCCGCGTGGAAACTCGGCATGACCGGGCGGCCCACCGCGGTCACCAGGTCGACGGCCGCACTGTTCATGGCGACGCTGATGCCGCCGTACATCGCACCGAACACCAGCAGTACGAGACCGAGTGCGAGCGGCGAACGGGTCAGTGGCGGGAGCGCGATGCTCAGCGAGAGCAGTGCTCCGCAGCAGACCGTGACCCGTGCGCTCCCGAAGCGGCCGCACAGCCGGCCCGTGAGGGTCATGGTGATCACGGCGCCCGCCGACACGCCGAGGAGAGCGAGCCCGAGCGTGCTGGCCGAGGCGGAGGTCTGCTCCTTGATCGCGGGGATCCTGACCACCCACCCGGCGAATACGAAGCCGTCGAGGGCGAAGAACAGGGTCAGTGCGGTGCGGAGACGGGACAGGGAGGGCGCGGCGGTGTTTCCGTCCGAAACCCCCGGCGCTCTCGTCCGGACTTTGTTTAGGTTCGGCACAAAGGCAGCATAGGGGCAGCCCCCACACGGGGCAAGGCGCTCCCGGGGCGTGGCAGACTCCACAGCATGAACGGCAAGGGGACCACGGTGACCAGCACCAGAACGAGGTTGGAGAGGGGCCGCGGGGCGCTCGGCCCCGCCCTGGAACTCGTACACACCGGCCGTGCGCCCACGCGTGCCGTGCTCACCGCGGAGCTCGGTGTCACCCGGGCCACCGCCGGTGCGGTCGCCGCCGAACTCGAAGCGCTCGGACTGATCCAGGTCGACTCCCGGCCGGGCGCGGCCGCCGGATCACAGGGCCGCCCCTCGCACCGGCTGACCGTCGACGACGCGGGCCCCGTCGTGCTCGCCGCCCAGGTGCACGCCGACGGCTACCGGGCCGCGCTGGTCGGCCTCGGCGGCCGGATCGTGGCGACGGCGCCCGGCTGCGAGGTGATCGACGCCGACCCGGCGCAGATCATCGGCTCGGTCGTGAACGCGGGTGCGCGACTGCTCCGGGAGAGCGGGCGCAGGTGCGCGGGGGCCGGGCTCGCCGTCCCCTCGGCCGTCGCCGAACCGGAGGGCACCGCCCTCAACCCCCTGCACCTGGCGTGGCCCGCGGGGTCCGCCGTCCGGCAGATCTTCGCCGAGCGCGTCGCCGCGGCGGGCATCGAAGGCCCGGCCTTCACCGGCAACGACGTCAACCTCGCGGCCCTCGCCGAGCACCGGCACGGCGCAGGCCGCGGCGCACAGCACCTCCTGTGTGTCGCCACGGGTCACCGCGGCGTCGGCGGGGCGCTCGTACTCAACGGCCGTCTGCACAGCGGGAGTTCGGGTCTCGCGCTGGAGGTCGGCCACCTCACCGTGAACCCGGCGGGCCGCCCGTGCCACTGCGGCAGCCGGGGCTGCCTCGACGTCGAGACCGACCCCCTCGCCTTCCTGGCGGCGGCGGGCCGCACGGCGGGGCCCGAGGTCTCCCTGCTCCAGCAGTCGCGCGACCTGCTCCGGGAGGAGTACGCGGACCCGGCGGTCCGGGGCGCGGCGCAGGCCCTGGTCGACCGCCTGGGCCTCGGCCTCGCCGGACTGGTCAACATCCTCAACCCGGACCGGATCATCCTCGGCGGCCTGCACCAGGCACTGCTCGCCGCCGAGCCCGACCGGCTGCGGGCCGTCGTGGCCGACCGCAGCCTGTGGGGCCGCAGCGGGGGAGTTCCGATCCTGGCCTGCACGCTGGACCACAACTCCCTGGTCGGTGCGGCGGAGTTGGCCTGGCAGCCGGTACTGGACGATCCGTCGGCGGCGCTCGGCGCGGGGTCGGCCGTCTGACGGGACGCCGCCTGGCCGACCGTGCGCCGACAGGGCGACACGGCCCGGCTGTCATCGTCCCGCACCGCCGGGACGACCTGGCGGTACACCGCGTGTCACCGTCCCGCGATGCTGAGGCGACCCTGCGCCGACAGTGCAGCACGGCCTGCTTGTTACCGTCCCGCTCATGACTGTCACCCCCGCCGACGTACGGTCGGCCGCCTGCCTCGCCGTCGCCACCCTTCGCCGTGCCCGCGACGCGGACTGGAGCGTTCGGGCAGGCGCATTGGAGTGGGACTGCTGGGAGACCGCCGAGCACCTGATCGACGACCTCTTCTCGTACGCCGTGCAGCTCGCGTCCGAACGCACCGACACCGACGTGCCGTTCCGCTACACCCAGGAGACCCCCGGCTCCCCCTGCAACGCCGTGCGCGCCGAGCGTGCGACAGGCGTGGACGGGCTGCTCCTCGCGCTCGAATCCGCCGCCGGACTGCTGCACGCCGTCACTGCGACCAAGCCTGCCGAGGCGAGGGCGCACCACGTCTTCGGCGTCTCCGACCCGGAGGGCTTCGCGGCGATGGGGGTCGTCGAAACCCTCGTCCACACGTACGACCTGGCGAGCGGGCTCGGCATCGACGGTTGGGAGCCGCCCGCCGACCTGTGCGCGCGCACCCTGCACCGTCTGTTCCCCGACGCCCCTGTCGGCCCGCCGCCGTGGCCCACCCTGCTGTGGTGCACCGGCCGCGGTGAACTCCCGGGCCTGCCCCGTCCCGCCACGTGGCGTTGGTACGGGGAGCCCCGGTGAGGGCAGGACGGCCAATCGGTCACCGCGGGCCACGTAAGTCTGCCCCCGGGGGCCCGTGCGGGGCCCGTGCGGCCCCAGGTCTAGCCCAGGACGAGCGGGCGGGTCCGTACGACCCGTTTCTTGCGCTCGCGGCCCAGGTGCAGCGGCAGGGTCACCGTGGCCCCGGCGGCGGGCAGGGTGAACCAGACGGTCTTGCCCGCATCGCCGTGCGGGTGCACGCCCCAGGCCTCGCTGACCGCTGCGATCAGCGCCAGACCGCGTCCGCCGGTGTCGAGCAGACCGGCGTCGCAGACCCTGGGAAGGGTGGGATCGTGATCCTGGACCGACACCGTGAGCCGGTCGAGCAGCAGCTCGATCTCCACGGTGCAGACCTTGTCCGGCTCCGCGTGCCGGTGGACGTTGGTCAGCAGCTCGGTGACGCCTAGAGCCGCTTGGTCTATCAATGGGTCCTGATGCCAGTAACGCAGTTGCGCCGAAACGATCCTGCGGACTTGGCCGATCCGCGACGGCAGAGCTTGCAACTCCACCGTGCAGTACCTGCTGGGCTGGCTGATCACGGCTGCGACTCCCCGATTGAGGTCGGAAGACGGTCGAAGACGGTCCGGGTGCCGGGGTCCGGCCGGTGCTGCTGCGCAAACCACAGCGTCACTGCCGGTGCACCCTGTGTGAGGTATCGCCAGGGTGACCCAGTGCGTACCCCCGCGCAACTCGCGCCGCCTCCGCCACGCGGGGCACCTGGCCTACTGGGGCGGCCCCCTGCCCGGCTCGGCCGCCGTCCGGCGACAACGGATTGCGGGCAGGCATGTGACGCGTCTCGGCGGCGGCGCGGTGGTTCCGAGGGCAGGGCCCGGCCCGCCCTGATGAGAGCGAGGCCACCGCTGCCGGCCGTACGCAAGGTGTGCTGAAGTCGGGCTCCGGCATGGTGACTTCACCCCTTTCCGTGAGCCCCGGGTCCTGTCGGCGGTGCTGCTGCGCTGCCCGCGCGGGGGCGGACACCCGCACCGAGGGAGCCGGTACGCCGCCGGTGGCGAGCCCGTCCCGCGCCCCCGGTGCGGTCTGCCCGCGTGCGGTCGCTCCGTAACACAAGGGAACCCTATGGCTGCCCAAAGTGAACGTTTGTGCAGGTGGACGACCTAGAGTGGCAAGTGGGTGCGCACTGTGCCGACGGCTCATGCCGCGGGCACGGTATCCCCGCACGACCGTACGGAACCGCACGGCAGGGCACGGCAGCAGCACGAGGAGTGGCGCGGATGAGCACCATCGACCCGGCAGAGCACGACGGTCAGGCTCCGGCCGCCGCCGCGCCCGTCGCCGTACCGACTATCGACGTGGACCGCAGCGACCCGGACTACCGGGCCTGGCTCAAGGAGGCCGTCCGCAAGGTGCAGGCCGACGCCAACCGGTCCGCCGACACCCATCTGCTGCGCTTCCCGCTGCCCGAGCAGTGGGGTATCGACCTCTACCTCAAGGACGAGTCGACGCATCCCACCGGCAGCCTCAAGCACCGGCTCGCCCGCTCGTTGTTCCTGTACGGGCTGTGCAACGGATGGATCCGGCCCGGCCGGCCCGTCATCGAGGCGTCCAGCGGTTCCACCGCCGTCTCCGAGGCGTACTTCGCGAAACTGATCGGTGTGCAGTTCATCGCGGTGATGCCCCGCACGACGAGCGCCGAGAAGATCCGGCTCATCGAGTTCCACGGCGGGCGCTGCCACTTCGTGGACGACTCACGGCAGATGTACGAGGAGTCGGCCCGCCTCGCCGCGGAGACCGGCGGCCACTACATGGACCAGTTCACCTACGCCGAGCGGGCCACCGACTGGCGCGGCAACAACAACATCGCCGAGTCGATCTACCAGCAACTGAAGCTGGAGCGCTACCCGGAGCCCAGCTGGATCGTCGCCACGGCGGGCACCGGCGGCACCTCCGCGACCATCGCCCGGTACGTGCACTACATGCAGTACGACACCTTCATCTGCGTCCCCGACCCGGAGAACTCCTGCTTCTTCGAAGGCTGGCGGAACCACGACCCGCTCGCCACCAGCGACTGCGGCTCGCGCATCGAGGGCATCGGCCGGCCCCGGATGGAACCGTCGTTCGTCACCGGTGCGGTCGACCGGATGATGAAGGTCCCCGACGCCGCGAGCGTCGCGGCCGTCCGCGCGCTGGCCGCGGCGCTCGGCCGCAAGGCGGGCGGCTCCACCGGCACCGGCCTGTGGAGCGCGCTGAAGATCGTCGGCGAGATGGTGGCACAGGGGCGTACCGGCAGCGTGGTCACCCTGATCTGCGACCCGGGCGACCGCTACCTCGACAAGTACTACTCGGACGCCTGGCTGGCCGAGCAGGGACTCGACATCGCCCCTTACGCGGCGGCGGTGGAGCAGTTCCTGAAGACCGGCATCTGGCCGTAGCAGGCCGGCGCCCTACTCGGCGGGCCGGTCGGCCCGCCGGGCGGTCAGCCGTTCGTCCAGTGTGCGCACCGCGTCCCGGAACGCGCGCCCCACCCCGGGGCGCGCCGCGCGCAGGAGGAGGCGCAGCGGCGCCGGGCCGTCCACGGCCATCGTCCACTGCACGCGGGTCGCCGCGCCGGTCGGCCAGATCCGCCACTCCTCCAGCATGGCCCGCACGCCGGGCGCGTTGCAGAGGTCGATCCGGTACGCGTAGAGCCGCGACGGCTCCGCGGCCACCACCGTCTCCATGAACTTGGTGCCGCCCCTGAGGTGCACCTCGCGGCCCTGCTCCGTCGGCCGGGCGAACGTCACGGCCGAGAACCAGCGGGGCCACTCGGCGGTCTCCTCGGCCAGGGCGCGGTACACCTCCTCCGGCGGCGCGCCGACCTCGGCGGCGAAGACCAGTCGCAGCGGCGCGGACTCGGCGAATTCGAGGCCGACGCCCCGGAGTTGGCGGACCATGCGGGATGAACCTCCGGCGGGACGTAAACGGGCGGACGCGAACGGTCGGACGCGAACGGTCGGACGTGACAGCGTAGTTGACGAACTGTCAGTTGTCGTCGGGATCGACTGCCGGTGCTTGCTCGCCCGCGACCACCAGCCCCGGCAGGTGCTCCGTCATCTCCTCGCGCGCTGCCGCCGAGACTCCCTGGTCCGTGACGAACGAGTCCACCTGATCCAGTGACGCGAACGAACTCAGGCCCACCGTGCCCCACTTGGTGTGGTCCGCGACCACCACCACCCGGCGGGCCGAGCCGACCAGCCGCCGGTTGGTCTCCGCCTCGGCGAGGTTGGGTGTGGACAGGCCCGCTTCCACGGATATCCCGTGCACCCCGAGGAAGAGCACGTCGAAGTGGAGTGAGCCGATCGCCCGGTCGGCGACGGGGCCGACGAGTGAGTCCGAGGGGGTCCGCACCCCGCCGGTGAGCACGACCGTCGCGGCGCCCGCGCCGTCGCCGCCCGCCTGCCGCGCCGAATGGAACACGTCCGCCACCCGCACCGAGTTGGTCACCACCGTCAGGTCGGGCACGTCCAGCAGGTGCCGGGCCAGGGCGTAGGTGGTGGTGCCGCCCGACAGCGCGATGGCGCTGCCCGGCGCCACCGTCGCGGCGGCCGCCCGCGCGATGTCCTCCTTCGCGGACAGCTCCAGCGCCGACTTCGCCTCGAAACCGGGCTCGTGGGTGCGCGCCTCGACCACCGGCACGGCGCCGCCGTGCACCTTCTCCACGACTCCCTGCCTGGCGAGCGCGTCGAGATCGCGGCGCACCGTCATGTCGGACACGTTCAGGCGCCGGGTCAGCTCGTTGACCCGCACTCCGCCCCGGCGGCGCACCTCGTCGAGGATGAGGGCGCGGCGCTGTTCGGCGAGCAGGTTCTGGTTCTCGGTCACTGCGGGCCCCGGTCCTTCCACGTCGGCGTAAGGGTTGCTCATCCTCGCACGGGCGGTGTCGCGCCCTGACGGCCGGTGGGCCGCCGGGTAGCCTGCACATTTCGTGCGGGCGACTCGCGAAGAATGTGCGGCGGGGGTGGGCAGCGGGGTCCGCGTCCGGGATGCTGAAAGCCCCACCGCGAAACCCTGCGCGAGGACGAGCCCCCACCGTCCCCGCCGCGTACCTCCCTCCCCCTCGCGCAGGCACCCGCACACGCACGCACGCACACGCACGAGAGCGAGCTCGCAGTGCCCCCTGCCCCCACCGCTCCGGACGGCCCTGCCCCGGACGCGCTTGCCCCGGACGCGCTTGCCCCGGACGCGCTTGCCCCGGACGCCCTCGCCCCGGACACCCTCGCTCCGGGTGCCGCCGCCCCGGAGCACCGCGCCCCGTGCGGCCCCGACGCCGAGGGCCCGACGCCCGCGCTCGAACTCCTCGTCCACGGGGTGGGCGGGGCCACCCCGCAGGACATGCTCGGCGACCCCCGGACCGTCCGCATCACTGGCGACGGCACCGCCGCGGTCTTCCGGCGCGGCGAGGACGCCGACGCCGAGGAACGGCCCGCCGACTACCTCGACAAGCCGATCCCCGAGGCATACGTCTGGTCCAACCTCACCTCGGGCAACGGCATCCGGGCGCTGTGGCTCCTGCTGCTCCCCTTCATGGTCGTCAACCTCGCCCACTGGATGCGCCCCACCACCCACGGCCGCGTCCGCACCACAAGGCTCTACGGCGTCCTGGTCCGCCTCGTCGCGCTCACCCTCACGGTCCTTCTGACCGCCGCCGCCTGCGAGGTCGCCATGGACCTCACCGCCTGGCAGTGCGCGGGCTCGGTCGCCTGTGCGGGCGAGAAGTCCTGGCTCGGATTCCTGTCCCCGGCGGGCGGCGGCTGGTGGAGCCCGCCAGGGCGCCGCATCGCGCTGGCCGCGCTGGTGCCCGCCGCCCTCACCGGCCTGCTCTGGTACCTCTCGCACCGCACCTGGAGCGCATACGAGTCCCAGCAGCCGCTGCCCGCCTCCGCCGTCCCCGCCGATCCGGAAGGGGGGTCCGACCCCGCGCTCGGCCGCCCCGGATTCTGGTACGGGCGCAGGCTCGTCGCCAGGCTGCGTGCCGCGCACACCGCCGCCGGGTTCCTGGTGGTGGCCGCGGCCCTCTCCGTGGCCACCGCGCGCCGCGACCGCGCGACCGGAGGCCCCTTCCTGGACGCCTGGGGCTGGGCCATGCAGGGTGCGCTCCTGGCAGGCGCCGTCGTGGTTGTCTGGGTCGTCTGCCGACGCGGACGCAGCGAGTCCCGCTTCGACCTCGCTCTCGACCGCGCCCTGGTCACGCTGCTGCCCGCGACCGCGCTGGCCGGACTTCTGCTGGCCGTGCTGTACGCCGGCTGGTCCCGGCCGGGCTGGCAGTCGCAGGGCCAACTCACCGGCGGAGCGCGCGCCTTCGGGGCGTTGACGCTCGCCCAGCTCCTGCTGGTCCTGTGCCTCGCCGTGGTCGCGTACCTCCTGCACCGCCGCGCGCCCGTCGCACGTACCGCCATGCGGGGTCTCGGGGGGCCCGCCGTCGCCATGCTGGCCTGCGCACTCGGCGGCGTCATGTCAGGCGGCGTCGCCCAACGGGTCGCGGACTGGCTCGACGGGCCCGCCACCCCCGGCATGTCGACCGGCCCCGCCGCCCCGCTGATCGGCCCGCCCGTACTGCTGACCTGGCAGGCCTCCGTCATTCCGCCGCTGCTGCTGGTGCTGGTCCTGCTGGCCGTCTTCTACGGCGTGCGCACCTGGCGTACCCGTAACGCCCTCACCACCCGTGTCGAGGCCGAGTACCCCGGCGAGAACCCCGACCCGATCCGCACCGGCCGCATCGCCCTCACGCGCGCCGCCGCCGACCTCACCGACCACGCCCCTCGCATGATCGCCGTCCTCTCCGGGGCGACGCTGGTGCTCGGTGCGGTCGCGCTCCTCGGCGCCTTCCTGTACGACGAGGTGCCCGGCCGCGCCGCCCAGGGCACGCCCTCGCCCGTGGAGGCCGTCGCGCACACCTCGCAGGCACTGGGCTCCTGGCTGATCGGGTTCGGGTTCCTGCTCTTCGTGACCTGGGGCCGTCGCGCCTACCGCGATCCCAAGGCCCGCCGCACCATCGGGATCCTCTGGGACGTCGGTACCTTCTGGCCGCGTGCGGCCCACCCCTTCGCCCCGCCGTGCTACGCGGAGCGGGCGGTCCCCGACCTCACCTGGCGGATGGCCACCTGGACCGACAGGACCCGTGGGCGCCTCGTCATCTCCGGTCACTCACAGGGCAGCGTCCTGGCCGCGGCCGCGGTCTGGCAACTCCCGCAGCACACCCGTCGCCGGGTCGCCCTGCTCACCTACGGAGCCCCGCTGGAACGGCTGTACGGACGCTGGTTCCCGGCCTATTTCGGCCCTTCCTGTCTGTGCGCCCTGCACGACGAGGTGGCCTGCTGGCGCAATCTGTGGCGGCACACCGACCCGATAGGAGGCCCGGTCCGCGTCGTTCCCGACGAGGGCCGCCACCCGGTGGACCACGACCCGCTCCTCGACCCGCTCGCCTACGGCCGCACCCGTGAACAGCCGCTGCCCGCACCGGTCCTGGGCCACTCCGACTATCAGGCGGACCCGGTGTTCGCCGCCGAGCGCGACAGGCTCCTGGCCCAGCTGCCGGAGCCGACGCTGCCCCGCCAGCAGGGCAACGAGGCGGTGGATCAGGGCAGTTCGGGAAGGTCGTCCGGGTAGAGGAGCGTCAGGTCGTCCGTGGACACCTCGGTGAACTGGGCGACCCGGCCGGCGTGCCGCTCCACCATCGACTCGAAGGTCTGCCTGGCGGTACGGCCGTTGCCGAACGCCGGGCCCTTCGGCAGCGCGGTGAAGTACTTCAACAGCGCCTCCGGGGTGCCGGTGCCGAGCCGGTACTCATGGTCCTCGGACTGCTGCTCGACGATCCGCAGCAGCTCCTCCGGCTCGTAGTCGGAGAAGGTGATGGTCCGTGAGAAGCGCGACGCCACACCGGGGTTGACGCTGAGAAAGCGCTCCATCTCCGCCGTGTAGCCCGCCACGATCACCACCACCGCCTCCCGGTGGTCCTCCATCAGCTTCACCAGCGTGTCGATGGCCTCCTTGCCGAAGTCCCGGCCGGAGTCCTCGGGGGAGAGCGCGTACGCCTCGTCGATGAACAGCACCCCGCCGCGCGCCCTGTCGAACGCCTCCTGGGTGCGGATGGCCGTCGACCCGATGTGCTCACCCACCAGGTCGACCCGGGACACCTCGACGAGGTGGCCGCGCTCCAGCACCCCGAGGGACGCCAGGATCTCGCCGTACAGCCGGGCCACCGTCGTCTTGCCCGTGCCGGGGGAGCCGGTGAACACCAGGTGCCGGCGCACCGACGCCGCCTTGAGCCCGGCCTCCTGCCGTCTGCGCCCGATCTCGATCATGTCGGTGAGGGCGCGCACCTCCCGTTTGACGCTCTCCAGGCCCACCAGCGCGTCGAGTTCACCGAGCACGTCCTGCGAGGAACGGGACGGGTCCACGGCAGGGGTGCCGGACGTGGGGACGGAGGTGGCCGTCGGGCGCTGCACGGGGATGTCGGAGAGCAGACCGGGGGACTGGGTGGCGGTCAGCACCACCGGCGGCGGTTCGGCGGCGGCGGCCCTCACCCCGCTCTCGTCACTGGTGCAGTCCTCGACGACGGGGCCGTCCTCGGCGAACTCGTAACCGCCGCGCGCGCACCGCTCGGTGCGGCAGCGCGTCAAGGTCGTACGGCAGCCGTCCATGACGTGGAAGCCGTAACCGCTGCTGCCGGTCACCCGGCAGCCGTGGAAGGTGCCGCGTCCCTCCGCGGAGACGTAGAACCCCGACTCGGCGGGGGAGGTGACGGTGCACCGTTCGATCCGCGGGTCGGCGCCCTTGGTGACGATCACGCCCGTCTGCACGGCGTCGATCGTGCAGTTCGCGAGGGTGCCGCCGCTTCCGTGGTCCCGGAACCACGCGCCCGTCGACGCCTCCTTGATGCGGCAGTCGTCGAGCTGCGCGATCGCCCCGTCACTCACCGACACAGCGGTGTTGCGCACCTGCGAGAGGTCGCTGTCCACGACGTCGGCGCGCGAACCCCGGTCCAGGACGAACAGGGCGTCCGGCACGTCGTGCACCCGGCAGGAGTCCAGGACGGCGGTCGCGCCGTCGCTGACCCACACCGCCGGGTAGTCGCCCGTGCTGTCGTGGATCTCACAGCCGTTGGCGTCCACCCGGGTGCCCGGGTCCCACACCGAGAGGCCGTTGCGGCCGAAGCGCCGCACCGTGGAGCGGGACAGGGTGAGCACCGCGCGCCCCCGCAGGTCGACGGCGTTCTCCGGGATGTCGTGGATGTCGCAGTCGGACAGCGTCAGTACCGCGTCCGTGTCGAGCGTCACGCCGTCGGCCGAGGTCCGGTGCACCGAACACCCGGTGAGGTGTCCCGTGCCGCGCGAGGTGACCTGCACGCCGGTGCCCTTCACCTCGTAGATCTCGCAGCCGATCGCCTCGACGCCTGAGCCCTCGCCGGACACCGCGAGCCCCGAGCCGGACGTGTGGTGGATGCGGCAGCGCTCCAGCCGCGGGTGCGCGCCCCCGCTGACCGAGACCCCGGCCTGGCCCGCCGCGGCGACCTCGCAGTCCTCGAACAGACCGCCCGCGCCGTCCAGCACGCCGATGCCGACGCCGCCCGGGTTGTCGATCGTGCAACGCCGCACCGTCGGCCGTGCGGCGCCGCGCACCTCGATGCCGACCGCGGAGCGCGTCACGATGCGCAGCCCCTCCAGCTCCGGCGTGCCGTCCTCGATCAGCAGCGCGGGCGCGGCGGAGTCCTGGCCCTCCAGGCACAGTTCCTGTACGACGGCGGAGGCGCGGACCGTCAGCGCGACGCCGTCCACCGGGGCGATCCGCACCGAACCGGCACCACCCTCGGGGGCGCGCAGCGTCACCGAGCGCCGTACGACGAGGTTCTCCCGGTACGTGCCTGGGGCGATGGTGAGGACGTCGCCGTCCCCCGCGGCCTCCAGGGCGGCGGCGAGGGAGTCGTACTCACCCGTGCGGCGCCGCCACCTCGAAGTACCGGAGTGCGTCACCTGGACCGTGCCCTGTGCCATGGCGTTGCCGTGCCCCCACCTCGTACGTCCCGCTGCTCACGTCGATCTCGCTGCACCACCGTAGCGCGCGGGGGAAGCGGCAGTTGACCGGTCCGGGCAGCGTCAGCCGCCCGCGCCCGTGCGGCCCCACTCGGGACCGACCTTCGCCCACGCCCGGTCGAGCCGCTCGTACCGCCGTTGCATGAGACGCCGTACGACCAGCAGCCTCGCACAGTGCGCCAGGGCCGCGACCGTGGCTGCCGCGCCCAGACCCGTGAGTGCGGCCTGGGCGGCCGCCGTCGAGGCGTCCAGGGGGCGGTTGACGATGCGGCCGTGGCCGTCGGTCCACATCGGGAAGGTGTCCCCGGGGTCGGCCGCCCGGTTGAGCGTCGTGGCCCGCCCGGTGTGCCGGGTGCCGTCGTGGGCGGTCCAGCGGGCCAGCACGCCGACCGGGCCGGCGTATCCGGTGCTCGTCCCCGCCCCGCCGTCCGCGCGCCGCTCGCGCAGCGGGCGCAGCACCACGCCCTGGGTCTCGTGCCGCTCGTGGTGCTGGACGCGCGCCGCGTGCTGGAGGGAGGCGTTCGTGCGCAGTCCGACGGCCAGTCCCGCCGCCGGGGCGGCGAGGACGATCAGCAGGAGCGCGACGAGCGCGGCCCAGGCCTCCACGAGATCGGTGCCGCGGCGCAGCGGACTGTCACGCCAGCGCCACACGCCCGACGCGGTCCGCCGCCTCCGCGCGGACCACATCCGTTCCGCCGCCCTCGAAGGCTCCTCGGCTGCTCGCACGTCCCCGCCCCTTCCGCGTCCGCCCAACGCGCCTGCCGCATCAGCGAGTTCCCGGGAGGGGGCGTGCTCATTCGGCCGAACCGGGACAGAACTCTATGCCTCCTCGAAGACCACCGGGTCACCGATCCGCAGCACCCCGGTGCCTTCCGGCACCACGTTCTGGCCGAAGACCAGCATCCCGGCGGACCTGCGGTGCTTCGCGAGGGTGCGCAGCGGCTCCTTGCCGCGCTCGGCGGTGGCCTGGTCCGTGGTGGTGACGACGCAGCGCCCGGACGGTTTCGCGACCCGGAAGGAGACCTCGCCGACGGTGATCCGGCGCCAGCCGTCCTCCGCCCAGGGGGCGGTGCCCGCCAGCACCAGATTCGGCCGGAACCGGTTCATCGGAAGGGGGCCCTCGTCCGGCATGTCGCCCTGCGCGATCAGCGAGTTGAGGGCGTCGAGCGAGGACAGGGTGGTGACGAGGAGGGGGAACCCGTCGGCGAAGCTCACGCTCTCGCCCGCGCGCCCGAAGTCGGGGTGTATGAGCCGGCGGTGCGCCGGGTCGTCCATGTGCACCATGCGCACCTCGCAGCCCAGGTACGCGCCCCACCACGCGTCGGCCGCCGAACCGGCGGGCACCGCCTCGTACTTGTCGCCGAACAGCGTCACCGGCACCGTCCGTACGGGCGCGGGGACGCTCACCTCCAGCGGGTCGAGGCCCGGGGCGGACAGCCGCACCGCACCGCCGGGCAGCGGTTCGGACCCGGCGAGCGCCAGCCTCGGGTGCTCGCGCTGGGTGATCCCCTTCCCCGACGCGTCGGTCAGCAGCCATCTGCGGTCCCCGACGGGCCCCCAGGGCTCGATCGCCAGTTCCCGGGGTGCGCAACCGCGGGTCGCCTTCACCGGATAGACGTGCAGCGAGTGCACCGAGGCCTCAACAGAGTGGGTCATGCGGACCATCCTGCCAGCGGGCTCGGACATCTTTCCGAGTCCACTGTGTGCCTCCGGGCGGGGAGTGCCTCCAGCAGCTCCCGGCCGGTCCCCCTAGTAGCCGCCGCCCTGCTGGTACTGCCTGTTGTACGGGTCCTCGTACGGTGCGGCGGCGGGCGCGGGGCGCGGGGCCACCGGACGCATCGCCTCGTAACCTGCGGGTGCGACGGGACGCTGCGGCTGCGGCTGCTGCTGCCCCTGCGGTGCGACCGGGCGCTGCGGTTGCGGACGCTGCATCTGCGGGGGCTGGCCACCCGGGTACCCGCGCGGCGGGCCGGCCTGCTGCGGGATGTACGGCGCGGGCGCGTTCTGCAGTTGCGGAACGGGAGCCTGCTGCAGGTGCGGTGCCTGCTGGTACTGCTGGACGGGCGGCTGCTGCTGCGCGGGCTGGGGGTAGCCGTAGGCGGGCTGCGGGTGCGAAGGTGCGGCCGGCAGTGCGGGAAGCGCGGACGGCAGGGCCGGCAGATAGCTGTTGCCCGAGTCGTACATGGCGGGCACCCGGATCGGGGCGATCTGGGGCGTGCCCCGCTCGGCGACGAGGGAGTCGTAGATCGGGGTGTCCGGGAAGGACGGCGCGGAATAGTAGCCGCCGCCATAGGTGGCGCGGGGGGAGGTCATGGCAACTAAGTTAAGCCCAAGATGTTCTGGTTGGGGAGCCCGATAAGAGGGTTGTTTTACGTGTTGTGAGTGGTCCTGGGTCACTAATCAGAGCGAACTTGGGGAAAACGGTCGTCTTGTAGCGTTCGGATCGTGTAAGGAACGGTCTATTTCGACTCGCGATGGGGGCGAGCATGTCCATGCTTAAGGGAACCAACGTGCCGGTGCCGGCACAGTCCGTGCGGATCGAGGTGGGCCGCCGATCGGGCCCCGGGGTGCCCGACGTCGACGCGTCCGCGCTCCTGCTCACCGGTGGCCGGGTGCGCTCGGACGCCGACTTCGTGTTCTACAACCAGCCCGCGCACGCCTCGGGCGCGGTCCGCCACGACGGCAAGCGGCCCGGCGGCGCCGGCGAGGTGACCGACACCCTCTCCGTCGACCTCGCGCGCGTGGAGGGCGCGGTCGAGACCGTGGTGCTGGCCGCGTCCGCCGACGGCGGCAGCTTCGGGCAGGTGCCGGGGCTGTACGTACGGGTGCTGGACGCGGCGAGCGGCGCGGAGATCGCCCGCTTCGACAGCCAGGACGCCACCGTGGAGACGGCGTTCGTGCTCGGGGAGCTCTACCGGCGCCAGGGCGCCTGGAAGTTCAGGGCGGTCGGCCAGGGCTACAGCAGCGGCCTCGAAGGGCTCGCGACGGACTACGGCATCACGGTCGACGAACCGCAGCGGGCCGCCCCCGCCCCTGCCCCCTCCTCCGCACCTGCCCCCGCACCGGCAGCCCCCACGCCGGCTCCTCCCACCCCTGCCCCCGCGCCCGCACCTGAGCCCGCGCCCACCGTGCCCGTGTGGCCCGCGGCTCCCGACGCGCCGCAGGCCCTCGCCACCTCGTGGCCGTCCGCGCCAGCGCCGTCCCACGCCACGCCGCCCCCCGTGGCACCCGCCGCCCCCGCGCCGGGGCCGGCGACCGCTCCCGTGCAACTGACCAAGGTCACGCTCACCAAGGCCGCGCCGGCCGTCTCCCTCGCCAAGCAGGGCGGCTCCAGCGGCGCCATGCGCGTCAACCTCAACTGGGAGTCCCGCAAGCAGTTCAAGGGCTGGGGCAGCAAGCTCGGCCGGGCGATGGCGCAGCACTCCGACCTCGACCTCGACCTGTGCGCGCTGTACGAACTCACCGACGGCCGCAAGGGCGTGGTGCAGGCCCTGGGCAACGCGTTCGGCTCGCTCCACCAGCCGCCCTTCATCCTGCTGGACGGCGACGACCGCACCGGCGCGCTCTCCGCAGGCGAGAACCTCACCGTCAACCTCGACCACAAGGCCCAACTGCGCCGCGTGCTCATCTTCGTGACGATCTACGAGGGTGCGCGCTCCTTCGCCGATCTGCACGCCACGGTGACCCTCACCCCGCAGAACGGCGCCCCGATCGACTTCTCGCTCGACGAGTGCACCGTGCCCTCGACGGTCGCGGCCCTCGCCCTGATCAGTTACGAGAACGGCGACCTCACGGTCCGCAGGGAGGCCCAGTACCTGGTGCCCCAGCGCGGCGTGAGCCCGCAGCGCACCGTCGACCAGGCCTACGGCTGGGGCATGAACTGGACCCCCGGCCGGAAGTGAGGGCCCCTCAGCGGTCCGGCGCGGCCCGGGGACCGGCGTAGGTACGCCCCTTCCAGGCCGCGCCCCGGCCCCTGAGGTGCTGGACCGCCGAGTCCACCGTCATCAGCGTGTACAGGAGCGCCGTGAACGGCAGCAGCGGGGCCAGCGCCAGCGTGAGCCGGTAGTACCGCAGCACCGGGACGTACGTCCCCGCCAGCACCGCCCACGCCGCGAGCCCCGCCCACCCGGCCGCCGCGTCCCCGGTGAGCAGCCCGACCCCCAACGCGTACGGCGGTGCCAGGTACACCACCGCGAGCCCGGCCACCGTCACGAGCAGCAGCAGCGGGCTGTGCCGCAGCTGTGCGTACGCGCTGCGCGAGACCATCCGCCAGAGGTCGCCGAGGCCCGGGTAGGGGCGCACGCTGTCCACCCGGTCGGCGAGACCGAGCCAGATCCGCCCGCCCGCGCGCCGCACGACCCGGGCCAGCGCCACGTCGTCGATCACCGCGCCCCGGATCGACTCGGGCACCCGCGCACGCTGCGCCGTCTCCGTACGCAGCAGCACGCACCCGCCCGCGGCGGCGGCCGTCCGCGACCCGTCGCGGTTGACCCACCGGAACGGATAGAGCTGCGCGAAGAAGTACACGAACGCCGGGACGACGAGGCGCTCCCAGTAACTGACCACGCGCAGCCGGGCCATCTGTGACACCAGGTCGAATCCTCCGCCGCGCGCCGAGGCCACCAGCTCCCGCAGGCTGTCCGGCTCGTGGGCGATGTCGGCGTCCGTGAGCAGCAGATACTCCGGGCTGCTCGCTCGGGCCAGCTCGATCCCGTAGCGCACCGCCCACAGCTTGCCCGTCCACCCGGGGCCCGGCTCACCTGGGGAGATCACCGTCAGCGGCAGCCCGCCGTACTGCGCCGACAGGGCGCGCGCGAGCTTGCCCGTGCCGTCGCTGCTCCCGTCGTCGACCAGGATCACCTCGGCGCCGCCCGGGTAGTCCTGGGTCAGCAGTGACGGCAGGCTCTCCGGCAGCACCGCCGCCTCGTCGCGCGCGGGCACCACCACGGCCACGTAAGGCCACTGCCCCGCGGGCGGCTCGGCCCGGCGCGGCAGGCGCTGATCGGTACGCCAGAAGAAACCGTGGCCGAGGAGCAGCCACAGCCAGACGGTCAGCGATCCCACAGCGATCCACGCGACGACGCTCACCGTCGCAGTCTGCCGCAGGAGCGGGCCCGGCGGGAGGACGCCGGGGCGTTCGAAGGGTCGGGCTAAGGTGACGGGGTGAAGATCGCGCTCATGGACTCCGGAATCGGACTGCTGGCAGCGGCGGCGGCGGTGCACCGGCTGCGGCCCGACGCCGACCTGGTCGTCGCCTCCGACCCCGACGGGATGCCCTGGGGGCCCCGTACCCCCGAGGACATCACGGCGCACGCCCTGGCCGTCGCCAGGGCCGCCGCCGCGCACCGGCCGGACGCACTGATCATCGGCTGCAACACCGCCACCGTGCACGCGCTGGAGACGATCCGCGCCGAGCTGGAGCCGGGGATTCCGGTCATCGGCACGGTTCCTGCGATCAAGCCTGCGGCCGCGGGGGGCGGCCCCTTCGCGATCTGGGCCACCCCGGCCACCACCGGCAGCCCCTACCAGCGCGGCCTGATCCGTGACTTCGCCGCGGGTGTCCGGGTCACCGAGGTGCCCTGCCCCGGCCTCGCGGACGCGCTGGAGGTCGCCGACGAGGACGGGATCGACCGGGCGGTGGCCGCCGCCGCCGCGCTGACGCCGTCCGATGTAAGGACCGTCGTCCTGGGATGCACCCATTACGAGCTGGTCGAGGACCGCATCCGCGCGGCCCTCCAGCCGGCCGACGCCGAGACACCCCTGACGCTGCTCGGCTCGGCGGAGGCCGTCGCGGCGCAGGCACTTCGCCGGGCCGGTGCCCAGCCGGCGCCGGCCGCCGATCCCTCATCCCACCTCACGGTTCTCCTCAGCGGACGCAGGTCGGCCACGCTGACCGCACCCGCCCTCGCCTACTCCGAGGGACGCCTGCTGGCTGCCATGACCGCGGAACGTGAGTACGCTGCCACGCATGAGGGAAATCCCCGGGGCTGAGGGTCTCCCGAGCGAGCCCGCCCCCCACGCGAACACCTGGACCGGCCGTGCGACCAACCGCGCGCAGTGGCTGCTCTCGGCCTCCGGCGCGGCTTTCCTGGCGCTGGGCATCGAACTCGCCGTCGACTCCTCCTGGGTCTCCGGCGTCGTCCCGCTCCTGATGGCGGTCGTCGGCTGCGTCGCGGCCGGACTGCTCATCCTGTTCGGGACACTGGCGTTCGTCCATGTGGCGGTGAAGGTCGACGACCACGCCCTGGAAGTACGCTGCGGCCACATCGGGCTGCCCCGCCGCCGCATCCTGCTCTCGCACGTCGTCGGCGCCGAGTTCGCGCCACGGGTCACCCCGCGTCAGTGGGGCGGCTGGGGCTACCGCTGGCGGCCCGACCAGGGCATGGCGGTGGTGGTGCGCCGCGGCGAGGCCGTGGTGCTGAAGCTCGGCGACGGACGTACGTTCACGGTCACCGTCGACGACGCGGCGGGCGCGGTCCGAGCAGTCCGGGACCGGCTCCGCCTCGACCCGGCGGCGGGCAGGCCGAGCGCTTGACGGCTCGGTGGTGCAGGGTGAGTGCCTGACGGCTCGGCGGCCGGCGGGCCGAGCGTCTGACGGTTGGGCGGTGCGGGCCGAGCGCCCGACGGTTCAGCGGTGCAGGTCGCGCGCCCGGTCCCGCGGCGGGTCCTCGGCCGCGCCCTGCTGGAGGCGCGCCGTGGCCAGACCCGCCAGCAGTGCGGCACCGGCCGTCACCGGCGTGAAACTCAACGCGTTGCCGATGCTCGCCAGAGCTGCCAGCGCCGTCAGCGCGGCGCCCGCGGAGAGGACGACCGGCGTGCTCCGGGGCGAGCGCCACAGCCCGTACACCAGCCAGCAGTAGGCCGCACCGAGCAGTGCCACGCCCATCACCCCCTGCTCGGCCGCCTGCTGCAACGGCGCCGAGTGCGGTTTGCCGTCGGAGTCGACGCTCTGGCGGGCGACCTGGCTGAGCCCGCCGAACCGGTCGGGGCCCACCCCGGCCAGCGGGTTCTCCTTGGCCATGTCCAGAGCGTCCTGCCACAGCCCCACCCGGCTCGGCGTGAGCTGTCCGCGCAGGGACACCGTCAGCCCCTGCGGGAGTACGTCCTCGGCGACCGCCCAGGACGCCCCGACGACCAAGACCGCGGCCACCACCAGCCCCACCAGGCCGGGCAGTCTGCGCCGCATCCTGGCGGCCGCCAGGGAGCACAGCAGCACCCCCAGCACCGCGGCGAAGCCGGCCGCCGACCCCAGGGCGAGCGCCCCCGCGGCCACCGCGAGAGCCACCAGCCGCAGCAGCACCCGTACGGCAGCCGCCTGCGCGGCCCCGGCCGCGACACATGCCGCACCCGCGGCCAGCACCAGCAACGCGGCGGCCGCCCCCATGTGCCCCGGCGCCGGTGACGCGCTCGCACCTGGCATGCTTTCCCCGGATGCCAGGGCGAGCCCGAGGGCGCCGAGCGCGAGAGAAGTGGCGGCGAGCACCGGCAGCAGGGTGCCGAAGATCCGCCCGCACGCGTACCCGGCGGCGACCGCGAGCACCGCGAGCAGCACGCCCTCGGGGCGCGCGTCCCGCCCGGCGGCGCAGACCAGCGCCCAGACGGCGCACAGGCCCAGCACGACCGCGCCGGCCACGTCACACGCGCCACCGCGGTCCCGGGGCTCCTGCCCGCCCTCCGTGACCGGACCGCCGCTGCGCACGTCCATCCCGCCGCCCCCCGCACCGTGACGGGCCCCGCCGGCTCCGGCCGGAACCGGCCGTGCGGCAAGGACTGGCGCACACGGTAACGGGAGCGGCGAAATTTGTGGATGTGTCTCGCAACATCGTGCCTGGACGACGCATCGCCTGGATCGTGCCGAGACGACGCATCGCCTGGGCCGTGCACGGACGACGCATCGTCTGGGCCGTGCACGGACGACGCATCGCCTGGATCGTGCACGGACGACGCAAACGCCTGGCGGGCTTCCGCCCCTGCGGGCGGCAGCGAGGGACCGTCCTGCTCAGCGCGCCCGGAGCCACCGTAGACTCCGCCGGGTGAGCGCCACCATCACCCCCGCAGCAGCCCCGCCGGAACCTGCCCCGGCCGCACCCCGCCGAGGGTTCTGGCTGGTGCGGTCCGCCGCAGCCGCCGTGTCCGGACTGCTGCTCTACGCGAGCTTCCCGCCCCGCCCCCTGTGGTGGCTGGCCCTGCCCGGTTTCGCCCTGCTCGGCTGGGCCCTGCGCGGGCGCAGGCTGCGCACCGGATTCGGCCTCGGGTTGCTTTTCGGGATCGGCTTCCTCGTCCCGCTGCTGTCCTGGACGGGCGAGGAGGTCGGCCCCGTGCCGTGGCTCGCGCTCGCCCTCATCGAGGCGCTGTTCCTCGGTTTTGTCGGCATGGGCGTGACCGCGACCTCGAAGCTCCCCGCCTGGCCCGTGTGGGCGGCCGGGCTGTGGGTCCTGGGGGAGGGGCTGCGATCCCGGTTCCCCTTCGAGGGCTTCTCCTGGGGGAAGATCGCCTTCGGGCAGGCGGACGGGGTCTTCCTGCCGCTGGCGGCGCTCGGCGGCACCCCGCTCGTCGGCTTCGCCGTCGCCCTGTGCGGATTCGGCCTCTACGAGGCGGTGCGGCAGTTCCTGGCCCGGCGCACCGCCCCGTCCGGCGGGCGCCCGTTCCCGGCCTCGCGCCCCGCCCCGTCCGGCGGGACGAGGCCCGCCTCCCGAGCAGGTGTCGCGGTGGCGGCTCTCGCCGTGCTCGTCCCCCTGGTGGTGTCGCTCGCCGCCCGCCCCCTCCTCGACGATTCCGCCGAGGACGGCACGGCCACCGTCGGCCTGATCCAGGGCAACGTGCCGCGCCTCGGCCTGGACTTCAACGACCAGCGGCGCGCCGTCCTCGACAACCACGCCCGCCGTACCGAGCAGCTCGCCGAGGACGTCAAGAACCACAAGGAGCCCCGGCCCGACTTCGTCATCTGGCCGGAGAACTCCTCGGACCTCGACCCGTACCGCAACTACGACGCCCGCGAAGTCATCGACCGGGCCGTCCGGGAGATCGGCGTCCCCGTCGCGATCGGCGCGGTGCTCACCCCCGACACCGGCAAACTGCGCAACACCCTCATCCAGTGGGACCCCGAGCGCGGGCCCGTCGACACGTACGACAAACGGCACATACAGCCGTTCGGCGAGTACATGCCGATGCGCGACTTCGCCCGCCTCTTCAGTTCGGACGTGGACCGGGTGCGCCGTGACTTCGGACCCGGCAAGAAGGTCGGCGTCTTCGACATGGCGGGCACAAAGGTAGGCCTGGTCACCTGTTACGAGGCGGCCTTCGACGACGCCGTACGGGACACGGTGGTGCACGGCGGCCAGCTCATCGCCGTACCCAGCAACAACGCCACCTTCGGCCGCAGCGAGATGACGTACCAGCAACTGGCCATGAGCCGGGTGCGTGCCGCCGAGCACGGCAGGGCCGTCCTCGTGCCGGTCACCAGCGGTGTCAGCGCGGTCATCCAGCCCGACGGCAAGGTCGTCCAGCAGACCAAGATGTTCACCCCGGACGCCCTGGTCGCGAAGGTGCCGCTGCGCTCCTCGCTGACTCCCGCAACCCGGGTCGGCATCGCCCCGGAGATCGCACTGGCCCTGCTCGGTGCGGCCGGCATCGCGTGGACCGTCACGCGAGCAGTACGTGCACGACGCAAGTAACAGCTCCATTAGGGTTCTGTCATGGCTACTCCCGATTTCATCAAGAACATCCGTTCCACCGCGGGACACCAACTGCTCTTTCTCCCGGGCGTGACGGCCGTCGTCTTCGACGACGAGGGCCGGGTGCTGCTCGGGCGGCGCTCCGACAACGGCGAGTGGTCCCTCGTCGGCGGCATCTCCGACCCCGGCGAGCAGCCGGCCCGGACGGCGGTGCGCGAGGTGTTCGAGGAGACGGCGGTCGAGTGCGAGGTGGAGCGGGTCGTCCTGGTCCAGACCCTGCGGCCGATGCAGTACGCCAACGGCGACATCTGCCAGTTCATGGACATCACGGTGGCCTGCCGGGCCACCGGCGGCGAGGCGGCGGTCAACGACGAGGAGTCCCTTGAGGTCGGCTGGTTCCCGGTCGACGCGCTCCCCGAGATGCGGGAGTTCGCCACCTTCCGGATCAAGCAGGCCCTCGCGAACGAGCCGACCTGGTTCGCGCCGGCGGAGGACGCGGTGGCAGGGGGCGCGGGTGTGGGCGTCACCCCCGCGGGCTACTGAATCGAGCGGACGCGGACGCGAACGCGGCACGAACGTGACGGCTCCTGCGCGGACGCCGTCCCGCCGGATGCCGGTGGGAGACCTCTCGGTACCGGTGTCTTACATTCCGGTACCGGTGTCACACCTTCCGGTACGGGTGTCAGACCTTCCGGTAGGTGTACGCCTCGGTGGCCGCCGACTCGATGGCGTCCAGCGGAGCCCCTGCCGAAGCGGTGACGACGGCGGCCACCGCGCCCTCCACGAAGGGCGCGTCCAACATCCGTGTGCGGGGCGGCAGTCCGCCCCCCGCACCGTCCGGCCCACGGTCACTCTCCGCTTCCGCCGCCGCCTCCTCCGCGTCCGCGTCCGCGAGCATTGACTTCACCGTGAGTACGGCACTGCCCAGGTCGACGAGCACCGCAACTCCGGCCCCGCGGTCCACCGACCAGGCTGCTTCGGCGATCAGTTGCGCGCTGGTGCCGAGGCCACCGTCCGAGTCTCCGCCCGCGGCGGCGACCGGAGCGGCGGGGCCGCCCCCGGCCAGCCCCCGGGCCAGCTCGGCGACGGCCGCTGCCACCGCCGCACTGTGCGACACGAGCACCACCCCGACCAGGCCGCCGCCGTCCGCCACGCTGCCGCCGTCCTTCACCGCGCTCATCCGTCCACCCCGGCGAGCGTACGGAGCAGCAGGGCGGCCGAGGTGGCTCCTGGGTCCTGGTGGCCGACACTTCGCGCACCGAGGTAACTGGCCCGCCCCTTGCGTGCCTGGAGCGGCACGGTGGCCAGAGCGCCGCTCTCCGCGGCGTCACGGGCGGCGGCGAAGACCTCGGCGGGCGACGGTACTCCCGAACTGGAGCGCTCCTCCAGGACGGCCACCGCGGGCAGCAGCGCGTCCAGCATCGTCTTGTCTCCCGCCGCGGCCCCGCCCAGCTTCGCCACGGCGTCGACACCGGCCCGCAGGGCCTGGGCGAGTTCCGCCACGGACACCTCCTGCGCCTCGCCGAGCGCCTTGCCCGTGCGCCGCAGCAACGTCCCGTACAGCGGCCCCGACGCACCGCCCACCGTCGAAATCAACTGCCGTCCGGCCAGGGACAGTACGCCGCCAGGTGTGCTGGGCGGCTCCTTCTCCAGCACAGTTGCGACGGCTGCGAAGCCGCGCCGCAGATTGCTTCCGTGGTCGGCGTCGCCGATCGCGGAGTCGAGCTCCGTCAGCCGGTCGGCCGCCTCCTTGACGGCGGAGGCCATGCCGCTCATCCACCGGTGGAAGAACGAAGAATCCAACACCAAGTCTCCTTCCGAGAACGCTTCCCTGACTCTGGCTCTGCCCTTGACCCTGGCCCTGGATCCGGCGACTGCCTCCGGCACGGGGATTCTCAGCGGCCCCAGCGCAGTGAAGCAGTCTGTACGGGCGCGTCCCACCACCGCAGCAGTTCCTCGTCGACCTGGCAGAGCGTCACCGAGCAACCCGCCATGTCGAGGGACGTGACGTAGTTCCCGACGAGGGTACGGGCCACGGGCACGCCACGCTCGCGAAGGACCCGCTGCACCTCGGCGTTGAACCCGTAGAGCTCCAACAGGGGGGTCGCGCCCATCCCGTTCACCAGGGCCAGTACCGGGCCGGTCGGTCGCAGGTCGTCCAGCACGGCGTCCACCGCGTAGTCGGCGATCTCGTGCGAGGTCATCATGGCCCGCCGCTCGCGCCCCGGCTCGCCGTGGATACCGATGCCCAACTCAAGTTTTCCTGCCGGCAGTTCGAAGGTCGGGCTGCCCTTGGCCGGGGTCGAGCAGGCGCTGAGCGCCACCCCGAAGCTCCGCGCGGACCCGTTCACCCGCCGCGCCACCTCGGCCACCCGCTCCAACGGGGCGCCCTCTTCCGCCGCCGCCCCGGCTATCTTCTCCACGAAAAGGGTCGCCCCGGTGCCGCGCCGTCCCGCCGTGAACAAGCTGTCGGTCACCGCGACGTCGTCGTTGACAAGCACCTTGTCGACGCGGATGCCCTCCTCCTCCGCCAGTTCCGCCGCCATGTCGAAGTTCAGTACGTCCCCGGTGTAGTTCTTGACGACGAACAGCACCCCCAGGCCCGCGTCGACGGCGGCGGCAGCGCGCACCATCTGGTCCGGCACGGGTGACGTGAACACCTCGCCGGGGCAGGCGGCAGAGAGCATTCCGGGGCCCACGAAGCCCCCGTGCAGCGGCTCGTGCCCGCTGCCGCCGCCGGAGACGAGTCCGACCCTTCCCGCGACGGGTGCGTCCCGCCGCACCACGACCCGGTTCTCCACGTCGACGGCGAGTTCGGGATGCGCGGCGGCCATTCCGCGCAAGGCGTCCGACACGACGGTCTCCGGCACGTTGATGAGCATCCTCATGTGTACCTCCAGCAGGGCGGCGCAGGGGCGGTCGAACTGCGTCCTCAGTATCCAAGAGCGGTGGCTCCCGGGAGAGGGGTGTGCGACCGCTGCCTGTGTGTGGTGGGGATCCCGCGCGGTGGGTTCAGGGGGTGAAGTGCCGTACGTAGCGCTTCTGCCAGGGGGTCTCGACCGCGCGGCGGTCGTAGTGGGCGCGGACGTAGCGGACCGCGTCCCGCGGGGGGACGCCGTCCAGGACGGCGAGGCAGGCGAGTGCGGTGCCGGTGCGTCCGCGGCCGCCGGCGCAGGCCAGCTCGACGCGGTCGGTGCCGGTACGGGCCAGGGCCTCGGCCAGCACGGTTTGGGCCCCGCCCCGGTCGGCCGGCAGCCGGAAGTCCGGCCAGCGCAGCCAGTGCGCCTCCCACGGCACCGCGGGCGGCTGCTCACCGAGCAGATACAAGGCGTAGGTAGGGGCCGGACCCTCCGGCAGGCGGACGCGCAGTCCCCGGCCCCGGACCAGCCGTCCGGACGGGAGGCGCAGCACCCCGGCGGCCGTGGGCTCCCACCGGGGTGCGGGGCTGTCTTCAGATGGATGGCTCACTGTGCTGCTCCTGTCCCGATGGGGGAGATGTGCCTGGCGGCGGGGGTGCACGCCCGCCCCTCGGACAGGCCGAGGACGAGCGACACGGTCAGCGGTGCTGTCACCCGAACGGCCCCTCTCCGCTGTCGTCCACCTCCCGCGGCCCTGACCGTGGTTGCCACGTCGGTTCGCGACGTACCGCCCGACGAAGGAGCTTCTCGTGGCACATTCAACGACGCCCGCAGGAACCCCGAGCGGCACCGACCCGCACCTCGCGGGCGGCAGCCCCTGGGCGGCGGGCGGAACCATGTTCGCAGGCGTGCTGCTGCTGGTGGACGGCGTTCTCGACATCCTGAAGGGCATCGTCGGCATCGCCAAGGACGACGTCTACACCCGCCTCGGCGACTACGTCTTCAAGTTCAACGTCACCACCTGGGGCTGGATCCACCTCATCCTCGGCATCGTGCTCGCCGTGGTCGGCTGGGGCATCCTCAAGAACGCCCTGTGGGCCAGGGCGACCGGTGTGATGCTCGCCGCCCTGAGCATCGTCGTCAACTTCCTGTGGCTGCCGTACGTGCCGATCTGGGCGTTGATCTCCATCGGCATCGGCGTGTTCGTCATCTGGGCGCTGTGCGCGGCACGTACGGACCCCTCGGGCATGCGCAAGGACCCCGCAGGCGCGCGTAGGGACTCCGCGACCGGCTGAGAAGCGGGTTCCGGAGCAGCACGGAGGCCAGGACGGTCCGCCAAGGGCCCGTCCTGGCCTCCGCTTGTGTGGTGCGCGGGTGCGGCCCGCCAAGGGCCGTCCTGGCCCCCGTTTGTGCGGTGCGCGGTGCGGTCCGCTATCCCGCGGCTTCCCCGGCCTCTTCGGGCTCCCCGACGATCTTGGCCGGCCGGTCCACGCGGTCGAGGCTGTCGAGGCGGGCCAGGTGATCGCCGAAGCCCCCGCGGGCCCGGGGGCGCAACCGGCTGGAGGTGGTGACGGGACAGTCGGGAGTACGCAGGATCCGGGCCCCGGCCCGCTCCAGGGCGGCGACCAGACCGTGGTCCTCGTCCAGCGGCAACGGCGGGAAGCCGCCCGCCGCCGCGTACGCGCCCGCCGAACAGCCGAGGTTCGCACCGTGCACGTGCGGATGCTGCCAGCCGGTCCGCCCCTGGTCCCGCGGCCCGCGGTGCCCCGCGGGCGGCCGGGACGCCTCGTACAGGCGGTGGTAGCGGACGGCGAGGTTGCGCGAGTGCGGCGGCCAGCGGTCCACGGCGACGGTTCCGACGAGCGCCTCCCAACCCTCTTCCGCCCTGGCCAGATGGAAGGCCAGCCAGTCCGCCGGCACCCTGCTGTCGGCGTCCGTGGACGCGATCCACGCACTGCCGGCCCCGGCGGCGGGGAGGGTGGCGAGCCCCGCCGCCACCGCGGCGGCCCTGGCGCGCCCGACGTTGCGGTAGCGGACCGGGACGACCAACGCGCCCGCTGACCGCGCGATCGCTGCCGTGCCGTCCGTGCAGCTGTCCGCCGCGACCACCGTGACCACCCGCACCGATTCGAGAGCGGGGTGCCTGGCCGCGGTGCCGATCGCATCCAGCGCCGCCGGCAGCAGGGACTGCTCGTTGCACGCCGGAACGATCACGACGACGGAGCGCCGTGGCTCCACACCCGTCATACGAGGCCTTCGCGCGCGGCGGGCGAGGGCGCGGGCGCACCGTCCGGGCCCGTACGCACGTACACCTGGAGGACGAAGTCGTCCTCCCGGTGGTCGGCCGTCAGCGACAGCCCTGAGACCGAGCCGACGATCTCGGCGAGCGTGCTGCCCGTGCCGAGGTGTTCGGGGACCGGGTGGTTCCAGTGGACGGTGACGAGGGTGCCGCCCTCGTCGAGGGAGTCGACGACGCGGGCCAGGAGTTCCTGGAGGGTGGCCGCATCGAAGTAGTAGAGCAGTTCGGACAGGACGATCAGGTCGAAGCTGCCCGCGGGCCACTGCGCCGGCAGGGTGAGCCGGCTGACCTCCACATGAGGCAGCCCGGCCGTGCGCTCCCGGGCGCTGACCACGGCCGACTCCACCCGGTCGCAGGCCAGCAACTGGTCGCAGCGCTCGGCGAGCCGGACGGTCAACTCGCCGACCGAACAGGCGGGTTCGAAGGCGCGCCGATAGCGGGGGAGCGGGAGACAGGCCACTGTGAGGTCGTACTTCCGCCGCTCGTACCAGCGCTCGGCCAGGTGCCAGGGGTCGGGCGCGTGGCGGTACATGTCGTCGAAGTACGAGGCGGGGGTGCCGGGGGCTCCCTCCGGGGCGCCCGGGGGCGCGGCAGCGTGGCGTGCGCTGAGGGTACCCGCCGCGTCCGCGGTTCCTGCCGGGTCCGCCGTGCCGGTCATCGGAACACCACCTCCAGGTCGCGCAGATGATGGGCGAGCTCCTCGGGCGGCAGGATCGCGGCGTCGCCGGGGCCGGGGCCAAGTGGCCGCACCTGGCTGACGAAGCGCTCGACCGCCGCCCTCTTGCGGGCCCGGACGTCCGGGGGCAGGAGGATGCGCGCCGCCCGGTCCCACGGCACCGCGGGATCGCCCGGCGTCGCCCAGTGCCACATCCACACCGGATAGAGCCAGCACGGCACGCCGGCGTCGGCAGCCGCCCGCTCCGCGGCACGCCCCGCCGCTTCGTGATCGCCGTGCACGTCACCCGTCCACGGCGCGACGACCAGGTCCGCGTCCTGGACGAGCAGCGCGAGCTGTGCCGCGACGTGGTCCTCGTACGGACCGACCTGGGTGTCGGGCACCCGCAGCCGTACGACCGTGGTGTCCTTCGCCCCGAGTTCGGCGAGCGCGGCGCGGGTCTCGGCCGTCCTCACCCGTACGAGATCCTCCGCGGTGAGTACCCGGCTCCCGGGGTGCGAGGCCTCGCCGTCCGTGACCGCGACCACGGTCACCTCCGCCCCGGCCGCCGCGAGCATGGCGATGGCGCCGCCGAAACCGAGCACCTCGTCGTCGGGGTGCGCCGCGACGACGACCGCGCGGGAGCAGGGCTTCACGGTGAGCTCGGGCAGTTCCGCCCAGCCGGACCACGCCCGCCACGCCGCCTCGTCCGTGCCCGGGGCCTGGATGGGGTCGGCGAAGGGCCGGGCCGGGACGCCGGTCATCGGTCGCCCTCCGGCCGTGCGAGCAGTGCTCCGAGTCCGGCGAGATCACGTTCGGCGTGGTGCTGACGGATGTACACGGTGAGGTCCGCCGCGTCCCGGGCGTGGCGGGCGTCGTGGCACAGCGGCCCGGCCCCGGTGGCCCGTCCCACGTGCTCCAGCACGGCCTCGCACACCGACTCCACGAAGGCGCGTACCCGCAGTGCTCGCAGCCGCGCCCCGCCCCCGGAGTCCAGCGGGTCCGCGTCGATCTCCTCGGCCGCCCGCTCCAGCAGGACCTGCGCCGCGTGCAACTGCACGTCCACCGCCCCCAGGTGCGCGTCCGTATGGGGGTCCGCACGGCGTGCCGCGGCCTCCTTGAGGACGCGGGCGACCGCCAGCGCGCCGCCGTACCAGCACGCGGCCACCCCGATGCCACCGTGCTCGAACCCCGGCCTGCGCACGTACGCCTCCGGCCCGCCGACCTCCTGGGCCGGTACGTCGGTGAACCGCACGTCCGGAGTGTCGCTGCCCGCCATGCCGACGGCCTGCCAGGTGCCTTCCACCGGCCGGCAGCCCTCTTCGTCCACCCGTACCGCGAACAGCCGGCGTTCCTCCCCGGCCCGTGCGGTGACCAGCGCGTGCGTGCAGCTGTGCGCTCCTGAGCAGTACTGCTTCAACCCGCCGAGCACCCACCCCGAGTCCTTGCGGATCGCCGTGAGCCCCTCACCGGGCGGTTCCGCGGCCCACACGCCCCACCGCTCCCCGGCGGCGGGCGCCGGAGCGCCCAGCTCCGCCAGGATGGCCGTGGCGTCGACGTGGCCCTCCACCAGCCGCGCCGTGCACAGCCCGCTCGCCGCGACGTCCCGCAGCGCCGCGAACCGGTCGGCCGTACGCCCCGAGCCGGGCAGCGGGAACTCCAGCTCGCCCGACTCGACGCGCCCGACCACGGCGGCGAAGCCCGCGGCGGCCTCGGCAGCCGGCCGCGGGATCTGGTCACCTGGCATGGCACGTACTCCTTCTCGTTCTCCACCGACGTTCACCAGCAGTGGGTGCGGGGCGAGGTCGGCGCCGCCCGCACCCTGCCCACTCTGAAGCGCTTCGCCGGGGCGCGCACACGGGCGCCGCCCCCGAGCGGGCCGGCGATCTTCCCAGTGCCCCTTCGGACGAGGGCAAAACCCGCGGAACCGCAGGTGTGACGGCGCGGAGGGCGGGAATCCGGGCGTAGCGCCGCCGTCGCACGGGAAGCCGGACGGGCAGACGGACCAGGCGGACGGACAAGATGTTCCGGGCCGGGAACGGGTGCATGATCGAGGAGCCCGGTCACCGGCCCTCGCACCACCAGCCGAGGCACCTCACAGCAAGCACCACCACCCGAGGCACCACCACGAGCAAGGGATGAGACGGATGGCACGCGCGGCTCTGTTCGACGTCGACGGGACCCTCGTCGACACCAACCACCTGCACGTCGTCACCTGGTGGGAGGCCTTCCGCCAGGCAGGTCACGACGTGCCGATGCGCGACATCCACCGTGCGGTGGGACTCGGCTCGGACGACCTGATCAGCCACCTTCTGGGGGACGGCCGCGACCGCGACCAGGACGACACGATCAGCGCCGCGCACACCACGCTGTACGGGACGTACTTCGAACGCCTGCCCGCGTTCGCCGGGACGAGCGATCTGCTGCACACCCTGCACCGACGGGGCTGGCGCATCGTGCTCGCGACCTCGGCGGGCGGCCCCGAGCTGGCGGCCCTGCGCCGGGCCATCGGCGCGGACGACGTCATCGTGGGTGTCGCGAGCGCGGACGACGTCGAACAGGGCAAGCCCGCCCCGGACCCGGTGCACCAGGCACTGGAGATCGCGGGGGCGGACCCCGAGGACGCGGTGTTCGTGGGGGACACCGTGTGGGACATGAAGGCGGGAGCACGGGCCGGGGTGCGGACCGTCGGCCTGCTCTGCGGAGGCATTCCGCGCGCGGATCTGGAGCAGGCGGGCGCCGCCGAGATCTGGACCGACCCCGCCACCTTGCTGTCCCGGCTGGACGACAGCCTCATCTCCGCACTCGAACGCAAGGCGCAGGACTGACCCACCGGTGACCCGCGGGGACGCGGGGGGAGGCCGGGGACGACCGGGGACGGGCTACGCCGTACGGGTCACGGAGGGGGCAGGACGCCCGCCACGGCGGCGACCACGCCGATCAGTGCGTACACCGACATGCCCGCGGTCACTCCTCGAACGCGCCGAGAATCCGCTCCGCCGCCAGCGTGGGGGTCAACTCGCCCTCGCGCAACGCGTGTTCGATGCCGGGTGCAGCACTTCGTACCGCCGGATGGGAGTGCAGGCGGCCGAGCAGCTCGTCGCGGACCATCGCCCACGCCCAGTCGACCTGCTGGCCCGCCCGTTTGGCGGCCAGCCGGCCGGACGAGTCCAGGAGCGTACGGTGCTGTTCCAGGCGGTCCCAGACCTCGTCGAGCCCCGCGTTCTCCCGGGCGCTGCAACTCAGCACCGGGGGGGTCCAGTTGGCGTCGGCAGGGTGCATCAGACGCAGGGCGCCCGCCAGCTCCCTCGCCGCGGACCGCGCGTCGCGCTCGTGCGGTCCGTCGGCCTTGTTGACCGCCACGATGTCGGCGAGCTCCAGGACGCCCTTCTTGATGCCCTGCAACTGGTCGCCGGTACGGGCCAGGGTGAGCAGCAGGAAGGAGTCGACCATGTTCGCCACCGCCGTCTCGGACTGGCCGACGCCCACCGTCTCCACCAGTACGACGTCGTAACCGGCGGCCTCCACGACCACCATCGCCTCCCGCGTCGCCCGCGCCACCCCGCCCAGCGTCCCCGCCGAGGGGGAGGGGCGCACATAGGCGGACGGATCGACCGCCAGGCGTTCCATCCGGGTCTTGTCGCCCAGGATGGAGCCGCCCGTCCGGCTCGACGAGGGATCGACGGCGAGCACCGCCACCCGGTGCCCGAGCCCCGTCAGCATCGTGCCGAACGCGTCGATGAAGGTCGACTTGCCGACACCGGGAACCCCGCTGACGCCGATCCGGCGTGCCGCGCCCGAGTGCGGCAGCAACTCGGTGAGCAGTTGCTGGGCGAGCACCCGGTGATCGGCGCGGGACGACTCGACGAGAGTGATGGCACGGGCGACGAACGCCCGCTTCCCGTCGAGCACGCCCTTGGCGTACGCCTCGATGTCGGTCTTCGGGGGCATCCGGTCCTCAGTCTCCGTCCGGCACAGTCTTCGGGGGCATCCGGTTCAGTCTTCGTCCGGCCCGGTCAGCTCGTGCCCCAGGTCCGCCGCCAGCCGCTTCACCAGGTCGTACGCCGCGTCCGGGATCACCGTACCCGGGGGGAACACGGCGGCCGCCCCCATCTCCAGGAGCGTGGGGACGTCCTGCGGCGGGATCACCCCACCGACGACGACCATCACGTCCTCCCGGCCCTCCGCCGCCAGTTCCTCCCGCAGCGCCGGCACCAGCGTGAGGTGCCCGGCGGCGAGGGAGGACACCCCGACGATGTGCACGTCCGCCTCGACCGCCTGGCGCGCGACCTCGGCCGGGGTCTGGAACAGCGGGCCGACGTCGACGTCGAAGCCCAGGTCCGCGAAGGCCGTGGCAATCACCTTCTGGCCCCGGTCGTGGCCGTCCTGGCCCATCTTGGCGACCAGGATGCGCGGGCGGCGGCCCTCCGCCTGCTCGAAGACGTCGACCAGGGCACGGGTGCGCTCCACCGAAGGGGACTCTCCTGCCTCGTTGCGGTACACACCGGCGATCGTACGGATCTGGCCCGCGTGCCGCCCGTAGACCTTCTCCAGCGCGTCCGAGATCTCGCCCACGGTCGCCTTCGCGCGGGCCGCGTTCACGGCGAGGGCGAGGAGGTTGTCGTCCAGGTTCCGGGAGGAACCCCGCTCGGCGGACGCGGTGAGCGCGCGCAGGGCGTCCTGGCAGGCGTTCTCGTCGCGCTCCTCGCGCAGCCGCCTGAGCTTGGCGATCTGCTGGGCGCGCACCGAGGAGTTGTCGACCTTGAGGACGTCGATCTCCTCGTCGGTGGCCACCCGGTACTTGTTGACGCCGATGACGGGCTGACGGCCGGAGTCGATCCGGGCCTGGGTGCGGGCGGCGGCCTCCTCGATGCGGAGCTTGGGGATGCCCGCGTCGATGGCCTTCGCCATGCCGCCCGCCGCCTCCACCTCCTCGATGTGCTGCCAGGCGCGCCGCGCCAGGTCGTGGGTGAGCTTCTCGACGTACGCGCTGCCGCCCCAGGGGTCGATGACGCGGGTGGTGCCGGACTCCTGCTGGAGCAGGAGCTGGGTGTTGCGGGCGATGCGCGCGGAGAAGTCGGTGGGCAGGGCGAGTGCCTCGTCGAGGGCGTTGGTGTGCAGCGACTGGGTGTGGCCCTGGGTCGCGGCCATCGCCTCGATGCACGTGCGCGGCACGTTGTTGAAGACGTCCTGGGCGGTCAGTGACCAGCCCGAGGTCTGCGAATGGGTGCGCAGGGAAAGAGACTTGGCGCTCGACGGCTCGAACTGCCTGACCAGCTTCGCCCAGAGCAGCCGCGCGGCCCGCAACTTGGCAATCTCCATGAAGAAGTTCATGCCGATCGCCCAGAAGAAGGACAGCCGGGGCGCGAACGCGTCGACGTCCAGGCCCACTTCCAGCCCCGCGCGCAGGTACTCGACGCCGTCGGCGAGGGTGTAGGCCAGCTCCAGGTCGGCCGTCGCACCGGCCTCCTGGATGTGATAGCCGGAGATGGAGATGGAGTTGTAGCGCGGCATCTTCTGCGAGGTGAACGCGAAGATGTCGGAGATGATCCGCATCGAGGGCTTCGGCGGGTAGATGTAGGTGTTGCGGACCATGAACTCTTTGAGGATGTCGTTCTGGATGGTCCCGGCCAGCTTCTCCGGCCCCACCCCCTGCTCCTCGGCGGCCACGATGTACAGCGCGAGGACCGGCAGTACGGCGCCGTTCATCGTCATCGACACCGACATCTTGTCCAGCGGGATGCCGTCGAAGAGCTGGCGCATGTCGAGGATCGAGTCGATCGCCACGCCCGCCATGCCGACGTCACCGGTCACCCGGGGATGATCGCTGTCGTAACCGCGGTGGGTCGGCAGGTCGAAGGCGACGGAGAGTCCCTTCTGGCCGGCGGCGAGGTTGCGCCGGTAGAAGGCGTTGGACTCCTCGGCCGTCGAGAAACCCGCGTACTGGCGGATCGTCCACGGCTGGTTGACGTACATCGTGGGATACGGACCGCGCAGGTACGGGGCCACTCCGGGGTACGTCTGCAGGAAGTCCAGGCCCTCGGTGTCCTTGGCCGTGTAGAGCGGCTTGACCGGAACGCCCTCGGGCGTCTCCCAGACGAGATCCTCGACACCTCGCCCCGTCGCCTCCTTGACGGCGGAGCGCCACTGCTCGTCGGATCCGGCGGGTGCGGCCTGCGCCCGGGACGAGGGCCCGGCGGGGGCGGCCGGTGATCCGGGCCCGGCGAGCGGGATCTGCGAGAAGTCGGGAATGCTGCCCATTACTTCACTTCCATACGGTCGAGGACGGAGGTGAGCACGGCCACCGCGTCCGAGCCCGCGAAGACGAACGCGTCGACGCCGGCACTCCGGTACGAGTCTTCGGATTCCCCGGGGCGGCCCGCGAGGAACACCGACCGCGCCCCCGCCTCCTTGAGGGCGGCCGCGACCTGCGCGGCCTGCTCCGCGTACAGGGCGTCGCTGGAGCAGATGCAGGCGACGCCCGCGCCGCTCGCGGCGAACGCCCCGGCAGCCGTGTCCGCGTCGACCGTCACCGGATCGTGCACCGGTTCGACGCCGCCCGCCTGGAAGAGGTTCGCGGCGAAGGTGACCCGCCCGGTGTGCGCGGCGGCGGGCCCGAGCGCGGCGAGGAAGACCCGCGGCCGGGTTCCGGTCGCGACCAGATGGGCGTCCGAGCGGGCGCGCAGCGCCTCGTACGCCTCGTCGCGGCGGACCAGGGGCAGCCCGCCCGAGGGCCTCGCGGGCGCCGGGTCGCGGACGACGGCGCGTTCGGCGAGGAGCGGGAACTCGCTGACCCCGGTGATGGGTTCACGCCGCTGGGCGAGCGCCTTCGTACGCCGCTCCCAGGTGGCGGCAATCCGTGCGCCGACGAGCCCGGAGGCAAGTGCCCGCTCCTGGCCGCCCGCGCGTTCGATCTCCTGGAACCACTCCCAGGCCGCCGCCGCGAGTTCGTCCGTCAACCGCTCGACGTACCAGGAGCCGCCCGCCGGGTCGACGACCCGCGACAGGTGCGACTCCTCGACGAGGATGGTGGAGGTGTTACGGGCGATACGGCGCGCGAACGCGTCCGGCAGGCCGATCGACCGGTCGAACGGCAGGACGGTCACCGCGTCCGCGCCGCCCACCCCGGCCGCCGTGCAGGCGATCGTGGTACGCAGCATGTTCACCCAGGGGTCGCGCCGCGTCATCATGACCGACGACGTCACCGCGTGCTGCCGCTGCCCGCCGGCCCCCGGCGCACCGCACGCCTCGGCGACCCGGGCCCACAGCAGGCGGGCCGCACGGAACTTGGCGATGGTGAGGAACTGGTCGGCGGTGGCCGAGTACCTGAAGTCGAGCTGCCCGCACGCCGTTTCGACGTCGAGGCCGGCACCGGTGAGGGTGCGGAGGTAGGCGACGCCGGTGGCCAGGGAGCAGCCCAGCTCCTGCGCGGCGGAGGCTCCTGCCTCGTGGTAGGGCAGCGCGTCCACCACCAGTGCACGCAGGCCCGGGTACTGACGTGACGTCAACTTGGCCAGGGTGGCAGCCTGTTCGGCCAGTTCGGGATCGTACGTACCGGTGCGGGCGGCGACTCCCAGCGGGTCCGCGCCGAGGTTGCCCCGCGCCTCGCCGGCGGCCACGCCGCGCACCTCGTAGAGGCGGAGCAACTCACGTGCGGCAGCGTCGAATTCGGCCCCGGCGTCGAGGGCGACGGGCGCCAGATCGAGGTACACCCCGTCCAGTACGCGCTCCAGCCCGGCCACCGGAACTCCGGCGGCGCCGACCGCCAGCCACAGCGAGGAGACACCGTTCTCCAGGTCGGCCAGCACCGCCTCGTTGGCGAGCGCGGGATCGGGCCGCTCGTGCCGCTGCCGTACGTCCCACCCGCCGGCGGCCGTCGCCCCCGCAGCGGAGGAGCCCCGGGTGAACGGGGCGAAACCGGGCAGGCCGGCTGCCCCCGTGTCGCGGGTGTTGTCGGCGGTGTACAGCGGGCGCGTGATGAGCCCGTCGTCGAGGGAAGTGGACAGGGCTTCTTCGGCCGCGAACCCCGTGACGTCTTTACCCGATTTGCGCAGCACGCCTTCCACCAGGCGCTGCCACTGCTCATGGGTCGCATCAGGGAACTCGGCGGCCAGGGAGAGCCCGTCGTCAGGCAGGACCGTCATGCCCAGATGCTAGGGCAGTGCGCCAAAGCCGCAGCAGGGGTAACCGCTGTGACCTTGACCTCTCCTGACCTGCCTTGATCCGTCCACCCGGATGCCCTAACGAAAAGGTTGACCGCGAGCGCCGCGCACCGCACCACCGGGCACCGGGCGCCGAGCACCGAGCCCTGAGCCGCGCGGGATCGGCCGGCGCCCGGAGCTCAGGCCAGCCGCAGTTCCCCCTCCGGCTGCTCCTTGCCGCGGCCCGTGGGGGAGGACACCAGGGAGAAGGGGTGGCCGGCCGGGTCCGAGTAGCGCCGCACGTCCCGGCTGAGGCCGGTGTTGTTCGGTGTCTCCAACGGGCGGGCGCCCAGGCCGATCACCTCGCGCTCCGCCTCGTCCATGTCCTCGGCCGCCACCAGGATGCGCAGATGGGCCTGTTGCGAGTCGTCGGGACGCGGCCAGCTCGGCGGCGCGTACCCGTGGTCCCGTCGGATCGCCAGATGGACGCCTTCGTGCCCGACGATCTCCACGAAGTCCATGTCCTCGCCCCTGCGGGTCTCCGCGTCGAAGAGCCTGGCGTAGAACTCCGCCAACTCGTCCGCCTCCGCGCAGTCCAGCACCAGCACCGTCCGCTTCTCCACCGTCATGTTCCTGTCCCGCCTCCGCGATCCGCCGTGCGCGATGCCGTGCCCCTACGTTCTGCACGTACCCAGGGCGGGGCAGGAAACGCCGTCGCACGGCCGGGGTTCGTACCCACCGCCACGCGTCCCGCGCGGGCGGAGACGGGTCAACTGCCAGGGCCGCGCGTCGGGTGCGTCGGCCCGGACGGGGGAGGGGTGTCGGCGCAGGACGCGAAGTGCAGCTCGCGACCCGCTGTGCGCGGCGCGAAGAACCGGGCCACGTCCTCGTCGGACACCTCGGCGGGTGTCGCGGGCGACCACCGCGGGTTGCGGTCCTTGTCCACGATCAGCGCGCGCACCCCCTCCACCAGGTCGGGCCGGTGCAGCGCAGCGCACGAGACCCGGTACTCCTGCACCAGCACCCGCTCCAGCGAGCCGAGCCCACGTGCCCGCCGCAGGGCTTCCAGAGTCACCTTCACAGAGGTCGGTGACCTGGTCAGGATCGTTTCGGCGGCCTCCTTAGCCGCCTGCACCCCGCTGTTGGACAGCCGGTCCAGGATCTCTTCGACCGTCGGTGCCGCATAGCAGTGGTCGATCCACGGGCGCGCGTCCGCCAGCTCCCCCTCGCCGGGCTCCGCCGCGTGGCGCCGTACAGCTTCCGCGGCCGGCAGCGCACCGAGGTCCGCGAGCAGCGCGTCCAGGTGCGCCGAGGGTACGAAGTGGTCGGCGAGCCCGCACAACAGGGCGTCCGCGGGGCCCACCGCGTTTCCGGTCAGCGCGAGGTGGGTGCCCAGTTCACCGGGGGCCCGTGCGAGCAAATGCGTACCGCCGACGTCGGGGACGAAGCCGATACCGGTTTCCGGCATGGCGACGCGGGAGCGTTCGGTGACGACGCGGAGGCTGCCGTGGGCGGAGACGCCGACGCCGCCACCCATCACGATGCCGTCCATCACGGCGACGTACGGCTTGGGGAAGCGGGCGATACGGGCGTTCAGCCGGTACTCGTCCCACCAGAAGGCCTCGGTCGCCCGCCCGTCACCGTCCCGCGCGTCGTCGTGGATGGCGCGGATGTCACCGCCCGCGCACAACCCGCGCCCGCCCGCACCGGAGATCACGACGGTTTCCACCGCCGGGTCGAACTCCCATGCGGCGAGGGCCGATCCGAGGGTGCGGACCATGGGGTGGGTGAGGGAGTTGAGGGCACGGGGGCGGTTGAGGACGAGGTGTCCGGCGTGGCCCTCGACGTGTGCGAGGACGGGATCCTGCGCGCTCTGCTCATGCATGGGTCAGCCCTTCAGGACGGGTCGGACGGGTGGGGGCAGTCGGACGGTCGAGGGCCCGTCGGCCGGTTCAGGCCGTCGTCCGGGTCCGACCGTGCGGGCCGGTCGGATGCCGGGAGCAGGAGTGGGCGCACGGACCGCCAGCAACGGGGGTCCGCCGCGGACAGGAGTCCGCTGCGGTCGTCGTCCGGCCGGTACCCGGACGCGTCGTCGGGACGAAGCACGGTGCAGCCCGCCTCGGTGGCGAGGAGTGCTCCCGGCGCGTGGTCCCAGGGAAGCGTGCGGTGGTGGAGCAGGAAGTCCAGTGCGCCCTCGGCCAGCCGTGGATAGTCGACGCCCGCGCACTTCGTGCCCGAGGAGAGCCGGGCGAACCGCGGTGCCGAGGACTCGACGTGGGCGCGCGCCCGGGGGGAGAGGAATCCGGTGAGGGCGGCGCCGCGAAGGGCCCCGGGCTCGGCCGGAGCCGGTGCGCGGAGCAGTCGGACGCCGTCGCCACGCCAGGCGCCGGATCCCCTCTCCGCCGTGTACGTCGCACCGGTCGCGGGTTGCAGGATCCAGGACGCCACGGTCTGCCCGCCGCTTACCAGCGCGGCCATCACGGCGTAGTCGTCGCGGCCCGCGACGAAGTTCGCGGTGCCGTCGAGCGGATCGACCAGCCAGACCTCGGGTTCCTGCGCGACGGCCGCGAGCAGGGCGGGGGTTGCGGCGACGGCCTCCTCGCCGACCACGGGCACGTCCCGTAGACCGCGCAGCCGCCGGGTGATCAGTGCCTCCGCGTCCCGGTCGGCCACGGTGACCACCTCGCCGGGAGTCTTCTCCGTGATCTCGCCCTCGCCGAGGGCCCGGTGGCGGGGCACGATCGCCTCGGCGGCTGCCTCCCGCAGAACGTCGGTCACCTCGTCGATCCACATGATCGCCAGGCTAATCGACGGGCCGGGGGCGAGGGGGCGCAGTGCACGCGCCCCCTTCCCAGGCCTGTGTGCACGCGGCCTTCACGGGTCGTTGTGCACGCAGCCTCCATGGGCTTTCGTGCACCCGGCCCGGGCGCTCCGCGAGCGCCGTGCACTCGCGCTCCCCTCAGCGCTCAGTGCTCGTTCTCCGTCGGCCGCAGGTCGCGCGGTACCCACGCCCATGCCACCGCCGCCGCGCCCAGGGTCAGGACGGCGCCGACCAGGAACGCCGGGGTGATGGCCGTCGTGTACGCCGCCGAGATCGTGTCCAGCAGGGCGCGGCCGGCGTCGCCGCCGATGCCCTGCGCGACGTGCGCCGCTTCTCCCACTGAGTCCCGTACCGACTGCGCGGCAGGGCCTTCGATGGCCAGGGGCGGCAGGTTGGTGCGGTACAGGGCGGTGGCCAGGCTGCCGAGTATGGCGACCCCGAGCGCGGCACCGAGCTCGTAGCAGGTCTCCTCGACGGCGGCCGCGCCGCCGACCTCGTGGGCCGGGGTGGCCGCCATCAGCGTCACCGAGGCGACCGTGGTCGCGATGCCCACGCCCATGCCGAGCACGGCGAGCGCGACGGCGACCGCCGGGTAGCCGATCTGGGCGAACTGCTGCACCGTCCACGGCAGGGCGAGACCCGCCGTCATGACCAGCAGGCCCGAGCCGAGGATGTGCCGGATCGGGAAGCGCTGCATCAGCGAGGGCGTCACCATCGAGGTGAGGACCAGGCCGAGCGAGGCCGGCAGCAGCCGGACGCCCGCCTCCAGAGGTGTGTACCCCTGCCCGTACTGGAACCACTGGGTCACCAGGAAGAGCACCGCACCCATGCCGACCATGCCGAGGAAGATCGACACGGCCGCGATGGAGAAGGACCGGTTGGTGAACAGGCGCACCTGGAGCAGCGGGCTCTCCAGGCGGAGTTGACGGCGTACGAACACCGTCAGCGCGACCGCGGCCAGTACCAGCAGCGCCCACGGCAGCGGGTCCGCGAAGCCGCTCTTGCCGAGCTGCTTGATGCCGCCCGCGAGGGCGAGCATGCCGACGATCGACTGACCCACGCCCCACCAGTCCCAGCGGCCGCTGCGCGGTGAGTGCGACTCGGGCAGGATCCAGGCACCCAGCGCGATCACCAGCGCGGCGACGGGCAGGTTCAGCAGGAACGCCGACTGCCAGCCGAAGTCCTCGACGAGGAGCCCGCCGACCACCGGGCCCAGCGCCATGCCCGCACCGAAGACGGCCGCCCACACGGCGTACGCGAAGGCCCGTTCCTTGGCCTCGGTGAAGACGTGGCGCAGGATCGACAGCGTGGACGGCATGATCGCCGCACCGCCGACGCCGAGCAGCGCGCGGGCCGCGATCACGTGCCACGCCTCGGTCGCCAGGACCGCGAGCAGCGACGCCAGGGCGAAGATCGCGAATCCGGTCAGCAGCATCCGTTTGCGGCCGATCCGGTCGCCCAGCGCACCCGCCGTCACGAGCAGGCCGGAGAGGATCAGCGCGTAGACGTCGATGATCCACAACTGCTCGACCGAGCCGGGCTGGAGGTCGGCGACCAGGGACGGGAACGCCACGTTGAGGATCGTGGTGTCCATCGCGATCAACAGGAGGCTGCCCGACAGGATCGCCAGGACGACCCAGCGCCGTGGGTCCAGGTGCGGGGCGGCGGTCCCGGCGTCGGGCCGGGCGGCGGCGGGGGAGGACATGAAACACCGTTCCGAGACTAGTAAGACTCAACTGAGACACCAGTGTCTCACACGGAAGGTGTTCGTCCCAGTCCTGGGGTGTGCGGGCCCCAGCCTCGGGGCGTGCAGGGGCCCGGTCTCGGGGTGTGCAGGGGCCCGGTCTCGGAGTGTGGAAGGGCCCGGCCTTCGGATGTGCGGGGGCCTGGGGTGGGCGCGAGTAAGGTCGCCGGAGCGTGAATAAGGGCTGGTGAGAGCTGATGTGAATAAGGGCTGGTGGGAAACGGCCGGATCCCGCACGCTGGCCCGATGCTGATCAGAGACGCCACCGCCGACGACTGGGCCGCGATCTGGCCCTTCTTCCACCAGATCACCGCCGCCGGTGAGACCTTCACCTTCCCGGTCGGCCTCGACCGCGAGAGCGGTCGCGGCTGGTGGATGCTGAGCGCCCCGAACCTCACGGTCGTCGCCGTCGACGACACCGGCGAGATCCTGGGCACCGCCAAGATGAACAACAACCAGCACGGCAACGGCGCCCATGTCGCAAGCGCCAGCTACATGGTGGACCCCGCCCACGGCGGCCGGGGCGTCGGCCGCGCCCTCGTCGAGCACACCCTCGACCGGGCGCGCGCACAGGGCTTCCGCGCCATGCAGTTCAACGCGGTCGCCGCTACCAACACGCACGCGGTACGCCTCTACGAACGGCTCGGCTTTCGCATCGTCGGCACCATCCCCGAGGGCTTCCACCACCCCCGGGAGGGGTACGTCGGCCTGCACGTCATGCACCGACCGCTCTGAGAGGCGGCCGTCCGCTCCGACAAGCCGCCCCTCTTCTTGAGAAGTCGTCCGCTCCGAGAAGCGGAAGCGGTGGCCGGGCGCGGTGGCCGGGCGCGGTGGCCGGGGGCAGTGGGACGCCCCCGGCCGGACGACTCAGCCCACGTCGTCGTTACGAACGTTGCTCCTGCCGCCGTCCACGGGCGCGGCGCCCCGTCCCGGTGCGGCTTCCCGGACGGCGGCCTCGCGCGGCGCGGCGGGGGCCGCCTCGGGGTCGGCGGACCGGGTCACCTCGGCGCGGATCATGGCGTTGAGGGCGAGGAAAGGGTCGATGGGCATGGCAAAGCCTTCCTGCGTGCGAAGAATGCGGTGCGTGCGTGGGGAGGACCTGCGGGGCGCCGTCCGCGAGTGACGGGCGGCAGAGGTCCGCTCAGCAGCGCAGCACCACGCGGCGCACCGGATGCGGCACGGGGGCCTGGAGCTGTGCCAGGACGCGGGAGGCGATCTCCGGACGCTCGACGCGGTTGCCGGGGAAGGGAGTGCGTACGACTCGGACGGGCCCGCGCACGCCGTCGCGAACCGTGGTCCTGCGCACGGCGGCGGCGGCAGCCCGCAGCTCGGAGTCCGTACCGTCCACGAGGCCCTCGGTCTCGGCGGTGGACGACGGCGGGCGTGCGTCGGGGGCGGGCACGGCTCCCGGCAGCCCCGACACCATCAGCGCCGCCAGCGCGGCGCACACGACGAACACCGCGGCGCCCGCCGCGACGAGCGCCGGCAGCGCAGCGAGCGCGCGGCGCCGGTACGGCGACCGGTGGGAGCGGGGCGCGTCAGCCATGGGGCACAGGTGCCCCGGAGTGACACGCGATCCAGCCGGCCCGGACGTAATTCCCTCCACCGGGGTAGGCCGGTTGGCGCTCTCCGGCGCTCTCCGGCGCTCTCCGGCGCTCTCCGGCGCTCTCCGGCGCGGGCCGGTCGGAATGTGCGGCAGGAATCCCCGCGCGGGCGACGGGTCTTGAGCTTGGCTCAAGGGCTGTCGGACGGGTCCAGGTCCAGCTCGTCCGCGTACTCGTCGCCGATCTCGTCCCCGGCGCGCTGCGGAGCGTCCGGTTCCTCCTCGGCGAGGAGCTGGTCCAGGGACTCGCCACGCCGCGCCTCCTCCGCCGTCGTCCCGAAGGACTCGGCGGGCGACCAGTGGTCCGGCGGGTTGATGCCTGAGTCCAGGGGGTCGTAGTCGAGGTGGTCGCTGATCAGCGTGTCCTGGGCGTCGAGGACTCCGTCGTCCTCCGGCACCTCGCCGCTGTCACCGCCGGAGTCGGTCATGTCGCTCATGACCACACGTTGCCCCACGCGGATGGCGTACGCATCCCGGAGGTGCGGAGCGCGCGGGAGGGCAGAAGAATGCGTGACAGACCCGGACACGCGGTGGAAGTGTCCGGAGGAATCCCCAGGAGGCGGCATGAGCGAGCAGGGACCGGATCCTTCGGAAGTGACCCCCGACAGCCGGCTGCACAGTGGCGGCAGCGACGACGCGACGCCCGAGGACCTGGTACTGGCCTCGGGCCGTGACCTCACGCCCGAGAACCTGGAGTGGGCGCGCAAGCGGCTGGCGGACAAGGGCCGCGCGGCCATCGAGTCGGAGCTGCCCTGACCGGGGTCGTCCCTGACCGGGGTCGTCCTGCCCCGCCCGGTTCGGCCTGGGGCACCTGCTGCCGCACGCAGCGAAGGGTGTGCCCCGCGTCCCGCGCGGGGCACACCCATGTGGTTCCGGTGTGGTTCCTGCCGCTGCCCTGCCGGTTCATCGGCCGGCGTACACGGCGCTGACGAAGGCCACCAGCTGGTCGGCGGGCAGCGCGCGGGCCAGGTCCGCCTCGGTGACCATGCCGACCGGTGTGCCGTTCTCCAGCACCAGCAAGCGGCGGATCCGGGCGTCGCTCATTACGCGGACCGCCTCGTCGCAGTCGGATGACACGTCGACCGAGACCGGCTCGCCCTCTGCCAGGTCGCCCGCGGTGACCTTCGACGGGTCGTGGCCGGCGGCGACGCACTTCACGACGATGTCGCGGTCGGTGACGATGCCGGCCAGGGCGCCGTCACCGTTCGTCACCGGCAGGGCGCCGATGTGGTGCTCCCGCATCAGCTGTGCTGCCCGGTCGAGGGTCTCGGTCGCCGGGATGGAGCGGACGTCAGGGGTCATCAGGTCACGGACGGTGGTCATGGCGGGTCCTCCGGGGTCGACGGGTGCAGCCACCGCCATGCTGTCCGTGCCCCGCCCGCTCGGCGACCGCAAGCTGTCGTACGGGTGATCGGCGCAGGACGCGCCCCGAGGGGGGGGAAGCCGGAAGCCGCCCGGCCCGGGGAGCCGGGAGGGCCGGACGGCCGGATCCGCGGGGCGCCACGGACGGCCGATCATCCGTCCGTGACGCTCCTTGGCGACCGGGGGCAGGCTCGTATGCACTCACCGTGCCCGGGGGCTGGCTCGTATGCACTCACCGTGCTCGTTCCGCACCGGCGCGTCTTCCACAACGCCGGCGGCGGAGGAAGCACGAGCGCAGAACCCGGCCGCTGTCTTGCGCGTACAAGCTTTGCGGCAGTTGGGCAAACCCGGCAACCCGCATCGCTCGTGCGTCGTATCGTCGGCCCATGAACGGCAACCCGCCCGGCAACAGCGTGACGCCCGGCAACAGCACAACACCCGGCAGCACGCCACCCCGTGAGGTCGCCCTCACCGGCAACGCCGGTGCGGCCGGAAACCACGGCGCGCACGGCGACAGCCCTGCGAACGGTCTCGGCGGCCCCTCCGGCGCCGGCCGGGCGGGGTCTGTCCGGGAGGTGCCACGTGCCACGCCCGACCCCGACCCCGTGCCCACGCCGTCCGCGGCCGCCGGGCTGACCACCGGGGCCGTCGCCCGGCGCCTGGGCGTCGCGCCGACCACCTTGCGCTCCTGGGACCGCCGTTACGACATCGGCCCCGCCGTCCGCGGCGACGGTCAGCACCGACGCTGGACCCCCACGGACATTGCCGTCCTGGAGCGCATGTGCGGGTTGACCTCGCGCGGTGTGCCGCCCGCCGAGGCGGCCAAGCTGGCCCGTGCGGGCCCCGACGACCCGCCGCCCGCGCGCCGTCAGGACCCGGACCGCCCCCAGGCCCAGGTACCCGCACCCCGTGCCCCGGACGCCGGTGTCCCGGCGCGTACGGTACGCGGCCTGCGGAACGCCGCCGTGCGGCTCGACTCCCCGCTGCTCGACCGGCTGTTGCTCGCCGCGGTCCAGGAGCACGGCCTCGTCGGCACCTGGCACCAGGCGATGTCTCCCGCGCTGCGCGCCATCGGACGCGCCTGGGCCACCTCGGGCGACAGCGCGGGCGAGAAGTACGTGGAGGCGGAGCACCTGCTCTCCTGGCACATCTCCACCGCCCTGCGCCGCGGCGTCCTGGCCAAGGACCCGGACGACGACGCGCCCGTACTGCTGGCCTGCACACCGGGGGAGATGCACACCCTCGCCCTGGAGGCCCTGGTCGCCGCCCTGTCCGAACGGGGCCTGCCGGTGCGGATGTTCGGCGCCGCGGTCCCCCTGGGCGCCCTCGCCGAGGCGGTACGGCGCACCGGTCCGCGCGCCGTCGTGCTCTGGTCCCAGACCCGCCCGACCGCCGACCGGTCCCTCATCGGCCTGGTCCGCTCCACCACCAGTGGCATCCGCGGTGCCCGCACCCAGCCGGCTGTGCTCGCCGCCGGTCCCGGCTGGACGCGGACGGCCGCGGCCGAGGGCGTGCACCGGCCGCACAGTCTGGCCGAGGCCCTACGGCTGATCGAGGCGGTGCGGTGACGGCCGGGGCCCCGGGCCGCGGCTGATCGAGGCGGTGCGGTGACGGCCGGGGCCCCGGGCGCGTCACGGCGAGGTCCGCGGACGTAACCCTGCCCGCGCCGATCGGGGCCGCTCCGCACCCTTCCACATTCCTGCAACACGTTCTACTGTGTGCGCCGCCGCAGCGACCTGCCGTCACCAAGACGCCCGGAGGGCCCGTGCACCTCGAATACACGCCCGAGCAGCAGCAGTTGCGCACCGAGCTGCGCGCCTACTTCGCCACCCTCGTCCCCGGCAACGCCTACGCCAGGTACGCCGACCCGGCCGCCCAGAAGCGCTTCTACCGGGAGACGGTCCGCCGCCTGGGCGCCGACGGCTGGCTCGGCGTCGGCTGGCCCGAGGAGTACGGCGGGCGCGGTCTGACCCCGATGGAGCAGTACGTCTTCTTCGACGAGGCGGCGCAGGCGGGCGTACCGCTGCCGCTGATGGCCCTCAACACCGTCGGCCCGACGATCATGCAGTTCGGCACCGACGAGCAGAAGTCGTACTTCCTGCCGAAGATCCTCTCCGGCGAACTCGACTTCGCCATCGGGTACAGCGAACCCGACGCGGGCACCGACCTCGCCGCCCTCAAGACCCGCGCCGTACGCGACGGGGACCACTACGTGGTGAACGGGCAGAAGATCTGGACCACCAACGGCGACACCGCCGACTGGGTGTGGCTCGCCGTACGCACCGACCCGGACGCCCCGCCGCACAAGGGCATCACCATGCTCCTGGTTCCGACGTCCGACCCCGGATACTCCTGCACCCTCATCAACACCCTCGCCTCGCACGACACCACCGCCAGCTACTACGAGAACATCCGCGTACCGGTCTCCCGGCGGGTCGGCGAGGAGAACAAGGGCTGGCGGCTCATCACCAACCAGCTCAACCACGAGCGCGTCACGCTCGCCGCCCACGGCACCATGGCGGTGCGCGCCCTGCACGACGTGCAGCGCTGGGCCATGAACACAAAACTCGCCGACGGCCGGAGGGTCGTGGACCTCGGCTGGGTGCGCGGCCGGCTCGCCCGCACGCACGTCAAGCTCGACGCGATGAAGCTGCTCAACTGGAAGATGGTGAACGCCGTCCAGGACGGCACCCTCACCCCGCAGGACGCATCAGCCGTCAAGGTGTACGGCTCCGAGGCCCGCCGGGACGCCTACGGCTGGCTCATGGAGGTCGTCGGCGCGGCCGGCCACCTCAAGGAGGGCTCGGCGGGCGCCGTCCTGCACGGCGAACTGGAGCGCGGCTACCGCTCCGCCGTCATCTTCACGTTCGGCGGCGGCAACAACGAGATCCAGCGCGAGATCATCTCGTGGATCGGGCTGGGCATGCCGAGGGTCCGGCGGTAGCGCGCGGGCGCAGGACCTACCGTGGAAGGCATGTCCTCCACGAGCGGCGCAGACCCCGGCCTCTTCGGGCCCGCATCCGTCACCTGGCAGGTGCACGGCGATCCGATGATGTGGATCGCCGGGGTCCGGGCCCTCTACCTCCAGGCCCTGCACCCGCGGGCAGTCCGCGGCATCATGATCAACAGCACCTTCATGGATGACGCCTGGGGCCGTCTGATGCGCACCGCCGGTTTCGTGGGCACCACCACCTACGGCACCACCGAGGCCGCCGAGCGGGCGGGGGAGCGGGTCCGCGGAATCCACCGGCGGCTGGGCGTGGACGATCCGGAACTGCTGCTCTGGGTGCACTGCGCGGAGATCGACTCCTACCTGGGGGTGGCCCGCCGCTCCGGACTGCGCATGACGGACGCCCAGGCCGACCGGTACGTCGACGAACACCGGCAGAGCGCCCGCCTGGTCGGCCTCGACCCCCGGCAAGTACCAGCCTGCGCCGAAGAGTTGGCGGAGTACTTCGCCGCGATGCGGCCCGCCCTCGAAGCGGGCGACGACGCCCGCGCGGTGCATGCGTTCCTGCGCAGGCCACCCGTGCACCCCGCGCTCGTGCCGGCCCGCGAGCTGGTGTGGCGGCACGTCGCCGGCCTCGCCCTCGCCTCCCTGCCGCCCTGGGCCCTGGACCTGTACGGCGCCCCGGCCCCGCGGGCGGCGGACCGCCGGCTGCGCGCCACCGGGGCCGTCCTGCGCGGCATCCCCGCGCGGCTCCGCTGGCAGCTGCCACCAGGTCACATTCTGAAGGCAGTTGCGCGGCTGGGGCCCGGCAGCCGCCCGGCCCCGTACAAACTCGACCGAATGGCGGCCATACTGGGCGGGCCGGGGAGGGCGCAGCGGAGCGACGGGGGCGACAGTACGAGATGGCGGACACCAGGCTGATCCAAGGCCGGTACCGGCTGCTCGATCAGATCGGGCGCGGGGGAATGGGCGAGGTGTGGCGCGCCCGCGACGAATCGCTGGGCCGGCACGTCGCGGTGAAGTGCCTCAAGCCGATGGGCGTCCAGCACGACCAGAAGATCTCCGGGGTGCTGCGCGAACGCTTCCGGCGCGAGGCGCGGGTGGCGGCGGCCCTCCAGCACCGTGGCGTCACCGTCGTGCACGACTTCGGCGAGTACGAGGGCGTGCTCTACCTGGTCATGGAACTCCTGGAAGGACGCAACCTCAGCCAGCTCCTTGAGGACAACAAGCAGCACCCGCTGCCCGTCCACGACGTCGTCGACATCGCCGAACAGGTCGCCTGGGCGCTCGCCTACACCCATGAACAGGGCATCGTCCACCGCGATCTGAAGCCCGCCAACATCATGCGGCTCACCGACGGGACGGTGAAGATCTGCGACTTCGGCATAGCGCGCCTCGGCCACGACATCGGTTTCACCTCCCGGCTCACCGGCACCGGCATCGCCATGGGCACCCCGCACTACATGTCGCCGGAGCAGATCAGCGGGGTCAACGTCGACCACCGCAGCGACCTCTACTCGCTGGGCTGCGTGCTGTACGAGATCGCCACCGGGGTGCCGCCCTTCGACCTGGACGACGCATGGGCGGTCCTGGTCGGGCACCGGGACACCGTCCCGCGGCCACCGCGCTCCCATCGCGACGAACTCCCCGAGTTCTTCGACCGGATAGTCCTTGAGCTGCTCGCCAAGACCCCGGACGGGCGGCCGGGCGACGCGAAGGACCTGGGCCGCCGTCTCACCGACGGGCGTCTCACTCCGGTGGGCACGGCCGTCGGCGCCCTCGGGCACCCCGCCACGGCGCCGGCCGCCGCCCCCGGGGTCCGTGCGCCGGCCGAGCGTCCCGAGCAGCCGCCGTCGCGGGAGCCCCGGCTGCCGTCCTGGACCCGCGGCATGACCACGGGCCACAAGGCGGGCGGCACCGGCACCCTCACCCCCGCGCACGGGGACCCGGCCGCCGGACTCACCGGCGAGTGGACCGGCGGCAGCGGACTGCGTGCCCCGGGCGGCACCCAGGGCGGTGTCGTTCCCGTACGCACGGAGCGCCCCACGCCGGCGCCCGAGGTCCTGGAAGTCCTCGACAACCGGCACAACGCGGGCCTCAGCCTGGGCAGGCTCGGCCGCTGGGAGGAAGCGGGCGAGGTGCACCGCGCGGTCGCCGCCGAACGCGAGCACGCGCTGGGCCCCGACCACCCCGACACCCTCGCCAGCCACTACGAGGTCGGCTTCACCCTCAGCCGTACGGGACGCGCGGCGGACGCGCTGCGCGAATTCACCAGGGTCTCCGAGGGACGTTCGCGCACCATGGGGGCGGAACACCCGGAAACACTCGCCGCCCGGCAGGAGACGGCCTACGTGCTGGGCCAGCTCGGCCGGCACTTCGACGCCCACCAGGTGTACTCGGCGGTCCTCGCCGCGCGCGAGCGCACCATGGGCGCCGAGCACGTGGACACCCTGCGCTGCCGGCACAACCTCGCCTTCAACCTCAGCAGGCTCGGCCGGCTGGAGGACTCCTACCGGATGGCCCGCGACGTGGCTGCGGCGCGCGGCCGGGTGCTGGGCACCACCCATCCGGACACGCTCGTCACCCGGTACGAGGTGGCGTACGCGCTCGGGCAGCTGGGCCGCTGGACGGAGGCCCTGCAGACCTACCGCGAGGTGGCCGCGGCCCGCGCGCAGGCGCTCGGCGCCGACCACCCCGACACGCTCTCCGCCCGCTACGAGGTGGGGATCTGCCTGGGCCGCCTCGGCCGCAGCGCGGAGGCGCTGGAGCTCTACCGGGACCTGGTCGACGACCGGACCAGAACGGGCGGCCCGGCCGACGCGGAGACCCTGCGGGCCCGGCACGGCCTCGGTGTCAACCTCGGGCGTCTGGCGCGCTGGGAGGAGGCGCTGGCCGAGGCCAGGGACGTGTGCGCGATCCGGGAACGCGTCCTGGGCGCCGGCCACCCCGACACACTGGTCTCCCGGCGCGAGGTCGCCGTGGGACTCGGCTGGCTGGGGCGCTGGGCGGACGCCCTCGCGGTCTACCGTCAGGTCGCCCTGGCCCGCGAACAGGTCCTGGGCGCCGGCCACCCCGACGCTCTCGCCAGCCGCAACGACGAGGCCCAGTGCCTGGAGCAGCTGGGCCGGGGCGCGGAGGCCGCCGAGATCTACCGCCGGGTGGCGGCTCTGCGGAGGGGATAGCGGGGCGGGAGCCGTCGCCTACCAGGTCGGCGTCGGTACCACCGTCAGCAGCGCGGAGACCGCCACCACTCCCACCAGCATCACGACCTCCGCCCGCGCGGGCCGCTCCGCCGCCCGCGGATCCACCTTGCGGTGCCCCGTCCGCCGGCGGTGCAGGCGGGAGCGGGCCACCAGGGCCAGCACGCTCACCACCGCGAAGAGCACGAGCTTCACCAGCAGCGTCCGCCCGTACGCCGTACTGAACACGTCGTCCAGCGGCAACCGCCGCAGCGTGCTGAACGTGCCCGTGACGGCCAGCGCCACGTAGAGGAAGACGGCGACACGCGCATACCGCCCCAGCAGCGCGCGCCCGGGGCCCGCGCCCTGCGCCGCCCCGTCCTTGCGCCACAGGTGCATCGCCCGCAGCACGTACACCAGGGTCCCCGTCCACAGCGCCGACGCCGTCAGGTGAACCGTCGTCAGCGCGATCCCGACCTCCGGGGTGTCCAGCTCGGGATGTGCCCGCACCGCCTCCGAGAGGATCACCACCACCAGCGGCAGGACCGCCCCGGCGGGCCGCTTCAGCCAGGCGCAGCCGGCCGCGGCGAGGAAGGCGTTCGCCTGGAGGAGGAGCATGCCGCCGGGACCCGTCGCGTACGTCTCGGTGAAGGTCATGCCGCCCAGATCGGCCATCTGGACGATCTGGCCGAACGACGCGGCCGCCCCGGTCAGCGACAGCGCGACCCCCCACGCGGGTGGCCGGGCCGCGGGAGCACCCGGCACCGCCCGCGCCAGCCGGTGCCCGGCGATCTCGCCGAGGTGCAGGAAGAGCGCGGCCAGGAACACCGAACGCAGCAGCGTCGTGGTCCCGGCCCCTGGTATCCGGAGCTCGCCCGTGTCGCGGGACACGATGCCCATGCCCAGCAGGGCCACGCCGACGAGCACCGCGACCGCGATCCCCGGCAGGAGATACGTCTTCACGCGCTGCCACCGGACGTCGGCCGCATCGGGCGCGGCGGACGTGGCCGACGGAGGCGATGCAGGCGCGGCCGGCACATGCGAGGCCGGCGCAGGCGCGGCCGTCGGGTCGGCGGACGCGGCGGGCCCGTCGGCGCGGGTCGGGGTGGAAGGCTCCGGGTAGGTCACCCGCCGATTTTCCCCGGGCGGACGATGCGGCACAAAGCGACCCCCTCGTACCGCCCCCGGCCCGGTTCCCCCTCGGGCCCCCGCTCCGCCCGTTCTCCCGGCACGCTCGCTCCCCCTGTCGGACGGATGACCCACCGCATAGGGTCCGGCCATGCCGAAACGTTCCTCGTACGACGTCGTCATCGTCGGCGGCGGTCACAACGGGCTGGTCGCCGCCGCCTACCTCGCCCAGGCGGGCCGCTCGGTGCTCCTGCTCGAACGGCTCCCCGTCACGGGCGGGGCCGCGGTCTCCGCCCGCCCCTTCGCCGGCACGGACGCGAGACTCTCGCGCTACTCGTATCTCGTGTCGCTCCTCCCCGGAGCCATTGTGCGCGACCTCGGTCTGTCCTTCGCCGTACGGAGGCGGACGATCTCCTCGTACACCCCGTACGGGAGCGGTGGTCTGCTCGTGGGCGGCGACGGCACGTCCGCCTCCTTCGCGGAACTGACCGGCGGTGGTAAGGAGTTCCGGGCCTGGGAGGGTTTCTACGGGGCGCTGCGGCAGGTCGGTGAGCGCGTCTTCCCCACGCTCACCGAGCCCCTGCCCGACCGGTCCGCGCTCCGCGGTCGCATCGACGACGAAGCGGCCTGGCGGATGCTCTTCGAGGAGCCGGTCGGCGTCGCGATCGAGGATGTCTTCGCCCACGACCTGGTCCGGGGCGTGGTCCTCACCGACGCGCTGATCGGCACGTTCGCGGACGCCCATGACCCGTCACTGATCCAGAACCGCTGCTTCCTGTACCACGTCATCGGCGGCGGCACCGGCGACTGGGACGTCCCGGTCGGCGGCATGGGCGCGCTCACCGACGCGCTCGCGCACGCCGCACGCAAGGCCGGCGCCTGCCTGGTGACCGGCCACGAGGTGATCCGCATCGACACCGACGGAGCAACCGCGGAGGTCTCGTACCGCACCCGGGGCGCGGGGGGCGGGGCAGATGACGCTGTCGACGGCGGGACCGTGGCGGCCCGGCACGTCCTGGTCAACGCCTCCCCGCACGCACTCGCCGCGCTCCTCGGCGACGAGCCGCCCGCGCACACCCCCGAGGGCGCCCAGTTCAAGGTCAACATGCTGCTGAGCCGGTTGCCGCGGCTGCGGGACCCGGCCGTCACCCCGCAGCAGGCGTTCGCGGGGACGTTCCACGTGGCCGAGGGGTACGAGGAGCTGGCGGCGGCCCACCGGGAGGCCGCGGCCGGGCGTCTGCCGAGCGCGCCGCCCTCGGAGATCTACTGCCACTCGCTGACCGACCCCTCGATCCTCGGCGACGACCTCCGCGCGCGCGGCCACCACACCCTCACCCTCTTCGGGCTGCACACCCCGGCCCGGCTCTTCGCCGCCGACAACGACGCCGCACGCGACGAGCTCCTGCGCACCACCCTGGCCCGCCTCGACGCGCACCTCGCAGAGCCGATCGCCGACTGCCTCGCCACCGACGCGGAGGGCAACCCCTGTGTCGAGGCCAGGACCCCGGTCGATCTGGAACGCGAACTGCGGCTGCCCGGCGGCCACATCTTCCACGGCGACCTGTCCTTCCCCTACCGGCAGGACCAGGAGTGTGCGAGCGGGCCCGGCGAGAGGTGGGGGGTGGCGACCGGCCGCCCCAACGTGCTGCTGTGCGGGGCGGGTTCGGTGCGCGGCGGGGGAGTCAGCGGGATCGGCGGGCACAACGCGGCGATGGCCGTGCTCGGCCGGTAGCCGCCCTCAGTCGCGGGAAGCCGTCCACCCCTGAGCCGTGAGGCGGGCCGCGTCCTTGGGCCGGGACTCGTCGAAGAGCGTCCGGTGGCCGTCCGTCACCCGCAGCCCGTCGACGTACGCCCCGCGACCGACGTAGCGCACGTCGGTCGCGTACCGCCAGCGCAGGGTGACGCTGCTGCCCTCGTACGGCGCGAGGTCCGCGCCCGCCCGGTGCCAGACGCGCCCCGACCACCCGGTGACCGCCCCGGCCGGGTGGGGCCGCGGCTCAAGCCCCCGCCGTACGGTCGTGAACGGCAGCGGGCGCCAGGTGGCCCCCGCGTCCGTGGACGCCTCCAGGGCCAGGGTGTCCGCCGCCGGTTCGGTGTCCCACCACAGGTCACAGCGCAACAGCCCCCGGTCCGAGCCGAGCGGCAGCGCGGGCAGCGTGAGGGTCGCCGTCGTCGCCGGGGCCATGCCGGAGAACCACGCGGTCCGCCCCCTGGCCGGCCGCACCGCCACCGCCCTCGCCATGGCGTCCGCCGTCGCGACGCGCGGCGCGGACCCGGAGCGCCAACCGCGCACCGGGTGGACCGAGTTGCCCAGCACGATCAGGAACGAGTCGGTGGAGGGATCGATCACCACGCTGGTGCCGGTGAAACCGGTGTGGCCCGCGGTCGTGGGTGTGGCCATCGCGCCCATGTACCAGTGCTGGTAGAGCTCGAAGCCGAGACCGTGCTCGTCGCCGGGGAAGGCGGTGTTGAAGTCGGTGAACAGCAGCTCGACCGACTCCGGCGCCAGAATGCGGGCGTCCCCGTACACGCCCCCGTTGAGCAGCGTGCGGGCGAGGACCGCGAGGTCCCAGGCGGTGGAGAAGACTCCCGCGTGCCCGGCGACGCCGTCGAAGCTGTACGCGTTCTCGTCGTGCACCTCGCCCCAGACCAGACCGCGGTCGAGGCCCGACCACGGCTTGCGGGCGTCCTCGGTGGCCGCCGTCCTCGGCCGCCAGGAAGCCGGCGGGTTGTACCGGGTGCGGTGCATCCCGAGCGGAGCAGTGATCTCGTCGTGGAGCAGTACATCCAGAGTGCGAGCGGTGATCTTCTCCAGGACGAGCTGGAGCGAGATCAGGTTCAGGTCCGAGTACAGATAGGCCGTGCCGGGCGGGCTGGCCGGTGCCTCGTTCCACAGCATCCGCAGCTTTCCCTCCCGGGTCGGCTGCGAGTACAGCGGAATCCAGGCGGTGAAGCCCGAGGTGTGCGTGAGGAGGTGGCGCACGGTGATGTCCGCCTTGCCCGCGGCGCCGAACTCCGGCAGGTACGAGGCGACCTTCGCCTCCAGTTCCAGCGCACCCCGCTCGATCTGCTGGACCGCCAGCAGCGACGTGAACAGCTTCGACACCGACGCCAGGTCGAAGACCGTGTCCCTGGCCGTCGCGATCTGCTGCTCCGGCGGGAACTCCACCGCCGTGTCGGTCTTCTCGTCGTACGCCGCGTAGCGCACGGCCTTCCCGATCGGCTCGTGCAGCGCGACCGTGCCGCCGCGCCCGGCGAGCAGCACCGCGCCGGCGTACCAGGGGTGCACGGGTGAGGGGCCGAGGAACCTCTTCGCCTCCGTCACCACGCGCTCCAGGTGCTCGGGGAGCAGCCCGGCCCGTGCGGCGGAACCGTAACTGAGCGTCGGACGGCGGCGGTCGCCGGCCGACGCCTGCCGCGTCCCGCCGGCATCCGCGGACCCGGCGGCCCGCGCCGCTCCGGCCGCGGGGATCGGACCCAGTACCAACGCACCTCCCAGTGCCACGACCCCGCCCGCGAAGTGCCTTCGTCCCATGCTGCGGCGCCCGGTGTCCCGGGGTCCGGTACCGACGGCTCCGGTACCTCTGTGCTCCCCATCCTCAGTCATGGCCACCAGCAGGCCAAAGCGCACCGCCCGTGTCAACCACCCCGTCCGCGCCGAAGAAACTGACGCAGCATCAGAAAACCTCTTCCCCTCCCGGCCGCCCTGCGGCATCCTGCCGCCCATGAAGACCGAGCTGAGCCAGAAACTGGGAGTCGAGCACGCCATCTTCGGCTTCACGCCGTTTCCGGCGGTGGCGGCGGCACTGACCCGCGCGGGCGGATTCGGTGTGCTGGGCGCGGTCCGCTACACCGCCCCCGACGACCTCGCCCGCGACCTGGACTGGATGCAGGAACACACCGCCGGCAAGCCGTACGGCCTGGACGTGGTCATGCCGGCCAAGAAGGTCGAGGGCGTCACCGAGGCCGAGGTCGAGGCCATGATCCCGGCCGGCCACCGCCGTTACGTCCAGGAGATCCTCGGCAAGCACCACGTGCCAGGACTCGCCGAGGGCGAGGCGTCCGGCTGGCGGATCACCGGGTGGATGGAAGAGGTCGCCCGCAACCAGCTCGACGTCGCCTTCGACTACCCGATCAGACTCCTCGCCAACGCGCTGGGCTCCCCGCCCGCCGACGTCATCGCCCGCGCCCACGCGCACGACGTCCTCGTCGCCGCCCTCGCCGGAAGTCCCAAGCACGCACGCCGGCATGCCGAGGCGGGCATCGACATCGTCGTCGCCCAGGGGTACGAGGCGGGCGGACACACCGGGGAGATCGCCACCATGGTCCTGGTGCCCGAAGTCGTCGACGCGGTAGGAGAGTTGCCGGTGCTCGCCGCCGGCGGCATCGGCAGCGGCGAGCAGATCGCCGCCGCGCTCGCCCTCGGCGCCCAGGGAGCCTGGCTCGGCTCGATCTGGCTCACCACCGAGGAGGCGGACCTGCACTCCCGCGCCCTCACCGCCAAGCTGCTCGCCGCGGGCTCCGGCGACACGGTGCGCTCGCGCGCCCTCACCGGCAAGCCCGCCCGCCAGCTCCGGACCGAGTGGACCGACGCCTGGGACGACCCCAGTGGCCCCGGCGCCCTGCCCATGCCGCTCCAGGGCCTGCTGGTGGCCGAGGCCAACTCCCGTATCCAGAAGTACGAGGTCGAGCCCCTCCTGGGCACCCCGGTCGGCCAGATCGTCGGCCGCATGAACTCCGAACGCAGCGTCCAGGCCGTCTTCGACGAGCTCACCCGGGGCTTCGAGCGGGCCGTCACCCGTATCAACCACATCGCCGGAAGGAACGAGGGAGCATGACGCCTTCGCCGCAGCAGCAGGGGCCCCAGGGGCAGCAGCCGCAGCCACCCAACGGTTTCTGGGCCCAGGCCGCAGCCGATCCCGGCCGGGCCGTCCTGACCGCACCCGACGGTGAGGAGTGGACCGCGGGCCGGCTCCTCGCGTCCGCGAACCAGCTGGTGCACGGGCTGCGGGCGGCCGGTCTCCAGCGCGGCGACACCTTCGCCGTGGTGCTTCCGAACGGCGCCGAGTTCTTCACCGCCTACCTCGCCGCCTCCCAGGCAGGCTTCTACCTGGTCCCGGTCAACCACCACCTCACCGGGCCCGAGATCGCCTGGATCGTCTCCGACTCCGCGGCCAAGGTCCTCCTCGCCCACGAACGCTTCGCCGCCCAGGCCACCGCTGCCGCCGACGAGGCGGGCCTGTCCGCCACCCACCGCTACTGTGTCGGCACGGTTGCGGGGTTCCGCCCCTATCACCAACTCCTCGAAGGACAGGACGAATCGACGCCCGACGACCGGACCCTCGGCTGGGTCATGAACTACACCTCGGGCACCACCGGCCGGCCCCGCGGCATCCGCCGCCCCCTGTCGGGCAAACTCCCCGAGGAGTCCTATCTCGGCGGGTTCCTCGGCATCTTCGGCATCAGGCCCTTCGACGACAACGTCCACCTGGTCTGCTCGCCGCTCTACCACACGGCCGTGCTCCAGTTCGCGGGCGCGGCCCTGCACATCGGGCACCCCCTCGTGCTGATGGACAGGTGGCACCCCGAGGAGATGCTCCGGCTCATCGACACCCGGCGCTGCACCCACACCCACATGGTCCCCACCCAGTTCCACCGGCTGCTCGCCCTCCCCGATCAGGTGCGAAGGCGATACGACGTGACCCCGATGCGGCACGCGATCCACGGCGCCGCGCCCTGCCCCGAACACGTGAAGCGCGCCATGATCGAGTGGTGGGGCGACTGCGTCGAGGAGTACTACGCGGCCAGCGAGGGCGGTGGCGCGTTCGCCACCGCGGAGGACTGGCTCAAGAAGCCGGGTACGGTCGGCAAGGCCTGGCCCATCAGCGAACTCGCGATCTTCGACGACGACGAGAACCGGCTCGCGCCGGGCCAACTGGGCACCGTCTACATGAAGATGAGCACCGGCGGGTTCAGCTACCACAAGGACGAGGCCAAGACCCGCAAGAACCGCATCGGAGACTTCTTCACCGTCGGCGACCTGGGCATCCTGGACGAGGACGGCTACCTCTTCCTCCGCGACCGCAAGATCGACATGATCATCTCGGGCGGCGTGAACATCTATCCCGCCGAGATCGAGGCCGCCCTCCTCGGACATCCCGCCGTGGCCGACGCGGCGGCCTTCGGCATCCCGCACACGGACTGGGGCGAGGAGGTCAAGGCCGTCGTGGAACTCGCCGAGAAGAACGCCCCGTCGGCGGAGCTCGCGCAGAGCATCCTTGCCCACTGCGAGCGCCAACTCGCCGCCTTCAAGCGGCCGAAGACCCTCGACTTCATCGAAACCATGCCCCGCGACCCCAACGGCAAGCTCTACAAGCGGCGGCTGCGCGAGCCCTACTGGGAAGGTCACGGCCGCGCGCTCTGAGCGGCATGCCGCCCCGGTCAGCTCTCCCGCGACAGGAACTCGGCGATCTCCGCGTGCAGTTCGACGGGCACCGCGAAACCCCAGCGGCCCGCCGCCTCGGCCGTCAGCTCGCGACTCCACTCCCAGGAACTCCGGGCCGCCTCCCGCACGGCGGCGCCGTCCAGCGGTGCGGTGGTGGTCGCGTACCGTGCGACATCGGCCGCGGGCAGGTCCTCCTCCATGGCGCGGCTCGGCGTGAGCCAGTGGGCGGTGCTTTCGCGGAGCAGCCGGCAGAGCTGAAGCTGGTGCGGGGCGACCATCGCGTGCAGCAGGTTATGGGCCCGGCCGGTCTCACCGCGCGCCAGCAGATGGGCGAGCATCAGCGTCCAGTTGGCCAGCTCACTGCTCAACTGCTGCGCCGTGGTAGTGGGTTGCGGAGGGACGAAGGGAGCGAGCTGGTCCGCGGCCTCGGTCAGGCGGCCCGTGCGGTCCAGCAGTACGGCCGCATCCGGCCTCGGCAGGTGAACCTGACCGGACCAGGACGGCACCTCCGCGATACCGGCGCTCGCGGCAGTCACATGGAACTCGCCGCGCATCAGGTCGTCGAAGACGACGGCCAGGATGCCGTACATGTTCGTGTACGCCAGCTTCAGCGGAGCGAGCCGCTCCACGAACTCCCGCCCGTCGAAGGTGGCGAGGTGGGCGTCCTCCACGTACAGGTACGCCTCGATGTCGGAGTACGCGTCTGCCTCGCCGAGCGTCCACGACCCGTACAACAACACGCCCTCCAGGCGTGGTTCCGCCCCGGCGGCCGCACGGAGCCGCTCGATGCGCTGGTCCAGGGCGGGGGAGCGGGACTCGGATTCCATGGGCGCAGTCTGCCATCACCCCCAGCAGCGGCAGAACCGCGGGCCCGGCGGTGAAGGGGTGCTTCCGCCGGGCCCGCGGCCCTTGTGCTGCCGCGTTGCGCTGGACGCGGCGTCCGTTGGTCAGAGGGGGGACAGAAGATGGCCCGCCCCCGTCAGGAGAACGCCTGCCCTGTCATGCGGAGCGAAAACCTCGCCGGGGCGGCGACCCCCGCCGCTACCCCACGCCCGCCGTCGCACCCACGGTCGCACCCGCCGTCGGGTCCGCCCCCGTCCGCTGTGCCCACAACTCGACGACGCGCGCCGCCGACGTACCGATTCCGGTGGGCCCCAGCCAGTCCGGCCCCGTGGACACCTGCGGGGTAGGAACGGCGTTGTGCCGCAGCAGGTCGGACTCCTTGTAGCGGTCGCAGCCCTCGTGCCAGGTGAGGATGCCGGCCATCCAGTTCTTCAGCTCGTCCGCGTAGGTGGCCAGAACCTTCCTCGCGTCGGCGTCGAGCTCGAACTCTTCGCAGAGATCCGGCAGTTCTGCGGAGATCACATGCTGGAACTCGGCCATCCTGGCGGCCATCAGATCGACCACGACGTCCCGCGCCCGCTCCACGTCACACTGGAGGAAGTGCTGCACCACCAGCACCCCGTTGTGCATCTCCCCCTCGAACTCGATCTCCTTCTGGTACGAGAAGACGTCGTTCATCAGCGCCGCGTAGTCCATCGCGGAGCGCTCCATCGAGAGGAACGGGCGCGACCGGTAGATCTCCGGGGGCAGCGTGTTCCCGTGGGAGAGCCGCGAGAGGCTCATCGTGAGGTCGGAGCCGAAGGTGAAGCGCCGCATCTCGATGTAGTCGATGGGGTCGGGCACCCGGTCCTGGGCCTGGTTGGCGAGCTCCCACAGCCAGCTCGCCGTCATGTCCTCGATCGCCTTGCGGAACTGCCGCCGCGCAGGCCCGGCCATCGGCCCCGCCGTCCGTCGCCACAGGTCGTCGAGCCCGCGCTCCAGCGGGGTGAGCGGCGGCGGCACCGGCTCGCCGTCGACCGGCATGAACAGCGAGAGCCGGTCGTTGGCGGCCTTCGCCCCGGCCAGGTCCAGGGTGCGCCCGTACAGCACGGGGAAGAGGTCGTCGCCGTACGTTCCCCAGGCCAGCCAGCCCGAGCTGACGTCCAGCTCGGCGAGCGAGGCGTCCGGGTGGATGCCGGCCGCGCACAGGGGCAGGTCGTAGGCCCGGATCTTCTGCTCGTTCCACACGCCCGAGCCGGGCAGCCCCGGTGCCTCCGCGAGAATGCCCATCGCGTGTCCCCAGGCCACCAGGTTCTCCCTGGAGGCGTCCAGATGCGGGCTCAGGGTGGTCGTGAAAGGCATGCCCAGGTCCGGGACCTCAAGGTGCCCGACCCTCTCGAAACGGTGCACGGCCACCGTCTTGAGCCGGGCCGGGACACCGACGGCCAGGGAGGCGAGCAGCTGGGCGGCGGCGGTGCCCAGGCCGTTCGGCCCGGCCAGGGCGTGCGAGACGGGGTCGTGGGCGTCGGCGCCCGCGCCGTTCATGTACCGGCTGGAGCGCATGTGCCATTCGTGACCGCCGGCCTGCCAGTCCTGGAGGCCCTTCGCGTACGCGAGGACGTCCAGCCGCTCCTGGGGTTCGATGCCGAACTCGGCGAAGAGCGGCTCCAGTTCGGTGAAGAAGGTCGTCTCGAACTGCTGCAGCCGCGAGGTCAGCAGGTTGTTGACGGTCTCGGCGGCCTCCTGGGTCGAGCAGCCGAGGAAGGTCTCCATCACCAGGACGCCGTTGGAGAGCTCACCCTCGTCGAGGATCTCCCGCTCGTAGCTGAAGAGGTCGTTGCGCAGGTGCACTCCGTCCGAGAAGGAGTCCCGCAGCACGCACATCGGCCGTGCCGCTGCGATCCGCGCGGGGACCTCCGCCTTGGCCGCGTACTCCACGAGCCCCGCCGACCACGGGGCGCCGCCCACCTTGCGGCGCATCTCGATGTACTCGACGGGGTTCGAGACGCGGCCCTCGCTGATGTTCATCAGCTCCCACATCGACTCGTCCAGGAGGTGCTCGGTGGCGACCGCGAACCGCCGCCGCCAGTCCTCGGACATCGAGGGGCAGGTGCGGCGCCACAGGTCGGCGAGCCCCGCCTCGACCGCGTTGGTCGGCTCGGGCGTCGTCGCCCCCGCCGCCACCGGCATGTACGCGGGCAGCCGGTCCAGGTACTCCTTGGCGCCCGACATGTCGGGGCTGCGCTTGTACAGCTCCACGAAGTGGTCGTCGAAGAAGAACACCCACACGTACCAGTCGGTGATCAGCGCCAACTGCTCGGCGGTGCAGTCGGGGTGGGTGTACGCGCAGAGCAGCGCGTAGTCGTGGCTGTCGAAGTCGTGCTCGTCCCAGATGTCCGAGCCCTCGATCATGACCATCTCGCGCGCCCACACCTTGGAGTGCTCCCGGGCGTGCTCCAGATGGGGATTGAGCCGGGCGGGATGCGGCATGTAGAACTCGGGCAGCCTGAAAGGTTGGGGCATGGTGGAGGAGATCGCCTTCCCTGCTCGACGGTGTGGCTCCGTCCCACGCTAAGCACGGAGCCCCCGCCAGGAGCACGGCCCCGGGCGATCATCACCGAAGTGGTGAATCTGCGCCCGGGGCCGGTTAACGATCTTCAATGCGGTGCAGCGACGCGCCGGGTGCCGTCAGGGACGAGGGCTTCAGCGCTCCGTCGCCCGGACCACCCTCAGCTTCGGCGAGGTGAGGATGTCCCGCTCGCAGAACCGCGAGGTCACCCACCTCTCGCCCGAGAACAGCTCCGTCTGGTCGCTGTAGTACGGGGAGGAGGGGTTGGACGACTGGCTGTACGTCAGCAGCGTCCGCGCCACCGGGCAGGGTCCGCCGTTCCAGCCGACGGCCTGGATGTAGCTGGAGCCCGTGGTCACCTCCGAGTAGCCGCCCGCGGCGGCGTTCCACACCGGCTCGACCTTGTTCCACAGGCCGAGCGACTCCGTGCCGCCGTGCACGGGGATGCGCTTGCCGCCCCGTACGACGAACTGGTTCAGGCCCAGCGGGGCGTCGAGTGCGATCCCGGCGGCCCGCAGCTCCGCGACCGCGCCGATCAGTGCCGGACGGACGCCGGGAGCAGCGGTGTTGAGGGTGTTCGGGGTGCGCACCGGGTCCGCGGGGTCGAACGGGACCTTCCACAGCTCCGCCGCCGGGACGGACGCGGAGAGCGACCGCCAGAACCGGTCGAAGAGCAGCGCGCCCCGGCTCCCGGTGTCCATCTTCCGGTCCCACTTGCGCAGTACGGCGCAGGCCTCGGCGAGCTCCGCGCCGGCGCAGGTCCTGAGGAGTTCGGGCAGCGCCAGGTCGGCGGCGGGCACCCGGTTCGCGAACTGCTGTTCCTGGAGGTCGGAGACGGTGAGGCGCCCCTTGCGGGCCATCGCCGCGACATCCTGGACCGCCCCCCTGGTGCGCATCGAGCGCTGGGTGCCGAGGGAGCCGAAGACGCGCTCGTACCCGGTGATCGGCCGGTCCGCGTTGGTCAGCCAGGCACTGTCGTTCGAGTTCTCCGCGTACGGCGCGTCCCGCAGCGTGGGCATCCTGGACGGACCGAAGATCCCCGGCTCCAGTGCGTCCTTGTCACGGCCCAGGGCGCAGTCACCGCGCGCGCCGTCCAGGATCGCCATGCCGGACGAGGGATAGGTGACCTTGCCGAGCGCGGTGGAGCAGCGCTGCGCCAGGTCGTCCGTGATGCGCGGCAGCACCTGCGACTGGGTGAAGAGGGAGCCGCCGGAGGAGTCCGCGGCGATCGTGTTCACCCACGGCAGGCCCTGGGTGCGGCGCAGCGCCTCCTGCACACCGCGCACGTCGCGGGCCTTGCTGAAGCCGAGCGCGGTGTCCCCCGCGCGCAGGTTCGTCGCGTTGGGGTCGTTGAGCGCGTAGGCCGTGGTGGCCGTCCACGGCAGCGGCAGCTGCGCGCCCAGCGCGGTGACGACCGGCCCGTACCTGGTCCACCACTGGGTGCGGGTGACGGGAGCGCCGTCCTTGACGGGAACGGTCACGGTCCGCTTCGTCATCCGCTCCCGCCGGCCGTCCACGACGTACACCGTCGGGTCGTCGGCGGCGAGGGTGAGCTGATGGAGGTTCATGGTCACACCGGTGGCGACGGTGTGGCTCCAGGCGATGCGCGAGGTGTGCCCGATCGACACGGTCGCGCTCCCCAGCAGGGAGCCGCCCGCCACGTTCAGCTCGCCGGGGACGGTCTGCTGCGACTGCCAGAAGCGCCGCCCGCCGGACCACGGGTAGTGCGGATTGCCGAGCAGCAGCCCGCGGCCGTTCGCCGTCGTACGGCCGCTGAACGCGACGGCGTTGGAGCCCATCGCCGCGTCCGACGTGTCGAAGAACCGCCGTGCCGCCTCGCCCGGATCCACGGACTGCACGGCGCCACGTGCGCCTGGCGCGCCGGTCTGCCGCGCGGCGGCACGGGAACCGTCTCCCGCTGCCGCCGGGGGCTGCGCGGCCGTGATGCCGTCCACGCCGCGACCTTGCCCGCCCAGCACCGCGAGCGCGAAGTTCAGGGTCTGCACGTCCTCGACGGACACCGGACGCAGCCAGCCGGCGCCCTTGCAGGCCGGGTCGGTGAGCTCGTTCTTGCGCAGCCACGCGTTGTACCCGGCCGTCCAGCCCCGCATCAGGTCCTTGACCTGACGGCTGGGCCCCACCGGGGCGGGCCGGGCCATCAGCCTCCCGACCGTCCCGCTGTCGCGCACCCCCTGGAAGTAGAGGTCACTGGCCAGGTTGGTCGAGGCGGACGACAGGGAGCCGTCCGGCTTCCCCTGGGCACCGAAGTACCGCGAGCGCTCGGCGCGGACGGTCGCGAAGCCCTCAGCCAGGGTGCAGGCCTGGTCGTTCGCCTGCGCCCAGCCGGTGCCGAAGCCGAGGTTGGCGTAGTCCTTGGCCACGATGTGCGGGATGCCGTACTCGGTGTACCGGATGACGGCGGAGAGCCCGCCGCCCGAGGGACGCTGCTCCTGGCCCCTGGGGCCTGCGACGGCGGTCGGCGAGAGCGTGGCGGCGGCGGTGAGCAGGGCGATCCCGGTGACGGCAAGGGTTCTCGTACGGGTCCGGAGGGACAACGTGGCTCCCAACTGATCTCAGGAACAGGTTAGTTGTGCCATGCACGGTGCTGTCGGTCCCACTCAGTCACTACCGGTCGGTACCTGTCAACATCCCGCGCGGTATGCGACCTCGCGAACGCCTGCTGAACAGCGCGGCCGGGTGGAGGACCACTTCCGGTCCACCGCGCAGACGATCACTTGGGGCGCCGGTCCACGATCCGCTTGAACTTGCCCACCGAGCGCTCCAGCGTCCCGGGGTCCACCACCTCCACGTCGACGGACACCCCGATGCCGTCCTTCACCGCTGCCGTCACCGTCCGCGCGGCAGCCGTCCTGGCGTCAGCCGTCGCGTCCGCGCGCGCCTCGGCCCGTACCGTCAGCCGGTCCATCCGGCCCTCGCGGGTCAGCAGCAGCTGGAAGTGCGGGGCCAGGGCCGGCGTACGCAGCACGATCTCCTCGACCTGGGTGGGGAAGAGGTTGACCCCTCGCAGGATGACGAGGTCGTCACTGCGGCCGGTGATCCGTTCCATGCGGCGGAAGTTGCGTGCCGTACCGGGCAGCAGGCGGGTCAGGTCCCTGGTCCGGTAACGGATCACCGGCATCGCCTCCTTGGTGAGCGAGGTGAGGACCAGCTCGCCCTCCTCGCCGTCCGGCAGCACCTCCCCGGTCAGCGGGTCGACGACCTCCGGATAGAAGTGGTCCTCCCAGATGTGCAGCCCGTCCTTGGTCTCCACGCACTCCTGCGCGACACCGGGGCCGATCACCTCCGACAGGCCGTATATGTCGACCGCGTCGATCGCGAACCGCCCCTCGATCTCCCGGCGCATCTCCTGCGTCCACGGCTCGGCGCCGAAGATGCCGACCTTGAGGGAGGTGGAGTGCGGGTCGACCCCCTGGCGCTCGAACTCGTCCAGCAGGGTGAGCATGTACGAAGGGGTCAGCATGATGATCTCGGGCCGGAAGTCCTGGATGAGCTGGACCTGTCGTGCGGTCATGCCGCCGGACGCGGGGATCACTGTGCAGCCGAGCCGCTCCGCGCCGTAGTGCGCACCGAGTCCGCCGGTGAACAGCCCGTAGCCGTACGCCACATGGACCTTGTGGCCGGGCCGCCCCCCGGCGGCGCGGATCGACCTGGCCACCATGTCGGCCCACATCGAGAGGTCGCTCTCGGTGTAGCCCACGACGGTCGGGCGGCCGGTCGTGCCGCTGGAGGCGTGGATGCGGCGGACGTCCTCCTGCGGGACGGCGAACATCCCGAAGGGGTAGTTCTCGCGCAGGTCGGCCTTGGTGGTGAAGGGGAAGCGGGCCAGGTCGCCGAGCGAGCGGCAGTCGTCGGGGTGCAGGCCCGCCTTGTCGAACGCGGCCCGGTAGTGCGCCACCTTCGCGTAGGCGTGCCGCAGGCTGCTGCGCAGCCGCTCCAGTTGCAGGGCCTGGAGCTCCTCGCGGCCCAGCCGCTCCGCCGCGTCGAGCAGAGGCTCCATGTGTCACGCTCCCGTTCCTCGAACCCGTTGTCCACGGCGCCACCGCCCGGGGCACCACCCGTAGGGCCAAAGCGGACGACCGATCATTCGGTCGTGGTGCGTCCCGGGTCAGTAATTCAGCACGGATGGTCTCCTGACAAGGGGGCGGACGGTGCAGGATGGCGGACTCCACGGCGCTCCGGCCGCCCTCTGGCTGCAAAACACCCCAAAATGCTGGGTATCGGTTGATCAAGGAAGAACGGGATCGAAGGCGAGTACTCGAATGCAGCGTCGAATCCGCAGGACCGCATGGACCGCAGTTCTCACCGTCGCCGGAGCGGCGGTGCTGGGCGCATGCGGCGGCAGCGGGCCCGCCCCCGCCGTCACCACCACCGTGACCGCGCCCGCGCCGACCGTCACGGTGACGGCTGCCCCCACCCGGGCCGCCCCCGCCCCGGTCCCGAGCGGCAGCAAGCCGGCACCCAGCACGGACGCCCAGGCCGCGCGCAAGCCCGAGGTGGTCCTGACCGGTGACGCGGGAGCGGCGGGCAAGGAACTGCAACGGCTGAGGAAGACCGGCTGGTGGAACCCCGACAAGATCGAGTACGCGGACGATCCGGTGACCGCGCTCCAGCAGTTCGACAAGTGGCTGAGCAAGGGCTACGTGGCGCCCGGCGGCGCCTGGACCCCGGCGGGGGAGGCGGCCGTGGAGGCAGCCAACGACGGAGGCCCCGAGCTCTAGGCAGGGGGCGACGCCGCGTGAGGGTGCGTCCGGTCGCCGGGACGGCCCTCACGCGTCTGGCGCAATCCACGGGCTTGGGTATTTACTGGCATCGCGCTTGTTGACGCCTTTTCTAGCAAGGCGACCGTTCCGGTGGGGTGCCCCGCGCGCCGCGTTCGCCTGCCCGGTCGCTCCAGACCCACCGTCCCGGAGGCCCGAGTTGACCGCCCACGACCGCCCCGCCCGCCTTCTCGTCGCCCTGCTCGCAGGCGCGGGCGCCGCCCACGTCGTGGCGCCGAAGCTGTTCGACGGCATGGTGCCCGAGTTCCTGCCGGGCGAGCAGCGCGCCTGGACGCACGCGAGCGGCGTCGCCGAACTGCTGCTCGCCGCGGCCGTCGCCGTACCGCGGACCAGAAGGGCGGGCGGGCTCGCGGCCGCCGGCTTCTTCGTCGGAGTCCTCCCGGCGAACATCAAGATGGCGTACGACTGGCGCAACAAGCCGAACGCCCTGCGGGCCGGGGCCTACGCGCGCATCCCGCTCCAGATCCCGCTGGTGCTGTGGGCGGCCAAGGTGGGCCGGGACGCGGCCCGCTGAGCACCCGTCACCTCCGCCGGGCGATGCGGGTTCCTCACCGGTTGCGGCGCCGCTTGGTGGTCGTCCTGCGCCAGCCGAACGGGCCGGGAAGATCCATCGAGGTGGTGCGGCGGCCGGTGCTGCTGTGCGTGTGACGGGGCCCGTGGCTGCCGCCGCCCGTGGTGATCGACCACGAGTGGCGGTTGATGTTCAGCCGTACGCCAGGGAGGATCCGGAAGCTCTTGCGGAAGGTCAGCGGCATCGTCGGCATCCTGGTTCTGTGAGGAGGGGCGAAGGCCCGGTGCCGTACTGATTGCCGGTAACGGCGCGACGATGCGCCCGCCGTCCGTTCAGCGCGCGGCAGGCTGCCAGAGCGAGGTCACCGGGTCGTACACCCTGACCCCCTCGGGCAGTCCCAGCTCGGTGGCCCGGATCCGCTTCCCGTGGTGCGCGGGGTCCGCCGCGACCACGATCTCCGGCACGGTCCGCACGTCGCCCGGCGTCGGCGGCAGGAGGACGGTACGCACCGTGGCGTACGCGGACGCACCTGCGGCCACCCGGTAGGGGGCGCTGTCGGCCGGGGGCTCCGGACGGGCCGCGCCGTCCAGGTCGCCGAAGGTGACGGTGGGGATGCGGTCCACCGTGCAGGCGCGCGGGCCGTGGTTGGTGAAGCGGAGGGACAGGACGTCCGGGGTGGGCGCGGCGGTCACCTCGACGGACAGGTTCCGCTCGGCGCAGAGCGCCTGCGGACCGGCTTCCGGGGCGGGCGGCGCGCCGGCGGCGGTGGCCGAGGCGGTGAGCAGCAGGGCGGCGGCGACGGCTGCCGTGGCGGTGATGCGCTGAGAGAAGTGCATACGGTCAATCGTCCGCCCGCAGCGGCCCGGACGCGAGTACATCGGCGACCGTATCGGCGTCCGACGCACGCTTGTCCTCCCGGTAGCGCACCACCCGTGCGAACCGCAGCGTCACGCCCTCCGGGTAGCGGGTGGACCGCTGCACCCCGTCGAACGCGACCTCGACCACCAGTTCCGGCCGCACCCGCACCACGTAACCCTCCTCGGCCACCTTCAGCTGTCCCAGCCGCTCCGTCTGCCACTCCAGCATCGCGTCGGTGAGCCCCTTGAAGGTCTTGCCGAGCATGGCGAAGGAACCGTCCGGCCGCAGCGCCCCCAGATGCAGGTTCGACAGCTTGCCGGTGCGCCGTCCGTGCCCCCACTCGGCGGCGAGCACCACCAGGTCCAGGGTGTGCACCGGCTTCACCTTCAGCCAGGAGGCGCCGCGCCTGCCCGTCTGGTACGGGGCGTCCAGCGCTTTGAGCACGACTCCCTCGTGCCCCCGCTCCAGGGTCTGCGCCAGGAAGCTCTGCGCCTCCTGCACGCCGTCCTCGGCCCTGCGCACGCACTGGGGCCCCGGCACCAGGCGCTCCAACCGCAGCCGGCGCTCGCGGTAGGGCAGGTCGAGAGTGGGTTCGCCGTCGGCGGCCAGCACGTCGAAGAACACCGTGGACAGCGGCAGCGCCTCCCTGGCCGCCGCGACGTCCAGCCGGGAGCCCACCCGGCCCGCCACGTCCTGGAACGGCAGTGGCCGGCCGTCCGCCCCGAAGGCGATCACCTCGCCGTCCAGGACGAACCGGTCGCCCGCCAACCCGGCCGCCAGTTCGACGAGTTCGGGAATGCGGTCGGTGACGTCCTCCAGCGTCCTGGTGAACACCCGCACCTGGTCCCCGGCCCGGTGCACCTGGACCCGGATGCCGTCCAGCTTCTCCTCCACCGCGCACGGCCCCAGTTTGGCCAGCGCCTCGTCGAGGGTCTTGCCGGGGCTCGCGAGCATCGGCGGCACCGCCCGCCCCACCTGCAGCGTGAACCGCGCGAGCGCCTCGGGCCCCTCGGCCAGCAGTGCCCGGCCCACCGTGGTCAGCGAACCCCCCAGCATCACCGCGCGCCGCACGTCCGCGGGCGCGGCGCCCGCCGCCGTGGCCAGCCCCTCGGCGGCCAGGGCGTCCAGCGCCCCCTGACGCACCTCACCCGTGAGCAGACCGGTCAGGAAGTGCTGCTCCTCCCGCGTCGCGGCGGACATCAGCTCGTGCACGAGCCTGACCCGTTCGGTCTGCGCACCACGCCCCGCCACCGCGGCGAACGCGGTCAGCGAGGCGTCGACCGCGGCCACGGTGAGGGCCGGCTCCGCGGCGGGCGGCACGGGCTCGCGCAGCAGGTTCCAGCCGATGCCGATCCGGCCCTGCGGGAGACGCCCCGAGAGGTACGGGACGACGATCGGCACGTCCTCGGGGGCGGCGGCCCGGAACAGCTCCGCGAGCAACGCGGTCTTCTTCGAGCGCGCGGAGGTGGCGGCGACGTCCCGCGACACGCGGGCCAGGGTGTCAAGGAGCATACGGTCCATCCTGCAGCGCTTGCCGGGGAGCGGCATTTCATGCGGGGCGTGGAGGTGCCCCCGCGTGGACGCCTGCGTGGGGGCGCGGGGGCACGCCCGCGGGGACCCACGCAGCCGCGTGGAGGTGTCCTCGCGCTGACGCCCACGCGACGGACGGCGCTTCTCGCGGCGCGGTCGGAGGTTCCGCGGCCCGTTGGGTTTCGTACAGTCACCCCGTGGCCCTCTTCCGTATCGCAGCCCGCACCCCGCTCGCGCCCGCAGAGGCCTGGCGCCGGCTCACCGCCTGGGAGCGGCACGCCGCCCAGGTCCCCTTCACCCGGATCACGGTGACCACCCCGCCGCCGACCGGGCAGGGCACGCGGTTCGTCGCCCGCACCCGGCTGGGCCGGCTCGGGTTCGACGACCCGATGGAGGTGACCGCGTGGCAGGCCCCGTACCACTGCAGGCTGGAGAAGAGCGGCCGGGTGGTCCTGGGCTGGGCCGAAATCGACGTACGGGAGGATCCGGACGGCGGGGGCGGGGCGCGGGTGGCGTGGACGGAGGACCTGCGGCTGCGCGGGCTGCCCCGGATCTGCGACCCGGTGCTGGGCGCCGCGGGCCGACTGGTCTTCGGCCGGGCGATGCGCGCGCTGCTCAGGGAGCCGAAGGGCCGGTGACGCGCGGGCGGCCCCGGCTCAGGGGGTGGGGCGGCGGGTCGGTGGCGTCGCGGACCGGTGACCCGGAGGGTTCCGTCGGCCGGGAGGGTTCCCGTCGGCCGGGAGTGGTTCCCGGCCCGCCGCGCGGTCGCGCGGCTGAGACGTCCCGCCCGTTCGCCGACTACACCGCGCAGCGGCCCGCCGCGCGGTCGCGCGTCTGAGCCTTCACCCGGCTCATTCCTCCTGTGCGGCGGTGGCCTTGGCCCAGCGGTAGTCCGCCTTGCCGCTCGGTGAGCGTCGTATCCGGTCGGTGAGGACCAGCTTCCGGGGGATCTTGTAGCCCGCGAGCCGGGTCCTGCAGTGTTCCTGCACGGCCGCCAGGTCGGGCGCGGTGCCGCCGTCACGCACCTGCACCACCGCCGCCACCCGGCTGCCCCACTTGGCGTCCGGCACCCCGGCGACCAGCGCGTCGTACACCTCCGGATGTGACTTCAGCGCCTGCTCGACCTCCTCCGGGTAGACCTTCTCGCCCCCGGTGTTGATGCACTGCGATCCGCGGCCCAGCACCGTGACGATGCCCGCCTCGTCGACGGTCGCCATGTCGCCGAGCAGCACCCAGCGCTCGCCCTCGCGCTGGAAGAAGGTCTCGGCGGTCTTCTTCGGGTCGTTGTAGTAGCCGAGCGGCACGTGGCCGCGCTGGGCGAGCCGGCCGATCTCTCCGACGGCCACCGGGACGTACGTCGCCGGGTCGACCACCTTGGTGCGCTCGTTGACCTCCAGCCGAAAGCCCTTCTCCGGGCCGGAGTCGTCGGTCGCCTTGCCGTTGGAACCGGACTCGGAGGAACCGAAGTTGTTCAGCAGCAGGACGTTCGGCACCAGCTCCTGGAACTGTGCGCGCACCGTGTCCGACATGATCGCGCCGGACGAGGAGACGCTGAACAGCGAGGAGAGGTCGGTACCCTTCAGCGGCCCGTGCAAGGCGTCGACCAGCGGGCGGAGCATCGCGTCGCCCACCAGCGAGACGCTGGACACCTTCTCCCGCTCGATCGTCCGCAGGACCTCCTCCGGCACGTACTTGCGGTGGATCACCACCCGCTGGCCGTAGTTGAACGCGATGAACGAGGTGAGCGTCGAGGTGCCGTGCATCAGCGGGGGAGTGGGGAAGAAGGTGATCCCCGCGCCGCCTGCGGCCACCCGCTCGGCCAGCTCCTCCGGCCGGGACACCGGCTCCCCTGCCGGGTCGCCACCGAACAACCCGGCGAAGAACAAATCCTCCTGACGCCACATCACCCCCTTGGGCATGCCGGTGGTGCCACCCGTGTAGATGATGAAGAGGTCGTCGGCCGAACGAGGGGCGAAGCCGCGCACGGCGGGAGCGGCAGCCTCGGCGTCCGTGAACTCCACGCAGTCCAGACGGGCTGCCCCCTCGGGCGGGGTGCCCACCCGCACCAGGTGCCGCAGCTTCCCGCTGCGCGGCCGCGCCGCCGCGACCCGCTCGGTGAACTCGGCGTCAAAGACGAGCGCCGCGAGGTCGGCGTCCCGGTAGAGGTACACCAACTCCTCTTCCACATAACGGTAGTTCACATTGACCGGTACCAGCCGTGCCTTCAGGCAGGCGAGTACGGTCTGGAGGTACTCGACACCGTTGTAGAGATGCAGACCCAGATGTTCGCCCGGCTTCAGCCCCGCGCCGATCAGGTGGTGGGCGATGCGGTTCGCCGCCGCGTCGAGGTCGGAGTAGGTGAGACGGCGCTCGGCGCCCGTGCCGGGGTGGTCGATGTGCACGAGAGCCTCGCGGTCGGGGACCGCGTCGACGACCGACTCGAACAGGTCGGCAAGGTTGTACTCCACCGTTCCTCCTGAACCTCGGGTGCGGGTGCGCCAGTTGATGTGTCGGCCATCACAGCAAAGCCGGGTCCAAGTGGGAAGGGCGCGCACCGAAGAAATCTGACTGACTGTCAGAAAACTCTTGAAGTGGTGCGTGGACTCCTGCAACCTGTTCCAGGTCTGATTCCAGGCCCGACGACGGGAGGACGGTCATGGACGGTGACACTGATCCGGGTGCGGCGCCGGGTACGGAGCATCTCGCCGTGCGGCGCGAGGGAGCCACCCTGGTGCTCACCCTGAACAGGCCCGAGGCGAAGAACGCCCTGTCGCTGCCGATGCTGGTCGGGCTGTACGACGGCTGGCTGGCGGCGGACGCGGACGACTCGGTGCGGTCGGTGGTGCTGACCGGCGCGGGCGGTTCCTTCTGCGCCGGAATGGACCTCAAGGCGTTGGCCGGTACGCGGGGGATGGGCGGCGACGGCGATGTCTACCGGGACCGGATGAAGGCCGACCCCGACCTCCACTGGAAGGCGATGCTCCGCCACCACCGGCCGCGCAAACCCGTGATCGCGGCGGTGGAGGGCCACTGTGTGGCCGGCGGTACGGAGATCCTCCAGGGCACGGACATCCGGGTCGCGGGGGCATCCGCGACCTTCGGCCTGTTCGAGGTGCGGCGGGGACTCTTTCCGATCGGTGGTTCGACGGTGCGGCTGCCGCGGCAGATCGCGCGCACCCACGCCCTGGAAATGCTGCTGACGGGACGCCCCTACGGGGCCGAGGAGGCGGCGCGGATCGGCCTGATCGGCCATGTCGTCCCGGACGGGACGGCCCTGGAGAAGGCACTGGCCCTCGCGGAACAGGTCAACGCCTGCGGACCGTTGGCGGTCGAGGCGGTGAAGGCGTCGGTGTACGAGACGGCGGAGATGAGCGAGTCGGAGGGGCTGGTCGCGGAGCTGAAGCGCGGCTGGCCGATCTTCGACACGGCGGACGCGAAGGAGGGGGCACGGGCGTTCGCGGAGAAACGCCCGCCGGAGTACGGAAGGACGTAGCGGTGGCGGCCGGTGGCCGCCCGGACCACCGCCGCGGGGTGCGTTGCGCCGGGAGCGGCCGCGTGCTGCCCGCACCACTGTCGGGAGGCGAGGGGCGCGGGTGGGTCGGTCGCCGGCACGGCTGCGGGGGCGGGGCCGCCTCGCGGAGCTGCCCTCCACCCGCCCCATCCCGAAGCCGCTGCCGCCGGGCAGGGAGCGGTCGGCGCTCGACGCCGGAGGGGCCGGTCCGAGCGGCTCTGCCCCTGTGCACGTCTGCGTCACGCGTCATCAAGCACGGGGCGAGCCGGTGGGCCCAGCCCCTCCGGCCCACTGCTCGAAAGCCACCACCCACCCCAGAATCCGGAGCGTGAGCTCATGAACGCCTCTCCACCCGTCGAGACCCTCCGTGCCCCCCTCGCCGTCGAGTTTCCCTTCACGCGGTCCCTCGGCCCGGTGCAGTCCGCCTTCCTCACGGGCCTTCGCCACCGCACGGTCCTCGGTGTCAGGACCGCCGACCGTGAGGTCCTCGTACCGCCCGTCGAGTACGACCCCCGCACCGCCGACGAGATCCGGGACCTCGTCGAGGTCGCGGCCACCGGGACCGTGACCACCTGGGCGTGGAACCCGTCCCCCCGAAGGTTCCAGCCGCTGGACACCCCCTTCGCCTGGGTGCTCGTCCGGCTAGACGGCGCCGACACCGCCCTGCTGCACGCCCTGGACGCCCCCGGGCCCGACCACGTCCGCACCGGTATGCGGGTCCGGATCCGGTGGGCCGAGGAACGCACCGGCGCCATCACCGACATCGCGTGCTTCGAACCGGACGAGGGCGACCGGCCCCAGCAAGGCGGCCAGGATGCTCAAGTCGCGCCGCACGAGGGCCGGTTCGACGACATGGTGACCCTGCTGACCGTCCCCGCCCGCCTCGACTACACCTACACACCGGGCCGCGCCCCGACCGACTACCTGACCGCGCTCGCCGATCACCGCACCGTCGGCGAGCGGTGCCCGGCCTGCCGCAAGGTGTACGTGCCGCCGCGCGGCGCCTGCCCCACCTGCGGGGTCGCCACCGCCGAACAGGTGGAGGTCGGGCCGCGCGGCACCGTCACGACATTCTGCATCGTCAACATCAAGGCGAAGAACCTGGACATCGAGGTTCCCTACGTCTACGCGCACATCGCACTCGACGGCGCCGACCTCGCTCTGCACGGCCGCATCGCCGGCATCCCCTACGACCAGGTCCGGATGGGCCTGCGGGTCGAACCGGTGTGGTCCGAGGGTGGCCGCTACCCCGACCACTACCGGCCCACCGACGAGCCGGACGCCGACTACGACGTGTACAAGGAGCTGATCTGACATGGCCCCCACCCCCGCGCGGCGGCCCGTACGGGACGTCGCCGTCGTCGCCTTCGCGCAGACCGGCCACCGGCGCCGCACGGACGACGTCTCCGAGGTGGAGATGCTGATGCCCGTGCTGCACCAGGTGCTCGCCGAAACCGGCTTGCGGACCAGCGACATCGGCTTCACCTGCTCCGGCTCCAGCGACTACCTGGCCGGCCGGGCGTTCTCGTTCACCATGGCGCTGGACGGCGTCGGTGCCTGGCCGCCGATCTCCGAGTCGCACGTCGAGATGGACGGCGCCTGGGCGCTGTACGAGGCCTGGGTGAAGATCCTCACCGGCGAGGCGGACACCGCTCTGGTCTACGCGCACGGCAAGTCGTCACCGGGCGACGTCCGTGACGTACTGACCCGCCAGCTCGACCCGTACTACGTCGCACCGCTCTGGCCGGACTCCGTCTCGCTCGCCGCGCTCCAGGCCCAGGCGCTGCTCGACGCGGGCGACACGGACGAGCCCGCACTCGCCGCGGTCGCCGCCCGTAGCCGGGCCGACGCGAGCTCCAACCCGCACGCACAGCTCAAGGGTGACGTTCCGTCAGGCGAGTATCTGGTGCATCCGCTGCGGTCCGGTGACTGTCCGCCGATCGGCGACGGGGCCGCCGCGGTGATCCTCGCCGCCGGGGACCGGGCCCGCGAGCTGTGCACGCGGCCCGCCTGGATCCGGGGGATGGACCACCGCATCGAGGCGCACTCCCTGGGCGTGCGCGACCTCACCGACTCACCGTCCGCCCGACTGGCCGCCGAACGGGCCGGAGCCTACGAAAGCCCGGTGGACACCGCGGAGTTGCACGCGCCCTTCACCTCCCAGGAGGTCGTCCTGCGCAAGGCGCTGCACCTGGGGGCCGACGTCGTGGTCAACCCGTCGGGCGGTGCGCTCGCCGCCAACCCGATGATGGTCGCGGGGCTCATCAGGATCGGCGAGGCGGCCGCCCGGATCCAGCGGGGCGAGTCCGACCGGGCTCTGGCACACGCCACGTCCGGCCCCTGTCTGCAGCAGAACCTCGTAGCGGTCCTGGAGGGGGAAGCCAGTGAGTAGCACCTCGTACGGCAAGGAGCCCGTGGCGGTCGTCGGCATCGGCCAGACCCACCACGTCTCCGCCCGCCACGACGTCTCCATCGCGGGCCTCGTCCGTGAGGCCGCCCAAAGCGCTCTGGCCGACGCCCAGTTGACCTGGCAGGACATCGACGCGGTCGTCATCGGAAAGGCCCCCGACTTCTTCGAGGGCGTCATGATGCCGGAGCTCTACCTCGCCGACGCGCTCGGCGCGGTCGGCAAACCCATGCTCCGCGTCCACACGGCGGGCTCCGTCGGCGGATCCACCGCCCTCGTGGCGGCCAACCTGATCGCCGCCCGCGTGCACGGCACCGTACTCACCCTGGCCTTCGAGAAGCAGTCCGAGTCCAACGCCATGTGGGGCCTCTCCCTCCCCGTCCCCTTCCAGCAGCCCCTGCTGGCAGGAGCCGGCGGTTTCTTCGCGCCGCACGTTCGCGCGTACATGCGCCGCACCGGCGCCCCCGACTCCATCGGCTCCCTCGTCGCGTACAAGGACCGGCGCAACGCCCTCAAGAACCCGTACGCCCACCTCAAGGACCCCACCCTCACCCTGGAGAAGGTGCAGGCGGCCCCGATGCTCTGGGACCCGGTCCGCTACTCCGAGACCTGCCCGTCCTCCGACGGCGCGTGTGCCATGGTCCTCACCGACAGGGAGGGCGCCTCCCGCGCCCCGCACCCGCCCGCCTGGGTGCACGGCGGCGCCATGCGCAGCGAGCCCACCCTCTTCGCCGGCAAGGACTTCGTCTCCCCGCAGGCCGGCAAGGACTGCGCGGCCGACGTCTACCACCAGGCGGGCATCACCGACCCGCGCCGGGAGATCGACGTGGCCGAGATATACGTGCCGTTCTCCTGGTACGAACCCATGTGGCTGGAGAACCTGGGCTTCGCCGGCGAGGGGGAAGGCTGGAAACTCACCGAGTCCGGAGTCACCGAGATCGAGGGCGACCTCCCCGTCAACCCCTCGGGCGGCGTCCTGTCCAGCAACCCCATCGGCGCCTCCGGCATGATCCGGTTCGCCGAGGCCGCCCTCCAGGTCCGCGGCCGGGCCGGCGAGCACCAGATCGACGGTGCCCGTACGGCCCTCGGCCACGCTTACGGCGGCGGGTCCCAGTTCTTCGCGATGTGGGTGGTGGGGTCGCAGCGGCCGGACGCGTGAGCGCGGCGGGCGCGGGTCGAGGGAAGCGGCCCGTGCCCGGGTTCCCCGGCTGCTTCGGGTCGCGGTCGAACTGGTCCGTGGTCCGGCGCCGGCCGGTGGAGTCACTCGCAGAAGATCTGCACCTTGGAGGTGGGGTCCTCCACGTCGACGATGACGTCGTCGAGGTGCTCGATGAGTTCCTCAAGGTGCTGCGGCTTGAGCTCGGTGAGGTCGATCGGTACGCCCGACCTGGCCAGCTCCGTATTGACCTTGGTCATTGCCTGCGGCGGGAGGAGGCTGGTGAGCCGGACCCCGGCGCGCAGCAACTGGAGCGGAACCCGGATGTTGACCCGGCTCGCTCCGTCGGAGCCCGGGTCGTCCGACGAGTCCACGACCACCCGCAAGTACTTGGGCCGTGACTTCGAGCGGGGCGCGGCCGTCGTCGGGGGAGCGGGCTGCTCCCTTTCGAGGACGGCGAGCAGTCGCTCGGCCTCGTCCGCGGTGACCTTGCCATCGGCCAGCATCTGCAGGACCTGACGACGTTGCTCGTTCATGGGGAGCTCCTTGTTGTTCTCGCTCTTGTGACTGCTCTGTCTCATATGACGTTCACCGAGAAGACCGTCCGGCCGTCCGCCAGCTCGAACCGGGTGCCGGGCAGCGCCCACATCACACGCAGGCCTCCGCGCAGGGCGCCCAGCGGACTGATCCTGAAGACGACGCACGCGACCAGACCCGCCGACACGGCGAGCAGCAGCAACGGCGACAGCACCAGCAGGACCGGGAGCACCGGCACGAACAGCCGGCGTCGACGGCCGTCCGAACGGCGGTAGCGCACCGTCACCAGTTGCGGGATCACCGCCGGCCCTCCAGCTCTGCCAGCGCTTCCTCGGCGCTGATGTCCCCCCGCCGCAGGCGGTCGACCACCTCGGCGGCGCCGGTGGGGGCGGGGTCGGTGTCCACGAAGTCGAGCTCGTCCGCGATCCGCTTGAGCCGGGACTTGACCGTCGGGTAGCTCACCCCGAAGGTCCGCTCCATCTCCTTGATCGACCCGTGCGACCTGACGAACGCGGCCACGAAGACCTGGTCGTCGATGCTCAGCTGCGCCAGCTGCGGCGGCTCGAACTGCCCCTCGATCGCGATCCCGCTGCCCGCCAGCCGGACCCGCTCGACCATGAACGGCTGTCCCTGTGTCAGGTCCGTCAGTTCCTGCCAGTCCACCCTCGGCTCCTTACTCTCGATGACGAGCCCGTGGTTCATTTCTACCTTGAGATTCTTAAGATGACAACGAGCAGAACTTAATTTTCTCAAGTTCTACCTTGAATGCCTGGCCTCTCGGTCCGTGGCCTGTCGGTCACCCGGTGCGATCGCTACTGTGGCTCACGGATGACGACGAACGGGAGGAGCGCGACGTGGCGACAAGCACGCAGCAGGGGCTGGTGGGCGCGGCCAGGCCGGAACTCGATCTGAGCGGGGCCGACTGGCAGTCCGGCAGCAAGGGGGCGGGCGACGTGCAGATCGCCTTCGTGGAGGGGTTCATCGCCATGCGCAACGGGGCGGTGCCCGGCAGCCCGTCCCTGATCTTCAACCCGGCGGAGTGGCGGGCCTTCGTGGTCAACGCGAGTCATGGAGCGTTCGACCTCACCTGACGGTCCCCGCGGCAGCTCGATCCGCCCGGTGGGCCGCAGGACAGGCCCGGTGGTCCGATTCGTCCGATGATGAGGGGGAAGAGGGGCGGGGACCGGGGGAAGCAGCCGCACACACCTGGAGGTCACCATGCGCAGCAGTGACGTACTCGTCGAGGGTTACGGAAGGATCAAGGAAGAGGTCCGTGCGGCCGTCGAGGGACTGTCGGCGGACGAGCTGTCCCGGCAGGTGCCGGAGGGAGCCAACACCCTCGGATGGCTCGTCTGGCACCTCGCCCGCGTCCAGGACGACCACATCAGCGACGTCGCCGGCCGCGAGCAGGCCTGGACCGAGGACGGCTGGGCCGAACGCCTCGGGCTGCCGGTCGCCAACTCCGACACCGGGTACGGGCACACCGCGCAGCAGATGGCTTCCGTACGGGTGGCCTCGGCGGCCGACCTCCTCGGTTACTACGACGCCGTGCACGAACGGACCCTCGCCTTCCTCTCGGCCACCGGCGACGAGGACCTCGACCGTGTCGTCGACAAGGAGTGGGACCCGCCGGTGACGCTCGGCGCCCGCCTGATCAGCGTTCTCGCCGACGACCTCCAGCACGTGGGTCAGGCCGCGTTCGTACGGGGGTCGCTGCGCCGGGGCGAGGGGAGCGGCTGAGCGCACCTGCGCTCAGCACGGCCCGCGCCACGGGTCGAGTTCGAGGTTCTTGCGCATGGAGGAGAGGCCGAGGCGACGGCTCTGTGCGCAGAACTCCCCGTTGGCCAGGTCGTACTCCACGTGGAAGACGGCCTTGCCCGCGGTGACGAACGGACGCAGCGCGGCGCACTCGTCGAACTCCGCGCACTGCTCGTTGACCGCGAAGTCGAAGTACCGCACCAGCTCCGGGATTTGCGGCAGGTCGTTCTTGAGGCCGACGGCCAGCCCCTTCGTGCGGGCGAGCGAGGACAGCATCTTGTTGTACGCGAGCTGGTGGGCGGCGGTGAGCGGGAAGCCGGTGTCGTGGAGATAGGCGTCCATCAGATCGGGCTCGACGGCGTCGAAGCCCTTGCGCCTGCACATCTCGAACCGCCGGTCCATCAGCGGTCGCAGGACGTCCAGCCGCCGGATGTCCAGCCAGCGCTCGCCGTCCCAGCCGTTCGGGCCGCCACGGACCGAGGCGGGGAAGTCGTCGCGGTCGGGCCGGAAGTCCTCCCAGGCCCCCGCGTTGATGTAGCAGATGACCTTGCGGCCGTCCGCGTGCAGCCGGGCCACGTCGGCCGCGGAGTTCTCGAAACCGTCGATGTCGTACACGGGGACGTCGGTACGGGGGTCCACCCGGCCGTCGAGCTGCCACTGCCAGGCGGTGCCGGGGCGCGGCTGCCAGATCCGCCGCACGGGTGGTGCGGGGGCAGGAGCCGTGGCAGGCCTCCGGGGTGGTGCGGAGGACCGTTGGGGCGACGGCGGGAGGGACTTGGACGGTGGCGCCGTGCGCGGCGGGGTGGCCGCCGACGAGGGCCGAGGCGCGGCCGTGGCGGTGCCCGCGGCGCCGGGGCCCCCGGCGGTGGGTGCGGCGCGCGGTCCGGGTGCCGGCGAGGAGCAGCCGCCGAGGAACAGCAGCAGCGCGCACACCCCCGCCAGCAACGCCGAAAGGGCGGCGGTCGGTCGAGGAGCGGCCCGGCCGGCCGTTTTTCGCGGGGAGGCGGTCACGGGGAAGGCTCCAGCAGTTCGGGTGGCAGGGCCGACCAGGGGTTGGGGAGTTCGCCGCCGACCGCGCAGCACACCGCCGCCCCCCGGTCGAGCGCGGTCCGCACCGCGACGGGAGACATCGCCCGCGGGACGCCGTACACCAGATGGCAGAAGCGCTCCGGGGGGAAGCGGGTGGTCCATCTGGGCCGGTCGAACGGCGCGACGTAACTCGTCCAGTGCCCCTCGAACGTGACGATCAGGTCGGCGAGGCGGGCGTAGCCGGGAGCCGGGTGGGCCCCCGGGTTGAGGACCACGGTCCGCGCACCCGTCCGGCGCGCGGCCCGGACGGTCCTGCGGCAGTGCGGCAGCGCGGACCGCTCGGCAGGGGCCCGGTCGAAGAACCACCCGTCCACCGAGAACCAGGACCGGTGCCGCTCCAGGTCGGCCGCCACCTCGCTCTCGGGACGCTCGCCGTAGTCCAGGTCGACGTAACCGAGTACGGGAACTCCCGCCGCACGAAGGCCTCGTGAGGCCTCCGCGAAGGCGGGGTCCGCGAGCTCGCCCGGCCCGTCCGCGGCGTTCAGGACGACACCGTGGACCCGGTCGGCGGCGGCCAGGGCCAGCCGCCACGGCTCCGGGTCGACGGCCGGGTGCGTGTAGAGCGGCAGCAGTACGCTCACCGCGCGGCATCCTGGCGCGGCTGCGGGTCCTGATACCCCGGCGCGGCGGGGGTGGCCGGGCCCCCGGTGACGACCGGGTTCCGAGGACCCGCGGGCCCGCCGGCGGACGCCCACTGCGCCGGAGCGGGCACGAGAACACGCCCGGTCTCCCCGACGACCGTCCCCGTCTCCCCGACGACCGTCCCCGTCTCCCCGAGGACCGTCCCCGTCTCCCCGTGGACCGCTCGCGCGCCCCGCGGGGCCGCCCGAGCCTCACCAGGAGCAGCCCCGGCGCCCCCGTGGGCCAGCCCGGAGCCTCCTACCGCCTCCCACAGTGCCCGTACCGAGTCCCGCAGTACGTACGCGGGCCGCCAGCCCAGTGCGTGGTCCGCCGCCTCGATGTCGGAGCACTGCCACGACACGTCGGCGGACCGTGCCGAGCCCGACCCGGCGCTCTCCTCGACCCGGCCGCGGAATCCGGCGGCCAGGACCAGGCCCGTCACCAGGTCTCGGACCGGGACGGCGGTACCGCAGGACACGTTCAGCACCGGTGGCAACGGGCCCGGCGCCGTCGCCGCCAGGACGACGGCGCGCGCCACGTCCCGGACATCGACGAAGTCCCGGTAGGCGGACAGGTCACCGAGCCGGACCACCTTGCCCGGGTCGTCACCCGCCTCGTGCAGCTCCCGGGCGAGACGTCCCGGCAGTCCGGCCGCGGGGGCGCCGGGGCCCACCGGGTTGCCGACCCGCAGGACGACCGCGTCGAGTCCGGACGCGGTGACGGCGAAGGTGCCGGCCAGTTTGGTGGCGCCGTAAGGGCCCGCGGGCCGCGTCGCGGCGGCCTCGGTGACCCGTACGCCGTGCGAGGTCGTCCCGTACTCGGCCGCCGAACCCAGGTGCACCAGCCGCGCCCGGGGCGCCGAGCGGCGCATGGCGGCAGCCAGTACGGCGGGCCCGCGCGCGTTCACCTCCGCGAGGGTGAGCGGGTCACCGCCCACCGCGCCCGCGCAGTTGACCACCACGTCGGGGCCGAACTCCGCCAACGCGTCCGCGAGTTCGTCCGGTGACGCGGTGGCGAGGTCGACGCGCAGCCCGGCGTCGGGGCCCCGGCCGCCGCCGAGCAGCCGGACGCCCGCGAGGGCCCCCAGCTGCCCGGCCGCGTGGGCGCCCAGGTATCCCGTGGAACCCAGGACGAGAATGCGCATCGTCTCTCAGGCTCCCTTGAGCAGCAGCGACTGGTGCGTGGTGAACTCCGCGTTCGCCCGGTCGTAGTCGTCGGGCCGCCCGATGTCGAGCCAGTAGCCCTCGAACGCGTAGGCGTGCGGCGGGTTCCGGGTCTTCAGGAGGTCGAGCACCAGCTCGTCGAAGCCCAGCGGGAGGCCCGCCGTGTAGCCGTCCAAGGTGGCACGGGACAGCCCGTACACGCCCATCGACACCCGGTAGTCCACGCTCGGCTTCTCGGTGAACGCGACCACCTTGGAGGCGTCCGTGGTCAGCACGCCGAAGTCGATGCGCACCTGGCGGGCGTAGGTGGCGATCGTCAGGGGCGCCTGGGAGGCGCGGTGCCGGCGCAGCACGTCGGCGTAGTCGAGGTCGGTGAGGATGTCGCCGTTCATCACGAGGAACGACTCCGGCAGCCGGTCACGCAGGTTGAGCAGCGGGCCGATGGTGCCGAGCGGGCTCTCCTCCGTGGCGTAGTCGATCCGCATGCCCCAGCGCTCCCCGTCGCCGACGTAGGCGCGGATGATGTGGCCGAGATGGCCGATGGCCAGGGTGCAGCTGGTGAACCCGGCCGACGACAGCTGCCGGAGCACGATCTCCAGAATGGCGTGCTGGTCACCGATCGGTACCAGCGGCTTGGGAAGTGCGGTGGTGTACGGCCGGAGCCGGACGCCCTTGCCTCCGGCGAGTATCACAGCGTGCATGGGAGTCTCCCTTGGTACGACTGGCGGAATGAGCGGGGCTGCGCGTGGGGGAGTTGATGACGGGCGGATGCGTGTCCCTGGGGGGTGGGAAGTCAGATGTTGTAGATGTCGGTCTTGTAGCGGGCCAGGTTGGCCGGGTCGCGGAAGAACTCGACGGTCGCCGCCAGCCCCTGCTCCAGGTCGTGGGCGGGGGTCCAGCCGGTGGCGGCAGTCAGCCGGGACGCGTCCGCGACCAGCCGCATCACCTCGGAGTTCGCCGGGCGGATGCGCTGCTCGTCCTCGCGGACGTCCAGGTCTGCCTCCATCACCTTGCCGATGAGCCGCACCAGGTCGCCCACCGAGATCTCCCCGCCCGTACCGGCGTTGAAGGTGCGGCCCACGACGTCGTCGGCAGGAGCCGTGCCCACCGCGAGGAACGCCTGCGCCGTGTCCCGTACGAAGGTGAAGTCGCGGGTCGGGCGCAGGTCGCCGAGGGTGATCGTCCGTGAGCCCGCCGCCACCTGGCCGATGACGGTCGGGATGACCGCCCGCATCGACTGCCGGGGACCGAAGGTGTTGAACGGCCGCAGGGTCACCACGGGAGTGGCGAAACTCGCGTAGTAGCTGTCCGCCAGCCGGTCGCCCCCCGCCTTCGAAGCGGCGTAAGGGGACTGGGTGTTGATCGGGTGGTCCTCGGTGATCGGCACGGTCCGTGCGGTGCCGTACGTCTCGCTGGTGGAGGTGTGCACCAGCCGCGGGGTGCCCAACGCCCGTACCGCCTCAAGGACGTTGAGGGTGCCGGTGACGTTGGTGTCCACATAGCTGTGCGGCGCCTGGTAGGAGTAGGGGATCGCGATGAGCGCCGCCAGGTGGTAGACGGCGTCGGCGCCCTCGGCCAGCGCCCGGACCGACCCGGGGTCGCGGACGTCGCCGAGCACGATCTCCACCTGGTCGAGGACGTCGGCGGGCAGCGTCTCCAGCCAGCCGTACGACGAGAAGGAGTTGTACTGGGCCATGGCGCGCACCCTGAAGCCGGCGGCGACCAGGGCCTCGGTCAGATGGGAACCGATGAAGCCCTCGGCCCCGGTGACGGCGGCGAGCGGTGAGGTGGTCAACGTGTGCGTCCTTTGCGGAAGTGGATCGAAGTGGGAGTGGCGTGGACGGAGCGGGGGAGGGGAGCCGTCCGGGCCCCGGGCAGGGGCGCGGAGCAGCAGGGACGACAGAGAGGGGTGCGGGCGCGGGCCGTCTCAGGCGTGCGCCGTCGGCCGGCCGAGCAGGGCGACACAACAGATCAGCAGGGCCACCGCGGCCGTGCCGCAGCACAGCAGCGGTACGAACGGACCCGGTGGCGGGCCTGGCAGGCCCGCGCTCGCCGCCCAGGCCGCACCGCCGACCCCCGCCGCCGCGACGGCACAGATCGCGGCGGGCAGCCAGGCGATGCCGAAGGCCTGCAGCAGCAACGCCGTCCACAGCACCGCGCCAAGTGCGAGCAGCGGCGCGACCTCGGCCCCGGTCAGCAGCGCCGTCGGAACCAGCGGCAGCAGATAACCGAGCAGACACCCGCCCAGCACCCCCGCCGACCGCAGCCGGAACCCGGCCGGGGTCGCCGCCCTGCGGAGCGCCGCCACGGACAGCCCCCGGTAACGGAAGAGCAGCCACTCGGCGGGACCCATGCTGAGGGTGAGCGCGACCACGGCGTACGGGTGCCGCAGCCCGGCGGACATCACCAGCAGCCCCGCGGCGAGCCCGAACAGCCCGTACGGCAGCGAAGGCAGCACACCGGGCCGGACCGCGCCCGGCGCCGGGCCCTCCCGGAGCGCCGTAAGGATCGTGTACCAGGCCGCACCCACCGCCAACAGCGCGGTCAGCAGCGGCAGGACGGTCCGCACCCACGGGTCCGGGTCCCACCACGGCAGCAGCCCGGCGCCCGCGATCAGCGGCGTCAGCGTGGTGAGGAGCAGCCGCTCGCGGGCGAACACCAGCAGCACGCTCGCCGCCGCGAGATAGACCGACTGCCACACCGTGAACAGGGCGGCGGGCCCCGGGCCCACCAGTACCGCGCCCGCCCCGGCAGCCAGCACACCGCCCGCCGGAGCCCCGTACAGCAGGGTCAGACCGGCCTCCCGGCGTCCCGACGTCAGCCGCAGGTACGCCCGGTGCGCGAGACCCTGGCTCCACGCCCAGGACAGCAGCCCCGCCACGACCAGCGCGAGCACCGCCCGGTCGGTGAACCAGAGCTCCGAGGTCAACGGGTAGGCGAGGCCGGGCAGCCCGAACAGTGCGCCGCGCAGTTCACACCGCACATGGTCGGGGGCCCACGGGTCGGTCTCGGGCGCGGGCTCGGGGAAGCTGCGCGGCACCCGGGTGTAAAGGTCCTCGGCCAGCGAGAACAGGTTCGGGTGGCCGTACCTCTCCTTGATCGCGTCCGCCGTCAGCCCCTCGGACTCCAGCAGGGCCGCCACCTCGTAGGCGTGCACGGCCGGCCCGACACGGTCGGCGAGCTGCGCCGCCAGAGTGTCCACCGCGTCGTCGCTGCGCACCCGGCGGCCGGCCCCGATGCGCGGCAGCCGCAGCGCCATGGTCACCGAGGAGACGGACGCGAGCCGCAGCGTGAGGGTGTCCTCCTTACCCCGGCCCTGCTCCAGGGAGATCGGACCGCTCATCCGGCCACCTGCCTCAACCGCGCGGCCTCGGCGACGTCGCCCACCACGGCCGAGAACTGTCCCGTGGTACGGCGGGTCTCGGCGGCGGGCGCCGAGAGCGTGGCGGTGCCGTGCGCCGCCAGGTCGAGGTAGATCGCCCGGAAGGTGTCCACGGTCTGGCGCAGCGTGAACTGCTCGATCACCCGCAGCCTGGCCGCCTCGCCCATGCCCGCCCGCCGCCGCGGGTCGCGCAGCAGCTCCAGGGCGGCTGCGGCCATCGCGGACGGGTCCCGCGGCGGCACCACCAGGCCCGCGTCACCAACGGCCTCGCGCACCCCGCCCACGTCGGTGGAGACGGTGGCCCGGCCGCACGACATGGCCTCGATCAGGGTGAAGGGGAAGCCCTCGCTGATGCTGGAGAGCATCACCACGTTGCCCGCCGCGTAGGCGTCCTTGATGTCCTCGACGCGCCCCTCGAAGGTCACCGCCTCCCCGTGCCCGAGCGAGGCCGCCAGCGCCTCGCAGCGCTCCCGGTACGCCTCGCCGCCGCGCGGGGTGCCGCCGAACAGCCGTAGCGTGGCGGTCGGAAGCTGCGCCCGCACCTCGGCGAACGCCCGGATGAGCGTCTCCAGGTCCTTGATCGGGTCGACCCGTCCCGCCCAGCTGAGCGTCGGCCCGGCCGGCTCGGGCCCGGCGTGCGGGAAGGCGGCCGGGTCGACGCCGTTGTAGACGGTACGGATCAACTCCGGTGCTGCGCCGCCCTGTTCCTCCCAGAGCCGGTTGTACCGGTTGCCGGGAGTGATCAGGGCGGCCTTGCGGTACGTCTCCTCCGCCAGCAGCCGGAAGAACCCGAGCAGCACCGCCTTGACCGGCCACCGGTAGGGGGCCGTCCGGTAGCCGAGGTAGCGCTCGCGCAGGTACACCCCGTGCTCGGTCAGCAGCAGCGGAACGCCGTACTGCCGCAGCCCGGCGAGTCCGGGGAGGACCGCCACGCCGCCGCTCACCGCGTGCGAGACCCCCGTCCGCGGCGGCGGGGCCGCCAGCGGCCTGAGCGCGTGCTCCAGGAGGCCGGTGGCGGTCACCGCGTCGTGCACGGTGGGCCCGGCCTCCCTGGTGGGCAGCCCCGGCCGGTTCCACACCCCGGTGAGGATCCGGATCGCGGCGTCCGAACGGAGCGCGGGGCTCAGCATCCCGTCGCGTGCCGCGTGCGCCAGGTCGTACAGGGCGGACGCGAAACCGTCCTCGGCGCCCGGGTCGAGCAGCGCGGTGAGGAATTGTTCGTACGAGGCCAGGAGCCGTCGCAGCCGACGGCCGCGCGGCGGTGAACCGGCGGGCACCGGGCCCCACATGGGCACGGAGAGGGGCTCGCGGACGTTCGCGGGCAGCTCCCAGGCGAGGGGCTCGCGGCCGGAGCCGGTGACGGCGACGACGTCGAAACCGATGTCCGGCATTCCGGTGACCAACTGGTCGCACCAGACGCTCACACCGCCGTGACTGTGCGGATAGGTGCCTTCGGTGAGGAGAGTGACCCGCGTGGCACCTGAGTCCGGTGCGCGGTGTGGATCCAGCATGGGTGTGCTCCACGGCAGGAAAGGATGCGGAAGAGACGAGGTACGGGCCGGCCGCCGCTTCGGGGCCGGCCCCTGGGTGTCGTCGGTGGCGCGTGGCCGGGGTCAGCGCCCGCCGCGGAGGGGCACCGGCTGTGCGACACCCGGAGGAATCGGGAGGCGCGGCACCGTCTGCCGCGGCCCGAGCGGCGGTTGCTGCACGGCTGCGCCCCGTGCGGGCACGGACCGTTGTGCCGCGCCGGCGGCCAGGGCCAGCGTCACCTCGGCCTGTGCGCTGTCCGGGGCCACCCAACCGGACACCGTTCCCGCGTACGGCTGCCCGAAGGCGCCGGTGCCGGAGCTGAGCACCCTGCGGGTGCCGACGGGCATGGTGGCGGCGGCCCGCACGCCGGCCGGGGCCCGCACGGTCACGGTGTCGCCGATCCGGAAGGCGGTGACCCGGCCCGTGTCCAGGGCGGACTTCCAGAGGGCCCGGTCCCGGAGCTCCGCGCCGATCTCGCGCATCCGCAGGTTCACCAGGGGCGCGGACGCCGTGTACAGGTCGTCGTAGCGCTGGATCGTGCCGTCCAGGACGGGATAGCCGATCCGGTCCTCGGCGAGGTTGGACTGGTGGATGAAGTGCGGGCGCGGGTCGTTGCCCAGCACATGGCTCATCGTGGTGCTGATCTCCTGCGGCACGATGTGCTGCGCGAAGCCGGTCGCGGCGTCCAGCGGCGCGGGCAGACAGGTGGTCGAGGGGAGGTCCTCGCAGAGCCCGCTGCCGCCCTGGGCCCGGCCGGTGTAGATCCAGTTGTACTCGTCGACCTGTTCGGCGGTCCGGCCCGCGTTGTAGAAGATGTTGACCGGGTGGCGCGAGACGGTGCGGGCCGGGCCGACCTCACGCTGCTGCGGCTCGCGGGAGCTGTCCGAGCCGAGCCACTCGACGCCGTTCGCGGCGAGGGCCGGGGCGAGGTTGGGGTTGTCCTCGGGCTGCTGCGGCGAGATCTTCAGTCCGGAGTGCTCACCCGTCACCAACTCGTCGTGCGACAAAGGAAGTCGCTGGGCGATCCCCCACAGCCTGTTGTCGGCTATCTGCCGGGATATCTCGGCCTGGCCCATGTACTTGACCGAGCCGTCCTGGTTCTTCGCGCACTTCCACGGAATGACGGACACGTCCTGCGCGCAGCCGAGATAGGGGTGGTCGTAGGTGTGGTTGAGCCAGCGGAACTCGTCGCGCCGTGCGCCGAAGGCGTCGGCGAGGGGGTCCGCGCCGTTGTTGTTCTCCCGGTGTTCGACGCTGCCGCCGCCGTTGAACGCGAGGTCCAGGGTGAAGCCGCGCGAGCGTGACCAGTCGGCGGCGTGCCGGACGTCGTCCGCCGTCATCCGGATGGGGTTCGCCTCGCCCTGCCCCGGCGGGCAGTCCACGTCGCCGGGGGTGCAGTTGAGACGGGCGTCCCACCGGTCGTCCGCGGCGAACACGTCGTCGACGTGCACCGCGAAGTAGTTGCGGGCCGCCCCGAGCCGGACGCCCTGGGTCATCCAGTCGACGATGCCGCGCGCCAGCAGCCGGAACTGCTGCTGGTACCGGTTGTAGGCGAAGGTGACGACCAGCTCGCGGCGTCCGTCGTGCCGGTACTCACCGACGAGACTGCCCGTGCCCGCGCCGCCGGGGATCGGCGCCTGGACGTAGGTGGTGAAGTCCGCGCCGGGAGCCGGCTCGGCGAGGAACGCGTAACTCTCACCCACAGCCGGTGAGTTGTCCTCGAACGGCACGGCGCCTTCGAGATAGCCGAAGGGCCCGCCGCGGCCGGCTGCGGTCACCTCGGCACGCACCCCGTCCACGGAGCCGCTGTAGGCGGGCACCTGGAGGCCCACCTGGGGACGGGCGTAGGTGTACGCGTTGACCCGGGGCACCCCGTAGAGCCTCTCGTACGCGACGAGGGCGGCCTGCTCCCCCGAACCGGCCGGGAACGGGTCGTCGTTCGGGGCCACGACCGCCTGGTACCTGGCCCGTGGCCGGCCGTCCACGGTGTCGGCGAGGAACGCGGCGTCGATCACGGGCCGCCCCCCGGCGGCGAGCTCGACCCGGGTGAACGGGGTACCCGCGGCCTCCAGTTCGGCGGCGACGGCAGCCGTCGCGGGCCCTCCGTCGTCGATCACGAGCACCCGGAGGTCGATCCGCGGCGTCTGCTCGGCCGCCACGGGCACGGACGCCGTTGCCGGGGTCCCCGCCGCGGGCAGCCCCAGTGCCAGTGCGAGTACGCCGGCGCCGAGGGCGCCATGACGTCTGATCCGCTTCATGCGGTGTGCTTCCCTCCCGAACGGACCGCGCGGCACTGTCGCCCGGCGGCCCCCACCCCCCACACGGCGGCGCCACCCCTGGAAACCGGGTGGCGCCGCCGCGTTCTGTTGCGACACATGTTCCTGCCTGCGTGCCCAACTTGTGTGCCTGATGTGAAAGATGACGAAAAAAAGTAGGTGTGGCGCAGCAGATCGAGGCAAGGAGAAGGGGTCGCACCGGAGTGCCGGGAGCGATCTTCACCGAACGGCCCCACGCGTGCGCGGGGCAGGTGGAACAAGGCCGTAAACGCTTTCGGTGACCCCGGGGTCACTCTTGGTGGATACCCAGTGGGCCAGACCGGTGCCGCGTGATCCGATGAACCTCTTCCGGCCATGCACAAGACCGGCCGGCCCAGGGGGGAGAGGGCCGACCGGTCGTCAGGGGGCGCCGCCCCCGACCGTCGCACGGGCCGGGGGAGGCCGGAGCTCGGCCCTGGTGCGGGGCGGGGCTCAGCCCGGCGCGGGGGTGACGCGGGCGTCGACGCGTGCGAGGGCGGTGGCCGGAGCCGGGTGCCGAGGTCGGGTGAGGTGCATGAGGGCGGAGACTAGGAGCGCGGCGGGCCCGTCGTCTCCCCCCGCCGGGCCGGGACGCGGCCCCCGCGGCCGGAAGCACTCGCTCCCGACGGGTCGGCGGATGCTCGCCGCCGTGCCGGACGCCCGGGGCAACGCGCTGTACGGCGTGCGTGCCGGTGATGGCGTGCGGACCTGCCGCACCGAGGGTGCGGGGCCGGCGGGGTCGGTTCGGTAATGGCCGGAACTGTGCGCGGCCACAGCCGCGCTCCGAGGCGGGGCCTGACCCGCAAAGGCGGACAACCTGGACGGCCGGTGAAAACTGCGGGTGCCGAGCCGGGCCCCGCCGTGCGACGCCGGGGGACAGGTGAGTGAGGAAAACGTGAAGGAGGTGTGTGGTGCCTCCGGCGGCACCCGCCACCCCGGGCGCGGCCGGGACGCCGCCCCGAGCGGGCGTCACCCGCCCCCGCGGCCCTTCACGGGCATATGCTGAAGCCCTCCGGAAGCTCGCACCGGCGCCGCCTCGCGCCGGGCGCACGGCCGGACCTGGGGGGTGGCGCGATGCCGCGCGGTTCTGGCGTTCCCAAACGCACGCTGTTGGAGCGGGAGAGCGAACTGGCCGCGGTGGACGAGGCGTTGGCCGCACTCACCGGACTGCCCGGCGACCTGGCCGACCCGCGCGGGCCCGCCCGCGGTGGCCTCCTCGCGGTGGCGGGCCCCGCGGGTCTCGGCAAGACCACCCTGCTCGCCGAGGTCCGCCGCCGAGCCACCGCCCGCGGCTGCGGGGTCCTGTCCGGGCGGGGCGGCGACCAGGAGCAGACGGTCGCCTTCCACGTCGCCCGCCAACTCCTCCAGCCCCAGCTCGCCGGCCAGTCCGACACCGAACTCCGCCGCCGTCTGGGCAGTTGGTACGACATCGTGGGCCCCGCCCTCGGCCTCTGCGTGTCGGCACAGGGAGCGCCACCCGACCCGCAGGGCCTGCGCGACGGGCTCGACTGGGTGCTCACCCATGTCGCCGTGCAACGTGCACCCCTGGTCGTGGTCGTCGACGACGCCCACTGGGCCGACCCGGAGTCGCTGAGCTGGCTGGCCGCGTTCGCGCCACGGGTGGAAGACCTGCCCATGCTGCTCGTCGTCGCCTACCGTCCCGACGAACTGCCCCGCCACGCGGAGCAGTTGCGGTCACTGCCGGGGCGGGCCGGGTACCGACCGCTCGGGCTCGAACCGCTCACCCCCGCGGCCACCGGAGCCCTGGTGCGGGACTGGCTCGGCGCCCACGCGGACGACGCGTTCTGCCGCGAGTGCTGGGCCGTCACCGGGGGCAACCCCTTCGAGACCGTCGAACTCGCGGCCAAGGCACTCGACCGCGACCTGACCCCCGACGCGGCCAGCGTCCACCTGCTGCCCGGCATCGTCGCCGCGGTCAAGGGCAGCGGACTCGTCGCCCGCCTCGAACGGCTCGGTACCGGCACGGTGCGGTTCGCCTGGGCCTGCGCCGTCCTCGGCACGGAGATCTCCCTCGAACTCGCGGCGAGCGTCGCGGGCCTCGGCGCCGAGGCCGCTTCCGACGCCGCCGATCGCCTGCGCGAGGCCCGTATCCTCGCGAGCCCCCAGAGGCCCGACGCGCCACTGGAGTTCGGGCACCCGTTGATCGCCACGGCCATCTACCGCGCCATCCCGGACGCCTTCCGGGTCGCCCTGCACGGCCAGGCCGCCTGGTGCGTCGTCGACGCGGGACTCGGCTCGTCGGCCGCCGCCCGCCACCTCCAGGAGACCCACCCCGAGGGCGACCCGTGGGTGGTGCAGCACCTGCGTGCCGCCGCCCGCGAAGCCACCCGGGCCGGAGCCCTCGACGCCGCACGCAGGGCTCTCGCCCGCGCCCTGCGCGAACCCCCGCGGACCGAGGAACGCGCCGCTGTGCTCTACGAGTTGGGCTGTGCGTCGCTCCTCACCGAGCCTGCCACCACCGTCAACCACCTCCGCGCCGCCCTCGAAGAGCCGATCTCCGACCCCGCCCTGCGCCAGGCCGTCGTCTACCGCCTCTCCCAGGTCCTCGCCCACAGCGACCGCCTCGCCGAAGCCTGCGAGACCCTCGCGCACGAGGCCCGCACCGCCACCGACGCCCGCACCCGGCTCCGTATGCAGGCCGAGAAGTTCATGTGGGACGCCTTCCGCGCCGACGAACCCGACTCGCCCGCGCGCTCCCGGCGGCTCGCCCACCTCGCCGACCGGCTCACCGGCCGCGACGTGACCGAGCGCTATGTCATCGGTCTCCGCGCCTGGGACGCCACCCTGCGCGGCGAACCCTCCGAAGTTGCGGTCCACCACTCCGAACGCGCCCTCGTGGGCGGCCTGAGCTGGGCGGACGACACCAGGGGCTTCGAAGTGCCGGTGCTGACCGCACTCGTCTTCCTGTACGCCGACCGGCCCGCCCGCGCCGAGGAGCTCTTCGCCCCCGGCATCGCCGAGTTCGAGCGCCAGGGCTGGCGCGGCGCCCATCTGTCCTTCGCGTACACCCTCCTCGGCTACATCAGGTTGCGCCGCGGCCGTCTCGCCGAGGCCGAGGACTTCGTCCGCGCCGGGGTGCGGCTCGCCGAACGCACCGGGGTCCGCACCCCCGTCCAGTGGTACGGGGTCGGCGCCCTCGTCGAGGTGCTGCTCGCGCGGGGGCGCACGAGCGAGGCGGCGGCGGTCGCCGACGAGCACGGGTTCTGCGAGCCGTTTCCCGCCGCCGTCACCTTCCCCGACTCGCAGACGGTGTACGGCGCACTGCTGCTGGCCCAGGGCCGGAACTCCGAAGCGGTGGCCGAACTCCGCGCGGTGGGAAGGCGGTTGGAGCGGCGCGGTATCCGTAACCCCGGCTGGTGCCCCTGGATGCTGCACCTCGCACTCGCCGAGGCCCGCGACGCGCCCCTGGCCGCGCGGGCCACCGCACGCGAGGCCGTCGCGCGCGCCCGCCGGACCGGCACCCCTTCGGTGATCGGACAGGCGCTCAGGGTCGAGGCGGAGGTGTCGGCGGAACCCACCGAGCGGGTGAAGGTGCTTGAGGAGTCCGTGGCCTGCCTGGCAGCTTCCTCGGCCGCCTACGAACTGAGCCGTTCGCTGTTCGCACTGGGCCGGGAACTCAGGCGCACCACCCGGACCAAGGAGGCCGCCGAGCACCTGTACCGGGCGCTGGAGGGGGCGCTCCTGTGCGGGGCCGACGGCCTGGCGGCCCGGATCCGGGCGGAACTCGCGGCGGCGGGCCTGCGCCCGAGGCGCCTGCACGAAACGGACACGGGTACCTCCACGCTCACCGCAAGAGAGCGGACGGCGGCGGTGCTGACGGCACGCGGGGACTCGCCTGCGGCCGTCGCCAGCGCGCTGGGCACGGACGAGTCAGAGGCGAACCACCTGCTCTCGGCCGTCTTCCGAAAGGTCGGCACGGGCCGGGCCGGGCTGGAGGCGGCGCTCGGGCTGCCGGATCCGGGTACGGCGCCCGAAGTGCCGGACCCGGGAGCGGTCCTCGGTGTGCCGGGGCCGGAAGCGGCGCTCAGTGGGCCGGGGTCAGAAGGGATGCTCAGTGGGTCGGGACCCGGGGCGGCGCTCGAAGTCCCGGGCCCGCGATCGGCGCTGGAAGTGCCGGCCTCCGGAGCGGCGCTCGAAGGGCAGGCGCCGGGGGCGACGCCGGCAGACAAAGGGCCGGCGGCGGCGCCGAAGGCTTGAGGTGTACGTCCGACGCGGCGGCGCCGGGCAGAACAAGGCGGGCCGGCGATCGTCCCCGGCCGGACGAGCGTCCACGGCGGCCACTCCCGCGGGCCGGACGAGCCTCCACGGCGACTGGTCCCGCGGGCCGGACGAGCGTCCACGGCGGCCACTTCCGCGGCCGGATCCGAAGCCCGCGACGACGCTTCGGTAAGGGTCCGGCAAAGGGCCCCGCAAAGGGGCCCGGCCGCTTTTCCGCAGGCCGTCCCGGCCACGTACCATGTCGGCATGTCCTTCCTCCGCCGCCGCCCTTCCGCCACGCCCGCGGGTCCGGAATTCGACGTCCTCGCGATGGACCCGGGTGACTGGCCGGGAAACCTCGGCGCCGGCCTGCTGCCCGCGCCCGACGGCAGCTGTCAGGGCGTCTTCCTCCGGTACGACCTGTTCGGCGGGCGCGGCCCCTCGATGATCATCGGGAACCTCCCCGAAGGTTCCCCGGCCCGCGAGCTCACCGACGGCCAGGTCCCCTTCGAGGTGGCCCAGCTGCTCCTCGCCCTGGAGAACGAGGAAGAGGTGGAGGTCGTGAGCGTCGAGGACGTGCCCGTCATGCAGGGTGACAACCTGCTGATCGTGCGCCGCCTCAAGCTCTCCGAGAGCCGTATCTCCTGCGTGCAGTTCGACCGCAGTGACAACGTCCTCGTGACGATCGCCAGTTGGGACCGGCCGATCACCGACGACCTCTACGCGCTGCTGAAGCCGCTCCCCGCGGAGATGTTCCAGGGCTGACCAGCCCGTGGGCGCCGCCCTCTCCATCGGGCGTACGGCTCAGCGTGTGGGCGCGGCCCTCTCCACCGGGCGTACGGCTCAGTCCGTGGGCGCCGCCCGTTCCACCAGGCGTACGTCGGACTCCTTCACATAGCCGATCCGGTGCCCGTACTGGATCTCGTAGTAGTTCTCGCCGCCCCGGACGACCCGGCCCACCTGCCCGTACCCCGGCGCGTAGAAGTACTCGCCGGGCGTCCGCCGGCCGGCGACGTACCACTGGCCCGCCGGGATCCGGTAGGTCAGCGGCACCACCGGCTGGACGGGGACGCCTGCCGGGTACGCGGAGGGCTCCGGGTACGCCCTGCCGTAGACCGGGATGTCCCGGAGGCCCTCGCGGGGCGTGAGCAACGACGCACGGACGTTCACCGCGGTCGGCTGCTCGGCGGGGTTGTGGAACCACGCCTTCTGTCCGAGGTACCAGAGCGCCGTCCAGTCCCCGCGCCGCTCCGCGACCGCGTAGCTCTGGCCGGTCGAGGCCCGTGCCCCGGTGTCGTTGACGTCGGTCGTCGACTGCTCGCCGCCCGGACGCCGGCCGACGTCCTTGACCAGCGGCGCCGCGAGGTCGGGTGCGGTGTGCAGCCGGACCGCACCCGACCCGTGCTCGGGGCACGGCTCGGCCGGTTTCTTGCCGCAACCCCGGTAGGGCGGCCGGTGCGTCCCGTGGTCCGGCAGCACGGTGACCGCCTCGCTGCCGGGCCCCGCCGTCGCCACGAACGGGCTGCCGAGCAGCTCGAAGTAGTGCGCCCAGTCCCAGTACGGGCCCGGGTCGGTGTGCATGCCGCGCACCGTGTCGGGGAGCGCGCCCGGCACGTTGTCGTGGCCGATGATGTGCAGCCGGTCCAGCGGGATGTCGTACTTCGCGGCGAGGTGGCGTACGAGACGGGCCGACGACCGGTACATGGCCTCCGTGTACCAGGCGTCCGGAGCGGTCAGGAAACCCTCGTGCTCCAGGCCGACCGACTTGGCGTTCGTGTACCAGTTGCCCGCGTGCCAGGCCACGTCCTTCAGTGCCACGTGCTGCGCGACATGGCCGTCCGAGGACCGCAGTGTGTACTGCCAGGACACGTTGTCCGGTCTCTGGACCAGGCCGACGCTCGTCTGCCAGGAGCCTTCGGTGTCGTGGATGACGAGGTAGTCGATGCTGCTGTCCCGGCCGCGGGCACCGAGGTCGTGGTTGCCGTGGTCGGTGTCGCCGAGTTTCTTGTACGGGGCGGGGACCCACTCGCAGGACACCGTGACGGGACACTCGACGGGCGCACCGGGACGGGGGCCGGGCCGGCCGGCGGCCGGGGTGGCGGGTGGTGCGGCGGACGGCACGGCGGGCAGCGTGACGGACTGGCCGGTGTCCGTGGTGCGGTGCAGGCCGGCCCGGATGACCGCGAACACCTCGTCCGCGTACTGCCGCACGGCCGCCGGCTCGGTGGCGCCGGAGAAGCGCTGCACCGCCGCGTACCAGTCGGCGGGATCCGGGCCGGGAGCGCGGCCGAGCCGCTGCTGGGCCGCGGCGAGCAACGCGGCGCCACCCAGCACGTTGGCCGCCGGATCGCTGCGCAGCTTCTCGGCGGGAAGCCCGGTGAGCGCGGCGGCCTGCGCCAGCGTCCCGCCGGTGCCGGTGCCGGTGCCGGTGCCGGTCCGGGCCCCGGCGCCGCGGCCGGCGCGGTCGGCTCCGCCGTCGGCTGTGCTCGGGGGGTCCTGGCGGCCGTCGGTGAGGTGCATGGGCCCGTAGCCGCCGGTCACGCTCGGTGCGCCCGGGTGCGTGTCCCAGCGGGACTGGAGGTACGACACCCCCAGCAGCACGCTCTGTGGCAACCGGTATCTGGCCGCGGCAGCTGCGAAACCGGCCTGCAGGGTTTCGGAGGGCGGCGCGGCGGCGGGGATCCGGGCCGCGTGGGCCGACGTGGCGAGCGGGACGAGTGACGTCAGGAGCAGGGCGGCGGAGGCCGCGACGCCCCCCGTCCTGGTGGCGGAAAGGCACGCGGAACGGTGCAAGGCGTCCTCCGGAAGCGAACGGGCCGGGCGGCGGAACCGCTCATGATGCCCACCCGCGCCACCCGAACCGTGCAGGGCCGGCGGGGACGCCCCGCGTGGCGAACCGGCACACCCGCTTCCCGGAACGACAACTGCCGCCTCCACCGGGTGAGTTGTACTCACCTGGCAGAGACGGCAGTTTCGGGGTCGGCGCCACCTGTTCGGGCGACGGGGCGCCGCGGCGCCCGCTGCGGGGCGTCCCCTGGCGGGTCAGGCCCTGCGTCCTGTGACCAACCGGTAGATCAGAAGCACGATCACCGAGCCGACGACCGCGGCGATCCAGGTCGACAGCGAGAAGAAGCCGTTGATGGAGTCGACCCCGAAAATCATCTTGCCCAGCCAGCCGCCGAGCAGACCGCCCACGATGCCGATGAGCATCGTGATCAAGCAGCCGCCCGGGTCCTTCCCCGGCATCAGAGCCTTGGCGATGGCTCCGGCGAGCAGTCCGATCAGGATCCAAGCGATGATGCCCACTGTGATTCAACCTCCGTGCGAACAGAACCCCGGCGGCGGCCGGGGCTTCTAGCTGGTAACCGCACGGCGCTTTTCCCAAACACCTCGCGCGGGCGGGAGCGGGCCAGAGATCACGGAAGGGGTCGAAGGTCCCGGAGCTCCGGGGACCTTCGACCCCTCCTGCGACCTCGGTTCGATTCTCACCCGGCAGGGCGAAGGGCAGTGCCCGCGCCCAGGCACTGCCCTCCGCCCTTCCCCTCCACCCCGCGGTGGCGGACGACCCGCCTCAGCGGGTGCCGACCGCGGCACGCACCGCCCGACGGGCGAGTGCGCAGTCGTCGTGCAGCCGCCGCAACAGCAGGCGCTGCTCCTCGCCGGGAGAGATCCCGGAGCCGCCCGGGGAACCGGCCGGCGGGGCCTCTCGCATGGTCCGCTGCACCTTTGCCTCGTACGAGCGGACTTCGCGCGTCGTGACGAGCATCAGGTTGACCAGGAAGGCGTCCCGGGCCGCTGTGCCGGCCGCCTGCGCGAGCTGGGCGATCTGCCGGCGGGCCACCGGGGAGGCGTCGCCGAGGATCATCCACAGGGTCGCCAGGTCGTAGCCCGGCAGGTACCAGCCCGCGTGCTCCCAGTCGACCAGCACCGGGCCCGCCGGTGACAGCAGGACGTTGGAGAGGAGGGCGTCCCCGTGGCAGAACTGCCAGGGCAGCGAGGACCGGGAGATGCCGTGCAGCAGCTTCTGCAGGTCGCCCAGGTCACGGTCGGTGAACAGGCCCAGCGCGTGGAAGTCGGTGAGCCGCTTGCCGTAGTTGAGGGGCTGGCCGAACATCTCGGCCGGCGGGCGCCAGTGGTTGAGCTTGTCGATCGCGCCGAGGGTGGCCCGGACGTCGGCACGAGGAGGAGCCTCCGCCGGGTGTCGCGTCAGGGCCGCCGCCCGGCCCGGCATCCGCTCGATCACCAGTGTGCAGTTGTCGGGATCCGCGGCGATCAGCCGCGGCACCCGCACCGGTGGGCGGTGCCGGACGAAGGCGCGGTAGGCAGCTATCTCGTGCCTGAACCGCTCGGTCCACTGTTCGGAATGGTCGAGTAAGCACTTCGCGACCGCGGTCGTGCGGCCGACGGTGCCGACGAGCAGCACGGAACGTCCGCTGCGGCGCAGCACCTGCACCGGATTGAACTCCGGGCAGATCCGGTGCACCGAAGCGAGCGCCGCCCGAAGCTGCGCGCCCTGAGGGCCGGACAAGTCGAGTCTCCCGCTGAGCGGTTGGGTTCCGGGCCCTGCCGTGCGCCGAGCCCGACCGGTGCCCGCCGCCGCGGCGTGGTGCGGATCGAGATACGGCCCGCCGCCCGTCACCAGCGGGCGGTGCGGCCGGGGCGGGGCGGACACGGAGGAGGATGCTGTGTACATGGGCGGTACAGGTCCCTTCGTGCGCCGACGAGTTGCGTGCGCCGCCGGTCCCGGCGGACGGTCCGTACCCTGGGGAGTACGAGCCGGCTGCCGGGCCGGGGTGGCGCTTTCCTACCTGACACCCGGCCGCGGGTGGCACACCATCTGGCGCACCCTGGCGAACCCTGGCGAATAGTCGCGACGCATATCGCAGCGGGTTAGTGTCAAGTCAGCCGAGAACCTGGGGGCTTGACGTGACCGGAGAACCCAACACCCGCCTGAACGACCTGTTCGGCCTCACCGGATGGTCCAAGGGTGAACTCGCGAGAATGGTGAACCGGAAGGCGGCGGCCATGGGCCACCCGCAACTGGCCACCGACACCTCGCGGGTACGACGCTGGATCGACACGGGGGAGTCCCCCCGCGATCCGGTGCCCAAGGTGCTGGCGGCTCTGTTCACCGAGCGGCTCGGCCGTGTCGTGACCATCGAGGACCTCGGGTTCACTCGCACTGGCCGCACGGGACGACGCCGGGCCCCGGGCAAGACCGACCACCCCGACGGCGTGCCGTGGACGTCCGAGCAGTTGGCCGAGATCCTCTCCGAATTCACGGGAATGGACCTCATGCTCAACCGACGCGGCCTGGTGGGCGCGGGCGCCGCGCTCGCCGCCGGCTCCGCACTGACCAGCGCCATGCACGACTGGCTGCACTCCGACCCGACTCTCGCGGCCGACGGACCGCGTATCAGCGAACCCCTCCAGGTGGAACGCGCCGGGTACGACCTCTACGAAGCGGCCCCCGTCGGGTCGCAGGAGATCGACGCACTTGAACGATCGGTCGACGTCTTCCGTGCCTGGGACGCGTCGCGTGGCGGCGGGCTCCAGCGCAAGGCGGTCGTCGGCCAGCTCAACGAGGTCGGCGGGATGCTCTCCTACCGGCAACCACCCCATCTGCAACGGCGGTTGTGGGGGGTCGCCGCCAACCTGGCGGTCCTCGCGGGCTGGATGTCGCACGACGTGGGCCTGGAACCCACCGCACAGAAGTACTTCGTCATCGCCGCCCACGCGGCCCGCGAGGGAGGCGACCGGCCGCGCGCGGGCGAGGCGCTCTCCCGGGCGGCCCGGCAGATGGTGCACCTCGGCAAGCCCGACGACGCACTGGACCTGATGAAGCTCGCCAGGTCCGGCTCGGGCGAACAGACCCTGCCGCGCACGCGTGCCATGCTCCACACCATCGAGGCCTGGGCACAGGCCTCCATGGGACAGGGGCAGGCGATGCGGCGCACCCTCGGGGAGGCCGAGGAGCTGTTCGTCTCCGACAACGGCGACGTACCGGCGCCCAGTTGGATGCAGATGTTCGACGAGGCTGACCTGCACGGGATGCAGGCCCTCGCGTTCCGCACCCTCGCGGACCACGAACCGTCCGCGGCGGTGATGGCACAGCGGCACGCCAAGCTGGCCCTGGAACTGCGGCCGGAAGGACGTCAGCGCTCCAAGCTCTTCGACCACATCTCGATGGCCTCGGCCTGCTTCATCGGCAACGACCCCGACCAGGCCGCCAGGTACGCCAGGCTGGCCCTGAGCTCCATGGGGGAGACCTCGTCGCACCGCACCTGGGACCGGCTGCGCAGCATGTACCGGCTCACGGCGCAGTACTCGGACTATCCGATGATCGACGATCTGCGCCGGGACCTGGAGCGGGTGATGCCGAAGAAGGCCGGCGGCACGCGGGGAGCGGGGGCCGCCGCCGTGTGAGCGAACCGGGCTAGGCGTCGACCCTGGCGATCAGTACGCAGGCGTCGTCCTCGCGCTCTGTCTCACCGAACTCCTCCAGCACCAGCCGAACGCACTCACGGGCGCCGTGGGCGTCGGCGAACCGAGGGGCGAGGGACAGCAGCCTGCTCCGGCTCTCCTCGTCCGTGGCGCTGCGCCTCGACAGTCCGTCGGTGTGCAGGACCAGCAGGTCACCCTCGCGAAGGGCCACTTCGGCCTGCTCGTACGAGGTGCCGGTCGTCGCGCCGAGCAGGATGCCCTGCGGCGGGGTCAGCGGTCGTCCCTTGCCGTCGCGGAACAGCAGCGGGGCCGGATGTCCGGCCTGCGCCCAGGTGAGGAGGCGGGTCTGGGGGTCGTACTGGCAGCAGACCGCGCTGCCCAGGGAGGGATGGGCGAAGGAGGTGCCGAGCAGCTGATTGAGGTGCCCCATCAGCGCGGCGGGGCGCACGCCCGCGAGGGCCATGCCGCGCAGGGCGCCCAGGAGGAGCGCCATGGAGGAGGTGGCGCTCACCCCGTGACCGGTCAGGCCGCCGACGGTCAGCAGCGACTGACCGCCGGACAGTTCCATGGCGTCGTACCAGTCCCCGCCGACGAGTTCGCCGCTGGCGGAGGGCAGGTAGTACGCGGCCAGGTCGAGCGCGCCGCCCGCGGGGAGGGGCGCCGCGCCGCGCCAGGACGGCAGGACGGCTTCCTGGAGCTGTACCGCCACCTTGTGCTCGGTGCGGGCGAGATGGCGGCGCAGTTCCAGCGAGTGCCGGTTCTCCCGGACGGTGTGCTGGGTGCGCCGCAGCGTACTGATGTCACGCAGCACGGCCCACATCGAGGCGGTGCAGCCGTCCGCGTCGAGGACGGGTTCGCCCATCATGTGCAGGGTGCGCACCGTGGCGTCGTCCGAACGTACGATCCGGAACTCGCCGTCGATGGGCCTCCCGTCCACCAGGCAGTCGGTCACCATCGCGGTCAGCAGGCCCTGGTCGTCCGGGAGCAGCGCGGCCGGCAGTTCGTCCAGCGAGAGCGGGCCGCTGCCGCGGCCGCGGCCGAAGATCTCGTAGAGCTCGTCGGACCAGCTGACCTCGTCGGTCAGCAGATTCCATTCCGCGCTGCCGACCCGGGTGAGCAGGGAGCCCGCGTCGGGCAGGGGTGGCGGAGATCCGGCGGGGGACGGCGTCGCGGCTACGGCGGGCTCGGCGGGCGCGGCCGGCAGCCCGTCCTTCAGCTGCCCCAGGTGGCACCCCAGATCGTCCAGTTGATGGACAGCCAGGTCGCACAGGGCGCGCTGCCAGCGCAGCTGCGCGTCGTCACTCTCGTCGAGCGGCGCGTCCCGGCGGACCGCGTCCATGTCGCCGCGCAGCCGACGGGTCTGCGTGATCAGTGCGTCGACCATGCCCCGCTCGGGAGGCTGTGGCGCGGAGCGGTCCGCGAACAGGGGGGACGGCATGGCGTACTCCGATACAGGCGCGGCCGGGGACGGTCTGTCGGGTCTTCGGTGGGGTGGGTCCGATGGGTCCGTGCGGCGTGCCGATGAGGGTGCGCGGACGGTGAGAAGTCGACTGTTAAGACTCTGGCACAGGGAGCCGGGGCCCGTAAGCGGTTTGGCAACACTCGATCCGGTGGTGCACCTGGCATATGCCAACGGCTCTCGGGGCCGATCACGAGCGTCTCGCCACCACCGCCCCACCTGCTCCACCAGTCCCGCAGGTCACAGCGGTGGTGGCGCTTAGGGTCCGGCAGGTCGGGTACCCGGCGCGATGTCCCTTCCCGTACGCGCAGCACGAAGGAGCATCAGTGATGGACCGACGCCAGGACGGCCCCGAGGAGCAGTCTCCCGGAATCCCGCGCGACCTCCCCGACCAGCAGGCGGGCGCGGACGACGACCCGCATGCGGCAACCGACATGCCGGACCGGGTGGACCCCGAACCTGAAGAGGGCACGGTGGACGAACCCACGGGCTGAAGGACCGACCCGGGGGCGGAGGGGTGCCCGGCCTGCCGGCAACGCCCGTGCCCCTCGGCTCGTGCCCGGCGGCCCGTGCCCGGGTGGCTCTCACGCCACCGTCCGGCGCGCACACTCCTCCACCACCGCGCGCAGGTCCCCCGTCCTGCGCAACTGCTCGCGTTGCACCTGGGCGCCGTTGCCACGGGCCAGCAGCACATCCAGGTGTTCCTTGACGAGGTCCGTGTCACCGCTGTCGCGCAGCGCATCGGACACGTGCGCCAGCAGCGCCCGTACGACTGTCTCCGCGGGCGCAGGCGTCAGGGTGAGCGGATCGATCAGCTCACCGCAGAGCCCCGACCGCGCCGCCCGCCACGACGCGAGGCGTAGCAGCCCCACACCCGTGTCGTCGGGCGGGCCGCCCGACGCCCACTGCCTGGCCGCCGTCTCCACCAGCGCCCGTACGAGCGCGGCGATGAGCACGGTGTCGTCCGCCTCCAGACAGACATCGGGCACCCGGACCTCGACGGTCGGGTAGTGGCGTGACAGCCGGGCGTCGAAGTAGATCATTCCCTCGTCGAGCAGGGTCCCGGTGGCCAGCATCGCCCGTACCTGCCGGTGGTAGTTCGCGGCCGACCCGAACCGCTCGGTCGCCCCGGTGGACGGCCAGCGCCCCCACACCCGGCTGCGGTACGAGCTGTAGCGGGTCTCCCTGCCCTGCCAGAACGGCGAATTGGCACTCAGCGCGAGCAGCGCGGGCAGCCACGGCTGTATCCGGTCGAGCACCGCGACGCCCTCCTCGTCGGAGTCCACCGAGACGTGCACGTGGCAGCCGCAGGTGAGCTGCTCCAGCGTGGTCAGCCCGAACTCCTCCTCCAGCCGCCGGTAGCGGTCCCCGGCGTTGATCGAGGGGGCGACCGGCAGCGGGGAGGTGGCCAGCGCCGCGAGTTCGGCGCCCGCCCGCCGGGCCCCCGCGGCGGCCTCCCCGCGCCAGCGGCGCACCTCGGCGGCCAGCTCCTCGATGGAGGTCCTCGGGCGGGTGGCTATCTCCAGCTGCTCGCGGTGCAGCTCCTTCTCCAGCGTGGACCCGTCCGGCAGCGCGGCCAGGACGGCCCCGGACACCGCCCTCGGGGTTCCGTCGCCGTCGACCAGCAGAAGTTCCTCTTCCACTCCCACACTTCGCACGGGTGGCCCCCCTCGGGCTCGATGATCTTCGTGGTGGCGGAGCGAGTGCCTTCTTTCTCTACCCACGTGTTCCGGGCGCGCCGCATGTTCATGACTGTGCAAATATCGGATCCATGTCGGCACTGAGCGATCTTCTCCCGCCTGAGGCGGTACGACTGGACGTCCTCGCGGCGGACTGGAGGGAAGCCGTCCGCGACGCGGGCGAGCTCCTCGTCGCCACCGGAGCCACCACGGCGGACTACACCGCCGAAATGATCCGGAACGTGGAGGAGAACGGCCCGTACATCGTCATCGCGCCCGGTTTCGCCTTCGCCCACGCCCGTCCCTCGCCCGCCGTGCTGCGCACCGGAATGTCGTGGCTGCGGCTCGCCCGGCCGGTGGAGTTCGGGCACGAGGCCAACGACCCGGTGAACCTGGTGGTCGCCCTGGCGGCCGAGGACGCCGCCGCGCACACCGCCGCGATGGCTTCACTGGCCCGGCTGCTGGGCGACCCCGAGGCGTCGCGTGCCCTGCAGGAGGCGCGGACTCCGCAGGCACTGCACGCCGTGCTCGCGGGCCGGCAGGACGCTCCCACCCGGACGGACGGGGCCGCGCCGGGGGCAACCACGGGCGCCTCGCCAACCACGGGTGCCTCGGCAACCGCCGGTGCCGCGGGCACCGCCGGCGCCCTCAAGGCCACCGACCCCGCCGATCCTGCCGATCCCGTAAAGCCTGCCTCTCCCGCAGGCCCCGCCGTGCACAAGATCCTCACCGTCTGCGGAAACGGCGTCGGCACCAGCCTCTTCCTCAAGAACACCCTCGAACAGGTCCTCGACCGGTGGAACTGGTCGAGGTACGTGAACGTCGAGGCCACCGACACCATCTCCGCCAAGGGCAAGGCCTCCGAGGCGGTCGCCATCCTCACCTCGCGCGAGATCGCCCGGACACTCGGCGACGTGGGTGTGCCGGTGAAGGTCGTGGAGGACTTCACCTCCACCACCGAGGTGGACGGCGTGCTCCGCGACACCTACGACGTCTGACCGCGGCCCAGGACGTCCGACCGCCTGCGCAGCCGGAACACGTACCACCCGATCGACCCCCGCCCGGAGGCCCCGCTCATGGACTGGCTCGTCTCTCTCGCCAAATTCCTCGTCAACGAGATCCTCAGCCAACCCGCCTACCTCATCGGCATCATCACCGCCGTCGGCCTCATCGCCCTGCGGAAGTCCGCGGGGCAAGTCGTCGGCGGCGCCATCAAGGCGACGCTGGGTTTCCTGCTGATCGGGGCCGGCGCCGGTCTCGTCGTCAACTCCCTGGCCCCGCTCGGCGAGATGATCCAGGGCTCGACCGGTGCGCACGGTGTCATCCCGACCAACGAGGCCATCGTGGGCATCGCACAGGCCCAGTACGGGGCCAGGGTCGCCTGGCTGATGATCGTGGGGTTCGCGGTCAGTCTGCTGCTCGCACGGTTCACGCCCCTGCGGTACGTGTTCCTGACCGGGCACCACATGCTGTTCATGGCCACGCTGCTGACGATGGTCCTCGCCACCGCGGGGCAGGGCTCGGTCGCCGTGGTCGTCGTCGGCGGCGTCCTGCTCGGCATCCTCCTGGTCGCGCTGCCCGCCTTCGCGCACCCCTGGACCAAGCGCGTCACCGGGAACAACAGCGTGGCCATCGGCCACTTCGGTACCGCCGGGTACATCACGGCCGGCGCTGCGGGCCAGCTCGTCGGCAGGCGCAGCCGCAGCACCGAGGAGATGAACCTCCCCGAGGGGCTGCGCTTCCTGCGCGACTCCATGGTCGCCACCGCACTGTCCATGGTGCTCATCTACATGATCATGGCGATCCTGTTCCTGGTGAAGGTCGGTGGGGACGTCGCCTTCAAGGCCTTCGGTGACGGCGCGGCGGCCACCGACGTCGGCAACTACCTGATGAAGTCCGTGATGCAGGGCCTGCAGTTCGGCATCGCCGTCGCCGTCATCCTGTTCGGCGTCCGTACGATCCTGGGCGAGCTGGTGCCCGCCTTCCAGGGCATCGCCAACAAGCTCGTCCCCGGCGCCGTCCCCTCACTGGACGCGCCGATCGTCTTCCCGTACGCCCAGAACGCCGTGCTCATCGGTTTCATCTCCAGCTTCGTCGGCGGCCTGATCAGCCTCGGACTGCTCACCTGGATCTTCAATCCGGCCTTCGGCCTCGCCCTGGTCCTGCCGGGGCTCGTTCCGCACTTCTTCACGGGCGGTGCGGCCGGTGTCTACGGAAACGCCACGGGCGGGCGGCGCGGGGCGGTCGTCGGCGCGTTCCTCAACGGCGTCCTGATCACCTTCCTGCCCGCACTGCTGCTGAAGGTGCTGGGCGCGTTCGGCAAGGAGAACACCACCTTCGGCGACGCCGACTTCGGCTGGTTCGGCTCGATCGTGGGCAATGTCGCCAAGGTCGGCGGCGGAGCTGCGATCGCGCTGATGCTGCTGGTCGGCGCGGTCCTGCTGGCGGGCGCGATCGTGATGCAGAAGCGGGTCGTGGACACCGGCTGGGACCCGGGTGCCAAGCGGGACGCGGCGCTCGGGGTGCATGCCCGCGCGACGACGGCGGCCGACCCGCAGGGCGCCGCCGCACCCTCCGGGACGTACGCCCGCGTCGCCCCGCCGGCCGGGGCCCCCAAGCCCCCGCCGCGCCCCGGCGCCGAGTGACGCACCCCGGCGCCGGGGCCCGGTCGCTACCCGGCGCGCCAGAGGGCCGGCACGTTCGGCGGCTCCCAGCCGGGCCCCGCCGTGTGTGACTGGAGGCAGGTGTAGGAGCGGCCGGCGTACGTCACCCTGTCGCCCGCCCGGTAGGCGGCACCCGCCCTCCAGGTGCCGGACGGGGGCGGGGTGGTCGGTGGGTCGGTGGGCCCCGGATCCTGCGGCACGTTCAGGACGAAGTCGTAACTCCCCTCCTGCAACGGCCCGTTGGTCCGCATGGTCATCAGGAGCCGTGGGTCGAAGATGCTGTCCGTGTTGTTGCGGGGCTCGCCGGGGAAGTACAGCTGGGTGGTCAGTACGGGGCGGCCGGGGGCCTGCACCTTCACGTGGAGGTGCCGGGTGCGGCCGGGGTAGAGGCCGGGCACGATCGTCGTCAGGGTGAACGCGCCCTGGGCGTTGGTGAACTGGTGGCCCCGGAAGCGGAAGCCGCTGTTGTCGTACGCGCCGTTGACGTCCGCCTGCCAGAAGTCGAGCAGGGCGTTCGCGACCGGTCGGCAGGCCAGCCCGAAGACGTACCCGGTGACGGTCAGCCTGGTGCCCGGCGGGTTCCCGTCGAGGAGCGAGGTGCGCAGCGGCGAGTTCGGTTTGAAGTACGGGCCCTCGGTCTGCTGCGGGGTCGGGTCGTCGCCGTCGTCGCAGGACGGGGTGAGCTCGGGGCGCGGGGTCTGCGCGCCCCTGGTGGTCCTGGCCAGGGCCGGCACCCCGACGAGGGCGGTCGGCAGCGCCACCCCGGCGGCGAGCGCCGCCCTCAGCACGGTCTTGCGGGACGGCGAGTGGGGGGAGGGGAGTGGGGAAGGGGCGGTCTCGGGGGTGTGTTCCGTGGGTTCGGACTGGTCCATCGCGGGGACGCCTCCAGGTCGGACGGACGAACGGGAGTGGAAGGGGCCGGGGTGGGCGGCCGGGCTTCCCTGCGAACCTAGGCGGGGGAGTCCGGGTGCGCGAGGGACGCAATGCGGTGGTCGTGGTGCATTGCACCGCTGCCGCGCCGGAACTCGCCGGGGCTGTTGCCGGTCTCGCGGCGGAAGAAGCGGCAGAAGTAGGCCGGGTCCGCGAACCCGACCGCCGATGCCACCTGACGTACCGTCAAATCAGTGCGAGCCAGGAGTCGTTTGGCCTCGTGGACGCGGACCTGGCGCACCAGCCGGCCAGGGGTGCGGCCAGTGCTCTGCTTGACCGCCTCGTTGAGATAGCCGACCGTCACGCCGAGCCGGCGGGCGTAGGAGGCCACCGACGTCTCGCCCCGCTCCGTGCCCGACAGCAGGGCGACGAACTCCTGCGTCACCAGCTTCGGGCGGTCCGCCGGCCCGGCCCCGGCGGGCACCGGACCGGCGAGACGGGAGGCGCGCACGATCAGCACGTGCAGACAGGCCCGCAGCACGGAGGCGAAGCCGGCCGCCCCGCCGCGGTACTCACGCTCCATGTCGGCGACCAGATGGGCGAACCGGGAGGCCTCCTGCGGGCCGGGGCTGAACCACGGCCGCTCCCCGAGCGCGCGCAGCAGATCGCGGTCACCGGGATGGTCCAGCAGGAAGTCCTCGGTGAACAGGACGACCTGCCCCTGCAGCCCGACGGCGTCCTCCCAGTGGTGCACCTGTCCCGGAACCACGAAGCACAGGTGCGGCGGGCGCAGCTCCCACCGGGAGAGGTCGATGACGTGCGCGCCGCGCCCGCCGGTGACGTAGACGATCTCGTAGAACGTGTGGCGGTGCGGGAACGACGCCCGGGACATCGGGCCGACATCGTCGAACGAGCCGATGGCGAAGGGAAACTGCTGGGGTGCGGGCACCTGGAGCCGGTGCAGCGGGACGGCGCTCTCCACGGTTTCCATCGGTTCCGCTCTCCTCGTACTCCGGCTCCGGAGCTCCTCCGGTGCGGCATTGGTCCGGACCGACGCACGATGCCACGCGGGCACGGCGGAGGGAACCGGGCGGTCCGCCAACGGGCGGGAAACCGCCGGTGCGACAGGTCGCCCACGGGGGAGTGAGTGCCGGGGCGGCCCGTCGGCAGGGCCCCCGCAGGCGTCGTCCGAGGTGCCGTCGTGAATGTCCTGGCCCAGCCTGGACAAGCGAGACCCGTACCCCCGGTCACGTTCCGGACAGACGAAGGGCGCACACGCACATGGGAACCGACGACGTCCTGACCGCAGGCGCTCCGCCAGACGACGACCCGGTCGCCATCCGGTCGAGGATCACCCTGCACGTCAACGGGGCGGACAAGTCACTGACCGTCGACCACCGCGCCACCCTCCTGGACGTACTGCGCGAGGACCTCGACCTGACCGGGTCGAAGAAGGGCTGCGACCACGGGCAGTGCGGTGCCTGCACCGTCCTGGTCGACGGCAGGCGGGCCAACAGCTGCCTGCTGCCCGCCGTCGCGCAGGACGACCGGACCGTCACGACCGTCGAGGGACTGGCGGGGCAGGCGGCAGGGACAGGCTGGCAGGGCGGTCAGGACGCGGGCCGGCAGAGCGGCGCCCGGGCGGACGAGGAGCAGTCGGGGCACCACGCGGCGCAGGGCGCCGAGGGCGGACCCGCCCTGCACCCCGTGCAGCAGGCTTTCCTGGAGCGCGACGCCTTCCAGTGCGGCTACTGCACCCCCGGCCAGATCTGCTCCGCCGTCGGCATGCTCGCCGAGGCCGAGGCGGGACATCCGTCGGCCGCCACCCCGCGGCGGGAGCTGGCCGCTCACCCGAACGGCCCCCGGCCCCTGGACCGGGACGAGATCCGTGAACGGCTGAGCGGAAACCTTTGCCGCTGCGGCGCCTACCCGAACATCGTCGCCGCAGTCGAGGACGCCCAGGAGGCACTCCGATGAAGCCCGTCGGTTACGTACGTCCGCAGAGCGTCGAAGAAGCGGCCGCCGCCCACGCCGGCCGTGCGGGAGCCCGCTATCTCGGTGGCGGCACCAACCTCGTCGACCTGATGAAGCTCGGCGTCGAGACGCCCGACCTGCTCGTCGACGTCAGCAGGCTGCCCCTGGACACGGTGGAGGAGCGACCCGACGGTTCCCTGCACCTCGGTGCGACCGTCCGCAACAGCGACCTCGCCGCCCACCCGTTGGTCCGCACCCGCCACCCCGTCCTCTCCCAGGCGCTGCTCGCCGGCGCCTCGGGCCAGTTGCGCAACATCGCCACCACCGGCGGGAACCTCCTCCAGCGCACCCGCTGCAGCTACTTCCAGGACACCTCCAAGCCCTGCAACAAGCGGGCACCCGGCACCGGCTGCGCCGCCCGCGAAGGCGTCCACCACGACCACGCGGTGCTCGGCCACTCCGCCCAGTGCATCGCCACCCACCCCTCCGACCTGGCGGTGGCCCTCGCCGCGCTGGACGCGGTGGTCGAGCTGTGCGGCCCGGACGGGGAACGGACCGTGCCCGTCACGGAGTTCCACCGGCTGCCGGGCGACCGGCCTGACCAGGACACCGTGCTGCGACACGGCGAGCTCATCACCGGCGTCACCCTGCCGTCGGACGCCGCCGGGCTGCCTTCCGCGTACCGCAAGGCGCGCGACCGTGCCTCGTACGCCTTCGCACTGGCCTCGGTGGCCGCCGTGCTCGACATCCAGGACGGTGTCGTACGACAGGTGGCGCTCGCCTTCGGCGGGCTGGCGCACCGACCCTGGCGCGCTCGCCGCGCGGAAGCCGGCCTGCTGGGCGCCGCCCTCACGGCGGACCGCCTCACCGAGGCGCTGGACGCCGAACTCGCGCACGCCGAGCCGCTGCGCGACAACGCGTACAAGGTCCCGCTCGCCCGCCGGCTCGCCCACGAGGTCCTGACGGAACTGGCCACCGACCAAACCTGAACCGGACCTGCCGCGGCCCGCCCCCCGCACCTCCGGCAGCCGCCCCCCCCGCACCTCCGGCAGCCGTCCCCCCCTGCACCTCCGGCAGCCGCCCCCCTCCTGCCACACCTCCGGCCTCCTGTCACACCCTGGCCTCCTGCCACACCTCTGGAAGGACATTCCGCGATGCGCAACCCCCCGACCGCGCTCGGCGCCCCCGCCGCCCGCCGGGAGGGCCGGGACAAGGTCACCGGCGCCGCCCGCTACGCAGCCGAGCACACCCCGTCCGGCTGCGCCTACGCCCGAGCGGTGCCCGCCACGGTCGCACGCGGCCGGATCACCGCCGTCGACGACACCGAGGCCCTGGCCGTCCCCGGCGTGCTGGCCGTCCTCACCCCGCGCTCCGCACCCAAGCTGGGCAAGGCCGACGACCCGACGCTGCACCTCCTCCAGGACGACGACGTCCCGCACCACGGCTGGTACGTCGCGCTCGTCGTCGCCGACACCCCGGAAGCCGCCCGCGAGGCCGCCCAGGCCTTGCGCATCGAATACGCCACCGAGCCGCACGACGTCACCGTCCGTGACGGCCACCCGGACGGCTATACCCCCGATGAGGCCAACGGAGGCTTCCCCGCGACCCGCGAACGCGGCGACACGGAAAAGGCGTTCGCGGGGTCACCGCGACAGGTGGACGCCTCGTACTCGATCCCGCCGCTGCACAACCACCCCATGGAGCCGCACGCCAGCACCGCACGCTGGGACGGCGACCGGCTGACCGTGCACGACTCCAGCCAGGGGGCGAGCACCGTCCGCCAGGTACTGGCCGGGCTGTTCGAGGTGCCGGAGGAGAACATCACCGTCGTCTCCGAGCACGTGGGCGGCGGCTTCGGCTCCAAGGGCACGCCACGCCCGCAGGTCGTACTGGCCGCGATGGCCGCCCGCCATGTCGGCAGACCGGTCAAACTCGCCCTGTCGAGACGGGAGTTGGCAGAGGTCGTCGGGCACCGGGCGCCGACCCTGCACCGGATCAGGCTGGGCGCGCAGGCAGACGGCACCCTCGTCTCCGTCGACCACGAGGTCACCACCCACACGTCCCGGGTCAAGGAGTTCGTCGAGCAGGCCGCCGTGCCGACCCGCGTCATGTACGCCTCCGCGCACAGCCGCACCACGCACCGCGTCGTCCCGCTCGACGTGCCGAGTCCGTCCTGGATGCGCGCACCGGGCGTGGCCCCCGGCATGTACGCCCTGGAGTCGGCCATGGACGAACTCGCCGAGGCCGTCGGGCTCGACCCGGTGGAACTGCGCGTGCGCAACGAACCGCAGAGCGAGCCCGACAGCGGAAAGGCGTTCAGCAGCCGGCACGTGGTCGAGTGCCTGCTGGAGGGCGCCCGCCGCTTCGGCTGGGCCGACCGTGACCCGCGGACGGGCGTCCGCCGGGAGGGAAAGGTGCTGACGGGCACCGGAGTGGCCGCCGCCACCTACCCGGTCGAGGTGTCGCCCTCGCGCGCGTCGGCGCGGGCGCTGCCCGACGGGTCGTACGTCGTACGTGTCAACGCGACGGACATCGGCACGGGTGCACGCACGGTGCTCGCCCAGGTCGCGGCCGACGCGCTCGGCGTACCGCTGGACTCCGTACGCACCGAGGTCGGCAGCACGGAACTGCCGAAGGCACCCCTGGCGGGTGGGTCGTCGGGGACGGCCTCGTGGGGCTGGGCGGTGCACGAGGCGTGCACCGCGCTCGCGGGGCGGCTGGCCGCGCACCAGGGACCGGTCCCGGCGGAAGGGCTGGAGGAGACCGCGGACACCGCGGGAACGGCGGACGCGGAATCCCCGTACGCCCGGCACGCGTTCGGCGCGCACTTCGCCGAGGTACGGGTGGACACGACCAGCGGAGAGGTACGGGTGAACCGCGTGCTCGGCGTCTACGCGGCGGGCCGCATCCTCAACTCCCGCACGGCGAAAGCACAGTTCGTGGGGGGCATGACCATGGGCATCGGCATGGCGCTCACGGAGAACAGCACCCTGGACCCGGCCTTCGGGGACTTCGTGGAACGCGACCTGGCCGCCTATCACGTGCCGTGCCACGCGGACGTGCCGGACATCGAGGCGCACTGGATCGACGAGAAGGACGACCACCTCAACCCGATGGGCAGCAAGGGGATCGGCGAGATCGGCATCGTCGGCACGGCGGCGGCGATCGGCAACGCGGTGCACCACGCGACGGGAATCCGCTTCCGGGAACTCCCACTGACTCCGGCGCGTTTGCTCTCCGCAGGGCTGTGACCTGACAGCTCTGCCCGACCTGCCCGCCCCGGGACCAGGATCTGCCCGTCCCGGGACCAGGATCTGCCCGCCCCGGGGCCAGGACCCGCCCGCCCCGGGGCCCCCGGCCCTGATCCCCCCGGACCTGGAGACCTGCATGCGCCCCGGCGACCAGAGCGAACCGACGTCGCCCTCCCGCCCCGGCCTCGAACCCCGCCCAGGTTCCCGCACCAGCCCCGGCCCCCGCCCCACGGCCGCCGTTCTCCTCCTGCACGGCGGCCGTGCCGACGGCATCGAAGCACCGCCCCCGCTGAATCTCCCGGGCCGCCGCATGGTTCCCTTCGGCCGTGCCGTGTCCCGCGCGGCGGGTGGCGGCCGCATCGCCGTGCGCACCGCCGTCTACCGGCACCGGGGGTGGAACGGCGAGCGTGCCGACCCGGTGCCCGACGCCCTGCGCGCCCTGGACGGACTCGTCGCCGCACTCGGGCCCGTCCCGGTGGTGCTGCTCGGGCACTCGATGGGCGGTCGCGCGGCCCTGCGGGTCGCCGGGCACCCGCAGGTCCGCGGGGTCGTGGGGCTGGCCCCGTGGTGCCCGCCCGGCGAACCGGTCGAGCAGCTGGCGGACCGCGATGTCGTACTCCTGCACGGCGACCGGGACCGTACGACCAGCCCGCGGGGCACCCGCGACCTGGCCGCCCGCGCCCGCCGGGCAGGCGCCCGCAGCTGTGTGGTGAACGTCGAGGGCAGCGTCCACGCGATGCTCCGGCGGGCCACCACCTGGCACGCGCTCACCGCGAGGATCACCGCGGGACTGCTCGGACTCGTGCCGCTGCCGACGGCCGTGGACGAGGCGCTGCGACTGCCCGGGGACACCGACCCGGCCGAAGGGGTCGTCGACGCGGAGCGGTGCACCTGACCCGCGGGCCTGCGTGGGACGTCACGCCCGTGGGGTCGGACGGCGCGGGTCAGCCCGGCAGCGGCCTGCGTACCGTCCGGGGGTGCGGCTGGCTCGGGCCCCGTCCCTCCAGCCTCCGCAGCTCGACGTTGAACTGCGCCCCCACCAGCAGCGACAGGTTCGCGAACCACACCCACACCAGGAAGACGATGATCCCGGCCAGCGACCCGTACAGCCTGCTGTAGCTGGCGATGTTCGTCGCGTAGAAGGCGAATCCGGCCGAAGCGGCCAGCCACAGGAACGCCGCCAGTACTCCGCCGGGCAGACCGCGCCGTACCCCCTTGGCGACGGCCGGTCCCGAGTGGAAAAGGATCATGATCAGCAGGGCGACCAGACAGCCCAGCACCGGCCACTTGAGCCCGGACCACACCGTTTCACCCAGCTGCCCCATCCCCAGCCGGTCGGCGAGCCCGCGGGCCATCGGGCCGGTGATCACCAGAGCCGTCGCACTCATCAGCAGCAGGAGCAGCAGACAGGCGGCGGTCACCACGTTGACGTGCGCCTTGCGCAGCGCGGGCCGGGAGTCCCGCACATGGTGCATGGCGTGCAGCGCCCGCCGGAACACCGCCAAGTAGCTGGATGCCGACCACAGCGAGCTCACCGTCCCCGTGACCAGCAGGATCCATACCGCCGACGTGCCCTGGACTGCCCTCTCCAACGCCTCCCGCAGCGCCGCGCCCGACTCGGCGGGCGCCACCGACGCGATGTCCCGGATCAGCGACTGGGTCGCGTCCGGGTTGGCGAGTCCGATCAGCGTGACCGTCACCAGCAGCGCCGGGACCAGCGCCAGGATGGCGTAGTAGGTGAGCGCCGCCGCCCAGTCGGACACGTCGTCGTTCCACACGGAGACGGGGGTGCGCCGCAGGGCGGTACGGTAACGGGCCGCCCTGCCGGGAGCGGGCGGCGGACCGCTCCGGTCGGCCGGCGGTGCGGTGGGCTCACTCGGCATGGTGCGTTCTTCCGTGGGTGGGGCGGGGGTCGACTGTGCCTACCTTCTCACCTCGGTGTAGCACTTCATCCCCATGTGATGCGGTATGCGCGTCACGGGGAGAAAACGTTTCGCCGCGCCCGCGCCGAGGGGACGAGCATCCCCGCCCCCACCCCGGGCGGGAAAGGGTTCAGGGCGTACGGTGAGCGGCCGCCGCGTCCTGTTCGGGTGCCCCGGAACCGCCCGTCGACGCCCCGCCCCGCGACTCCCGGCGCAACGCGACACCGGTGGCCAGCGCGCCCACTCCTTCCCAGATGCCCACGCCGAGGAAGCCCGCCGGGGCGCGGCCGGAGACCACGGCGAGCGTGAAGACCGTGCAGGTGAGCAGCCGGAACGGGACGGTCCAGCGGAAGAATGCCCGCCAGTCGGCGAGCGCGGCCAGCACGTAGTACACGCCCATGTTGACCGCCGCCATCGAGGAGGCGGTCACGAACATCAGCGTGTGGTCGCCGTCCGCCCGCGCTCCCTTCGGCACCGGATCGAGGCCCATCAGCGCGATCTGGGCGTCCGGGGTGACGAGCCCCACCACCCCGAGCGCCGCCGCCAGCAGGCCGAAGACCGCCATCGTCCAGCCGGAGGGGGAACGGGGCAGCCGTACAGAAGTCTTCACAGAGGTCCTTCGCGAGGGGAGCGGAACACGGGGCGGATTCGAACAGTCCGCCACCATAACTACCTTGTGCACAACCGGCCTTGGCAACCGGGGCAGCCGGCAGGGCCCGCCGACCGCCCCGGTGCGGGCAGGGCGTGGCGCTGCCGCCGCGCCGCCCCCCTGGTATTCGCTGGCGCGGTGGCCGGGCGCGTGGTCCAGTGACCGCATGGATCTTGCAGCGGTACGAGAACTGTTCGACGCCGAGATGCGCCGGGAGGCGTCGCCGGAGCGCCCCGGCATGGAGCTGGAGGACACCGGAGACGTCGTACGGCAGACCGGCGGCGAGGGTGACTGGAACGGTGTCCTGTGGTCCCGGCTGACCGCGGCGGGCGCGGACGCGGCGATCGCCGAGCAGGTCCGGCACTACGGCGCACTCGGCCTGGACTTCGAGTGGAAGCACTACTCGCACGACCTCCCCGACGACCTGCCGCAGCGGCTCCTCGCGGCGGGGTTCGAGCCCGAGGGGCCGGAGGCGCTGATGGTCGCGGAGGCCGCGGCCCTGCAGACGGCCCCCCAACTCCCCGACGGGGTCCGGCTGGTGGAGGTCACGGACAGGGCAGGTGTCGACCTGATGGTCAGGGCCCACGAGCTCGCCTTCGAGGGCAGCCCGGCGCAGCTCTCGGCGCGGCTCGGCGGACGGGTGCTCGCCCAGCTCACCCAGGCCCCGGAGACGATCTCGGTGGTGGTCGCCCTGGCGGGCGGCGAACCGGTGAGCGCGGCCCGCGCCGAATTCCTGCCCGGAAAGCAGTTCGCCGGCCTGTGGGGCGGCGGTACCGTGCCCGGTTGGCGGGGAAAGGGCCTCTACCGCGCCCTGATCGCCCACCGGGCCCGTACCGCCGCCGCCCGCGGCTACCGCTACCTTCAGACGGACGCCGTGCTGGACACCAGCCGGCCGATCCTCGAACGCCTCGGCTTCGTCCAGCTCAGCCTCACGACCCCGTACAACTACCGGGTGGAAACGGCGGGTTGAGGGGTCAGGCGGTGACGATCGCGGGATCGCTCACGCCGGTGCCACCCGTCTCCACGTGCCCGGCGAACCTGCGCAGGAACGCGCTGTCGGTTCCCGAGGTCACCGTCAGGTCGTACCAGTGCTTGCCGCCCCGTACGTCCACGGTCCGCTCGACCTTCCCGCCGGCCGGAACCGTGAAGGAGACCTTCGCGTTTCCGTATCCGTTGACCACGGTCAGCCGGCAGGCCGCCTTGCCGGTGTTGGTCGCGGTGAGTGCCAGCTGTCCGCCGTTGCCGGTGGAGTGGCGCACCTTCACCTCGGGCCCCGCGGTGGCCGCCGTGCCCTTGAAGGTGCGCAGGAAGCCGTTCGGGCCGAACACGGACAGGTCGTAACTGCCGTTGGAGTAGGCGGAGTTCCAGGTGTCGGTGATCTCCTTGGCCGCCTCGGCCGTGTAGGTCCACGGGCCGTCTGTGCGGTTCGCCGAGGTGACCAGGAAGCCCGCGCCCGCGGTCGTGCCCCCGCTCATCGCGAGCGTGAACTTCCCCGTCGACGGCGCGAGCGTCCCGTCCACGTACGGGGCGTAGCGCAGCGGTCGCGAGGGACGCGAGCCGCGCTCCTGCTTGGGCAGTGCGCCCGCCGCCGGCGGCTTGGGCACGTAGCTGTCGTGCCGTTCGTTGTCCGGCGGCTCGTACCCGTCGGTGGCCGGCAGCGACGCGGGGTCCGTGTCGTGCAGCCGGAAGTCGAACGCCGAGGTCAGGTCACCGCACACGGCCCGCCGCCAGGGGGAGATGTTCGGCTCGGCCACCCCGAAGCGGCGCTCCATGAACCGGATGATCGAGGTGTGGTCGAAGGTCTCGGAGCAGACGTAGCCGCCGGTGCTCCACGGCGACACCACGAGCATCGGCACCCGCTGCCCGAGCCCGTACGCACCCGCCGCGTACTTCGCGTTGCCGCCGAACTGGTCCAGGGTGGTGTCCACGGTGGACCTGCCCTGCGCGGCGGAGGCCGGCGGGTACGGCGGCACGACGTGGTCGAAGTAGCCGTCGTTCTCGTCGTAGGTGATGAACAGCGCCGTCCTCGCCCACACGTCCGGGTTCGAGGTGAGCGCGTCGAGCACCTTGGAGATGTACCAGGCGCCGTAGTTCGCGGGCCAGTTGGGGTGCTCGGAGAAGGCCTCGGGCGCGGCGATCCAGGAGACCTGCGGCAGCTTCCCCGACTTGACGTCGGCGGTGAGGATGTCGAAGAACCCGTCGCCGTTCTTCACGTCAGTGCCGGTGCGCGCCTTCTCGAAGAGCGGGTCACCGGGCTTCGCGTTGCGGTAGGCGTTGAAGTACAGCAGCGAGTTGTCGCCGTAGTTGCCCCGGTAGGCGTCGTCGATCCAGCCCCAGCCGCCGGCCGCGTCCAGACCGTCGCCGATGTCCTGGTAGACCTTCCAGGACACACCGGCCTTCTCCAGGCGCTCCGGGTACGTCGTCCAGCCGTAGCCCGCCTCCTCGTTGCCGAGCACCGGGCCTGCGCCCTTGCCGTCGTTGCCGGTGTGACCCGAGAACATGTAGTAGCGGTTGGGGTCGGTGGCTCCGATGAACGAGCAGTGGTAGGCGTCGCACACGGTGAACGCGTCGGCGAGCGCGTAGTGGAACGGGATGTCCGCACGCGTCAGATGGGCCATCGTGCCTGCCGACTTGGCGGGGATCCACTTGTCGTACGAGCCGTTGTTGAAGGCCTGGTGGCCGCCCGCCCAGTCGTGGTTGAGGCCCGCGATGAACTGCATGCCGAGGTCGTCCGCGTCCGGGTGGTACGGCAGCACCTCCTTGGCGCCGTTCGGCTGGTGGAAGACCGACTTGAGGCCGTGCGGCACCACGGGCCGCGGGTCACCGAAGCCCCGCACCCCCTTCATCGCGCCGAAGTAGTGGTCGAACGACCGGTTCTCCTGCATCAGCACGACGACGTGCTCGATGTCCTTCATGCTGCCGGTGCGCCGGGCGGCGGGGATCGCCGCCGCCCGGTCGATGGAACCCGACAGCGCGGCGAAACCGGCCGTGGCGCCGGCTATCTGAAGAAAACGACGGCGGTTGACCGCCGGGGACGAAGGCACATCAGGCATGGGCGGGTGACCTCTGCGAGTGGGGGACAGAATCAAACGGAATGTTGCAAGAGTGATCAGGAAATGGGAAGAGGAAAGGGTGAAGACCGGGTCAAGGGGGCGGTGAATGAGGGGTTCCGGGATTGTTGGATGATCAATAACCTTGACCCGAACACCCGTTGCGCCGTCGCACCGGGCTGCCCCCGTGCACCACCGCGCACGCGCACCGACCGCACGGCCGCCCGCCGCGCCACCGAAGGAGCGTCACCATGTCCGCTGTCGACGAGGCCCCCGACATCCTCTCGCCCGAGTTCGCCGCAGACCCGTACCCCGCCTACCGGGTGATGCGCGAGAGCACACCGCTGATCTGGCACGAAGCCACCCGGAGCTGGATCGTCTCCCGCTACGAGGACGTCGAACGCGTCTTCAAGGACAAGGAGTCGCAGTTCACCACCGACAACTACGACTGGCAGATCGAACCGGTACACGGCAAGACGATCCTCCAGCTCAGCGGCCGTGAGCACTCGGTGCGCCGCGCCCTGGTCGCCCCTGCCTTCCGCGGCAGGGAACTCCAGGAAACCTTCGTCCCGGTCATCGAACGCAACGCCCGTGAACTGATCGACACCTTCCGGGAAACGGGCGAGGTCGACCTGGTGGACGCCTTCGCGACCCGCTTCCCGGTCAACGTCATCGCGGACATGCTGGGCCTGGACAAGGGCGACCACACCAAGTTCCACGGCTGGTACACCGCCGTCATCGCCTTCCTCGGCAACCTGGCGGGCGACCCCGAGGTCGCCGCCGCGGGCGAGCGCACCCGGATCGAGTTCGCCGAGTACATGCTCCCGGTCATCCAGGAGCGGCGGGAGAACCCCGGGGACGACCTGCTGTCCTCACTGTGCGCGGCCGAGGTCGACGGCGTGCGGATGAGCGACGAGGACATCAAGGCGTTCTGCAGCCTGCTCCTCGCGGCGGGCGGCGAGACCACCGACAAGGCGATAGCCGCCCTGTTCGCCAACCTGCTCGCCCACCCGGAGCAGCTCGCGGCCGTGCAGAAGGACCGCACCCTGATCGACCGGGCCTTCGCCGAGACCCTCAGGTACACCCCGCCGGTCCACATGATCATGCGTCAGACCGCGGTCGACGTCACGGTCAGCGGCGGCACCATACCCGCGGGCGCCACCGTCACCTGCCTGATCGGAGCCGCCAACCGCGACGAACAGCGGTACGCGAACGCCGACACCTTCGACATCTTCCGCGCGGACCTGAACGCCACCAACGCGTTCTCCGCCGCCGCCGACCACCTGGCGTTCGCGCTCGGCCGGCACTTCTGCGTCGGAGCGCTGCTGGCCCGCGCGGAGGTCCAGATCGGCGTCAACCAACTCCTGGACGCCATGCCCGACGTCCGCCTCAAGGACGGGGCACGGGTGGGCGAGCACGGCGTGTTCACCCGCGGCCCGGACTCCGTGCCGGTCGTCTTCACGCCCGTACGCTGAGCACGGTCGCGGCCGGGGGTGCGGCTCCCCCGGCCGCCCCGGCCTACCTCGCCACCGGGGTGAACGACACGGGCAACGCCGCCAGTCCCCGCATCCAGATCGAAGGACGCCAGGTCAGCGACTCGGCCGGCACCGAGAGCATCACGTCGGGCAACCGCTCCAGGAGCGTCTCGATCGCGGTACGCGCCATCACGTCAGCCAACTGCGGCGCCGGGTAGGGACACCGGTGCTCACCGTTGCTGAACGACAGATGTGCCGAATTGCCCTCCGCCCCCACATGCCCCTGCGGCCATATCTGCGGATCCGTGTTGGCGGCGGCGAGCCCCAGCACCAGGCAGTCGCCCGCCTGGATCCGGCGCCCGCCGAGCTGGGTGTCGCGCACCGCCCACCGGCCGATGAAGTTCTGGGTCGGGGTGTCCCGCCACAGGATCTCCGTCAGCGCCTCGCCGACGCTCAGCCGGCCACCCGACACGTTCAGCGCAAACCGGTCGTCGGTGAGCAGCAGCCGCAGCGTGTTGCAGATCCAGTTCGCCGTCGGCTGCTGCGCCGCCGCGATCACCGAGATCAGGTCCTGGACGACCTCCTCGTCGGCGAGGCCCGCGGGGTGGTGCAGCATCCGCGAGGTCACGTCGGGCCCGGGGGACGCCCGCTTCTCCTTCACCAGCTGCTGGATGCGCTCCTGCACCCGTACGTACGCGGCCACCGGGTCGTCACCCTCTGCCGCGTCCAGCGACACCCGCAGGTCGTGCACCAGGTCCTCGGTGTCGGCGGCGCCGGCGGGCATCCCGCACATCTGGACCGCCGCCCGCATCGGCAGCGCGTGCGCGTACGCAGACATCAGCTCGGCCTGCCCGCTGCCCTCGAAGCCGTCGATCAGCTCGTCCGCGAGCTGCCGGCACTCGTGGCCCAGCTCGAACTGGTCCACCGCCTCCAGCGCCTCACTGATCACTCCGGCCCGCCGCTCGTGCTCGGCGCCCTCGGTGAACAGCACCGAGGGCTGGTAGCCGACGAACGGCAGCAGCGGCCAGTCCGCGGGGATGTTGTCCCACTGGTTCCAGCGCCGCGAGTCGCGCGCGAACAGCTCGTCGTGACTGGTGACGTAACTGACCTCCGGATACCCGAGCACCAGCCACGCCGGCACGTCCCCGTCCAGGAGGACCGGGGCCACCGCCCCGTGCTCCCTGCGCAGCCCCCGGTACAGCTCGGCCGGGGTCTGCTGGTACTCCAGACCGCCCAGCCGCACGCCTTGGGCGTGCGCGGGACAGCCGGGCGGCGGCACGTCGGTGTCCGCGGCGGAAGGGTGGTCGATGCTCATCAGGTCAGCTCCCGTGCCAGGGCGAGGCGGTAGAGATGGTCGACGAGGGTGGTCAGCACGGCCTTGCCCGAGGACCGCACCCGCGCGTCGCAGGAGATCATCGGCACGCTCTCGTTCAGGGCGAGTGCCTGGCGGATCTCGTCGAGCGAGAAGTGCGCGCCGTCGTCGAACCGGTTCACCGCGACGATGAACGGTGTCCGGTGGTGTTCGAGGCGGTCGATGGCGTACCAGGAGTCCGCCATCCGCCGGGTGTCCACCAGCACGACCGCCCCCAGCGTCCCGGAGAACAGCCGGTCCCACAGGAACCAGAACCGCTCCTGACCCGGCGCCCCGAACAGGTACAGCACCATCTGCTCGTTCAGGGTGATCCGGCCGAAGTCGAAGGCGACCGTGGTGGTGGACTTGTCCGCGTTGCGCGAGAGGTCGTCGACGCCGACCCCCGCCTGTGTCATGTGCTCCTCGGTGTTCAGCGGGCGGATCTCGCTGACCGACTTGACCAGGGTGGTCTTGCCGACGCCGAAGCCGCCGACGACGACGATCTTCAGGCCGGTGTCGGCGGCGTCACCGAGCGGGGTGCGCTCGGGCGCCTGACGCTCGTCGGCCGCGGCGCCGTGCGACACGGTCAGCTCAGAGGCGGCGGAGTCCATTGAGCACCCCCAGCAACAGCTCTGATTCGGGCAGTTCGGCAACTGCGGTGGCCGCACGTGGGCGGCGGGCGGTGATCGACCCGGCGGACAGGAGATCCTCCAGCAGAATGCGTACGACGGTGATCGGCAGCCCTAAGTGGGCGGCGATCTCGACGACGGCGGCGGGGTGGCGGCAGAGTTCGAGGATGCGGACGTGCTCGGAAGGCATACCGGCCGTCGGTTCGCTCTCGCTGACCACCAGGGTGACCAGGTCGAACACCTTGTCGTCGGCCTCCGAGCGGCCGCCCGTCACGGTGTACAGGCGGTCGGGGGAGCCCGTGTCGACGGGCGGGCGGGTCATGACAGGCTGCCGTCAGGGGCCGGAGAGCGCGGATCGGCCCGCAGATGGTCGCCGATCTGCTCGACCAGCTCGCTCATGTGGTGCCCGATCATGCCGGGGTCCGCGCCGGCCGCCGCCACCACCGCGAGGTGGGCGCCCTGCCCCGCCTCGACGATGAGCAGCAGCCCACCGGGGAACTCGGTCATCAGGTTCATCACGCCGCCGCTGCCGTCCCCGAACTCGACCGACGCACCGTGCGCGAGGGACTGCATGCCGGACGCGATGGCCGACAGCTGGTCCGCCTGGTCGAGGGTGAGGTGGCTGCTGCGGCAGAGCTTCAGCCCGTCGCGGGAGAGGACGAGGGCGTGGCGGGAGCCGGGGGTGCGCTCCAGGAGGTTGTCCAGGAGCCAGGTGAGGCTGTTGTCAGTGGTCTGCACGGTGGTCAGGGGCCGTCCGGTGCGGCGCTGCCGCGGCCGGGTCGGGCCCGTGCCTCCAATCCGGGAATCAAGAAATACGGGGGAGGGGTGCGCACGGGGGAGTGCGCGAGGGTCAGACGGAAGGGGTGTCGGCCTGGCCGGGGTCGCCGGGGCGCCGCTGCTGCGACCGGTGGAACGCACCGAAGCGGGCGCCGGCATCCGGGCGGCCGGAGCTCCGCGGGGGCGGTGCGGAACCGGCCGGGTCGGCCGCCGGAGCGTCGTCGGAGGCGGACCGCCGCTGGTCGGCGGCCTCCATGGTGCGGCCCCGGGGACGAACCGGCAGGCCGTTGGGGGTGGAACCGCCCGAGCCCGGCGCGTCACCGGTGGGGGTACGGCCGGCGTGCGCGGGGAGCTCAGGGGTGTGCGGCGGCGCCGCGGGGCGCGCATCGGGAATCAGCGGCGCGTCGGCGGGGGCAGCCACGCCGGACCCGGCGGGAGTCTCCCGAGCCGCGGGCACCGCCTGTGCGGCGGGTGACGCGGACCTGCCGGTCGCGGACGGTGCCTCGGCCGCCGCGGCGACCCGCACCTCGGGCGCCGTCGCGGCAGCGGTCCGCTGCTGCGCCAGCAGCTGAGGCGGCAGCAGGACGACGACACCGGTGCCGCCGCGCGAGGACGGCCGGTAGTTCACCGAGATGCCGTACTTCGCCGCCAGCACGCCCACCACGGCCAGCCCCAGCCGCGTCCCCTGGAGGGACGCCAGGTCCGTCGACTGCCCGGACACCGAGGCGACCGCGCGGCGCATCGCGGCAGGAGCCATGCACAGGCCGCTGTCCTCGACGGTCACCACGAGGCCCGAGGTGCCCTCCTCGACGTACACGTGCACCTCGTTGACCGGCGGCGAGAAGTTCGTCGCGTTGTCCATCAGCTCGGCGAGCAGGTGCATCACACCCTCGGCGGCGAAACCGGCGATCGCCGCCTGCGACGTGGAGTGCAGCCGCACCCTTCGGTAGTCGCTGATCCGGCCCACGGCGCCGCGCAGGACCGACTCCATCACGATCGGCTTGTTCCACGCCCGGCTCGACCGGCCGCCCATCAGCAGCGCCAGACGGTCCGTCAGCAGACCCAACTGCGAGGTGGTGTGGTCGAGGTGGAGCAGATCACCGAAGACCTCACCGCCGTACTTGTCCTGCATGCCCCGCAGGTCCGCCAGTATCCGCAGCGTCTTGGCCTGCACCCGGCCGAGTCCCGTGGCGCTGGCCGCTCGGGCGGCGACCGCACGCCGCTCGCTCTCGGCGAAGTCCCGTACCGTCCGCTCCAGCAGGGACCGCAGCCGGGGGTCGGCGGGCTGTTCCAGACCGGCCAGCACCGTGTCGGCCGAGGCCCCGGAACGCAGCCTGCCCACCGCGTCCGGCAGTACGGCGGCGGCCACCCGTTCGATGTCGCCGATCGTGCGCTCGGCCAGGGCCCGCCCCGCCTCCGCGTCGGCGGTCCGCGTCCTGAGCTCGCCCACGCGGGTGGCGACGGCGTGCAGCAGCTGCGTCAACTGCGGGTCGGTGGGCCGTTGCACGCTGCGCAGCGCGCCGTCGACACCCGCCCCGTCGTGCAGCCGCTTGTCGACCTCGGGCAAGGACACGTTGAGCAGGTGCGCGCTCTCGCCCGCCCGACGGGCCGCCTCCTGCCGCAGCAGTTCGCTCTCGCCCCGGGCCCCGTCGGCGACGCGCGTGTGCTTGACGGTCAGCGCGCCGGCCACGAGCACCGTGACCACTACGGATATTCCGGCGACCACGACCGTCCCGAGCACCCAGGCCCTGGCCGCGCCCGGGGCCGCGACGACCGCGCCGCCGCCGGCCAGCACGACGAGGACCAGACACACCACAGGCGCCACCCAGGGCGGGCGCCTCCTTGGGCCAGGGCGCGGACGGGGGGTGGCAGACGATGTCATAGCGCGGATCCTCAGGCGTGTGTGCGGTGTCGGGGAGGGGCTGGAACCCGTCCCCCGCCGGACGAACAGTTGGTCGGCACGCGGAAGTTGAGTCCTACCTTCCGCTACCCGACCGTGGCCATGCTAGCCACGGAACGACATGTCCGAGCACCGGCCCAGAACCATTACGACAATTACCGCACGCCACCGCTCCCGGCGGTGGCCGCCGACCACACCCGCGCGGCCAGCAACGCCGGCTCGACGCTCCCGTCGACGACCAGGTCGCAGTCGTGGCGCACGGGTTCGACATGTCGCTCATGGGCGTCGCGGCGGTGCTCCACATAGTTCCGCAGCAGCACGTCCAGGGGGAATCCGTCCCGCAGACACTTGCGAGCGATCTTGCGAGCCAGCCGGACATCGGCCGGCAGGTCGACGAACACGTCCAGGCGCCGCCCCGGAGTGCGTCGCGCGACCCGGTGCGCGAACAAGCCGTCGACGACGACGGCCGCCGAGTGGTCCAGCGCCCGCGTCACGTCCCGGTCCAGCCGGTCCAGGTCCACCGACCCGGGGTCGCCCACGTCCAGCCGCGGCGTCCCCGACCCGTCGGCCGCCCACACACCCCGCCCCGGGGAGGTGAAGTAGTAGTCGTCACCGTGCAGGACGCGCACAGGAGAGACCGGCGCCACGCCCTCCAGCGCGGCGGCCAGGGTGGTCTTGCCCGCCCCCGAACCGCCCGTAAGTGTCAGCAGCATGCGTGTGTGCCCTCTCGGTCCGCGAGGGACCGAGGGTGGCACACGCGCGTGGGCAGCAACATTGCCCATAGGCAAGACGACACGACCCAGGGCCCACCGGCGGGGCGACACGGCCAGGGCCCACCGGCGCGACGCCGCCCCCCAGGCAGAGCCCGGCGCCGGGGAGGACCAGGGCCTGACGCCCGCCACCGACAGCGGCTCACCGGCGGGAGCGGACAGAGGAACAGAGGGGCCCGGCGCCTCGCCCGGCCACCCCGTTCTAGGGTGAGGGCGACGCTGCCGCACCCCCGGAACCAGGGAGAACACCCGCGATGAAGCTCCGCTGCGCCGTGCTCGACGACTTCCAGTCCGCCGCGGCCACCGCCACCGACTGGGCACCTGTGGCAGACGAGGTCGAGCGGGTCTCCTTCACCGAGCACTTCACCTCCGAGGACGAACTCGCCGCAGCCCTCGCCGACTTCGACGTCGTGGTCACCCTCCGCGAACGCGTGGCGTTCCCCGCCTCCCTCCTCGCCAGGCTGCCCCGGCTGCGACTCCTGATCGCCTCCGGGATGCGCAACTCCGTCATCGACCTCACCGCCGCCGAACGGTACGGAGTCACCGTCTGCGGCACCGCCAGCTCCTCCGCGCCGCCCGTCGAGCTGACCTGGGCCCTCCTCCTCGGCCTCGCCCGCAACCTGGTGACCGAGGCCAACTCCCTCCGTGACGGCGGTCCCTGGCAGTCCTCCGTCGGCGCGGACCTGCACGGCCGCCGCCTCGGACTCCTCGGCCTCGGCAAGATCGGCAGCCGGGTCGCGGCCGTCGGACTCGCCTTCGGCATGGAGGTGAGCGCCTGGAGCCAGAACCTCACCCCGCAACGGGCCGACGAGATCGGTGTCACCCTCGCCGTGTCCAAGGAGGACCTGCTCGCCACCAGCGACTTCGTCTCCGTCCACCTGGCACTCTCCGACCGTACGCGCGGCCTGCTCGGCGCCCCCGAACTCGCCCTGATGCGGCCCACCGCCCACCTGGTGAACACCTCGCGGGCAGCCATCGTCGACCAGCAGGCACTCCTCACTGCCCTCCACACCGGAACGATCGCCGGGGCCGCCGTCGACGTCTTCGACACCGAACCCCTGCCTGCAGGCCACCCGCTGCGCACCGCTCCGCGACTCCTCGCCACCCCGCACCTCGGTTACGTGTCCCAGGCCAACTACGCGACGTACTACGGACAGGCGGTGGAGAACATCCGCGGCTACCTCGACGGGACGCCGGTCCGCAGGCTCGGCGGGGCCTGAGCCCGGAGGACACTTGCGCCATGGCCGCCTCAGACCCGCCCATCCGCCCGCAGCCGCCCTCCGTCACCTCACCGCCCACTGCCACCGGCGCCCCCTCCCCTCCTTCCACCTCCCCCTCCTCCCCGCACGAACCCTTCGCCCCCGCGACCGGTGACGGCCCCGCACGCGGTGAACCGGCGGAACAGCGCGCCGCGGCGGTCCGCACCGCCTTCGACGGCCTGTTGCAGATCCGCCGCATCACGCTGGGATCCGAATCGCAGCCCGCCCCCTGGGAAGTGCGCCAACTCCTCAACGCGGTCGCCCTCCCGCTGGAAGCCGCGCCCCTCGCCCCCTCCGCGACCGACACCGACGGCCGCCGAACGGCCACCGGGTACCGGGTGCGCCTGGGCGAGGAACCGCAGACCGCGGCTGTCGAGTGGCTCGGCCCGTCCGGCAGCGGCGCCGCCGCCGAGGAACGCGAGCAGCTCGCCCGCTGCGCCGAGGTGCTGACCGCGCTCGGCTGGGACGCGCTGCTCTACCGGGGGCCGCGCCGCCGCTGGTTCGTCGAGGTCCGCCCGCCGCACGGCACTCCGTAACCCACCCCGGGACGCACGAACGGCCCCGGGCGCCCTCTCGGGACGACCGGGGCCGTTCGGTTGGTCAAGCGGGGTGCGGACGCGTCAGCCGACCTGGGTGGGCGAAGAGGTCTTGCCGCCGCCGTCGGCTCCCGCCTGGGCGGCGCTCTCCTCGGCCAGCCGCTCCATGCCGCTGGTGGTCTTCAGCGGCTTCTCCTTGATGAAGACCACCGCGACCAGTGCGAGCGCCGCGAACGGCGCCGCGATCAGGAAGAGGTCGGCGGTCGCCAGGCCGTACGCGTTCTCCACGATGTCGCGCAGCGGCGCGGGAAGCTTGGTCATGTCCGGCACGGAAGCATCGCTCTCGCCGGCCGGCACCGGGATGCCCGCCTTCGTCATGCCGTTGGTCATCTCGGTGGCGACCCTGCTGGCCAGCACCGCGCCGAGGGCGCTCGTACCGATCGTGCCGCCCATGCTGCGGAAGAACGAGAGCACGGAGGTGGCGGCGCCCAGCTCGGTGGCAGGGACGTCGTTCTGCGCGGCGAGCACCAGGTTCTGCATCAGCATGCCGACACCGATACCGAGGATCGCCATGTAGAGGCTCAGCAGACCGAAGTGGGTGTCGGCGTCGATCGTCGACAGCAGTGCGAGCCCCGCGGTCATGATGACCGCGCCCGAGACCAGGTAGACCTTCCACTTGCCGGTCCTGCTGATGATCTGGCCGGCGACGGTCGAGGACACCAGCAGACCCAGGATCATCGGCAGGCTCATCAGGCCCGCAGCCGTCGGCGACTTGCCGAGCGCGATCTGGAAGTACTGCGAGAGGAACACGGTGCCGCCGAACATGGCCACACCCACCAGCAGGCTCGCCACCGTGGTCAGGGTGACCGTGCGGTTGCGGAAGATGGTGAGCGGGATGATCGGCTCCGGTACCCGCGCCTCGACGAACACAGCGGCGACGAGCAGCAGCACGCCACCGCCGGTCAGCGCGGCCGTCTGCCAGGAGGCCCAGTCGAACTGGTGCCCGGCCAGCGAGGTCCAGATCAGCAGCGCGCAGACGCCCGCCACGATCAGGAACGCACCCAGGAAGTCGATCTTCACCTCGCGGCGGACGGTCGGCAGCTTCAGGGTGCGCTGGAGCAGCAGGATGCCGAGCAGCGCGAACGGAACACCGATGAAGAAGCACCAGCGCCAGCCCAGCCACGAGGTGTCCACCAGCACACCGCCGACCAGCGGGCCCGCCACTGTGCCGACCGCGAAGACGGCACCGAAGATGCCGGCGTACTTGCCCAGCTGACGGGGCGGAATGATGGCGGCCATGACGACCTGGGCGAGCGCCGTCAGACCACCGGCACCGATGCCCTGCACGACCCGGCTGAAGATCAGCAGCCCCACCTCGTGCGAGAACCCGGCGAGCAGCGAGCCCACCACGAACATCACGAGGGAGAGCTGGAGCAGCAGCTTCTTGTTGTAGAGGTCCGAGAGCTTGCCCCAGAGCGGGACGGTCGCCGTCATGGCGAGCAGCTCGGAGGTGACGACCCAGGTGTACGAGGACTGGCTCGCGCCGAGATCGGCGATGATCCGCGGGAGGGCGTTGGCCACGACCGTGCCGGCCAGGATGGCGACGAACATGCCGGCCATCAGCCCGGACATGGCCTGGAGTATCTGCTTGTGGTTCATGGAGGTGGGCGCCTCGGCCGGCGCCTCGGTTGTGGTCAAGGTGTCCTTCTTAGGAAGTCGATCCGGGGATCGGGCAGGAAGAAAACTCAGGTGCCGGACGAACCGGCGTCCTTGTCGGGGACGGCCAGTCCGGAGGCCAGATGATCGAAGGCGCGCCGGAACACGTCGATGAAGGCGACGTTCTGCGTGGGCCTGCACCAGTCCTCGATCGAGACGCGTACGGCCGTGGTGGCCACGGCGGCGACCAGGCGGGGATAAAGCCCGACGGGCTCGCCCTCGACGCCGCCCAACCGCTCCGCGACCGTCTCCGCGAGCTCCATCTCCTCGGCCATGTGCGCGCCGAGGCCCCGGACGAGGAGATGCGGGGAACGCTGGAAGACCTTGGCGCGCAGACTCCAGATCTCGTGGCGCTCCTCGACGTCGACGAGCTCGGCGGAGAACGCCTCCCGCAACACGTCGAGCAGGGAGTGCTCGGCGGGCGCCTCGCGCACCGCACGGCGGATCCGATGGCCAACCTCCGCGTCGATCATGAGGAAGGCATCGTCGTGACTGTCGAAGTAGTTGAAGAACGTGCGCGGCGAGACCCCCGCCGCACTGCTGATGGCCTCCACGGTGACGTGCTCCGCCCCGTGCTCGGCGGCCAGCCGCACGGCGGCGTCCGCCAACGCGGCCCTGGTGGCCTGCTTCTTGCGCTCACGGAGCCCGGGACCGCCATCTTTGTTCTGCACAACTTGCAGAGTACGCAAAGATGCAGACCGTGCAAAATTAATTGGTGCGAGGGAGGCCTGGGCCCGGCGGCTGGGGAGGCTTGGGGCGGGGCGGTGAGGGGAGGGTTGACGCGATGGGTGCAGGTCCGTATAGTTCTTCGGGTTGTCCGATGTGAGCACCGGTTACGACTGGCCCAGGACAACCGTTGAGCAATACGGAAACCCACATCGCGCGTGACTACGGTTGCGCCCCTTTGCGTCTCCTTTTTGCGAACGAGGAACCGCAAACCCCGATTTGGTTCGGGGCGCAGGAATCCGCTAATGTCTCACTCGTCGGAACGGCCGGTAAAGGCCGCGAGGACAACCCAAGTTCGACTGGGATTCACACCGGAAACGGTCTGATAGAGTCGGAAACGCAACAACACAAAAGAAACAAAGAAACACCGAACGAAAACGTCCGGAGGAAAGCCCGCAGGGGTGAGTACGAAGGAAGCGTCCGTTCCTTGAGAACTCAACAGCGTGCCAAAAG
>NZ_JBIVVC010000009.1:0-196358 GCF_044757485.1 Streptomyces sp. NPDC091272
CTGCAGGGGGGACCCTGTGGGAGAGTAGGACGCCGCCGAACAATTATTGTGAGAGTGCCCCGTACCGGGAAACCGGTACGGGGCATTTTTGCGTTCGGGTGTTTTTAGGCGGCCTGGCCTTCAGTGGGCTGTTCTTCAGCGGCCTGGCCGGCGCCCGCTCGCTGGCCCGCCGAGGCCAGGCCGAGCCAGGTGTGGGGGTTCCCCTCCCAGCACCAGCCGAGTTTCGGGGCGCCCTTGCTGATCCAGAGGGCAGGTACGCGTTTGTCCTTGTCGCCGAGGCGGGTCCCGGCGAGGGAGTAGCAGTTGTTCTTGGCGAGCGTTTCCGGGAAGAGGGTGAGCAAGGCGATGCCTTCCTCCATCGTGAGATCCGTCCGGCCGCGGGACGCCACCGTGGCCATGGCGTCCAACGGCACCACGCCGCAGAACTCCTCGCCGCGCTCCACGTCGAAGACGACGTACGCCTCCCCTTCGGGCAGGCGCAGGGACTTCAGCGAGACGAACTGCTCCAGTTCGCCCGGCTTGTAGAAGCGCTCGATGACTCCGGGCTTGTCCTTGCCGGCCAGCGTGGTCAGCGGCACGGACTCCTCGACGGGTATGAGCGACCGGGTGACGACCAGCAGGAACGGGACCCGGCTCGCCGACGGTGCGGGCATCGACGGCGCGTGCTCCAGCACCGGCTCGCGCAGCGGTTCGAGCAGTTCGCGGAACTCGGCTTCCGTCTTGCCGGCCAGGGCCGGGTACCCCTTGTCCAGCAGGGTCTGGATCTGGCGCTCGAACTCGGTACCGGCGTCGAATGCGTTCACGTACAGCCTCTCCTCGGCAGACTTGCTGTTGCCGGACATGCTCGCACGCCCCCGGAGAAGTCCGGGGGCGTGCGGATGTGTTCAGGGAGAGGCGAGCATGCCCGTGGCGGAGCGTGTTCAGGAAGCGGCGAGCATGCCCGTGCGGAGCTGGCCGATGATGCGGGTGAGCAGGCGGGAGACCTGCATCTGCGAGACGCCCAGGTTCTCGCCGATCTCGGCCTGGGTGAGTTCCTGGCCGAAGCGCATCGACAGGATGTGCCGGTCGCGCTCCGAGAGCTGGGAGAGCAGCGGGGCCAGGGTGTGCAGGTCCTCGAAGAGTTCCATGCCGGGGTCGCAGGCGCCCATGAAGTCCGCGTACGAGACGGAGGACTTGGCGCTGTTGCTGTCGCCGGTGTCGGCGGGGAGGTCGAGGGAGCCGGCGGTGTAGCCGTTCGAGGCGACCAGGCCGTCGATGACCTCGTCCTGGGACAGGTCGAGGAGCTCGGCGAGTTCGGGGACGGTGGGGTCGCGGTCCAGGACGGAGGCGAGCTGTTCCTTGGCCTTCGCCAGCTCGGTACGGAGTTCCTGGAGGCGGCGCGGCACGTGGACGGCCCAGGTGGTGTCGCGGAAGAACCGCTTGATCTCGCCGGTGATGTAAGGGATCGCGAAGGAGGTGAACTCGACCTCGCGGGACAGGTCGAAGCGGTCGATGGCCTTGATCAGGCCGATCGTGCCGACCTGGATGATGTCCTCCATGTCGCCCGAGCCGCGGTTGCGGAAGCGGCGGGCGGCGAACTTCACCAGGGACAGGTTCATCTCGATGAGGGTGTTGCGGGCGTAGGCGTACTCGTGGGTGCCCTCCTCGAGTACGTTCAGCCGGTCCAGGAACAGCCGGGTCAGCTCCCGGGCGTTCTTCGGGGCCACCGTGGACGGGTCGTCGATCTGCGGCAGCACCTCCGGAGTGACGTTCGTCTTCGCTATGTCCTGCACTGCCGACATCGTCCCAGCCCCTTTAATCCTTGAGCCCCCGCTCTTCTGACCTTGCGTCACGCCTGCCCTCGAACAGCGGTGGCATGCACGCGCGGATGCGGGGAAACCGAAGACCCCGCACAAGCTCGACGAAACGGACGGCGCGAAGGGGCCGCCCTGCGGCGCACCGGCGTGCGCCGCAGGGCGTCTCTCAGCACTCGATGACGTTGACGGCCAGGCCGCCGCGGGCCGTCTCCTTGTACTTGACCTTCATGTCGGCGCCCGTCTCCTTCATGGTCTTGATGACCTTGTCGAGGGAGACCTTGTGGCTGCCGTCGCCGCGCATCGCCATCTTCGCGGCGGTGACGGCCTTGACGCCCGCCATGCCGTTGCGCTCGATGCACGGGATCTGGACGAGGCCGCCGACGGGGTCGCAGGTCAGGCCCAGGTTGTGTTCCATGCCGATCTCGGCCGCGTTCTCGACCTGCTCCGGGGTGCCGCCGAGGACCTCGGCGAGTGCGCCCGCCGCCATGGAGCACGCGGAGCCGACCTCGCCCTGGCAGCCGACCTCGGCGCCCGAGATGGAGGCGTTCTCCTTGAAGAGCATGCCGATCGCGCCGGCCGCGAGCAGGAAGCGGACGACACCGTCCTCGTCGGCGTTCGGCACGAAGTTCATGTAGAAGTGCAGCACGGCGGGGATGATGCCGGCGGCGCCGTTGGTGGGGGCGGTGACGACGCGGCCGCCCGCGGCGTTCTCCTCGTTGACCGCCATCGCGTAGAGGGTGACCCACTCCATCGCGTGCGCCTTGGGGTCGCCGTCGGCGCGCAGCTGGCGGGCCGAGTTCGCGGCGCGCCTGCGGACCTTCAGGCCGCCGGGCAGGATGCCCTCGCGGGACATGCCGCGTGAGACACAGGCCTGCATGACGCGCCAGATCTCCAGCAGGCCCTCGCGGATCTCCTCCTCGGTGCGCCAGGACTTCTCGTTCTCCAGCATCAGGGAGGAGATGGAGAGGCCGGTCTCGCGGGCGAGGCGCAGGAGCTCGTCGCCGGTGCGGAACGGGTACTTGAGGACGGTGTCGTCCGGGACGATCGGGTTGTCGCCCGCCACGGCGTCCTCGTCGACGACGAACCCGCCGCCGACCGAGTAGTAGGTCTTCTCCAGGAGCGGCGTGCCCTGGGCGTCGTACGCGAAGAGGGTCATTCCGTTCGCGTGGTAGGGCAGCGAGCGGCGGCGGTGCAGGATCAGCTCGTTGGGCTCGTCGAAGTCGATCTCGTGGGCGGCGCCGATCTCGGTGCCCAGCAGGCGCAGCCGGCCGGTGGCGCGGATGCGCTCCACCTCCGCGTCGGCGGTCTCGACGTTGACCGTGCGGGGGGAGTGGCCTTCCAGGCCGAGCAGGACCGCCTTGGGGGTGCCGTGGCCGTGGCCGGTGGCGCCGAGGGAGCCGAACAGCTCGGCGCGGACGGCGCTCGTCTGGGCGAGCAGGCCGTCCTTCTTGAGGCGTCCCACGAACATCCGGGCGGCCCGCATCGGGCCGACCGTGTGGGAGCTGGACGGGCCTATGCCGATCGAGAACAGGTCGAAGACCGAGATGGCCACAGCAGAACTCCTCAGAAGGGTGGCGGACGCCGTTGTCCGTCGGGCAGAACAGGTGCGGGTCCTTGCCGGGCAAGGGGCGGGGCACCGCACTCACTGTCCAGTGTGCGCGGTGCCCCGTTTTTACGTATTGCTGCCGACTGTACGAAATCCGCACGCCGACATCCAGATGAAGCGTACGGAACTACTTCAGGCCGGGGTAAAGCGGGTGCTTGTCGGCGAGGGCCGAGACGCGCTCCGAGAGGGCCTTGACGTTGTACGAGGGCTTCAGTGCGGCCGCGATGATGTCGGCGACCTCGGTGAAGTCCTCGGTCTGGAAACCGCGGGTGGCGAGGGCCGGCGTGCCGATCCGCAGACCGGAGGTCACCATGGGGGGCCGCGGGTCGTTCGGGACGGCGTTGCGGTTGACCGTGATGCCGACCTCGTGCAGGCGGTCCTCGGCCTGCTGGCCGTCCAGCTCCGAGTTGCGCAGGTCCACCAGGACCAGGTGCACGTCGGTGCCGCCGGAGAGCACGGAGACGCCGTGCTCGGTGACGTCCGGCTGGACCAGGCGCTCGGCCAGGATGCGGGCGCCGTCCAGGGTGCGCTGCTGGCGCTCCTTGAACTCGGGCGACGCGGCGACCTTGAAGGACACGGCCTTGGCCGCGATCACGTGCTCCAGCGGACCGCCCTGCTGACCGGGGAAGACCGCGGAGTTGATCTTCTTGGCGAGCTCCTGGGTGGAGAGGATCACACCGCCGCGGGGGCCGCCGAGGGTCTTGTGGGTGGTGGTGGTGACCACGTGGGCGTGCGGGACCGGGTTGGGGTGCAGCCCGGCCGCGACGAGGCCCGCGAAGTGCGCCATGTCGACCATCAGGTACGCGCCGACCTCGTCCGCGATCTCACGGAACCTGGCGAAGTCCAGCTGGCGCGGGTACGCGGACCAGCCGGCCACGATCAGCTTCGGCTGGGACTCCTTGGCGAGCCGGGACACCTCGTCCATGTCCACCTGGCCGGACTCGTCGACGTGGTACGGGACCACGTTGTAGAGCTTGCCGGAGAAGTTGATCTTCATGCCGTGGGTCAGGTGACCGCCGTGGGCGAGGTTGAGGCCCATGATCGTGTCGCCCGGCTTCAGCAGCGCGAACATCGCGGCGGCGTTGGCCTGCGCGCCCGAGTGCGGCTGGACGTTCGCGTGCTCGGCACCGAACAGCGCCTTGATGCGGTCGATGGCGATCTGCTCGACGACATCGACGTGCTCGCAGCCGCCGTAGTAGCGGCGGCCCGGATAGCCCTCGGCGTACTTGTTGGTGAGGACCGAGCCCTGGGCCTCCATGACCGCGACCGGGGCGAAGTTCTCCGAGGCGATCATTTCGAGGGTGGACTGCTGGCGGTGGAGCTCGGCGTCGACTGCGGCGGCGACGTCCGGGTCCAGCTCGTGGAGGGAGGAGTTGAGAAGCGACATCAGGCGGGTCCCTAGGGGTTCAGGCGAATCGGTTGCCGGAGCTTTTCGGTTGCCGGAGCGTTTCAGTTGCCCGAGAGCGCGGAGTACTCCTCGGCGGAGAGCAGATCGGAAGGCTCCTCGGTGACGCGCACCTTGAACAGCCAGCCGCCCTCGAAGGGGGCGGAGTTCACCAGCGACGGGTCGGCCACGACGTCCGCGTTCGCCTCGACGACCTCACCGGTCACCGGGGCGTACAGGTCGCTGACGGACTTGGTCGACTCCAGCTCCCCGCAGGTCTCACCCGCGGTCACCGTCTCGCCGACCTCAGGGAGCTGGGCGTAGACGACGTCACCGAGCGCGTTGGCCGCGAACTCCGTGATGCCGATCGTCGCGACGCCGTCCTCGGACGTCGCGAGCCACTCGTGCTCCTTGCTGTAACGCAGCTGCTGGGGGTTGCTCATGGCTGAATTCTCCTGGATGCGGGGGAGTGCTGAGGAACGGGGTCTTGACAGATGAGACGGGGGTTCGCTGCCGGGGATGCGGCGATTGTCACTTCTGGCGCTTGTAGAACGGCAGGGCGACGACCTCGTACGGCTCGTGGGCGCCGCGGATGTCCACGCCGACACCCGCCGTGCCGGGGGCCGCGAAGGCCGCGTCGACGTACGCCATGGCGATCGGCCTGCCGAGGGTGGGGGACGGGGCGCCCGAGGTCACCTCACCGACGACCTGGCCCTCGTGCACCACCTGGTAGCCCGAGCGGGGCACCCGGCGGCCCTCGGCGATCAGGCCGACGAGCTTGCGGGGCGGGGCGCTCCCGGCCCGCTCGGCCGCCGCCTCCAGGGACGTACGCCCGACGAAGTCGCCGTCCTTCTCGAACTTGACGACCCGGCCGAGTCCGGCGTCGAAGGGGGTGAGCTTCGTCGTCAGCTCGTTGCCGTACAGCGGCATTCCCGCTTCGAGGCGCAGCGTGTCGCGGCAGGACAGGCCGCACGGGACGAGACCGGCGTCGGCGCCCGCCTCGGTCAGTGCCCGCCACAGCTGCTCCGCGTGGACCGGGCGCACGAACAGCTCGAAGCCGTCCTCACCGGTGTAGCCGGTACGGGCGATCAGCGCGGGCACTCCCGCGACGGTGCCGGGCAGGCCCGCGTAGTACTTGAGGCCGTCCAGGTCGGCGTCCGTGACGGACTTCAGGATGCCGGGGGACTCCGGGCCCTGCACCGCGATCAGGGCGTACGCGTCGCGGTCGTCCCGTACCTCGGCGTCGAAGCCCTCCGCGCGGGTCACCAGCGCGTCCAGGACGGTCTGGGCGTTTCCGGCGTTGGCGACGACCATGAACTCCGTCTCACCGAGCCGGTAGACGATCAGGTCGTCGACGATGCCGCCGTCCTCCTGGCAGATCATCGTGTACCGGGCGCGGCCGAGGCCGACGGTGGCGATGTTGCCGACCAGGGCGAAGGCGAGGAGGTCGACGGCCTGCGGTCCCGTGACGGTGATCTCGCCCATGTGGGAGAGGTCGAAGAGGCCGGCCCTGGTCCGCACGGCGTTGTGCTCGTCGCGCTCGGACGCGTACCGCAGAGGCATGTCCCAGCCCGCGAAGTCGGTCATGGTCGCGCCGAGTGAGCGATGCAGGGCATCGAGGGCGGTGTGTCGGGGTGCGGTGCTCATGAGGACAAGACTCCCAGGGCATGACGACGAGGACGGTCCTCCCCATCTGTCATCGGAACCTGAGAGGTTCGCCGGGGCAACTGCGACCGGCTTGCACCTTGGGTGGGGTCACGCCGTCGTCGACAGGGTGACCCGCTTTTCAGATCTGCCTCGCCCGCGCGGTACGGGGCCTGAGAGATTCAAGGGAGGAGCTTGCTCCTTCGGCGTCCCGGGCACTGCTGCCCCGGACTCTCCCGCGCGGATTCATGCGGCCGTTGTGAAGTTGGGTGTGCGCAGGGGGTGCCTGGCGCGCACATCATTGCACGCCCCCTCCGGTCGGCAAATCGCTTGTCCCGCATTACCTTTTCTTTACACTTCTTGGGCAAGGGTTGAGTCATGTCCACAGGGGGACCACAGGGGGAGGGGTGAGGACGTTGCAGCAGTCCAGTGCGTGTGCCGCTACGGCAGCCGTAGGGGTGAAGCCGGGCGTGAGGGCGGTGGGGCCCGTGCCGGTGCCGGTCGTGCGTGACCTGCGCGACCGTGCGGGGCGCGGTCCGCGTCTGCTGATGTTCGCCGCGGGGGACGTGGTCGTCGTCTCCGGGCTGCCGGGCAGCGGCAAGTCCACCCTGATCCGCAGGGCGGTGGCGGGGGTGCGCACCATCGACTCGCAGGACGTGCGGGAGCGGTGGGAGCAGCGGATGCCGCGCTCGCTGCCGTACGCCCTCTACCGCCCGCTGGTGCGCGTCGCCCACTACGCGGGACTGCGCAGGGCGCTGCGCTCGGGCGAGAGCGTGGTCGTGCACGACTGCGGTACGCAGGCGTGGGTGCGGCGCTGGCTGGCGCGCGAGGCCCGCAGACGGGGGCGCGGGCTGCGGATGGTGCTGCTCGACGTGACGCCGGACGTGGCCAGGGACGGCCAGCGGGACCGCGGACGCGGAGTCTCCGGCTACGCCTTCGCACGCCACCGCAGGGCGGTCGGCACGCTGGTCCGCGACGCGGAGGGCGAGCGGCTGCCCGCGGGGTGCGCGTCGGCGGTACTGCTGGACCGGGAGGCGGCCGGGGCCCTGCGCGAGATCGGCTTCGAGGGGAACTGACCCGCGGGAAAGGCCTCTGGCGGGAGCTGACTTACGGGGAGGCCCCGGCGGGGGCTGACCCACGGAGAGGCCCCCGGCGGGAGCTGACCCACGGGGAGGCCCCCGGCGGGAGCTGACCCACGGGGAAGGCCCCCGGCGCTGTGCTGCCGGGGGCCCTTCGCCACGCCGTGCGCAGCTGGGTCAGAACCTCGTCCACGTGGCGGTCCGGGAGACGGTGGTCCTGGACATCAGGGCGCCGGAGAGCTTCGTCACGGAGCTGAGGGACTGGCGCGTCTTCTTCCAGTCGCCCGTGACGAGCGCCTCGACCAGGTTCTTCAGCTGTGCCTTGAGCTCGGTCCGGGCCTTGCCGGCGTCCGGCTTCGGCTCGGCGGCACCCTGGCCCCGGCCCGCCGCCGGGTCCGGCTTCGGGGCGGCGTCCCGCTCGGCGGCCGCGGGGCGGCCCAGTGCGGCGGCCAACTTGGCCTCGACCTGCGTACGGGCCTGGTGACGGCCGGCAGGGACGTCGTCGGCGTCGTCGTCGTCGAACATGGTGCGGGCGGCCTCGGCCAGCTCGTCCAGGCCCCGTACGTCCTCCAGCAGCTCGTCCAGGTCCCGCGCGGCCTCGCGCTGCTGCGCCGTCGGGGCGGAGACGGCCGGGGTGTGGTCCCCGGGGTCCACGGCCGCGACCGCGGCACCGGCCGTGCCGAGGATCAGCGCCCCGCAGAGCGACGTGGAGAGGGCGAGCGCGGCGGCCTTGTGCAGAGCCATGACGGCGGGTTCCTTCCGGAAGGACTGCGTGGGGACGACCGGTACGTCGACCCTGCCCGCCACCCTCGGACCACCAGGCACTCTCCGCAACCGGAGAGTCACTTTGTGTGTCCGTTCGGGTGTACCGACCACCGGGCACGCGCCCGGCGATAGGCTCGGCACGCAGGGCGCGAGCAGCGAGAAGGGGCAGTCCGTGGACATACCGGAGACGACGGGGCAGTACGGCGCGGCAGGCGGGTACGGGGGTGGCTGGCCCTGCAACGAGCTCGAAGAGGTGCTCGCCGCCTCGCTCGGCAGTCCCGCCGCCGGCGCCCGCCTCGTCGAGACGATCGGCCGCAGCTCCCTGTGGGTCCCGCTGCCGAACGGCGGCGGCCCCGACCAGGGACCGCTCGACCTGCCGACCACGGAGATCGAAGGGCAGGCGTACGTGCCCGTCTTCAGCTCCGAGCAGCAGTTCCGCCAGTGCGCGGGCAGCCACATGCCCTTCGCGGTCGCGCCCGCCGTGGAGTTCGCCCGCGGCCTGCCGCCGCAGCTGGGTATCGCCGTGAACCCCGGCGGCAACGTCGGCGTGCCGCTGCCGCCCCCCGCCGTCGCCGAGCTCTGCCGCACCGGGCGGACCCCGCTGGACGGGCCGGCGACCGGAGGCCGGGTGCGGCTGTTCGAGCCGGACTGGCAGGAGGAGCCGGTCGACTTCCTGGCCGCCGCCGCGGGCGAGTTCCAGCAGAGCGGTGTGGTGGTCACCGCCCGGCGGTCGCTGGCCAGCATCGAGGGCGGTGAGCCGGTGCTGTTCGTCGGCGTACAGCTGTCGTCGTGGGAGGGTGCGGACCGCAACGCGCCGATGGACGCGCTCGGCCGGGCGCTCGGCCGGGAGAGCGTGCCGTGGCCGGTGCATCTGCTGCTGCTGGACATGGCGCAGCAGGATCCGGTGGCGGAGTGGATGCTGGGGCGGGTGCGGCCCTTCTACCAAAGGGAACACTGAATGGGGAACCGACACCGATCCGGTGCCGGGAGTGCCGCTTAAGCTGGTTTGATGACCTCGCCGCACGGGGGCGAATCGTTCGAGTGCGGCCGGCGTCGACACGGTGGATCGAAGAGGGGCGGGACCCAGGGTGAGCGCGTCAGGCACCGCGGCGGCCGGACAGGTCGAGCACATGCTGCGCCAGGTGACGCCCGGACGGTTCGACGCGTACGAGGCGCTGCTGCACGCCCTGGTGAAGGGCCGGCTGTGGATGCTGCTGTGGCACGGCACGGCCGGCTCCCCCGACGCCCAGTACGGGAACATGGACGTCGAGGGCTTCGGCTACGCACCGTGTGTGACCTCCGCGCAGGAGCTCGCCGCCAGCGGCTGGAACCGGGCGTACGAGGTGGGCACCGGCATCGACCTGGCCCGCGCCCTCTACCCCGACCGCTGGGGCATCTGGCTGAACCCGCACGCCCCCGGCGGTGGCGTCGGCATCCCCTGGCTCGACCTTCGGCGCATCGCCACCGGCCTGGACCGGATGCCGGCCGGCCCCCTTCGGATGTCCGAACCCGCCCTTGAGATCCCGCAGTTCTACGCCCAGCTGGCACAGAACGCGCACCGGACGCCCGCCGTCCGCGCGCTCAGCCGCGCCTGGGTGCAGCCGGCGCTCGGCGCCCCGTACCTCGCCATCGGTCTCGACCTCTACGACACCGGCAGGCAGTCGGTGGAGGCGGTGCGGGCGATGATGCAGCAGTCCATCGGTGTCGTCCCCGACGGGCTGCCGGTGTCCACGGTCGCGATGACCGACGAGCACGACCCGGTCGGCATGTGGCTGCGCGCCAACGCCCGGCCGTTCTACGACCGCGACGCGCACGCACCCGCGCCCACCGGTGCGCCCGGCTACGGCTACCCGCCGTCGCGGGCGTACTGAACCAGCACATAAGCCACCTGCCCAAAAGCCCCTTCGGGGGTCAATTGGCATGCCCGAAAGACCAGTTGGCGGCCTGACCGCACGAAGTCATGGTCTGTCCCAATTTAGCGGTTCTGCACGGCAGTTGGCCGGTACTGCCGTAGGGTGCGCCCAATTGCCCACTGTTCGCCCCTCGTTCAGCGCCGTCCGGATACCGGAAAGCCGCAGACAGCATCACGGTTGCGCATCCATTGTCCGAGGGGTCTGGCGGCAGGTGGCACGCACATTGAAGACTCCCGGCATCAAGGGGCGTTCGCCCTGTGTTCGACAAGCTTCAGGCCGCCACTAGCGGCGAGCAAGGGCCGGTGACCGCTGGCCGAGAGGGGTCGCGACCACGATGACGGCACCACTTCACGACGCGCCGGCGGCGGAACCCGCGACGGCCGATGTCGCGGCCGGTGTGCGGGCGAAGAAGATCGAGGGCCGCTCACCGTGGCGCATCGCCTGGGTCAGGCTGAAGCGGGACAAGCTCGCGCTCACGGGCGGCATCATCGTCCTGCTGCTGGTGCTCGTCGCAGTGTTCGCCCCGGCGATCGCCGCTCTGGTCGGGCAGACGCCCGAAGGCCGTAACGAAGACCTGATCGACCCGCTGTTCGGCACGCCGATCGGTTCCTTCGGCGGCATCAGCGGCGACCACTGGCTGGGTGTGGAGCCCACCAGCGGCCGGGACGTCTTCACCCGCATCATCTACGGCGCCCGGGTCTCCCTGGTCGTGGGCTTCCTGGCGGCCGTCGTCGCCGTCGTCTTCGGCACCCTCTTCGGCACCCTGGCCGGTTACTTCGGCGGCTGGCTCGACACGGTGATCAGCCGTGTGATGGACATGCTGCTGGCCTTCCCGCAGCTGCTGTTCGTCATCTCGCTGATCTCGGTGATGCCGAACTCGATGCTCGGCCTCGAAGGAAGCGGCGTCCGGCTGCTGGCCATGATCCTGGTGATCGGCTTCTTCGGCTGGCCCTACATCGGCCGCATCGTGCGCGGCCAGGTGCTCTCGCTGCGTGAACGCGAGTACGTGGAGGCCGCGCGCAGCCTCGGTGCGGGCCGCGGCTACATCGTCGTGAAGGAGCTGCTGCCGAACCTGGTGGCCCCCATCACCGTCTACTCGACGCTGATGATTCCGACCAACATCCTGACCGAAGCCGCCCTCAGCTTCCTGGGCGTGGGCGTCAAGCCGCCCACGGCCTCCTGGGGTTCGATGCTCTCCGACGCCGTCGCGTACTACGAGTCGGACCCGATGTACATGATCGTTCCGGGTGTGGCGATCTTCGTCACCGTGCTCGCCTTCAACCTGTTCGGCGACGGCGTGCGCGACGCGATCGACCCCAAGGGGTCCCGCTGACCACCTCACCCGCTTCACCCATGCCTAAGACCAGCCCTGGTCACTCGGGCCGCATTACTCACGGAGGTTGCGAGACAGTGAAAACAACCGGTACGCGCATGCGTCGGGCCGCGGCAGTCGCGTCCTTCGCAGCTGCCACACTCCTGGTCACCACGGCCTGCGGTGGCGGCGGTGGCAGCAAGGACAACAAGGGTGGCGGCGGCGGCAAGGCGGCCGGCTTCAACGCCGGCGTCGAGAAGATCGCCAACCCGTCCGACAAGAAGGGCGGGACGCTGAAGTTCGTCGGCGTCCAGGACGCCGACTCGTGGGACACCACGATGATGTACTACGGCTTCGCGTTCGACTTCGCGCGCTACTACAGCCGTACGCTGGTCAGCTACACGGCGGCGCCCGGCCAGAAGGGCATCGAGCTCCAGCCCGACCTCGCCAAGGCCAAGGCCACGGTGTCTCCCGACGGCTTGACGTACACGTACGAGCTGAAGGACGGCATCAAGTGGGAGGACGGTAAGGAAATTACCGCCCAGGACGTCAAGTACGGCATCGAGCGCCAGTGGGCGCAGGAGGCGCTGTCCGGCGGCCCGGTCTACCTCCGCGACATCCTGGACCCGGAGAAGAAGTTCAAGGGCCCGTACAAGGACCCCAAGGGCACGGAAGCGATCCAGACGCCCACCGACAAGAAGATCGTCTTCAAGCTGCCCAAGGCGAACGGCGACTTCGAGCAGATCCTGGCGATGGCCACCAACTCGCCGGTCCGCAAGGACAAGGACACCAAGACCAAGTACGCGCTGAAGCCGTTCTCCTCCGGCCCGTACAAGTTCGACAGCTACAGCCCGAACAAGGGATTGAAGCTCTCGCGCAACCCGTCCTACGACCCCAAGACGGACGGCCTGCGCAAGGCGCTGCCGGACAACATCGAGGTCACCCTCCTCACCAACGCCGACGAGCGCGACAAGCGCCTCATCAACGGTGACGCGGACCTGGACCTGAACCAGCGCGGCATGGCCACCGCAGGCCGCACCACCGCGCTGAAGCAGCACAAGGACAACCTGGACAACCCGCAGACCGGGTTCATCTCGTACGTGGCCTTCCCGCAGAGCGTGAAGCCCTTCGACAACATCCACTGCCGCAAGGCCGTCATCTACGGCGCGGACCACAAGTCCGTGCAGAGCGCCCGCGGCGGCCCGGTCGCCGGCGGTGACATCGCCGTGAACATGCTGCCCCCGGTCGTCCCCGGTTACGACGCCAACGACGACCAGTACGGCCTGCGCACCAACGACGGTGCAGCCAACGCCGCCAAGGCGAAGGAAGAACTGAAGGCGTGCGGCCAGCCGAACGGCTTCAAGACCACGCTCGCCGTCCGTAACACGGACGAGTCCGACAAGAAGTCGGCCGAGGCCCTCCAGGCGTCGCTCGGCAAGGTCGGCATCCAGGTCGAGATCGACCAGTTCAACGGTGCCGAGGGTTCCTCGATCGTCGGCAACCAGAAGCGGGTCGTGAAGGAGGGCTACGGCATGGTCCTCTACGGCTGGGGCCCCGACTTCCCCAGTGGCCAGGGCTACGGTCTGCCGCTGTGGCACAGCGACTACATCCTTGAGAACGGCAACAACAACTACGCGTTGATCAACGACAAGAAGATCGACGAGGGGTTCGCCAAGGCCATCGCCGAGCGTGACCCGGCCACGGCCGCCAAGGCCTACGGCGAGGTCAACAAGATGGTCATGGAAGGCGCCTACTACCTTCCGCTGGCCAACATCAAGGCGGTCAACTGGCGTTCGGACCGGCTGACGAACGTCTACGCCACCGACGCCTTCAGTGGCTGGTACGACTTCGCCCAGCTGGGCGTCAAGTAACAACCCGTACGTACATCACCATCTGACGGCGTCACCCGCCGCTGGCACGAAGGGCAGGTGAAGGCAGCCGCTCCCACGAGGAGCGGCTGCCGGGCACAGTGCTGACATATCTGATCAGGCGGCTGTTCGCCGTCGCAGTGATGCTGATCGTCGTGATTCTGGCGGTCTTCTGCATCTTCTTCCTGATCCCGAAGTGGACCGGGCAGGACCCCGCGCTCCTGTTCGTCGGGAAACAGGCCGACGCGGCCGCCATCGAAGGCGTCCGCGAGAAACTGGGCCTCGGCGAGCCGATCCTGGTGCAGGTCATGGAGTTCATCAAGGGACTCTTCGTGGGCCGCACCTACACCGGTGGTGGCGACACCATCGAGTGTGCGGCGCCCTGCTTCGGCTACTCCTTCCGCACCCAGCAGGCGGTCTGGCCGATCCTTCTCGACCGGCTGCCCGTCACCCTGACCCTCGCGCTGGGGGCGGCCTTCGTCTGGCTGCTCATCGGCCTCTCCGTGGGCGTCCTCTCGGCGCTCAAGCGGGGCACCCTGTGGGACCGGTTCGCGATGACCGTCGCGCTCGCCGGCGTCTCCCTCCCGGTCTACTTCACCGGTCTGATCTCGCTCGCGATCTTCGCCTACCAACTGGGCTGGGTGAACAACGCGTTCACGGAATTCGGGGAGGATCCAGCCGCGTGGTTCAGCGGCATGATCCTTCCCTGGATCACCCTCGCCTTCCTCTTCGGCGCGATGTACGCCCGTATGACCAGGGCGTCGATGCTCGAAGTCATGGGCGAGGACTACATCCGCACCGCACGCGCCAAGGGGCTCGGTGAGCGCGCCGTCATCGGCAAGCACGCCATGCGCTCGACGATGACCCCCGTGCTCACGCTGCTCGGCATCGACCTCGGCGCCCTGATGGGCGGCGCGATCCTCACCGAGACCACCTTCAGCCTCCCCGGCCTCGGCCAGGAGGTGCTGCGGGCGATCAACAGCAAGGACCTCCCGATCATCCTCGCCGTCACGCTCATCACCGCCACCGCGGTGGTAGTCGCCAACCTCTTCGTGGACCTCTTGTACGCCGTGATCGACCCCCGTGTGAGGCTCACATGACAGACATGACCAAGACGGGGGCCGTCGGCGAGCCGGTGGCCCAGCCGCCCGCCTCCACCGCCTTCCTCGACGTACGTGACCTCAAGGTGCACTTCCCGTCCGACGACGGTCTGGTGAAGTCCGTCAACGGGCTCTCCTTCCAGCTGGAGAAGGGCAAGACCCTCGGTATCGTCGGCGAGTCCGGCTCGGGCAAGTCGGTGACCTCGCTCGGCATCATGGGCCTGCACACGGCCGGCCAGTACGGCCGCCGCAAGGCGCAGATCTCCGGTGAGATCTGGCTGGACGGCAAGGAGCTGCTGAGCGCGGACCCCGAGGACGTCCGGCGGCTGCGCGGCCGCGAGATGGCGATGATCTTCCAGGACCCGCTCTCGGCGCTGCACCCGTACTTCACCATCGGCCACCAGATCGTGGAGGCCTACCGGATCCACCACGACGTGGACAAGAAGGCCGCGCGCAGGCGGGCGGTCGAGATGCTGGACCGGGTCGGCATCCCCGAGCCGCACAAGCGGGTGGACAGCTACCCGCACGAGTTCTCCGGCGGCATGCGCCAGCGCGCCATGATCGCGATGTCGCTGGTCAACAACCCCGACCTGCTGATCGCGGACGAGCCGACCACCGCGCTCGACGTCACCGTCCAGGCGCAGATCCTCAGCCTGATCACGGATCTGCAGAAGGAGTTCGGCTCGGCGGTCATCATCATCACCCACGACCTCGGCGTGGTCGCCGAGCTCGCGGACGACATCGTGGTGATGTACGGCGGCCGGTGCGTGGAGCGCGGTCCCGCGACGGAGATCTTCGCCGCCCCGCAACACCCGTACACCTGGGGCCTGCTGGGTTCGATGCCGCGCATCGACCGGGAGGAGACCGAGCGCCTCATTCCGGTCAAGGGCTCCCCGCCCAGCCTGATCAACGTGCCGGACGGCTGCGCCTTCAACCCGCGCTGCCCGTACGCGGACGTACCCAAGGACAATGTCACCCGTACGGTCGTGCCCGAGCTGACCGAGGTCGGGGGCCGGCACTTCTCCGCCTGCCACATGACGCGCGAACAGCGGACGCGGATCTGGACCGAAGAGATTGCGCCGAAGCTGTGAGCGAGACAAAGGATTCCGAGATGACCATCCCGGAGCAGAGCACCTCCTCGCCCGAGCCGCTGCTCAGGGTCACCGACCTGGTCAAGCACTTCCCGATCCGCAAGGGCCTGCTGCAACGGCAGTCCGGCGCGGTGCGGGCGGTGGACGGACTGAGCTTCGACGTACGCCCGGGGGAGACCCTCGGTGTCGTCGGCGAGTCCGGCTGCGGCAAGTCGACGATGGGCCGGCTGATCACCCGGCTCCTCGAACCGACCGGCGGCAAGATCGAGTTCCAGGGGCAGGACATCACGCACCTCGGCGTGGGCCAGATGCGCCCGCTCCGCCGCGATGTGCAGATGATCTTCCAGGACCCGTACTCCTCGCTGAACCCGCGGCACACCATCGGCACCATCGTCAGTGCGCCCTTCCACCTCCAGGGTGTGAAGCCGGAGGGCGGCATCAAGGCCGAGGTGCAGCGGCTCCTTGAGGTCGTGGGGCTCAACCCCGAGCACTACAACCGCTATCCGCACGAGTTCTCCGGCGGTCAGCGCCAGCGCATCGGGATCGCCAGGGCGCTCGCCCTCAAGCCCAAGCTGGTCGTCGCGGACGAGCCGGTCTCGGCCCTCGACGTCTCCATCCAGGCGCAGGTGGTCAACCTGATGGAGGACCTCCAGGACGAGCTGGGCCTGACGTACGTGATCATCGCGCACGACCTCTCGGTCATCCGGCACGTCTCGGACCGGATCGCGGTGATGTACCTCGGCAAGATCGTCGAGCTGGCGGACCGCAACTCGCTGTACAAGGCGCCGATGCACCCGTACACCAAGGCGCTCATGTCGGCGGTGCCGGTGCCGGACCCGAAGCGGCGCGGCGCCAAGAGCGAGCGGATCCTGCTCAAGGGCGACGTGCCCTCGCCGATCTCGCCGCCGAGCGGCTGCCGGTTCCACACCCGGTGCTGGAAGGCGACGGAGGTCTGCAAGACGCAGGACCCGCCACTGATCGAGCTGAAGGTGGGCCAGCAGGTGGCCTGCCACCACCCGGAGAACGCGCCGGACCAGGTGCCGGGAGAGACGGTCGTGGCGGAGGCCAGGGACGCGGTGACGATCGTGGACGTCGCCAAGGACGCCTGACGCCTGCCGTCTGACGCCTGCCGTGTCTGACGACCGCCGTCTGACGCCTGCCGTCTGGTGCCTGGCGCGGCAGCAGTTGTGGCCGGAACAGCGAGGGCCGGAACCCGGACGACTGGGTTCCGGCCCTTCGGCTGTCCGGGGGGCGGTGCGGTGTGCGTCCGGTGGTGTCCTCGCGTAGGTAAGAATGTCGGGTGCTCCAGCAACTCTTCAGCCCCTCGGTCCAGCATGTGCTCGATCTCGTCGGGATCTTCGTCTTCGCGATCTCCGGCGCCCTGCTCGCGGTCCGCAAGAACTTCGACGTCTTCGGGATGGCGGTCCTCGCGGAGGTCACGGCGCTGGGCGGGGGACTGTTCCGCGACCTCGTCATCGGCGCGGTGCCCCCCGCCGCCTTCACCGACCTGGGGTACTTCACCACCCCGCTGGTCGCGGCGGCGCTGGTGTTCTTCCTGCATCCCCAGGTCGAGCGCATCCAGCTCGGCGTGAACGTCTTCGACGCCGCGGGACTCGGTCTCTTCACGGTGTCCGGCACGGCCAAGGCGTACGACTACGGACTCGGCCTGACCGCGTCGGCCGCGCTCGGCCTCGCCACCGCGGTGGGCGGCGGCGTGCTGCGGGACGTGCTGGCCAACGAGATCCCGTCACTGCTGCGCTGGGACCGGGACCTGTACGCGGTCCCGGCGATCGTCGGGGCGGCGATGGTCGCGCTCTGCATCCGCTTCGAGATGCTCAACCCGTACTCCAGCGCGCTCGCGGTGGTCACCGCGTTCTCGCTGCGGCTGCTGGCGCTGAGGTTCCACTGGCGGGCCCCCAGGGCGTGGCACCGGTCGTCGGTCAAGGCCGAGGAGCCGGACCAGGTGGGCTGAGGGGGACCGGGCGAGCCGTCTCGTACGAGAAAAGCTACCGCTCAGTAATGGTCCGGTGTAGCGTGCGGACCATGGCACAGACAACCATCGGATCCACGCCGGTCACCATCGGGGACAGCGAGTTCGACCGCGACACCGCGGTCGTACGGCGCGCCGGTGAGAGCGGCGTGTACGACGCGGAGCTCTCCCCGGGCTGGACGATCTTCCACGCCGTCAACGGCGGATACCTCCTGGCGGTCATCGGCCGCGCCCTCGCCGACGCACTGCCGCACCCGGACCCGTTCACGCTCTCCGCGTACTACTACACGCCGTCCCGGCCGGGCCCCGCCGTGGTGCGCACCGAGACCGTGCGCACCGGGCGCACCCTCTCCTCCGGCCAGGCCTCCCTCTTCCAGTACGACGAGGAGGGCCGTGAGGTCGAGCGGATCCGGGTCCTCGCCTCGTACGGGGATCTCGACGCGCTCTCCGACGACGTGCGGACGACGGCCGCGTCGCCGGACATTCCGCCGCGCGAACAGTGCTTCGGTACGTCCGACGGGCCCGCTCCGCAGATCCCCGGCAACTCCATCACCGAGCGGCTCGACCTCAGGCTGGACCCGGCGACGGTCGGCTGGGCGGTCGGCGCCCCGTCGGGCAAGGGCGAGATGCGCGCCTGGTTCGGCCTCGCCGACGGTCGCGACGCCGACCCGCTGTCGCTGCTGCTCGCGGTCGACGCGCTGCCCCCGACCAGTTTCGAGCTGGGCATCGAGGGCTGGACGCCGACCGTCGAGCTGACCACCCATGTGCGCTGCCGGCCGGCGCCGGGGCCTGTCCGCGTCTCCATCGTCACCCGCAACCTGGCGGGCGGCTTCCTGGAGGAGGACGCGGAGGTCTGGGACAGCGCGGACCGACTCGTCGCGCAGTCACGGCAGTTGGCACGGGCGCCGCGCCCGCGCCCGTAGCCGCCCGCGAGATCTGCTGCCGGCGTCAGCGGCGCCGGCCGCGGTTCGCGACTGCCCCCCGCCGTCGGTCAGCGGCGCCGGCCGCGGTTCGCGCTCCAGCCCGATCCGATGCCTGCCACGTGCAGGGCGAGGAAGGCGAGGCCGAGCAGCATGAGGCTGGTCGGCATGAAGATCTCGTTCGCCGAGATGTCGGCCGCGTTGATGATGAACGCGATGACGAAGAGCACGGCTCCCACGATTGCCAGCATCTGAAGTCCCCTTCCCTGTCCGCCGGTCGGCCACTGCCGGCCGACCGGCCCGTTTGACCCCTTACGGAATCCTTATACGGGCCGGATGCCCGTTCGCGGGCCGCTCATGCGGTGCGGAGACCGGCCGCAGTGAAGTTCGGCCGGCGCGCACGATCCCCGCTCCGGCACGCGCGCGGCCCCCGTCGCGACCCCGCCGCCCCGCCGCCCGCCCGAGGGCCTCGTACAATCGGCGCACCATGGCTTACCTCGACCACGCCGCGACCACGCCCATGCTGCCGGAGGCGGTCGAGGCGATGACCGCCCAGCTGACCGTCACCGGCAACGCCTCCTCCCTCCATGCCGCCGGACGCCGGGCCCGCCGTACCGTCGAAGAGGGCCGCGAGGCCTTCGCCGCCTCGCTCGGTGCCCGCCCCAGCGAGGTGGTCTTCACCGCCGGCGGCACCGAGGCCGACAACCTCGCCGTCAAGGGGCTGTACTGGGCACGCCGGGACGCGGACCCACGCCGTACCCGCGTCCTGGCCAGCCCCGTGGAGCACCACGCCGTGCTGGACGCGGTCGACTGGCTGGCCACCCACGAGGGGGCGCGCGTCGAGTACCTCGCCGTCGACGCGTACGGGCGCGTGCATCCGGAAACCCTCCGCGAGGCGATCGCTCGCGAACCCGACGACGTCGCCCTCGCCACCGTCATGTGGGCGAACAACGAGATCGGCACCGTCATGCCGGTCCGTGAACTCGCTGACGTCGCGGCCGAGTTCGGGGTCCCGCTGCACGCCGACGCCGTCCAGGCGTACGGACAGCTGGAGGTGGACTTCGCGGCCTCCGGGCTGGCCGCCATGACCGTGTCCGGGCACAAGATCGGCGGTCCCTACGGCATCGGCGCCCTGCTGCTCGGCCGGCAGTACACCCCCGTACCCGTCCTGCACGGCGGCGGCCAGGAGCGGCACGTGCGCTCGGGCACCCTCGACGTACCCGCGGTCGCGTCCTTCGCGGTGGCGGGCGTGCTCGCCGCCGCACGCCGGGCGGATTTCGTCAGCACGGTCGGCGGCCTGCGCGACGACCTGGTGAAGGCGGTGCGGAGCGCGGTGCCGGACGCCCTCCTCGGCGGAGACCCGGCGCCCGGCGGGCGGCTTCCCGCCAACGCGCACTTCACCTTCCCCGGCTGCGAGGGCGACTCCCTGCTGCTGCTGCTCGACGCCCAGGGCATCGAGTGCTCCACGGGCTCCGCCTGCACGGCCGGGGTGGCCCAGCCCAGCCATGTCCTGCTCGCCACCGGGACCGCCCCCGACCTGGCCAGGGGCACCCTGCGGTTCACCCTCGGGCACACCTCCACGGCGGCGGACGTGGCGGCGGTCGCCGCCGCGATCGGCCCGGCCGTCGAGCGGGCCAGGACCGCCGGGCTGAGTTGACGGACGGAGGCGGAACGGGCGGAAAGCGGAGGGTCTCTCTGTTTTGTGTAACCCTGGTCACGCTCAACCCTGAGGGCTCAGAATCGCTCTTTATACTTGAGGCCTCTGAAGCCCTCAGAAGTCGCAGAAGTCCGCGCCGCGCGTTTGGGCCGCACGACGACCCATGGAGTTCACGTTGAAGGCGACCCTCCGTTCCCGTATCACCGCGCGGATCGGGCGCATGTACCTTGCCAGGATCCAGAAGCACGGAATCAGCTCCTCGCTGCTCAACCGGCTTCCCGAGAACCTGCTGCTGCCCATGCGCCGAGACGGCCTCGACCCGGTGGCGAAGCTCTCCGCGAAGCAGACCCAGTCGCCGGTCTACCAGGTGCCGCTGCCGTTCGGCATGGACGCCTGGGTGGTCACCGGGTACGACGAGGTGAAGGAGGTCCTCAGCTCCACCGAGGGCTTCAGCAGCGACTTCACCAACCTCGCGGGCAACGCGGGCGTGGTCGACGAGCACAATCCGGGCGGCCTCGGCTTCAGCGATCCGCCGGTCCACACGCATCTGCGCCGGATCCTCACGCCGGAATTCACCATGCGCAGGCTGCGCAGGCTCACCCCGCGCATCGAGGTCCTCATCGAGGAGCAGCTCGACGCCATGGAGGCCGCGGGCGCCGGTGGCGGTCCCGTCGACCTCGTGCAGAACTTCGCGCTGCCGATACCCTCGCTCACCATCTGCGAGCTGCTCGGCGTGCCCTACGAGGACCGGCACGACTTCCAGCAGCTGGCCATGGAGCGCTTCGACCTGTTCAGCGGGGCGACCGCGCCCTTCGGTGCGATGTCGGAGTCGCTCTCGTACTTCCGCGACGTGGTGAAGAAGCAGCGCGAGAACCCGGGCGACGGCCTCATCGGCATGATCATCCGGGACCACGGCGACACGGTGGGCGACGAGGAACTGGCAGGACTCGCCGACGGCGTCCTCACGGGTGGCTTCGAGACCACCGCGAGCATGCTCGCCCTCGGCTCGCTGCTGCTCCTGCAGAACCCGGACGCCTTCGCCCGGCTGCGGGACGACGACGCGGCGGCAGCGCCCTTCGTCGAGGAGTCGCTGCGCTACCTCACCGTCGTGCAGGTGGCCTTCCCGCGGTTCGCCCGCCAGGACATCGAGATAGCCGGCGTGCGGATCCCCAAGGGGGACCTGGTGCTGTGCTCGCTGGCCGGCGCCAACCGCGACGCCTCCTACACCCCCGACAAGGGCGGCTTCGACCCGGACCGCAAGGCCTCCGGGCACCTGGCCTTCGGCTACGGGATCCACCGCTGCATCGGCGCGGAGCTGGCCCGGATGGAGCTGCGGGCGGCCTACCCGGCACTCGTGCGGCGCTTCCCCGGGATGAGGCTGGCCGTGCCGCCGCAGGAGCTGGACTTCCGGAAGCTCTCGATCGTCTACGGCGTGGATTCGCTGCCGGTCCACCTCCGGTAGGGAGGGGCCGCCGGTTCCGCTCGCGGCGGGCGGGCGGGCGGGGGCTAGGTGCGGGCCCTGGACGCCGCGCGGACCAGTGCCAGGTAGTGGTCCCAGTCCCAGTAGGGCCCCGGGTCCGTGTGGTCCGTACCGGGAACCTCCACGTGGCCGACGATGTGTTCGCGGTCGATCGGTATGCCGTACCGGGCGCAGATGCCGGCGGCGAGACGGGCCGACGACCGGTACATCACCTCCGTGAGTGTCCCTTTCTTGTGCGCGTAAGCCTCGTGCTCGATGCCGACGCTGCGTTCGTTGAAGCCGCGGTTGCCCGCGTGGTACGCCACGTCCAGTTCACGGGCCATCTGTGTGATCCTGCCGTCCCGCGCCCGGACCACGTAGTGCGCGGAAGCGGCGTGCATCGGGTCGCGGAAGACCCGGATCGCCGTGTCGTAACTGCCCTCCGTGGTGTGGATCACTATCCGGTCGATCCTGTAGTCCTCCGGGCGGTCCGCCGTCCTGAGGTTTCCCGCCGACGCCGCCACCCACCGCGCGCCCTGCTGGTCCACCGCGCCGTCCGTGCGCTGCTTGTCGACCCCCGGCACCTTCCACCAGAGCCGGGACGCCTCGTCGGCCCACACCACGGCGGCGCCGGTCACCACGACACCCGTACCGATCAGGAAGCCGCGCCGGCTCGGTTTCTTCCTCGGTGCACCCGGCTTCTTCTGCGCCGCATCCGTCATCGCGGACCCCTCTCCCCGTTCTGCACAGGTAACGCTTGGAGGTCCAGGGATGGTTCCGACTACCCTGGACGAGCTATGACCGATACCTCGCGCCCCGATGCCCCCCGCCGCCTCCGCGTCCTTGCCGCCATGTCCGGCGGGGTCGACTCTGCCGTCGCCGCCGCCCGAGCCGTCGAGGCCGGTCACGACGTGACCGGGGTCCACCTCGCGCTCTCCGCCAACCCGCAGTCCTTCAGGACCGGCGCACGCGGCTGTTGCACCGTCGAGGACTCCCGGGACGCCCGCAGGGCCGCCGACGTCATCGGCATCCCGTTCTACGTGTGGGACCTCGCCGAGCGCTTCCGTGAGGACGTCGTCGAGGACTTCGTCGCCGAGTACGAGGCGGGGCGCACACCCAACCCGTGCCTGCGCTGCAACGAGAAGATCAAGTTCGCGGCGCTCCTCGACAAGGCCCTCGCCCTCGGCTTCGACGCGGTGTGCACCGGCCACTACGCGACCGTCGTCATGAACGAGGACGGCAGCCGCGAGCTGCACCGTGCCTCCGACATGGCCAAGGACCAGTCGTACGTGCTGGGCGTCCTGGACGAGAAGCAGCTCGCGCACGCGATGTTCCCGCTCGGCGACACCCTCACCACCAAGGACGAGATCCGCGCCGAGGCCGAGCGCCGCGACCTGGCCGTCGCGAAGAAGCCCGACAGCCACGACATCTGCTTCATCGCCGACGGCGACACCCAGGGCTTCCTGGCCGGCCGGCTCGGCGGCAAGGCGGAGGGCGACATCCTCGACGAGGAGGGTGCCAAGCTCGGCACCCACGACGGCGCCTTCGGCTTCACCATCGGCCAGCGCAAGGGCCTGCGGATCGGTCACCCCGCGCCGGACGGCAAGCCGCGCTACGTGCTGGACATCTCCCCGGTGAACAACACCGTCACCGTGGGCCCCGCCGAGGCTCTCGACGTCACCGCCCTCACCGCGATCCGCCCCCGCTGGTGCGGCTCGGACCCGGCCGCCCCCGGCACGTACACCGCCCAGCTGCGCGCCCACGGCGGCGAGAGCGAGGTGTACGCGGAGGTCGTCGACGGCGAACTGAACGTCCGCTTCACGGAGCCGGTGCGCGGCGTCGCCCCCGGCCAGGCGATCGTGCTGTACGACGGCACGCGCGTGGTGGGTTCCGCGACGATCGCGACGACGGTGCGGCGTACCGGGGCCGCGGTCTGAGCGCACCGCCCGCGAAGGTGCGCGCCCCACCCCCGTGGGAGCGCGCACCCGCTATGCGGCGGCCGCGAAGAACTCCGCCAGTACCGGCGCCAGTTCGCGCGGGTCCACGTCATGGGTCTGGTGGGGCAGGGAGCGGTGGCGGCCGTCCTGCGCCGAGGTGGCGGTCAGCCGGGCGGCGTCGCGCATGACGTCCGGGCTGGCCCCGCCCGACACCACGAGCAGCGGCTGCGTCACGTCGGCCAGGCGGTCGGTGGGCACCGTGCCGTCGCCCACCACCGCGTCGTCGTACGCCAGGCTCGGGGCGAGCGCCTCGAAGGAGCGCCACACCGGGGCCCGCTTCATCTGCCCGACGAACTCGGCGGGCATCCCGACGGCGGACAGGAACAGCTCCACCGCCGCACCCCGGTGGCCCTCGTCGAGGAGCGTGTTGAGGCGCTCCGTGTACGCCGCCTTCTCGGCGCGCGTCCCGGGCACCACCGTGAACGGCGGTTCGTAGACCGCGATTCGGGGGGCCCGCAGTCCGGCCGCCGCCGCGCGCAGCACCAGGGCGCCGCCCGAGGACATCCCGTAGAGCGAGGCGCTGCCCCCCAGCTCCTCGATCAGGGCCGCGAGGTCCTCCACCTCGCGGGCCACCGCGTAGGGGGCGGTGTCGCCGCTGTCACCGCGGCCCCTGCGGTCGTACGTGACGACGCTGAACCGCGGGGCGAGGAGGTTGGCCAGCGGCTCCTCCGCCGTGCCCGTGCTGAAGGCACCGCCGACCAGGATCAGCGGCTCGCCCTCACCCGTACGCGCGTACGCGAGGGGGGTGCCGTCACGCGAAATCACTTTGCTCATACCGACTTGGACTGCGGGGGTGCGCGTAACTCATCGCTGTGCGCGAGAAGTTTTGCGAGGAGATTCGCGGGCGCTCTCCCGCGGGCCCCGCGGACGCTCCTGCGGCGGTTCCCCGGGCGCTCTCCCGCCGGTTACACCGGCACGCCCGGGGCGTAGTTTTGAGGCCATGAACATCTGTGTCTTCCTCTCCGCGGCCGACCTCGACGAGCGCTACACGCGCCCCGCCCGGGAGTTCGCCGAACTGCTGGGCAAGGGCGGTCACACCCTGGTCTGGGGCGGGTCCGACGTCGGCCTGATGAAGGTCGTCGCGGACGGCGTCGAGCGGGCCGGCGGCAGGCTGGTGGGGGTGTCGGTCGAGTTCCTCCAGGCGAGGGCGCGCCCGCGGGCGGACGAGATGGTCGTCGCGAAGGACCTGGCCGAGCGCAAGGCGCTGCTGCTGGGGAAGTCGGACGCGATCGTGATCATGGTCGGTGGTACCGGAACCCTGGACGAGGCCACCGAGATCCTGGAGCTGAAGAAGCACGGGCTGACCGACAAGCCGGTCGTGCTGCTCAACACCGACGGTTTCTACGACGGGCTCAAGCAGCAGTTCCAGCGGATGGACGAGGAGGGGTTCCTGCCCGTCCCCCTCACCGACCTGGTGTTCTTCGCGGAGGACGGGGTGGCGGCGCTCGCCTACCTGGAGGAGTCGGCAGGGGTGCGCTAGCCGGTCCCGGCCACCTGGCCGGGGTGCGAGCATGGTGCACATGGCTACTCATGTGATCACCGGGGCGGGATCGGGCATCGGCGCCGCCGTCGCCCGCCGTCTGCACGCGCGCGGCGACGACGTCGTCCTGCTGGCCCGCGACGCGGGCCGCGCCAAGGAACTCGCCGCGGGCCTGCCCGGCGCCCACACCCTCGTCGGTGACCTGTCCAACCCGGACCGGCTCTCCTGGGGGTTCTCCCACCAGAAGATGCCGGAGCGCGTCGACACACTGCTGCACATCGCCGGCGTCGTCGACCTCGGCAAGGTCGGCGACCTGGGGGTACGCGCCTGGCACAGCCAGCTCAACGCCAACCTGATCGCCCCCGCCGAACTCACCCGCCTCTTCCTGCCGCAGCTGCGCCTGGACAAGGGACACGTGGTGTTCGTGAACTCGGGTGCGGGGCTCTCCGCGGGGCCGGAGTGGAGCGCGTACGCCGCAAGCAAGCACGGCCTCAAGGCCCTCGCCGACTCGCTGCGCCACGAGGAGCACGAGAACGGGGTGCGCGTCACCTCCGTGTACCCCGGGCGCACCGCCAGCCCCATGCAGGCGAAGGTGCACTCCCAGGAGGGCAAGGCGTACGACCCGGCGAAATACATCGACGCCGAGTCGGTGGCCACGACGATCCTGATGGCCCTCGACCTGCCGCGTGACGCAGAGGTCAACGACCTGACGGTGCGGCCCGGCCGATGACATCAGAGACCAGCACCGCGAAGTGGTGGGGCCCGGCCACCGGCGTCGGCTCCATGCCCGGCGGCGACGCACGGGAGAGCGCCAGGACCGTCGTCGGCTCCTTCGAGGACTTCCCGTACCTCGCGGAACTTCCCGCGCGCGGACCCGGCGCGGACATGATCGGCCGCACCGCCGGGATGCTCGCCGAGATGTACGTCCACCTGGAGCCGAGCGGCTGGCGCTTCAGCGACCGGCCGGGGCGCGACACCCGGCGGGCCCGCTCCTGGCTCGGCGAGGACCTCGACGCCCTGGAGGAGTTCACCCAGGGGTACCAGGGACCGGTCAAGGTGCAGGCGGTGGGGCCCTGGACGCTGGCCGCCGCCCTGGAGCTGCGCGGCGGCGAGGCCTCGCTCGGCGACCCGGGCGCCTGCCGCGACCTGGCCTCCTCGCTCGCCGAGGGGCTGCGCGGCCACCTCGCGGAGGTACGGCGGCGGATCCCCGGCGCACAGGTGGTGCTCCAGCTCGACGAGCCCTCGCTGATCGCCGTGCTGCGCGGGCAGGTGCGCACCGCCAGCGGGTACCGGACCTACCGGGCCCCGGACCGGCAGGTCGTGGAGAGCGCCCTGCGGGACGTCATGGCCGTGCACGACGGACCGGTGGTCGTGCACTCCTGCGCCCCCGACGTGCCGTTCGCGCTGCTGCGCCGGGCGGGCGCCGCGGGCATCTCCTTCGACTTCTCCCTGCTCACCGAGCGTGACGACGAAGAGATCGGTGAGGCGGTCGAGGCAGGCACCAAACTCTTCGCGGGCGTCGTGCCGAGCGTGGACGGACCATTGTCAGACCCGGGCGGTAGCGTCATGGGTGTCAGGCAGTTGTGGCGCAGGTTGGGGCTCAATCCCGGACTCTTGTGCGAGTCCGTGGTGATCACCCCGACGTGCGGGCTGGCCGGGGCTTCCCCGGCGCACGCCCGTGCGGCGCTCGCCCACAGCGGCCGGGCAGCCCGGTCGCTCGCGGACAACCCTGAGTGACCGGACAGGAGAGATCCTCGCGGAGGGCACAGGGCCCTCCGCACGGGGCCGCACGCCCCGACAGGTCAACGGGAGGACATGACGGTGGCTGGCGAACAGCACGCAGCGGTACCCGCAGAGGCACGGGAGAAGCACGCGCGGCTCGCTGAGCAGATCGAGGAGCACCGCTTCCGGTACTACGTCAACGACCAACCGGTCGTCAGCGACGCCGAGTTCGACAAGCTGCTGCGGTCCCTGGAGGCGCTGGAGGAGGAGTACTCCGAGCTGCGCACCCCCGACTCGCCCACCCAGAAGGTCTCCGGGGCGTACGAGACGGAGTTCACGTCCGTCCAGCACCGCGAGCGGATGCTCTCCCTCGACAACGCCTTCGACGACGAGGAACTGGCCGCCTGGGCCGAGCGCGTCGCCGCCGAGCTCGCCGGCATCGAGTACCACCTGCTGTGCGAGCTCAAGGTCGACGGGCTCGCCGTCAACCTCACGTACGAGAAGGGCCGGCTGACCCGGGCGGCGACCCGCGGCGACGGACGCACCGGCGAGGACATCACGCCCAACGTGCGCACGATCGCGCAGATCCCGCAGCGCCTCACGGGCGACCGCGTCCCCGACCTGGTGGAGATCCGCGGCGAGGTCTACTTCCCGATGGAGGCGTTCGGCGAGCTGAACGCCCGGCTGGTGGAGGCCGGCGACAAGCCCTTCGCCAACCCGCGCAACGCGGCGGCGGGCTCGCTGCGCCAGAAGGACCCCAGGGTCACCGCGAGCCGTCCGCTGCGCATGGTGGTGCACGGCATCGGTGCCCGCGAGGGCTTCGGCATCGGCCGCCTCTCCGAGGCCTACGACCTGCTCAAGGAGTGGGGCCTGCCGACGGCCGGTGAGAACCGGGTGGTCGAATCCCTGGACGGCGTACGGGAGTTCATCGCGTACATCGGCAAGAACCGGCACTCCGTCGTGGAGCACGAGATCGACGGCGTCGTGGTCAAGCTCGACGAGATCCCGCTCCAGGGCCGGCTCGGCTCGACCTCGCGGGCACCGCGCTGGGCGATCGCCTGGAAGTTCGCTCCGGAAGAGGTCAACTCCAAGCTGATCAACATCCGGGTCGGCGTCGGCCGCACCGGCCGTGTCACTCCCTACGCACAGGTCGAACCGGTGACGGTGGCCGGCTCCGAGGTCGAGTTCGCCACCCTGCACAACCAGGAAGTGGTGAAGAAGAAGGGCGTCCTGATCGGGGACACCGTCGTCCTGCGCAAGGCGGGCGACGTCATTCCGGAGATCCTCGGACCGGTCGCGGACCTGCGGGACGGCAGTGAGCGCGAGTTCGTGATGCCCGCCGAATGCCCCGAGTGCGGGACGGCGCTGCGCCCCATGAAGGAGGGCGACATCGACCTCCGCTGCCCCAACGCGCAGACCTGCCCGGCCCAGTTGCGCGAACGGCTCTTCTACCTCGGTGGCCGAAAGAGCCTCGACATCGAGAACTTCGGATACGTGGCCGCGGCCGCGCTCACCGGACCGCTGGAGCCCGCCGAGCCGCCGCTGCTCGACGAGGGCGACCTCTTCGACCTCACCATCGAGCAGCTGCTGCCCATCAGGTCCTACGTCCTGGACCCCGACTCCGGGCTGCCCAAGGTCGACCCGAAGACCGGCGAGGAGAAGATCGCCACGATCTTCGCCAACAAGGAGGGCGAGCCCCGCAAGAACGCCCTCGCGATGCTGGAGAACATCAGGGCCGCCAAGGAGATGCCGCTGGCCCGCGTCCTGACCGGGCTCTCCGTCCGGCACGTCGGCCCGGTCGCGGCCGAGGCGCTGGCCCGCGAATTCCGGTCGATCGACCGGATCGAGCAGGCCTCCGAGGAGGAGCTGGCGGGTGTCGACGGGGTCGGCGCGATCATCGCCGCGTCCCTCAAGGAGTGGTTCGCCGTCGACTGGCACCAGGAGATCCTCCGCAAGTGGAAGGCGGCCGGCGTCCGCATGGAGGAGGAGGGCGCCGACGAGGACCGGGGGCCGCGCCCGCTGGAAGGGCTGACCGTCGTCGTCACCGGGACGCTGGAGAAGTACACCCGGGATGGCGCAAAAGAGTCGCTCCAGAATCTCGGAGCGAAAGTGACCGGTTCCGTTTCGAAGAAGACGTCCTTCGTCGTGGTCGGCGACAGCCCCGGTTCGAAGTACGACAAGGCGATGCAGCTGAAGGTGCCGGTGCTCAACGAGGACGGCTTCCGGGTGCTGCTCAGCGAAGGGCCGGAAGCCGCACGTGAAGCGGCGGTTCCGGTGGTGGAGTAACGGGAAGAACAGGGCCCGGAGGGTCACCCGTTCGGCGCATACCAGACGCCGGCGGGGGGCCGGGTCGCATTCGGGCAACAGCGGCCGACCGCTGCCCGGGAGGGCCTGGAGCGGCCTACTGTTGGGAGGTGCGCCTGTCGTGCACGGCTGTGCAACCGCTTGCTGTCTTCGCGGGGCCGTCCTCCAGGGAGTGCGCTTCCGGGGGACGGCTCCCGGGGAGCCGCCCCCCCGGAAGGAGCCGGCTCCACGGGAAGCTGCTCCCGGGGAGACCCGGGAGGCGGGGCGGGCCGTGAGGGCATCACAACAGGGCCATCTCGCGTGACACGGGCATCGCCGGCTGTGAGAGGGACGGGAATGAAACCGACCGAGAGTGCCGACCCGGCCTCGCGGCTGAGCAGTCGGTCCGCTCTGGCTGCCGCGCTGACCGGACTGTTCGGCCGCCGGGCCGCCGGGCCCCGGCCGCCGCAGTACGCCCCGCCCCCGCCCCCGCACCGGCCGCCGCTCCGGGCCACCGGACGAGGGACGCAGGCCGGAGCGCCCGACGGGCGCTCCGCGGGAATCCGGCCGCAGCTCCTGGGGCCGCTGCTGCCCGCGGTGCTGACCGGACTGGCCGCGATCGTTCTGGTCACGGGCCTCGTCCAGGACATCGGCGGAAGCCGTGCCCTGTTCCCCGGCGGCACCACCGGATGGTCCCTCGCGGTGCTGACGGGGGTCATCGTCGGCCATCTCGTGGCGCTGGGCCGGGACCGGTGGTGGGGCGGCACGGGATCGGGGGCGGCGCTCACCCTGGCCGTACTGCTGCTGTACGGATGGGTCCCGGCCGGGCTGATCAGCCTGGCCGTCGTCGTCCTGGTGGGATGTGCGCGCAGGCGCCGCTGGCGGCAGGGGGTGCTGCACGGCTCCGCCGACATCCTCGGCATCGCGGCGGCCGCCCTCACCCTGGGCCTGTTCGGCGACGTACCGACCGTGGAGACACCCTGGCAGCCGCTCGCCTGGGACTGGGGGGTGCTGCCCGAGGTGGTGCTCGCGGCCGGCACCTATCTGCTGGTGACCCGCCTGCTGCTGTGGTGCGCCCAGGCCCCGCAGCACGGCAGGCTGCCGTCCGTCGCCCGAACGGCCCTGGTGCGGCAGGGACTTGTGGCCGGCGCACTGCTCGGTATCGCGCCCCTGATCTGTGTGGTCGCCGTCGCGATGCCGGTACTGCTGCCGCTGTTCGCCGTACCGCTGATCGCCCTGGACTCCACGCTCTGGATAGCCAGGGCGCGGGCCGAGGAGCAGTTGCGCGATCCGCTGACCGGGCTGCCCAACCGGCAGTGGCTGCTGGAGCGCGCCAGGCCCGCGCTTGAGGAGGCCGAGTCGATCGGCTCCCGGGCGGCGCTGGTCCTCATCGACATGGACCGCTTCAGGTCCGTCAACGACACCCTCGGCCATCTCGCCGGTGACCGGCTGCTGTTGCAGATAGCCGACCGGCTCCGCAAGGCGCTCCCCAAGGGGGCGGAGGCGGCGCGGCTGGGCGGCGACGAGTTCGCCGTGCTGCTGCCGCGCACCGAGTCCGCGACGAGCGCCCAGCGCGTCGCCCGCCACCTGGTCGCCGAGCTGGGCTCACCGCTCGACCTGGACGGGCTCTCCCTGGTCCTGGAGGCGAGTGCCGGGGTGGCCGTCTTCCCCGATCACGCACTGGACGCGGAGGGCCTGCTGCGGCGGGCCGACGTCGCCATGTACCAGGCGAAGCGCGATCGCAGCGGGGTGGAGGTCTACGAGTCCAAGCGGGACTCCAACACCCCCGACCGGCTCGGTCTGCTGGGGGACCTCCGGCGGGCGCTGGACGCGGGGGACGTCGAGCTCCACTACCAGCCCAAGGTGCAGTTCGACGGGCAGGTCGCCGGACTTGAGGCGCTGGTGCGGTGGGTGCACCCGGAGCGCGGGCGGGTCTCCCCGGACGAGTTCATCGCGATCGCCGAGTCCTCCGGGCTGATGCCGCACCTGACGGAGTACGTGCTGGAGACCGCGCTCGCGCAGGTCGCGCGGTGGCGTGCCCAGGGACTCTTCGTGCCGGTCGCGGTGAACGTCTCGCCGCGTGACGTGCACACCCCGGGCTTCGCGGGGGCGGTCGCGGCGCGGCTGGCCAGGCACGGGGTTCCGGCGGGCTCGCTGCAGCTGGAGATCACCGAGCACGTGCTGCTGGAGGACCCGCAGCGGGCCGCGGACACCCTGGCCGGGCTGACCGGGCACGGCGTGAAGATGTCGCTCGACGACTTCGGGACGGGTTACTCCTCCCTGGTGCATCTGCGGCGGCTGCCGGTGAGCGAGCTGAAGATCGACCGGTCGTTCGTCGCGCGGCTCGCGGTGGACACGGAGGACGCGTCGATCGTGCGGTGCACGGTGGACCTGGCGCACTCGCTCGGGCTCCTGGTGGTCGCCGAGGGTGTCGAGGACGACGAGACGTGGGAGCGGCTGCGGGACCTGGGCTGCGACGCGGTGCAGGGCTGGCTGGTGGCGGCGGCGATGCCACCGGACGAGGCCACGGCGTGGCTGCTGGCACGGGGCTCGCGGGGGTGGCAGCGACCGGCGGAGCTGGCGGCTGCGGCGGCGGATTCCCTCCGGGCGGAGGGGGAGTAGGCGTCCTGGCACGGTCCGCGCCTGCCGGGGGGCCCTTCAGGGGCGCGGGGAACTGCGCGCCCGGCCCCCACCGATCCGCACGGAGTGAGACGGCCCCGTCAGGGGCGCGGGGAACTGCGCGATCAGCCACGAGGCGCCCGCGCGAAGGAATCGCACCCCGCAAGGTCGGTCCGCCGCAAGACGGGTGCGCTCCGCGCGAGGGGCCGCCCCCTTGCCCACCCGTCCCGCCCCCGGGGGGCGGCCCCGCTGCCCAAGGGAGCTGGGGGGGTGGGGAGGAAGCGGGGGTCCGGGGAACTGTTTCGCGGGGAGGGGAGGGGGACCCATAGGATTGGGCGCAACAAGCACACCGCACACCAACCCCTGAGGATCGCTGCATGCCTGGCATCACGCGCGAGGAGGTCGCACACCTCGCACGGCTGGCGCGTCTGGAGCTGAAGCCCGAAGAGCTTGAGCACTTCGCCGGTCAGCTCGACGACATCATCGGCGCGGTCGCCCGCGTCTCCGAGGTCGCCGACCAAGACGTACCGCCGACCTCCCACCCGCTGCCGCTGACGAACGTCATGCGCGCGGACGAGGTACGCCCGTCGCTCACCCCCGAGCAGGCGCTCTCCGGCGCCCCGGCCCAGGAGCAGCAGCGTTTCAAGGTGCCGCAGATCCTGGGGGAGGACTAAAACAGCATGACTGAGATCATTAGGCTCACCGCGGCCGCGACCGCCGAGAAGATCGCCTCCGGCGAACTCACGGCCGTCGAGGTCACCGAGGCCCACCTGGCCCGGATCGAAGCCGTGGACGAGAAGGTCCACGCCTTCCTGCACGTGGACAGGGAAGGGGCGCTCGCGCAGGCCCGCGCCGTCGACGCCAAGCGGGAGGCCGGCGAGAAGCTCGGCCCGCTGGCCGGCGTTCCCCTCGCACTCAAGGACATCTTCACGACGGAAGGGGTCCCCACCACCGTCGGCTCGAAGATCCTCGAAGGCTGGATCCCGCCGTACGACGCCACGCTGACCAAGCGCCTCAAGGCCGCCGACGTCGTCATCCTCGGCAAGACCAACATGGACGAGTTCGCCATGGGGTCCTCCACCGAGAACAGCGCGTACGGGCCGACCGGCAACCCCTGGGACCTGACCAAGATCCCCGGCGGCTCCGGCGGCGGCTCGTCGGCCGCCCTCGCCTCGTACCAGGCACCGCTCGCCATCGGCACGGACACCGGCGGTTCCATCCGCCAGCCCGCCGCCGTCACCGGCACCGTCGGCGTCAAGCCCACGTACGGCGCGGTCTCCCGCTTCGGCATGGTGGCGTTCTCCTCGTCCCTGGACCAGGGCGGGCCCTGCGCCCGTACCGTCCTGGACACGGCGCTGCTCCACGAGGTCATCGCCGGGCACGACCCGCTCGACTCGACCTCCATCGACGCCCCGGTCCCGCCGGTCGTCGAGGCCGCCCGCAACGGCTCCGTGCAGGGGATGCGCGTCGGCGTCGTCAAGCAGTTCCGCGGCGAGGGCTACCAGGCCGGGGTCCTCCAGCGCTTCGACGAGTCCGTCGAGCTGCTTCAGAAGCTCGGCGCCGAGATCGTCGAGCTGGACTGCCCGTCCTTCGACCTGGCGCTCTCCGCGTACTACCTGATCGCGCCCTCGGAGTGCTCCTCCAACCTCGCCCGCTTCGACGCCATGCGCTACGGCCTGCGCGTCGGCGACGACGGCACGAGGTCGGCCGAGGACGTCACCGCGCTCACCCGCGAGGCCGGCTTCGGCGACGAGGTCAAGCGCCGCATCATCCTGGGCACGTACGCGCTCAGCTCCGGTTACTACGACGCGTACTACGGCAGCGCCCAGAAGGTCCGTACGCTCATCACGCAGGACTTCGAGAAGGCGTTCGAGCAGGTGGACGTCATCGTCTCGCCGACGACGCCGACCACCGCCTTCCCGATCGGCGAGCGCGCCGACGACCCGATGGCGATGTACCTCGCCGACCTGTGCACCATCCCGACGAACATGGCGGGCAACGCCGCCATGTCGCTGCCCTGCGGCCTCGCGCCGGAGGACAACATGCCGGTCGGGCTCCAGATCATCGCCCCCGCCCTGAAGGACGACCGGCTCTACAAGGTCGGAGCTGCCGTAGAGGCCGCCTTCGTGGAAAAGTGGGGGCACCCGCTGCTTGAGGAGGCACCGTCGCTATGAGCCCCATGCCCATCAAGGCCAAGGGATTCAAGAATTCCAAGGCCGGCACGTACCTGTCGATCGGCTCCACCGCCTTCGGCGCGATCAGCGTCGCCAAGCAGGCCCGGATGGCCCGCAAGGACAATGACACGCTCCGTCTCGTCGACGCAGTTGTCTCAGCCGCCGCCATCGTCACCGGCCTCGCTCTGCTCTACCGCGAGCTGAAGAAGCTCGGCGACGACGACGTCCTGCTGGGCTGAGAGGGAAAGTTTCACCGTGACTGTCACTACCGACCTCGTGTCGTACGAGGACGCCCTCGCGACGTACGACCCCGTGATGGGTCTTGAGGTCCACGTCGAGCTCGGCACCAAGACGAAGATGTTCTGCGGCTGCTCCACGGAGCTGGGCCAGGACGCGAACACCCAGACCTGCCCCACCTGTCTCGGACTGCCCGGCGCGCTGCCGGTCGTCAACGAGATCGGCGTAGAGTCGGCCATCAAGATCGGCCTGGCGCTGAACTGCGACATCGCCGAGTGGTGCCGGTTCGCCCGGAAGAACTACTTCTATCCGGACATGCCGAAGAACTTCCAGACCTCCCAGTACGACGAGCCGATCGCCTTCAACGGCTACCTCGACGTACAGCTGGAGGACGGCGAGATCTTCCGGGTGCAGATCGAGCGCGCCCACATGGAGGAGGACACCGGCAAGTCCACCCACGTCGGCGGCGCGACCGGCCGCATCCACGGCGCCTCGCACTCCCTGCTCGACTACAACCGCGCGGGCATCCCGCTCATCGAGATCGTCACCAAGCCGATCGAGGGCGCGGGCGAGCGGGCTCCCGAGGTCGCCAAGGCATACGTGGCGGAGCTGCGCGAGGTCATCAAGGCGCTCGGCGTCTCCGAGGCCCGGATGGACAAGGGCCAGATGCGCTGCGACGTGAACCTCTCGCTGCGCCCGCACGGGCGCGAGGAGTTCGGCACCCGCTCGGAGACGAAGAACGTCAACTCGCTCCGCTCCGTGGAGCGGGCGGCGCGCTTCGAGATCCAGCGTCACGCGGCCGTGCTGAACGACGGCGGCACGATCATCCAGGAGACCCGGCACTTCCACGAGGAAGACGGCTCGACGACGTCCGGTCGTATCAAGGACAACGCCGAGGACTACCGCTACTTCCCCGAGCCGGACCTGGTGCCGGTGGCTCCCGCCCGTGAGTGGGTCGAGGAACTGCGGGGCGGCCTCCCCGAGATGCCGCGCGTGCGCCGCAACCGGCTCCGCGAGGAGTGGGGGGTCAACGAGCACGACATGCAGTCGATCCTCAACGCCGGCGCGGTCGACGCGATCGTCGCGACGATCGAGGCCGGCGCGGACTCGGCGTCCGCCCGCAAGTGGTGGATGGGCGAGCTGGCGCGCAACGCCAACGAGACGGGCCGGGCGATCGACGAACTGCCGATCACCCCGGCGCAGGTCGCCCGCGTCACCGCCCTGGTCGCCTCCGGCGATCTGAACGACAAGCTGGCCCGCCAGGTCATCGAGGGCGTCCTCGCAGGTGAGGGCGGTCCCGACGAGGTCGTCGAGAAGCGCGGCCTGAAGGTCGTCTCGGACGACGGGGCACTGGGTACGGCGGTCGACGAGGCCATCGCGTCCAACGCGGCCATCGCGGACAAGATCCGCAGCGGCAAGGTCGCGGCGGCGGGTGCACTCGTCGGCGCGGTCATGAAGGCCACCAGGGGCCAGGCGGACGCGGCACGTGTGCGCGAGCTGATCCTGGAGAAGCTGGGCGTCGAGGGCTGACACCCGCAGTACGAGTGGTACGTCACGAGGGGCCCCGGTCGAGATCCTGCGACCGGGGCCCCTCGGCGTCACCCGGGTGATGAACCATCAGCCATGGGGGCCTCTGTCCTCACCAGGAACGAAGCAGGGCCCCTGCGTCCTCACCAGGAACGACGCTTGGACTTGTGGGACGGCCGCTTGGACGTTCACCGACGATCTTGACCAGGTACTTCTCCGGTCCACCCGGCACCAGTACTTTCCGGGCATCACCACCGACCCGGGAGGACCCCATGGCCACTGATCTCACCCGCCGCCGCCTCTTCGCGATCGGCGGCGGAGCGCTCGGTGCCGCAGCCGCGGGCTCGCTGCTGCCGCCATCGCTGCAGGCCGCCATCGCCGCGGAGCGCCCCGCGTCCGGCGGGCTGCGTGCGATCAAGCACGTCGTCGTGCTGATGCAGGAGAACAGGTCCTTCGACCACTACTTCGGCACCCTGCGCGGCGTACGCGGCTTCGGGGACCGCAACGCCATCGAGCTCCCGGACGGCAAGCCCGTGTTCGACCAGCCGGGCTCGCTCACCCGGGTGCTGCCCTTCCCGGTGCGCGACGCCGCCGAGGCGCAGAAGAAGGACCTCCAGTACATAGGCGACCTCGACCACTCGTGGGACGGCGGCTCGAAGGCCTGGGGGCAGGGCTGGATGAACGGGTGGGTCACCGCCAAGACCGGGGCCACCATGGCCTACTACGACCGCCGCGACCTGCCCCTGCACTACGAGCTCGCCGACACCTTCACCATCTGCGACGCCTACCACTCGTCCATCCACACCTCGACGAGCCCCAACCGCAACCACCTGTGGAGCGGCTGGACGGGGTTCGAGGCCGACGGCAGCCGGGCCGTGACCAACGCCGCGTACGCGGAGGGCAGCCACCCCGGCTACCCCTGGCCGACGTACGCCGAGCGGCTGGAGAGGGCGGGCCGCAGCTGGCAGACGTACACCGAGTGGGAGAACTTCACCGACAACAACATTGAGTTCTTCACCAGCTTCAAGGCGATCGCCCGCAAGGCGCTGGCCAGGACCGGTGACCACACCTTCATGGAGTCCTTCTACGCGAAGGTGCGCGACACCGCCGACGCGGCCGAGCGGGCCAGGCTGCTCGCTCTCCTGGAGGAAGGCGTGGCCACGCTCACCAAGAGCGAGCGCTCCCTCTTCGAGCGGGGGCTGCGCCGCGGCGAGACTGGCAGCCTGGCCAAGAACTTCCGTGCGGACGTCGCCGCGGGCAAGCTCCCCGAGGTCTCCTACCTGGTGCCGTCGGCCGTCGACTCCGAGCACCCCGGCGCCTCCTCCCCGGTCGCCAGCGCCTCGCTCGTCTACCAGGTGCTGGACGCGCTCGGTTCGCACCCCGACGTGTGGCGGCACACCGCGGTCCTCATCAACTACGACGAGAACGACGGCTTCTTCGACCACGTGCCGCCGCCGGTGCCACCGGCCGACAACACCGACGAGCGCTGGAAGGGCAGGCCCACCGGGCTCGGCATCCGCGTACCGATGCTGGTCGTCTCGCCGTGGACGGTGGGCGGGTACGTCTGCTCCGAGACCTTCGACCACACCTCGGTGATCCGCTTCCTGGAGAAGTGGACGGGCATCCGCGAGCCCAACATCACCCCCTGGCGCCGCCAGGTCACCGGCGACCTGACCTCCGCCTTCGACTTCGATCGCGCCCACCGGCAGCCTTCGGTGGACCGGCCGGGCCCGGTGCCGCCGTTCACCGGGCGCTGGCGTCCCGTGCCCCCGGCGGTGCAGCACATGCCGGTGCAGGAGCCGGGGGTGCGGCGCGCGCGGGCCCTGCCGTACCAGCCGGACGTGCACGGCAGGGTCGCCCCCGACGGCGGGTCCCTGCGGCTGTCCGTCAGCAACACGGGCCGCGCCGGCGCGCACTTCGCGCTGTACCCGTACGCGGGCGAGTTCGCCGTGCCGCAGCACCTGGACGTACGGGGCCGTGCGGACTGGACCGTGCCGCTGGCCAAGGACGCGTACCGCTTCACGGTCACCGGGCCGAACGGTTTCCGCCGCGAGTTCGCCGGGATCCGCGCGGGTACGGCGGAGGTGGCCAGCCGCATCGAGGCCCGCGACCGGGACCTGCACCTGACCCTGGCCAACCGGGGCCGTACGGCGGTCACCTTCCTGGTGCAGCCGCTGGCCTACGCCGACGAGGACGACCTCGACGTACGGCGTCCGCGCAAGGTCACCGTCCGGCCGGGCCGCAGCCGCAGCATCGTCCACTCCGCCGACGACGCGCACGGCTGGTACGACCTGGCGGTCACCGTCGAGGGCGAGCCCGCCTTCCGCCGCCGGCTGATGGGGCACATCGAGAACGGCAGGGCGAGCGTCTCGGGCTGAGCCGACGGGCGGGGCCCCGTGCTGCCGGGCCGGAGCACGGGGGGTCGGCCGTACGTGCGAAGATCCCGGTTGCGTGCCGTGGCAGCGGCGCGCGACCGGCAGCGAGGAACGGGGAGCGGGATGTTCGGCATCGACCTGGACGACGAGGGCGCGGCGGTACTGCGGCCACTGGAACCGTGGCGGGCGGAGGAGTTCCTGGCCCACATCGACCGGGGCCGGGAGTACATCGGCCGGTACATCGGGATGCCCGACATCAACCAGGACCTCCCGTCCGCGGGCCGCTTCCTGCAGAACTACGCGGAGAAGACCGCGGCCGACGCCGGGCAGATCTTCGGCATCTGGCTCGACGGGACGCTCGTCGGAGGGCTCATGTTCCGGCTCTTCGACGCGAAGGCCGGCACCTGCGAGATCGGCTGCTGGCTGGAGCCCACGGCTGCCGGGCGCGGCCTGATCACCAAGGCGTGCACGGTGCTGATCGACTGGGCGGTGGACGGCCGGGGCATCCACCGCGTGGAGTGGATCGCCGACGCGGAGAACACCGCGAGCCTGGCCGTCGCCAAGCGGCTGGGGATGCGCAAGGACGGCATGCGCCGGGAGGCGTACTTCTACCGGGGGACGCGGCACGACGAGGAGATCTGGTCGGTACTGGCCCCGGAGTGGCGCGAGGCACGTGCGGGACGCGGGGTGCGGGCGGGTCGTGGGCCGCGTTAAGAGGTCTCTCAGATAGGACCCCTAGCGTGCGGCACATGAATGCCACTCCCCGCACCGAGGCCAAGAACGACGCCGCCGCCGAGGCTTCCGCCGCGGCGGAAGGCAAGAGCGAAGCGGACGACCGGACAGCGCAGACGGACACGGCCGACACGACCGGCAAGGTCGGCAAGGTCGGGACCGAGAAGGCCGCCAAGGCCGGGACGACCGGGACGTCCGGGACGAAGACCGTCGGCGCGTCGTCGCAGGCCGCCCCGGCCGCGCTCGACACCGACGGCTCCGTCAAGGACGCCGACGACGCGGATGACGTCGACGACGACTCCGACGACGACGCCCTCTTCGTACTCGACGAGGAGCCGTCGGCCAAGCCCGCCTCCGCGGCGGCCGGCGCGGGCGCGATCGTCTCCGCGGGACTCGCGCTCTCCGCCCTCACCGGCACCTGGAGCGGCTCGATCCTCGCCGAGCGCGAGAAGGTCGACAGCCAGCTCCACCTCTCCCAGTCCAGCGATGTCACCGCCCAGATCGAGGGCCTCTACGGCAACGGCTGGCACATGACGGCCCTGGTCAACGGCGGCTTCGCCCTGCTGGCCCTGCTGGTCGGGATCGGCGTCCTGGTGGCCCTGCGCCCCGCGGCGTCGGCGCTCAAGGCCGCCACGCCGAGCCCGGTCTGGATGCGCGCGGTCGCGTGGGGCGGTGTGGCCCTGGCGATCCTGGGCCTGATCGTCTCGGCCGGAATGTACTTCGACCTGTTCGCGTCCCTGCCCACGGCCCCGGCCGCCCCGGCCGCCTAGGGCGTCCTCGCCTCCCCCCGTACCGCATCGGCGCCCTGCGCACCCCCTGACCGGGGTTGCCCAGGGCGCCGAGCGCTTTCAGGGGGGCCTTAGGGCGCCGGGCTCCTCGGGTCCGGCGCCCTAAGGCCCCCCTGCGGCCCGAACATGCGGCACTCTCCCGATGTGCCGGCACCCCCTGGGAAGCGAGAGTTGAGGCATCGCAGGAGGCCACAACAACCCATCGGGGAGCAGCAGATGTTCGAGTACGAGATCCAGCAGAGCCGGCACGCCGAACTCGTCGCGCGGGCCGACCGGGCCCGGCTGGTCCGCCAGGCCCGCGAGGGGGCGAAGGCGGCCAGGGCGGCCAGGGCGGACAAGGGCGCCGACGGCGGCCGTGGCGGCAAGGGGCCGCGGGCCGGGGCGGGCAGGACGCTCCGGGACCACTTCACCCGCGCGGCCTGACGGGCTGCCCGTCATGCGGACAGCGGGTGACGCCGTCCCGAATCCCTGTGCGATGCTCGGCGGCGTGGAGACCAGGTCTGTCAGTCCCGTGTTCGTCGGCCGCAACAGCGAACTGAACACGCTCACTCATGCGCTCGCCCGCGCCGCCGCGGGCGAGCCGCAGGCGTTGCTGCTCGGCGGTGAGGCCGGGGTCGGCAAGACCAGGCTCATCGAGGAGTTCCTCGCGGGCGCGGCCGGACAGCCCCTGGCCCCTGCGGACGCGGCTTCGACGCTCCGGCCCACCGGCCGACCGCCGGGCGACGCCCCCGCATTCCCCGCGCCCCCCGCATTCCCCGCGCCCCCCGCGTTCCCCGCGCCCTCCACCGCATCCCCCGCAGCCCCGGCGCATGCCCGGCCCCTGGCCCCTGCAGCCCCGGCGCATGCCCGGCCCGGGGACACCGCCGGCGCCTTCGCGTACGCCCGGCCCCTGGACCCTGCCAACGCCTCCGCGCTCACCGGGCACGTGGACCCTCCCAACGCTTCCGCGCTCACCGGGCACGTGGACGCCGCCAACGCCTCCGCGCACACCCGGCCGTCCTTCGACCCTGCCCGTGTCCCGGCGTACGCCCAGCCTGCCCCCGTTCCGCCGCCCGCCGAGGCCCACCGCTGGGCCTCCGTGCCCGTCGTCGCCGTCGGGGGCTGCGTCGAGATCGGTGCCGAAGGACTGCCCTTCGCCCCCTTCTCCGCGGCCCTGCGCACCCTGAACCGACTCCTTCCCGACGAGCTGGCCGCCGCGGCCGCCGGCCAGGAGGAGGAACTCGCGCGTCTGCTACCCGAGTTGAGTGAGACCCCTTACGGCCCGTACGGCCAGCCGGGGGCGCCGGGCCGCAGCAGCGGCGAGGACGCCACCGCCCGTCTCTTCGAGCTGACCGTCCGCCTCCTGGAGCGCGTCACCGCGACCCGTACCGTCGTCCTCGTACTTGAGGACCTGCACTGGGCCGACGCCTCCACCCGGCACCTGCTCTCCTACCTGCTGCGCACCCTGCGCAGTGGTCGGCTCGTCGTCGTCGGCACCTACCGCGCCGACGACATCCACCGCCGCCACCCACTGCGTCCCCTCCTGGCCGAGCTCGACCGGCTGCGCACCGTCCAGCGCATCGAGCTGCCCCGCTTCAACCGCGACGAGGTGCACCGCCAGCTCACCGGGATCCTGGGCTCCGCACCCGAACCCGCCCTGGTGGACGAGGTGTTCGGCCGTTCCGACGGCAATGCCTTCTTCGTCGAGGAGCTCGCGGTCTCGATGGGCAGCGGGTGCCGCACCTCCCTCACCGACTCGCTGCGCGACCTCCTTCTGGTACGCGTCGAAGCGCTCCCCGAGGACGCCCAGAAGGTGGTGCGGATCGTCGCCGAGGGCGGCTCCACCGTCGGGTACCGGCTGCTGCTCGCGGTCGCCAGGCTCAGCGAGGACGACCTGATCGAGGCACTGCGGTCGGCCGTCGGGGCGAACCTGCTGCTGGCCGCGCCCGGCGGCGACGGTTACCGGTTCCGGCACTCCCTCGTGCGCGAGGCGGTCAGCGACGACCTGCTGCCCGGCGAGCGCTCCCGGCTCAACCGCCGTTACGCCGAGGCGCTGGAGGCCGACCCCGCTCTCGTGTGCGCCGAGGAGCGCGCCACCCGCCTGGCCAGCTACTGGTACGCCGCCCACGACGCCGCGAAGGCGCTGCCCGCCGTGCTGCGCGCCTCGGTCGAGGCCCGCAAGCGGTATGCGCGCTCCGAGCAGCTGGGTCTGCTGGAACGGGCGTTGGAGCTGTGGGAGGACGCGCCCCAGGAGGTGCGCGACACCCTGCGGCCGATCGACTACGCCGAGGCCTACCCGGCCTGCGGGTGCGGCCCGGCCAGCACCGCGCTGCGCTACCTCGACGTGATGGCCGAGGCCACCGTCGCCGCCCGCCTCGGCGGTGAACGCGAGCGCGCCCTGAAACTCGCCAAGCGCGCCCTGCGGATCCTCACCGAGGAGACCAGACCCGGCGTGAAGCGGGAGTCCGACCCGCTGCGCGCCGCCTGGTTCTGGGTCCAGCGCTCCAAGTCGGTGGTCGGCCTCGCGCGCGGCGACGGCTGGGAGGAGCTGGCCACCGCCCAGGAACTGCTGCGCGGCCTGCCGCCGTCGGCCGTGCACGCGGACATCCTGACGCAGGTCGCGGGCTGGTCCATGCTGCACGAACCCGGCCCCGCCGCCGTCGCCACCGCCGAACAGGCCGTCGAGTACGCCCGGATGGTCGGCGCCCAGGACACCGAGCTCCACGCCCGGCTCACCCTCGGCGGCCTGATGATCGACTCGGGGGACGTCGAGGGGGGCCTCGCCGAGGTGTACGAGGTGCGTGAGCGCGCCCTCGCGCAGAACGCCGTCACCGTGGTGAACCGCTGCCACACCAACGTGCCCTCCCATCTGGAGGCCATCGGGCGGTCCCGCGAATCGGTCGCACTGTGCGAGGAGGGGATCGCCTACGCCCGCGCGCACGGTCTGCGCGAGGGCGAGCACTGGGTGCGCGGCAACCAGTCGGAGTCCCTCTTCTCACTCGGCCGTTGGGACGAGGCCGCGGCGAACTCGCTGTTGACCGAACGCGCCACCTCGCCCACCGTCAAGCCGCGCGCCGCCGCCGCGTTCTGGCAGTCCGCACTCGCTCTCGCCCGCGGTGAACTCGCCGAGGCGAGCGAGCAGTTGCGCAACGCGGCCCACCACTACGGGCCGCACGACCGGATGCCCCAGCACCAGCTTCCCCTGCGGCGGCTGACCCTCGCCATCGCGGCCCACGAAGGGCGCGTCGCGGACGCCCGCGCGGAACTCGTACGCGCCGCGGCGGACGGTTTCCGGATCGGCACCCACCGGTTCGCCTGGCCGCTGCTCGTGGAGGCAGCGGTCATGGAGGCCGAGGCCCGGGAGGTGCCCGCAGCCGACGAGGGCAGGGACGAGGCCGTCGCCCTGATCCGCCACCACGCGAAGCGGCTGGCGACCGGGGCGCCGGTCTGGGACGCCTACCAGGCCTGGGTACGCGCGGAACTCCTGCGCGCCGAAGGCCGGGACACCCCGGACGAGTGGGCGGTGGTCGGCACGGCCTTCGAGCCCCTGGAGCGCCCCTACGACCTGGCCCGGGTGCGGCTGCGCCACGCCGCCCGTCTCCTCGACACCACCGCCACGCCCCACGGCCCCGCCAGGGGCGCCGCCGGGCGCGCCGCCGAGGCGTGCGCCGACCGCGCGCCCGTCCGTCAGGTCGGCGCCGCCCAGGACCGGCACGCCGACCGGGTCCCCGACCGGGCCGCCGACCGGCAGCGGGCCGCCGAGCTGCTCCGGCTGGCCGGGGCCGTGGCCGAAGGGCTCGGGGCCCGCCCGCTGGCCGAGCGGGTGGCCGAACTAGCCAGGCGGGCCCGGCTCACCACGGCCCCCGCACAGAGCGCGCCCGCCGCGCCGCAGCCCGCCTTCCACCTCACCCCGCGCGAACGCGACGTCCTGCGGCTGGTGGCGGACGGCCGCACCAACCGGCAGATCGCCGAGGCGCTGTTCATCTCGCCCAAGACGGCGAGCGTGCACGTCTCCAACATCCTCGCCAAGCTGGAGGTGACCGGCCGTGGCGAAGCGGCAGCCGTGGCCCACCGGCTGGACCTCTTCGGCGCGGCGGCGAAGGCCGCGGGCTGAGCCCGGCGCCGTGCGTGGCGGCTACTTCACCCGCACCTTGAGAATCCGGTCGTCGCCCGGCTCCGGCGTGCCCCGGGAGTCCGTCTCGTTGGTGACCACCAGCAGCTCGGCGCCGCCCGGCGCCAGTACGGTCCGCAGCCGCCCGTACTTCTCCGTGAGGAAGGCCTCCGGCGCGGCCACCGGCTTCGCGCCGTCCAGCGGGATCCGCCACAGCCGTTCGCCGCGCAGCCCCGCCATCCACACGGACCCCTGGGCGAAGGCGATCCCGCTGGGGGAGGCGTCAGAGGTCTTCCACTGGGCGACGGGATCGACGAAGCCGGCCCGGTGCTCCTGCCCCTCCACCTCGGGCCAGCCGTAGTTCTTGCCCGGTTCGATGAGGTTCAGCTCGTCCCAGGTGTCCTGGCCGAACTCCGCCGCCCACAGCCGCCGGTCCTCGTCCCAGGCGAGGCCCTGCACGTTGCGGTGGCCCAGCGAGTACACCACCGAGTCGGCCGCCGGATTGCCGTGCACCGGCTGCCCGTCCGGCGTCATCCGCAGGATCTTGCCCGCGAGGGACTTCGGATCCTGCGCCAGACCGCGCTCGCCGGTCTCGCCCGTGCCCGCGTAGAGCATCTTGTCCGGGCCGAAGGCGATCCGGCCGCCGTTGTGGACGGTTCCCTTCGGGATGCCCTTGAACACCGTGTCCGCCGCGCCCAGTTGCTGGCCCGCGGGGCGCTTCTCGTCGTAGAGCATCCGGGCGATGCGGTTGTCGGACTCGGTCGTGAAGTACGCGTAGACCTGGTGGTCCGTGGCGTACGAGGGGGAGAGCGCGAGGCCCATCAGGCCGCCCTCGCCCGCGGGGGAGGCCCCCGCCACCCGCCCCACCGCGGTCGCCTTCCCGCTCTTCGCGTCCACCCGGGTGAGGGTTCCCTCGTCGCGGGAGGAGACCAGCAGGTCGCCGTCGGGCAGGGCGACCAGCCCCCAGGGGGACTTGAGGTCCTTGGCGACGGTTGCGGTCACCGTGGCCGAACCCTTCGCGGGCGCGGCCTTCGTGCCGGTCGTGGCCGACGGGACCGCGCTGCCGGTCGGTTCACCGGGTGGTGCGGAACTCCCCTTGTCCGCGGGCGGTCTGCCCGCGGGCCCTCCCTCGGAGCACCCCGCCACGAGCAGGAGCGCCGCGGCGGTCAGCGCGGCTGGCACAGCGATACGTCGCACGATGGATCCCTTCGATCGACAGGCTCCTACCGTTCATACACCGCTCCCGCCGCCGGAGTTCCCGATCCGGGCCGACGGCCCCCGGCAAAGAATCCGGCCCCGCGGAGCTCAGTCCCAGGAGCCCTGGGCCGCCGGCAGCTCGCCGATCTCCGCCAGGTCCGCCGCGGTCAGCCTCAGCTCCGCCGCCTTCGCGTTCTCCGCCACCCAGCCGGCCTGCTTCGCGCCGGGCACCGGGATCACGCTCCGGCCGCGCGAGAGCACCCACGCCAGCGCGACCTGCGCCGCGGTGACCTCGGGACCGTGCCGCCGCGCGATCCGCCGCAGCCCGGCCACCACCGGCTGGTTCGCCGCCATCATCTCCGCCGTGAACCTCGGGTGCCTGGCCCGTACGTCGTCCGGCTCGAAGCCCTCGCCCGGCGTCAGGGTTCCCGTCAGGAACCCGTTTCCCAGCGGCATCGCCGCCACCAGCCCCACGCCCCGCGCCTCGCACCACGGCAGCAGCGCCTCCAGCGCCTCCGGCGACCACACCGAGAGCTCGGCCTCCACCGCGCTCACCGGAAAGACCTGCTGCACCCGCTCCAGCTGGCGGATAGTGCCCTCGTGCAGCCCGCCCACCACCGGTCTGCCGACGCCCGTGCCGGAGCGCCGCGACGCCCGCGCCCCGACCGCGCACAGCCCCAACGCCCGTACCTTTCCGGCCCGTACGAGATCGGCCATCGCGCCCCAGGTCTCCTCGACGGGGATCTCCGGGTCCGCCCGGTGCAGCTGGTACAGGTCGATCACATCGGTCTGCAGCCGCCGCAGAGAGGCGTCGCACGCCCGGCGCACATAACCGGGCCTGCCGTTGGCCACGATGTGCTGCTCACCCACCAGGAGCCCGCACTTGGTGGAGACGAAGGCCTCCGACCGCCGCTCCTTCAGCACTCGTCCGACAAGCAGCTCATTGGTGAAGGGCCCGTACATGTCGGCGGTGTCGAGCAGGTTCGCCCCTCGGTCGAGCGCCGTGTGCAGCGCGCGCACCGACTCCTCGCCGCGCTGCCGGGACCCGGTGTACGCCCAGCTCATCGGCATGCAGCCGAGCCCGATCGCGCCCACTTCGAGTGCCGTTGCCCCGATTGTCCTGCGCTCCACCTTGCCCGTACCCCTCCGTCTGCCGCACCCCAAACTAACCGTTGCTGGTCAGGCGCTTTCGCATAGCCTCCTGACCATGACCTCGTACGACAGTGACACCCGTCCCGCCGACGTCTGGCTGCCGATGGAACCGGCCGGGATCGACGGCCTTCCCGACGCGGCGCAGGCCGGTCTGCGCTACCACGTCTGGGACGGCGGGCCGGACTTCCCCGCGGACCCCGCCGACTGCGCCTTCTACGTCGTCCCGTACATGAAGGGCGCGGCGACCGCGCGCCGGCCGCTGCCCCTGATGACCTCGCTGCGTGTCGTGCAGACGCTCACCGCGGGCGTCGACGACCTCCAGGGCGCCCTGGAGCCCGGCCCGCACTCGGGCGTGCAGCTGTGCAACGCCCGCGGCGTCCACGAGGCCAGCACCGCCGAGCTCGCGCTCACCCTCGTCCTCGCCTCGCTGCGCGGCATCCCCCGCTTCGTACGGGGCCAGCAGGAGGAGGACTGGCGCTCCGGCTTCTACCCGGCGCTCGCCGACAGGTCCGTCCTGATCGTGGGGTACGGGTCCATCGGCGCGGCCGTCGAGGACCGGCTCGTTCCCTTCGAGTGCGCGCGGGTGGCGCGCGTCGCGCGCTCCGCACGCACTACGGAGCGCGGCGCGGTGCACGCGTTCACCGACCTGCCCGCGCTGCTTCCGCAGGCGGACGTGGTGATCGTCTGCACCCCGCTCACCGAGAGCACCGCCAAAATGGTCAACTCCGGCTTCCTGTCCCGGATGCGGGACGGCGCCCTGCTGGTGAACGTCTCCCGCGGCCCCGTCGTCGACACCGCCGCCCTCCTCAAGGAGCTGGAGACGGGCCGCCTGAGGGCCGCGCTCGACGTCACGGACCCGGAACCGCTGCCGGCCGGCCACCCGCTGTGGCACGCACCCGGTGTCCTGATCAGTCCGCACGTGGGCGGCAGCAGCTCCGCGTTCGCGCCCCGGGCCAGACGGCTCGTCACCCGCCAGCTGTCCCGCTACGCGGCGGGGGAGCCCCTCGCCAACGTCGTCCAGACGGTCGGCTGAGCCCTGGAGCGGCTCGTCCGGACCAAACGAAAGACCCTGACCCACCGGGGCACCGCCCGCCCGAAAAGTCCCCCGTCGAACACGCTCCGGAGTGGTTTGGACGCATCCAGTTCCCGTAAGCCCACAGGCAGTTACGGAGCGTAGAGGAAGTATGTCCCTGAGTGACCGGTCTGGTGTATCGTCCCGACCTAGGGGCTGCGCCAGGCACCACACCCATGGCGCTGGGGAGCACGACGGAGACTGCAAGGGGGGCGACGGGCGATGCACGGCCAATGGAGAGACGATCCGACGCGGCAGAGTCACCGCAGGGCAGGTCCTGGGGCGGCGGTCCGCCCCGGCCACCTGAAGAAACCCCCGGCCAGGGAGGCCCGGTGAGTGCCCCCGGGGCGGTGCTGACCCGTCGGACGATCGCCGGCAAGAGCGCCGGCGGACCGGGGCTGCTGCCCCAGATCCTGCTCGCCGTGGTCTGCGGAGGATACGCCGCGGGCTCGGCGCTCGGCTGGGGTTCGACCCAACTGGCACTCATCATGGGTGACTTCGGGCTCGCCGCGGCGGCCTTCGTCGCCGCGGTCTCCTGTTACTTCTACGCGCGGACCAGGGAAAGCCGCTTCAGGCCCGCCTGGCTGCTGTTCTCCGTCTCCTCCCTGATGGCGGCGGGAGGAAACGCGGTCTGGGGCTGGTACGAGGTGGTGCTGAGGCGCCCGGTGCCGGCCCCTTCGCTTGCCGACTTCTTCTTCCTGCTCTTTGGTCCGCCCGCCATCGTCGGCCTCCTGGTCCTGGCCAAGCGGCCCGTCACCCGGGCCGGCTGGGTCTGTCTCGCGCTGGACTCCTGGCTGATCGCGGGCTCGCTGCTCACCCTCTCCTGGAGCCTCGCCCTCGCGCACACCGCGGACTTCAAGGGTGCCAACGTGGCCCACGCCGCGCTCTCGCTCGCGTATCCGCTCCTCGACATCGCGCTCGTCAGCATGGTCCTGGCGCTGCACTTCCGCCGCTCGTCGGCCAACCGGGCCGCGATCAACACCGCGATCGCGGCCCTCGCCATGACCGTGCTGTGCGACGCCCTGTTCACCTCGCCGCTGCTGCGCGAGAACTACCACTCCGGGCAGATCCTCGACGCCGGCTGGTTCGCCGGCTCACTGCTCCTCGCGTACGCCCCCTGGGGGGTGAGCCGCGCGGCACACCTGCGCGACAACGCCTCCCCGCACGGGCAGCACGCACCCGGCGCGCACCGACCGCCGCACGACCGGCGCCCGCCGCGCGGGCAGCACGCCCCGCAGGGCCCCGGCACCAGGACCCCGCAGGGGCGGGCAGCGGCCGGCCGGGTCCCCAGCCGGCCCATCGCCGGCTCACTGGCCGCACTCACCCCGTACCTCGCCGCGGCCGTCTGCGTGCTCGGCATCCTGTACAACGTCATGGACGGCCACAAGCTCGACCGGGTGGTCCTCTTCACGGGCTGCACGGTGGTGCTGGCGCTGGTGGTCCGCCAGGGCATCATGCTCGTCGACAACATCGCCCTGACCCAGGAGCTGGCGCAGAAGGAGAACCACTTCCGCTCCCTGGTGCAGGGCTCCAGCGACGTCATCATGATCGCCGCCCCCACCGGCATACTGCGCTACGTCAGCCCCGCCGCGTCCGGCGTCTACGGCCGTGACGCCGACGAGCTGGTCGGCTCCGAGCTGGCCTCGATCATCCACCCCGCCGACCTGGGCCCGGTGGTCCACGAGGTCCGCCGCTTCCTCGCCGCCTCCCCCCTCGACGAGCCCACCACCCGGATCGAGTGCCGCTTCAAGTCCGGCACGGGCGAGTGGCTCAACGTCGAGTCGACGGTCAACCGGCACCAGGGCGGCCTGATCTTCAACAGCCGCGACGTCACCGAACGGGTCCGCCTCCAGGCCCAGTTGCAGCACAACGCCGAACACGACCCGCTCACCGACCTCCCCAACCGCGCCCTGTTCACCAAGCGGGTCCGCCAGGCCCTCACCGGACGCCGGGCCACCGACCCCGGCACCGCGGTCCTCTTCATCGACCTCGACGGCTTCAAGGCGGTGAACGACCGCCTCGGCCACCAGGCCGGCGACGAGCTGCTGATCCAGGCGGCCCGCCGGCTCCAGGACTCGGTGCGGGCCCGCGACACCGCGGCCAGGCTCGGCGGTGACGAGTTCGCCGCCCTGATCCTCGGCGACGGCACCCGCGACCAGGCCGCCCGCGAGTACCAGGTGCACGAGATCGCCGACCGGCTGCGGCTCACCCTCTCCCAGCCGTACAAGGTGGACGGCAACGATGTCCGGGTGGCCGCCTCGATCGGGGTCGCCTTCGCCGAGCCCGGCATCACCCCCACCGACCTGATGCGCAACGCGGACCTCGCCATGTACCGCGCCAAGGCGGCGGGCAAGGACCGGGTCGAGCTGTACGCCCCGCAGATGCAGGCCGAGGTCGTGCGGCGCACCGAACTGGCCACCCGGCTGCGCACCGCGCTGCACGACGGCGAGTTCGCCCTGCTGCACCAGCCGGTGGTCAGCCTGGCCACCGGCCGGGTCGCCGCCGTCGCGGCCCAGGCCCGCTGGCGCTCCGCGCAGGGCATCCTGTTCACCCCGGCGGAGTTCCTGCGCGTCGCAGACGACAGCGACCGCACCGCCGAGCTGGGCCGCTGGCTGCTGGAGGAGGCGGTCGAGCAGGCCGCCGAGCGCAACCGGGCCGGCCACCCCGTGCCCGTCACCGTCCGGCTCACCGCCCGCCGGCTGCTCGACCGGTCGCTGCCGCTCGGCTCCGTCGAGTCCCTGCTGACCCGGCACGGGCTGGCGTCCGGGGCCCTGGTCATCGAGATCACCGACAGCGACCCCCGGGTCTCCTTCGACGACCTCGAACAACGGCTGAGCGCGCTGCGCAGGCTCGGCGTCCGGATCGCACTGGACGGGTTCGGCAGCGGTTACGCGGCCATCAACGCCCTGCGACGGCTGCCCATCGACGTACTGAAACTGGACCGTGGCCTGGTCGAGGGCGTGGTCGAGTCGGCCAGGCTGTACAAGATCACCAGCGGTCTGCTGCGGATCGCCACCGATCTGGGGATGCAGTCCGTGGCGGACGGCGTGGACCTCCCCGACCAGGTGCGGGTGCTGCGCGCGATGGGCTGTACGCACGGGCAGGGAATGGCGTTCTCCGGACCGCTCGACGAGTACCGGCTGCGCCGCGCCCTGGTGCGCGGCGACTATCCGGTGCCGGGCGGCGAAGGCAGCGCGCTGCCCGTCCTGACCGGGGCGCAGGGCGCCGTGCCCCTCCCGGTCCGGCGCCGCGGCGCACCCTCGGCGGACTCGTTCACACATCCGCCATTGCGCTCAAATACTGAGACGCCCGTCCCACCCACTTGACACGCCCGGTGCGCCGGAGGGAGGGTCAATGCCATGCGCACCCGAATTCTCGTACTTGGAAAGCGCGTCGGCTGAAGCACGGTTCATGGCTGAACCGGCTTGTCTCCCCCCGACGCGCTCCCCTCGCTTGCCTCACGGCACGAGGGGTTTTTTGTTGCACCGGCACTTTGCAGAACCCTTGGCTCACCTCACCAGACCCTCAGCTCACACCCTCAGCTTCGAGAAGAGAATGCCGATGACCGAGCAGGCCACCGGGGCCCACCATCCGCAGCCGCGGCCCCGTCAGACCGGACCCCACACCAGCCCGATCGAGCACGTGACGGGCGCGCAGTCGCTCATCCGGGCGCTCGAAGAGGTCGGGGCGGACACGGTGTTCGGCATCCCGGGCGGCACGATCCTGCCGGCGTACGACCCGATGATGGACTCCACCCGGGTCCGGCACGTGCTGGTGCGGCACGAGCAGGGCGCGGGGCACGCGGCCACCGGGTACGCCCAGGCCACCGGCAAGGTCGGGGTCTGCATGGCCACGAGCGGCCCCGGTGCGACGAACCTGGTCACCCCGATCGCGGACGCGATGATGGACTCCGTGCCCATGGTGGCGATCACCGGCCAGGTCGTCTCCAAGGCGATCGGCACCGACGCCTTCCAGGAGGCGGACATCTGCGGCATCACGATGCCGATCACCAAGCACAACTTCCTGGTCACCGACGCGGCCGACATCCCCCGCGCCATCGCCGAGGCCTTCCACATCGCCTCCACCGGCCGGCCGGGCCCCGTCCTCGTCGACATCCCCAAGGACCTGCTCCAGGCGCGGACCACCTTCTCCTGGCCGCCCGTCAACGACCTGCCCGGCTACCGGCCCGTCACCAAGCCGCACGCCAAGCAGATCCGCGAGGCCGCCAAGCTGATCACCGCGGCCAAGCGGCCCGTCCTGTACGTCGGGGGCGGCGTCCTCAAGGCGCGCGCCACCGCCGAGCTGAAGGTCCTCGCAGAGCTCACCGGAGCGCCCGTCACCACCACACTGATGGCGCTCGGCGCATTCCCCGACAGCCACCCGCTGCACGTCGGAATGCCGGGCATGCACGGTGCGGTCACCGCCGTCACCGCGCTCCAGAAGGCAGACCTGATCGTCGCCCTCGGCGCCCGCTTCGACGACCGCGTCACCGGCAAGCTGGACAGCTTCGCGCCCTTCGCGAAGATCGTCCACGCCGACATCGACCCGGCCGAGATCGGCAAGAACCGCGCCGCCGACGTGCCGATCGTCGGGGACGCCCGCGAGGTCATCGCCGACCTGGTGCAGGCCGTCCAGGCCGAGCACACCGAGGGCAACACCGGCGACTACAGCGCCTGGTGGAAGGACCTGAGCCGCTGGCGCGACACCTACCCGCTGGGCTACGACCTGCCGGACGACGGTTCGCTGTCGCCGCAGCAGGTCATCCAGCGCATCGGCGAGCTCGCCCCCGAGAACACCGTCTACGCCGCGGGCGTCGGCCAGCACCAGATGTGGGCCTCGCACTTCATCCAGTACGAGAAGCCCGCGACCTGGCTCAACTCCGGCGGTGCGGGGACGATGGGGTACGCGGTCCCGGCCGCCATGGGCGCCAAGGCCGGCCTGCCGGACAGCACCGTCTGGGCGATCGACGGCGACGGCTGCTTCCAGATGACCAACCAGGAACTCACCACCTGCGCCCTGAACAACATCCCGATCAAGGTCGCCATCATCAACAACGGCGCCCTCGGCATGGTCCGCCAGTGGCAGACGCTGTTCTACAACCAGCGCTACTCCAACACCGTCCTGCACAGCGGCCAGGACTGCGACGGCAACGAGGCCAAGGGCACCCGCGTCCCCGACTTCGTCAAGCTGTCCGAGGCGATGGGCTGCTACGCGATCCGCTGCGAGCGCCCCGAAGACCTGGACAAGGTCATCGAAGAGGCCAACTCGATCAACGACCGCCCGGTCGTCGTCGACTTCATCGTCCACGAGGACGCCATGGTGTGGCCGATGGTCGCCGCCGGCACCTCCAACGACGAGGTCCAGGCCGCCCGGGGCGTCCGACCCGACTTCGGCGACAACGAAGACGACTGAGTGAGCGACAAGAGCAGAGAGAGAATCATGTCCAAGCACACGCTCTCCGTCCTGGTGGAGAACAAGCCCGGCGTCCTCGCCCGCATCACCGCCCTGTTCTCCCGACGCGGCTTCAACATCGACTCGCTCGCCGTCGGGACCACCGAACACCCCGAGATCTCGCGCATCACCATCGTGGTGAACGTGATCGACGCCCTGCCGCTGGAGCAGGTGACGAAGCAGCTCAACAAGCTCGTCAACGTACTGAAGATCGTCGAACTCGAGCCCGCCGCTGCGATCCAGCGTGAGCTCGTCCTGGTGAAGGTCCGCGCCGACAACGAGACGCGCTCCCAGGTCACCGAGATCGTCCAGCTGTTCCGCGCCAAGACCGTGGACGTGTCGCCCGAAGCCGTGACCATCGAGGCCACCGGCGGCGCCGACAAGCTCGAAGCGATGCTCAAGATGCTGGAGCAGTTCGGCATCAAGGAGCTCGTGCAGTCGGGGACGATCGCCATAGGGCGTGGGGCGAGGTCCATCACGGACCGCTCGCTCCGGGCCCTCGACCGCTCGGCGTGAATCCCCGGGCTCTCGGATACCGAGACCCGAAAACTTCCCTCCACCCGCCCGCCGTACGGTGGGTCGCACAACCCGCACACATAGGAGAAACCCAGTGGCCGAGCTGTTCTACGACGCCGACGCCGACCTTTCCGTCATCCAGGGCCGCAAGGTCGCGGTTCTCGGTTACGGCAGCCAGGGCCACGCCCACGCGCTGTCGCTCCGTGACTCGGGCGTCGACGTGCGCGTCGGTCTGCACGAGGGCTCCAAGTCCAAGGCCAAGGCCGAGGAGCAGGGCCTGCGCGTCGTCACCCCGGCGGAGGCTTCCGCCGAGGCGGACGTCATCATGATCCTGGTGCCGGACCCGATCCAGGCCCAGGTCTACGAGGAGTCCGTCAAGGACAACCTCAAGGACGGCGACGCCCTCTTCTTCGGCCACGGCCTGAACATCCGCTTCGGCTTCATCAAGCCGCCGGCCGGTGTCGACGTCGCCATGGTCGCCCCCAAGGGCCCGGGTCACCTGGTGCGCCGTCAGTACGAGGAGGGCCGCGGCGTTCCGTGCATCGCGGCCGTCGAGCAGGACGCCACCGGCAAGGGCTTCGAGCTGGCCCTCTCCTACGCGAAGGCCATCGGCGGCACCCGCGCCGGCGTCATCAAGACGACCTTCACCGAGGAGACCGAGACCGACCTGTTCGGTGAGCAGGCCGTTCTCTGCGGTGGCACGGCCGCCCTGGTCAAGGCCGGTTTCGAGACCCTGACCGAGGCCGGCTACCAGCCGGAGATCGCCTACTTCGAGTGCCTCCACGAGCTGAAGCTCATCGTCGACCTGATGTACGAGGGCGGCCTGGAGAAGATGCGCTGGTCGGTCTCCGAGACCGCCGAGTGGGGCGACTACATCACCGGCCCCCGCATCATCACCGCCGACACCAAGGCCGAGATGAAGAAGGTTCTGGCCGAGATCCAGGACGGCACCTTCGCGAAGCAGTGGATGGACGAGTACCACGGCGGCCTGAAGAAGTACTCCGAGTACAAGAAGGCCGACGAGGACCACCTGCTGGAAACCACGGGCAAGGAGCTCCGCAAGCTCATGAGCTGGGTGAACGACGACGAGGCGTAAGCCTCACGGGGGGAGGGCCGCGGTGTGCGACACCGCGGCCCTCCTGCCTCATGGACACCGTGTCCACCCTCGGACGGGTGATCCTTCCGAACGGGCGGACAACGCACCCGTCCGCAGCACTACACTTTCGAACCACATCCACGCGTCAGGCCCACAGCGTCGTGCGTCTTCCACGCGGTAGCCACCTCCACCGCCTGCGGCCGTCGGGACGGCCGTCCGCAAAGGACCAGTGAGGACTCACGTGAGCACTGCCAAGCCTGTCGTACTCATCGCTGAAGAGCTGTCGCCCGCGACCGTCGACGCCCTGGGGCCGGACTTCGAGATCCGGCACTGCAACGGAGCCGACCGCGCCGAACTCCTGCCCGCCATCGCCGACGTGGACGCGATCCTCGTCCGCTCCGCGACCAAGGTCGACGCGGAGGCCATCGCCACCGCGAAGAAGCTGCGGGTCGTCGCCCGCGCCGGCGTCGGCCTCGACAACGTCGACGTCTCCGCCGCCACCAAGTCCGGCGTGATGGTCGTCAACGCACCGACCTCCAACATCGTCACCGCCGCCGAGCTCGCCTGCGGCCTCATCCTCGCCACGGCCCGCAACATCCCGCAGGCCAACTCCGCGCTGAAGAACGGCGAGTGGAAGCGCTCGAAGTACAGCGGTGTCGAGCTGGCCGAGAAGACCCTCGGCGTCGTCGGCCTCGGCCGCATCGGTGCGCTGGTCGCCCAGCGGATGTCCGCGTTCGGCATGAAGGTCGTCGCCTACGACCCCTACGTGCAGCCCGCGCGCGCCGCCCAGATGGGTGTCAAGGTCCTCACCCTCGACGAGCTGCTCGAGGCCTCCGACTTCATCACCGTGCACCTCCCCAAGACCCCCGAGACGCTGGGTCTGATCGGTGACGAGGCGCTGCACAAGGTCAAGCCGACGGTCCGGATCGTCAACGCGGCCCGTGGCGGCATCGTCGACGAGGCCGCGCTGTACTCGGCGCTCAAGGAGGGCCGGGTGGCCGGCGCCGGCCTCGACGTGTACGCGAAGGAGCCCTGCACGGACTCCCCGCTGTTCGAGCTCGACCAGGTCGTCTGCACCCCGCACCTCGGCGCGTCGACCGACGAGGCCCAGGAGAAGGCCGGTATCGCGGTCGCCAAGTCGGTGCGCCTCGCGCTCGCCGGTGAGCTCGTCCCCGACGCGGTCAACGTCCAGGGCGGCGTCATCGCCGAGGACGTACGCCCCGGCCTGCCGCTCGCCGAGAAGCTCGGCCGGATCTTCACCGCGCTGGCGGGCGAGGTCGCGGCCCGCCTCGATGTCGAGGTGTACGGCGAGATCACGCAGCACGACGTCAAGGTGCTCGAACTCTCCGCGCTGAAGGGCGTGTTCGAGGACGTCGTCGACGAGACCGTGAGCTACGTCAACGCCCCGCTGTTCGCACAGGAGCGTGGTGTCGAGGTCCGCCTCACCACCAGCAGCGAGTCCACCGAGCACCGCAACGTGGTGACGGTGCGCGGCACCCTCACCGGCGGCGAGGAGGTCTCGGTCTCCGGCACGCTGGCCGGCCCGAAGAACATCAAGAAGATCGTGGCCATCGGCGAGTACGACGTGGACCTGGCGCTCGCCGACCACATGGTCGTGCTGCGCTACCAGGACCGCCCGGGTGTCGTCGGCACCGTAGGCCGGGTCCTGGGTGAGGCCGGTCTCAACATCGCGGGGATGCAGGTCGCCCGCGCCGACGCCGGCGGTGAGGCCCTCGCGGTCCTGACCGTCGACGACACCCTCCCGCAGCCCGTCCTGAACGAGCTGGCCGAGGAGATCGGCGCGGCCTCGGCCCGTTCGGTCAACCTGGCCGACTAGTACCCCGCACGCGGGCCCTTCGTACCCCCGCTCCGGACGCACGTACGACACAGGCGTCCGGAGCGGGGGTACGCCGCGTTACGCACCCGCACGCGCACTTACGCCCCTCAGAGCCGTGCCGCCTTCAGGGACATGTGCAGCAGCAGCCGGTCCTCGCCCTCGTGCAGGTCGAGGCCGGTGAGCTGTTCCACCCGGGACAGCCGGTAGTAGAGGGTCTGGCGGTGGATGTTCAGGGCCGTCGCCGTGCGGCCCGCCTGGCCCGCGCAGTCGAGGAACACCTCGGCGGTACGGGCGAGTTCGGCGTGCGCGGGGGTGAGGAGCGGACTCACCGCCGGGTCGACCGGGTGACCCGGCCCGCTGTCCGGGAGCGCGGCGAGCAGCCGGTACGGGCCGATGGCGGACCACTCCGCGACGGGGCCGAGGTGCGGTCTGGCGAGCGCAGCACGCGCGGCCGCGGACGCCTCGCGCCAGGCGGCGGGCAGAGCGGCCGGGCTGCGTGCGGCGGTGCCGATCCCGACGGCCACGACGGACTGGTCCGCCTCCGCCGCCGCTCCCTTGGGCGGCGCCGCCAGCAGCGCCGACGCGGCCGTGCGGGCCGGCCCCAGGTCCGCCCCCGCGGCCAGCCTGACCAGCACCGCCAGCCGCGGCCCCGAGGCGCCGGGCGCGGGCACGAGCGTGAGTGCCAGGGCGGCCGGCACCGTACGCAGCCCCGGCAGGGCCGCCGTCCACGGCGCGGCGCACAGCAGGGCGTAGGGGCCGCCCGCCCCCAGTGGCCCCGACAGGGCGGTGAGCGCGGCCTCCCTGCGGTCCTCGGACTCGGAGGTAAGCAGCGTGAACAGATGGGGGCCGAGGTCGGCGCGCGCGCGTGCCTCGTCGGCGAGCTGGGCGCCGATCCTGGCGCAGACGGCCATCGCCGCGTCAAGGTCCGCGCGGGCGAGCTCCACGTAGGGCGGCGTCGGCGAGGGCGCGTCCCCGGCCAGCAGCCACACGTACCCGAAGACCGTGCCGCGGTGCCGCACCGGCAGACACAGCCGTCCGCGCAGCACCCCGGCCGCCGGGTCCGCCGGAATGCGTACGGGCCCGGTCGCCGTCGCGATGCCGAAACGCTCGAACCAGGCCTTGACCTCGGCGGTCGAGCGCCGGGTCAGGATCGACCGGGTGCGGACCGGGTCCATCGCGCCCGCGTCCTCGCTGTCGTGCGCGCCGAAGGCGATCAGCCGGAAATCCCGGTCCTCAAGGGTGGCGGGCGCTTCGAGGAGCGCGGAGATCTCGTCGACGAGATCCTGGTAATCGGCGTTCACCGCCCCATTCTCGCACCGGCGGACCGCTTTCTCAGACATTTGTATGAGAAGCGTCCCCCGGATGCGTGACAGCTGTCCGTGGTCCAGGCTCGGCGCGATGCCTAGATTTCACCGTGGCCATCCGTGCCGTCCCGGCCCTGCCTGCAAGAAGCCGGTGGACGGCAGCTTCGCCGCTTCTTCAACGTTCGAGCTTCGTCAGTGGAGGTGCCCCGTGCTGGGTCCCGTGATCCTCGCCGCATCGCGCAGCGACCAGATGCGCCGTTTCGTCTCGGCCGCGCCTGGCACCAAACAGGTCGTGAGCCGGTTCATCGCCGGTGAGTCCGTCGACCAGGTCGTACCGATCGTCGTGGACGCCGCGGCCAAGGGCCTGGAGGTCACGCTCGACGTCGTCGGTGAGGACATCACCACCGCCGAGCAGTCCCACGCCGCCCGTGACGCGTACCTCGACCTGATCGCGCACCTCAAGGACCTGGACCTCGGCACCAAGGCCGAGATGTCCGTCAAGCTGTCGATGTTCGGCCAGGCGCTGCCGGGCGGCCACGAGCTGGCCCTCGCGAACGTGCGCCCCGTCGTCGAGGCGGCGGCCGCCATCGGCACCACGGTCACCCTGGACGCCGAGGACCACACCACCCTGGACTCGATGTTCGCCATCCACGAGGAGCTGCGGAAGGACTTCCCGCAGACCGGCTGCGTCATCCAGGCGTACCTCTTCCGCACCGAGGCCGACGCCCGCCGGCTGGCCGCCGCCGGCAGCCGCGTGCGCATCGTGAAGGGTGCCTACAAGGAGCCCGCCTCGGTCGCGTACCAGGACAAGGCCGAGATCGACAAGGCGTACGTCCGGATCACGAAGATCCTCATGGAGGGCGACGGCTACCCGATGATCGGGTCGCACGACCCCCGGCTCGTGGCCATCGCGCAGGAGCTCGGCCGCCGCGCCGGGCGCAAGCTGGACGAGTACGAGTTCCAGATGCTGTACGGCATCCGCAGCGAGGAGCACGTCCGGCTCGCCGCCGAGGGCCACCGGATGCGCGTCTACACCGCGTACGGCACCGACTGGTACGGCTACTTCATGCGCCGCCTCGCCGAGAAGCCCGCCAACCTGCTCTTCTTCGGCCGCTCGATCATCACCAAGAACTGACGCGCGCCCCGCAACCTCGCGACACCCCGCAGCCCCCTGACGCAAGGAGCAATGGAACACATGGACGCAGTGACCCAGGTCCCCGCCCCGGTCAACGAGCCGGTGCACTCCTACGCCCCCGGTTCGCCGGAGCGCGCCCGCCTGGAGGCCAAGCTCAAGGAGCTGGCCGAGAACCCCATCGACCTCCCGATGACCATCAACGGTGAGAAGCGGATGGGCGGCGGCGAGCGCTTCGACGTCGTGCAGCCGCACAACCACAAGGCCGTCATCGGCACCGGTGCCCAGGCCACCAAGCAGGACGCCCAGGACGCCGTCGACGCCGCGCTCGCCGCAGCTCCGGCCTGGCGCGCGATGGCCTTCGACGACCGCGCCGCGATCATCCTGCGCGCCGCCGAGCTGCTGTCCGGCCCGTGGCGCGAGACCCTCGCGGCCTCCACCATGCTCGGCCAGTCGAAGACCGCCCAGCAGGCCGAGATCGACACCCCGTGCGAGCTCGTCGACTTCTGGCGCTTCAACGTCAAGTACGCCCGCGACCTGCTCGCCGAGCAGCCTCCGGCGAACTCGGCCGGTGTCTGGAACCGCCTGGACCACCGCCCGCTCGAAGGCTTCGTGTACGCGATCACGCCGTTCAACTTCACGGCCATCGCGGGCAACCTGCCGACCGCCCCGGCCCTGATGGGCAACGTGGTCGTCTGGAAGCCGTCCCCGACCCAGACCCACGCCGCCGTGCTGCTCATGCAGCTCCTCGAAGAGGCCGGTCTGCCCAAGGGCGTCATCAACCTCGTCACCGGCGACGGCATCGCGGTCTCCGAGGTCGCACTGACCCACCGCGACCTGGCCGGCATCCACTTCACCGGCTCCACGCCGACCTTCCAGCACCTGTGGAGGACGGTCGGCGAGAACATCGCCAACTACCGCACCTACCCCCGCCTCGTCGGCGAGACCGGCGGCAAGGACTTCGTCGTCGCGCACCCGAGCGCCGACCGCGCCATCCTCAAGACGGCGCTGACCCGGGGCTCCTTCGAGTTCCAGGGCCAGAAGTGCTCGGCCTCCTCGCGCGCCTACGTCCCGGCCTCCATCTGGAACGACGGCTTCAAGGAGGAGTTCGCGGCCGAGGTCGACTCCATCACCATGGGCGACGTCACCGACCTCGACAACTTCATGGGCGCCGTCATCGACGCCCGCTCGTTCGCCAAGAACAAGGCCGCGATCGACCGCGCCGCGTCGGACCCCACCTGCACGATCGTCGCGGGCGGCACCTACGACGACTCCGAGGGCTACTTCGTCCGCCCCACGGTCATCGCCTGCACGGACCCGGCCAACGAGGTCTTCACGACCGAGTACTTCGGTCCGATCCTCGCCGTCCACGTCTACGAGGACGCGGAGTACGACGCGATGCTGGAGCAGATGGAGTCGGTCTCCGACTACGCGCTGACCGGCTCGGTCATCGCGGGCGACCGCGCCGCCGCCGCGCACACGATGGACAAGCTCCGCTACGCAGCGGGCAACTTCTACATCAACGACAAGTCGACGGGCGCCGTCGTCGGCCAGCAGCCGTTCGGCGGAGGCCGCGCCTCCGGCACGAACGACAAGGCCGGCGCGCCCCAGAACCTCCAGCGCTGGACCCTGACCCGCGCCATCAAGGAAACCCTGGTCCCGCCGACCGACTACCGCTACCCGCACCAGGGCTGAGCACCAGCCCTGGGGTAGCCCCCTGAGCCCCGCCCCCGTCCGACCCCACATCGGACGGGGGCGGTGTTGTGTCCGGGGCGGAACCTACAGCTTGCGCCACCGTGCCATCGCGAAGGAGAAGACGCCGAACAGCATCAGCCCGATCGCCAGCACCACCAGCAGCCAGGGTCCCGCCGGGGTCTCCCGGAACGAGCGGATGGTGTCGTCCATGCCCTTTGCCTTGTTCGGGTCGAACGTCACCGCCGCCTGCACCGCGAACCCGCCCGCCACGGCGAACACCAGGCCACGGGCCGCGCCGCCGCCGACGCCCGTGACGTCGACCAGCTGACGGGTCCGGCGGGACATCTCGCCCATCTTCATTTCCTTGTGGTACTTGCGCCGGATCGCCTGGACGGCGATCCACAGCCCGGCGCCCACGACCACCAGGGCGACCAGGCCGACCAGCCACTGGCCGGCGGGCAGCCCCATCGCCTTCGCCGTGACGTCCTGGGACTCCTTGTCGCTGGCGCCGCCGCCGCTGCTCTTGCTGCCGACCGCGAAGGCCAGCACCGAGTAGGAGACGAAGCCGTAGAAGACGAACAGACCGCCGGCCAGCAGCCGTTTGCGGGGCTTGTCACCGTCGGGGCCCACCGAGCCGAACAGTGCCTCCGTCAGCTGCCACAGGGCCATCGCCGCCAGGCCGATGCCCAGTGCCCACAGCAGGACCTTCCCGAAGGGCTTCTCGGCTATCTCCGCCAGCGCCCCGCCCTGGTCCGCGGACTTGCCGCCGCCGCCCAGGGCTATCTGCAACGCCAGCACCCCGATCAGGAGGTGGATGACTCCGCGCGCGGTGAATCCCGCGCGGGCGGCGTGCTTCATCGTGTCGCTGCGGGCTGCCCGCCTCGCCGTTCCGGTCGCACTTGTGGCGTTCATACGGGTTCGCCTCCAGCTTCTTCTCGTCCGCAGCCGTGTGCCCCGGCCGGAGGTACGGAAACGAACGGGGGAGTGCCCGAACAGGCCGCGGCCAGGGTCCACGCGGCCGGCGCCACCCCCGAACTCTGGTGGCCCGCCCGGCATCACCCCGCCCGCCCCGCGCCACCGCGCCCCGCGCCACCGCGCCCCGCGCCACCGCGCCCCGCGCTCACGCCGTCATGTCCAGGGCGACCTTTCCGCGCGTCCGCCGGGTGGCGACCCGCTCCATCGCCTCCTTCGCCTGTTCGAACGGCAGCACCGAATCGACGTGCACCCGAACCCTGCCGTCCGCCAACAGGGCCGCTATCTCGCCGAGTTGCTCCCCGGACGGCGCGACCTGGAGCGGAGCGAAACGCACCCCCGCCACCTTTGCCGCCGTCTTGCCGAAGCCCGTGTCCCAGACGATCGCCGTGACCAGCAGCCCGCCGGGGACCAGGGTGGCCAGGGTGCGCGGGCCGTACTCGCCGCCGACCAGGTCCAGTGCGACGTCCACGTCCCGGGCGACCGCCACGAAGTCGTCCGTCGTGTAGTCGATCGGCTCGTCCACGCCCAGTGCGCGCAGGAAGTCGTGCCCGGCCGCCCGCGCCGTGCCGTACACGAACGCCCCCCGCTCCTTCGCGATCTGCACGGCGAGGTGCCCGACCCCGCCGGCCGCCGCGTGCACCAGCACCTTGTGGCCCGGCCCGACCCTGCCGAGCAGTACGAGCGCCTGCCAGGCGGTGAGGGTGGCGGCGGGGGCCGCCGCGGCCTCGACGTGGGAGAGCCCGGCGGGTTTCGGCGCGAAGGCGTCGGCCGGCGCGGTCAGGTACTCGGCGTAGGCCCCGCCGGCGGACATGCCGAAGACCTCGTCGCCGGCCCGGAACCGGGTGACCCCGTCGCCGACCGCCTCGACGGTTCCCGACGAGTCCCAGCCGGGGACGTACGGCGGCTCGCCCGGCTGCAGGGCGAGGCCCCGCCGGGTCAGCGCGTCGACCGGGTTGACGCCCGCCGCGTGCACCCGCAGCAGGATCTCGCCCTCGCCGGGCTCCGGGCGCCGCGCCTCGGCCAGTTGCAGGACCTCGGGCCCGCCGAAGGTGTGGTGGGCCCAGCGCCGCATCAGGGGGGCGGCGCTCCCCGACGAGGAGGCCGGTGTGCCTTCCGGGGCGTTACGGGGTGAAGTCATGCGGCCGAGTCTGCGTGCTGCACGGGGCAGTTGAGAAGACGGCGGCGGACGGCCCGCGTACGCGCCGCGCCGATCGGGTGCCAGTCACGGCCGGGCCTGGAAGAGTGCCGGCCATGACCGAGTACGGGATGACGACGCTGCACACCGTCCACACCGCCCACCTCACCCCCGCCGAGCTCGGCGCCCTCCGTGGCCTCCTCGACACCGCCTTCGACGGCGGCTTCGCCGACGAGGACTGGGACCACTCGCTGGGCGGAATGCACGCGCTGATCAGTGAGGAGGGGGAGCTGATCGCCCACGGCAGCCTCATTCAGCGCCGGGTGCTGCACCGGGGCCACTCGCTGCGGGTCGGCTACGTGGAGGCCGTGGCGGTACGCCCCGACCGCAGGCGGCGCGGTCTGGGCGGCCGGATCATGGCCGCCCTGGAGGAAATCGTCGACGGGGCGTACCTCTTCGGGGCGCTGTCGGCCTCGGCGTCCGGGGCGGCGCTCTACGCGGGGCGCGGGTGGCAGGTGTGGCCCGGGGGACTGGCGGCGCTCGGCCCCGAGGGTGTCGTACCGCTGCCCGACGAGGAGGGGTCGACGTACGTCCGGCCCGCGGCGGGCCGCAACCTGCCCGACCCGCAGAGCGCCCTCTACTTCGACTGGCGGAACGGGGATGTGCTGTGACCGCCCCGGCGTGCTCACCGTGCCCGGTCAAGGGGAGGTCCGGCGGGGGACGGCCATGATCGCGTCTCAGATAGTAGGAAGTCCGAGTAATTGTGGAGACAGTCGGCCGGACCTGTCCTAGCTTTGTAGGAGCCGAACGTCTCGCTCCATCAGCGAATGGCGGCCGCGGGCCGGTGCCCCGAAGCAGGTAACCCCTGCCGCACCCGCTCCCCGCCTCCTTCCGGCGCCTCACAGATGCAGCAATGTCCCGCGCACCTCCTCGTGCGTACCCCCCATGCCTCTGAAGGAGTCGATTTCCATGCCCGAGACGAAGACGACGACGCACCACGCCGCACTGCGCCCGACGACCGCCCGCCGGGTGCGCCACTCCTCCCGTTCCACCGAGGCCGCCGACCGCGAGCAGGCCGCCGCGGCGCTCCAGCGCGCCCTGGACCGCCGCGACAACGGTGGCGAGACCGGTCACTGAGCGACCGCCGGACGGGCATGTCACGTCCATATGCTGGACGTGACGTGTCATTCCCTGGGACGCGGAGTAGGGTCCCGGACATGTCTCGCAGCATCAATCTCGCAGTGATCCCCGGTGACGGCATCGGCCAGGAGGTCGTCGCCCAGGGCCTGAAGGTCCTCAACTCCGTCCTCGCGCAGGACGTGAAGCTGGAGACCAAGGAGTACGACCTCGGCGCCCAGCGCTGGCACCGCACCGGAGAGACCCTCCCGGACGCGGAGCTGGACGCGCTCAAGCAGCACGACGCGATCCTGCTCGGCGCGATCGGCGACCCGTCGGTACCCTCCGGAGTGCTGGAGCGGGGCCTGCTCCTCAAGCTGCGCTTCGCCTTCGACCACTTCATCAACCTCCGCCCGTCGAAGCTGTTCCCGAACACCTCGACCCCGCTGGCCGGCCGCCCGGAGATCGACTTCGTCGTCGTACGCGAAGGCACCGAGGGACCGTACACCGGCAACGGCGGCAGCCTGCGCACCGGTACGCCCGCCGAGGTGGCCACCGAGGTCAGCCTCAACACGGCGTACGGCGTGGAGCGTGTGGTCCGTGACGCCTTCGAGCGCGCGGCGGCCCGCCCCCGCAAGAAGCTCACCCTCGTCCACAAGAACAACGTGCTCGTCTACGCCGGTCACCTGTGGAAGAACACCTTCGACAGGGTTGCCGCCGAGTACCCGTCCGTCACCACGGACTACCTGCACGTCGACGCCGCGACGATCTTCTTCGTCACGCAGCCCGAGCGCTTCGACGTCATCGTCACCGACAACCTCTTCGGCGACATCCTGACCGACCTGGCCGCCGCCGTCTCCGGCGGAATCGGCCTCGCAGCCTCCGGCAACATCAACCCGACGGGTGCGTACCCGTCGATGTTCGAGCCGGTGCACGGCTCGGCGCCCGACATCGCGGGCCAGGGCAAGGCGGACCCGACGGCGACCATCCTCTCCGTCGCGCTCCTCCTGCGTCACCTCGGCCACGAGGCCGAGGCCGCCCGTATCGAGGACGCGGTCTGCGCCGACCTCGCCGAGCGCTCCGCCGACGTCGTCCGTACGACGGAAGAGATCGGCGACGCGCTCGCGGTACGAGTAGCGGGCTGACCCGACGACTCTCCTCTCCACGACAGCCGCCGGGTATCACCACCCGGCGGCTGTCGCGTTTCCGGCCCCGGGTGCGACCATCGACCCCTGGGCCGCGCGCACCGCGAGCACGCCGTTTCATCCCCGCCTCCCCACGAGCGATAATCGAACGTAGGGTCGCGCTACGAGAGGAAGCTCGGACGTCCTACTACGGTGGGGGCGTGAGCTGCGGCCCTCCCCAGACGACCGGTGAAGGACACGTACTCATGACGACGCTCACGACGATCGAGCTCAAGCCCTCAGCCACCCCGCTGGCCTCGGCGGAGCGCGAGGCGATCCTCGCCAACCCCGGGTTCGGCCGCCACTTCACCGACCACATGGTGACGATCCGCTGGACCGAGGGCCGCGGCTGGCACGACGGACAACTGGTGCCGTACGCCCCGCTGTCCATCGACCCGGCCAACATGACCCTGCACTACGCGCAGGAGATCTTCGAAGGCCTGAAGGCGTACCGCCGCCCGGACGGCTCGGTCGCCACCTTCCGCCCCGAGGCCAACGCCAAGCGCTTCCAGGCCTCCGCGCACCGGCTGGCGATGCCGGAGCTCCCGGTCGAGACCTTCATCGCCGCGTGCGACGCCCTGGTCAAGCAGGACGAGGCCTGGGTCCCGCAGCACGGCGGCGAGGAATCCCTCTACCTGCGCCCCTTCATGATCGCCAACGAGGTGGGGCTGGGGGTCAGGCCGGCGAACGAGTACCTCTTCCTGGTCATCGCCTCGCCCGCGGGCGCCTACTTCCCCGGCGGCGTGCAGCCGGTCTCGGTCTGGCTCTCGGAGAACTACGTCCGCGCCGTGCCCGGCGGCATGGGTTACGCCAAGACCGGCGGCAACTACGCCGCCTCCCTGCTCGCCCAGGCCGAGGCCGCCGAGAAGGGCTGCGACCAGGTCGTCTGGCTGGACGCGATCGACCACAAGTGGGTCGAGGAGATGGGCGGCATGAACCTGTACTTCGTGTACGGGGACAAGATCGTCACGCCGGAGCTGACCGGCTCGCTGCTGGCGGGCGTCACCCGGGACACCTTGCTGAAGCTGGCGGGCGACCTGGGCCACACCTCTGAGGAGGGCCGGATCTCCACCGAGCAGTGGCGGGCCGACGCGGAGTCCGGCGCGCTGACCGAGGTCTTCGCATGCGGCACGGCGGCGGTCATCACCCCCGTCGGCCATGTGAAGTCGGCCTCCGCGCAGTGGACCACGGCTGACGGCCGGCCGGGCGAGGTCACCATGAAGCTGCGCAAGGCGCTCCTGGAGATCCAGACGGGCAAGGCGGCCGACGTGCACGGCTGGATGCACGAGCTGGCGTAACGTCGCGCCCCCGGGGATGGGGCCGCTCACCGCCCCGTCCCCGGGCTGCCACCGCCCCATCCCCGGGCTGCCACCGCCCCGCCCCCCGGGCCGCTCACCGCGCCCCACGTCCCGCAGGCCGCTCACCGCACCAGGTCGGCCCGTACGCCCGCGTGGTCCGACGGCCATACGCCGTCCACCGTGGTGTGGCCGAACCGCGCCACGTCGCGCACGGTGCCCTCTCCCGCGGGGCCGGGTCGGCCCAGGTGGATGTAGTCGACACGGGTGCTCGGGCCGGGCGTGTGATGCCCGTTGGACGCGTCCCAGGTCGCCGATGGGGCGGCCGGATCGGCGTACTCCCAGGCGTCGATGAAGCACTGCCCGCGCACCGGCGGCGCCGTGCGGTAGCCGCCCAGCAGCCGGACCTCGTCCGAATCGGGCCAGGCGTTGAGGTCACCGGCGATGACGGGCGGAAACGGCCCCGGCCCGGCCTTCTCCGCCACGAACCGGGCCAGGGTCCTGACCTGTTCGCACCGCACCGCCGAGTCGTAGGGCGGTGAGTTGAGGTGCGTGGTGAAGACGGGGACGGGCCCGTCGGGGGAGTCCAGGCGGGCGTACAGCGCCACCCGCCCGTCGTCCCTGCCGCCGTCGGCGGGCAGTCGTACGACCGCCTCCTCGCCGACCGGCCAGCGGCTGAGGACGGCGACACCGATGTCCGAGGTGTCGCCGTCGGTGCGCCGCTGCCAGTACTCGGGGTGCCCGAAGCGGGCGAACGTCCAGTGCTCCAGGCCCAGTTCGGCGGCGAGCCAGCCGGCCAGGTTCTCCTCGTCGTGGGCCCAGACCTCCTGCAGGGCGATCACGTCCGCCCGCTGTTCGCGCAGCACGGCCAGGATCGCCCGCCGCCGGGCGTCCCACGGGCCGAACCGCCACCACAGGTTCCACGTCAGTACTCGCATGGGGTGAACGTACCGCCCGGCTTTCCGCCGCCGCCCCGCGCGCGGGGTCCCACACGCGCGAAGCCAGGCTTTCCGCCGCCGCTTTGAACGGCCGGTCCGCCGTGCGAACCGAGTACGGGAAGTTTACGTCTTTCCTTGCGGCGGGACCGCACAGTCGGCCGCCAAGAGCCGTACCAACAGGGGGAGTTCCGCATGCACGTCGTCACACGCACCGCACTGGGCGCGGCTCTCGTCGCCGCGCTCACCGCGGCGACCCTGCCGTCGGCGGGTGCCGCGCCCGCCGCGCCCCGTACCGAGAAGATCAGCACCGCCCCGGCCGGCGGGCAGGCCGACGACTCGTCGTCGGGTCCGCAGCTCAGCGGCGACGGCAAGGTCGTCGCATTCAGCTCGTACGCGTCGAACCTCGTCGCGGGGGACACCCCGGGCACCGCGGACGTCTTCGTCCGCAGCGCGGGCGGCGCCGGGCTGCGACGGATCACCGTCGAGGGGGCCGAGACCTCCAGCCCGCAGCTCAGCAGGTCCGGCCGCCACCTCACGTTCACCGCCGCCATCCAGGACCCGTACGGCTACCGCGTGCACGTCCGGGACCTGGCCACCGGGCGTACCGAGCGGATCGCGCCCGCCCTGGACGCCGGTTACGCGGTGACGGGCGGCGCGGCCCCGATCAGTGCCGACGGCCGGTACGTCGCCGTCAACGCCACGCCCACCGCCGCCACCCCGCCGTCCGACGACGACGGCTCCCGCGTCTACCTCTACGACCGGACGACGAAGAAGGCGGTGCGGGTCAGCCGGACCCCGGACGACGCCGACGGCGCCCGTGGCTGCGTCGCCGGCTCCATCAGCGCGGACGGCAGGAAGGTCGCCTACCAGGACTCGTACACCAACGGGCCCCGCGGCGACGACTGGGGCGACATCTTCGTGTACGACCGCACCACCGGGAAGACCGTGCACGCGGACGCCACGTACGACGGCGCCGAGGCCGACCGCGCGTCCACCACCCCGGTGCTGAGCGCCGACGGCTCGACCGTCGCCTTCCAGTCGTACGCCACCAACCTGGTGCCCGGCACCGACCCCAACCGGGGCTGGAACCCCTTCGTCCGCGATCTGCGCACCGGTGCGCTGACCCGGGTCGACGGCCGCAAGCCCGCCGACATCGCGGGGCTCCACGGGCTGTCCGCCGACGGTTCCAAGGTGCTCTACTCGACCTTCGGCGAGGCCTCGCAAGGGCTGTGGCTGCGCGATCTGCGCACCGGGGGAGACGTGCTCGCCTCCCCGGCCCAGGACGGCAGTGCCCAGGACATGTCCGGGGGCGCCCTCAGCGCGGACGCCTCCACCGCCGCGTTCGCCGGGGGTGACGAAGGCAACTTCGTGCCCGCGGACACCAACGGCCACCGGGACGTGTTCGTACGCCACCTGAGGTGAGCCACCCGCTGAGGTCGTCCGCGACCCGCTGCGGACGTCCGCGGCGGTGCGCGAGAAGCGCGTCCCTCGCGGTGCGGCCCGCATCCTGAGACGCGTGTGAGACACGGGGGCGGCCTTGTGCCAGACTGCCCCCGTGTCCTCGTTCGCCATGATTATCGGCAGCAGGCGCGCCGGTCCGCAGTGACCGTCCCGTTCGCCCACCCTTGGCGACGGCACGGCCCTCAGCTCCAGACCCGCGCGCAGACCTCTCGCACCCGCGAGAGGTTTTTTCGTTTTATCGGCCACACCCCGGCCGCAGGAACGAGGCGCACGCGAAGATGGAGGCAAGTGGAGCAAGCCATTCCGCAGCCTGGGCCGTCCGCCCAGGACCCGACAGGAGTTCAGACAGCATGACGACCGCAGAAAGCCTTGAGAGCAGCTTCCACGTCTTCGACACCACGCTGCGCGACGGCGCGCAGCGCGAGGGGATCAACCTCACGGTGGCGGACAAGCTGGCCATCGCCCGTCATCTGGACGACTTCGGGGTGGGCTTCATCGAGGGCGGCTGGCCGGGCGCCAACCCCCGGGACACCGAGTTCTTCGCCCGCGCGCAGCAGGAGATCACCTTCCGCAACGCGGAGCTGGTCGCCTTCGGTGCCACCCGCCGCCCGGGTGCCAAGGCGTCCGAGGACCCGCAGGTCAACGCGCTGCTCGCGTCCGGGGCGCCGGTGATCACCCTGGTCGCCAAGTCGCACGACCGGCATGTCGAGCTGGCACTGCGCACCACACTCGACGAGAACGTCGCGATGGTCCGCGACACCGTCTCCTACCTGCGCGAGCAGGGCCGGCGGGTGTTCGTCGACTGCGAGCACTTCTTCGACGGTTACCGGGCGAACCCCGAGTACGCCAAGGCCGTCGTGCGGGCCGCCGCCGAGTCGGGCGCCGAGGTCGTCATCCTCTGCGACACCAACGGCGGGATGCTGCCCGCCCAGATCCAGGCGGTCGTCGCCACCGTCCTCGCCGACACCGGCGCCCGGCTCGGCATCCACGCCCAGGACGACACCGGCTGCGCCGTCGCCAACACCCTCGCCGCCGTCGACGCGGGCGCCACCCACGTCCAGTGCACCGCCAACGGCTACGGCGAGCGCGTCGGCAACGCCAACCTCTTCCCCGTCGTCGCCGCCCTGGAACTCAAGTACGGCAAGCGGGTGCTGCCCGAGGGCTCGCTGCGCGAGATGACCCGCATCTCGCACGCCATCGCCGAGGTCGTCAACCTCACCCCCTCGACCCACCAGCCGTACGTCGGTGTCTCCGCCTTCGCGCACAAGGCCGGACTGCACGCCTCCGCCATCAAGGTCGACCCCGACCTCTACCAGCACATCGACCCCGACTTGGTCGGCAACCGCATCCGGATGCTCGTCTCCGACATGGCGGGCCGTGCCTCCATCGAGCTCAAGGGCAAGGAGCTCGGCGTCGACCTCGGCGACGACCGCGAGCTGGTGGGCCGGGTCGTCACCCGGGTCAAGGAGCGCGAGCTCAAGGGCTACACCTACGAGGCCGCCGACGCCTCCTTCGAACTGCTGCTGCGCGAGGAGGCGGAGGGCAGGGCCCGGCGCTACTTCCGCGTCGAGTCCTGGCGGGCCATCGTCGAGGACCGTCCGGACGGCACCCACGCCAACGAGGCCACCGTGAAGCTGTGGGCCAAGGGCGAGCGGATCGTCGCCACCGCGGAGGGCAACGGCCCGGTCAACGCCCTGGACCGGGCGCTGCGCGTCGGCCTGGAGCGCATCTACCCGCAGCTCGCCAAGCTGGAGCTGGTCGATTACAAGGTCCGCATCCTGGAGGGCACGCACGGCACCGAGTCCACCACCCGGGTGCTGATCACCACGGGCGACGGCAGCGGCGAGGGCGGCGGCGACTGGTCGACGGTCGGTGTCGCGGAGAACGTCATCGCCGCCTCGTGGCAGGCACTGGAGGACGCGTACACCTACGGGCTGCTGCGCGCGGGCGTCGAGCCGACCGAGTAACCGGCGGCGCGGCGCCTCCGGACCCACCGGTCACGGGCGGCGCGGCGTCCCTGTCCCCGCGGGCCCCGCGATACGTTCAACATGCAACGAGTAAGCGCTCGTTCACTGTGGGTCAAGAGGGGGGAACCCGTCAGGTCTGCGGCCGAACAAGCCAACTCGGGGCCCGGGGGTGCACAGCGGCAGGCGGAACGGCTCAACTGTTCCGGGCCGTAACGGAGTTCACACGGGTCACACCGTGCACTTGCGTAACGGTGTCCTACTGCTCGGTGCACCCCCATCCACGGAGAGGACGTGACGACGATGAAGAAGACCTACGTCAAGCCGTCGCTGTTCAACCAGGGCGACTTCAGCAAGAAGACCGCCGGCATGTTCTACGCGTCGTGCAAGGAGTTCTGGTCCCGCAAGCTCTGCATCTGAGCGGACGGGTAACCGACTGATGAAGATGCCCGGTCACCTGCATCTGCGTGACTTCTTCGCCGTCCTTCCGGACACCGCCGAAGGCGAGGCGGCGGCCGGGCACCTTCGCTCGGCCGCGCCCGCCGCAGGCCCCGCGCTCACCACCGTCAGCCATCCCTCGGGGCGGCCCTGGATCGTCGCCCGGCTTCTCGTACGCAACCTGGTCAAGGTCGCCCGGGGCGCCGACGCCCTCGTCCTGATCGGGCCGAACAAGGTCCCCGCCGCGTCCCTGGAGGCCGTGCTCGGCCCGGCCCGCGACACCCCCGACCTGCACCGTCGGCTCGCCGCGCTGCCGGGGCTCGGGCACGTCGTCTCCCGGCTGGGGGCCGAGACCTGCGTACGGGGCACGGCCTCCGGCCACCGCCGCGTCTACCACGCCGCACACGCGGGCGGGCGCCTCGCATCCGACCGTCCCGCCGTCCTCGCCCAGCTCACCGGGGCCGACCTCGACGAAGGCGCCCTCGCGCTGCGCCTGCTGGACTTCGTCCCGCACCCGCTGCGCGAACGGCCGCTCTGGCAGGGCGTCGAGGAGATCGACCCGGCGTACGCGCTGCTGCTGCGCGCAGGAACCCACTCGGTCCGGCGCTGGTGGTTGCCACCGAAACCCCGGCTCACCGCGGCCGAGGGCGCGCCCCTGGTCGCCGCCGCGCTCGGTGCGTCCGTCGCCGCCCACCTGCACGGACGTACCAGCGTCAGCGGCGAGCTCTCCGGCGGCATGGACTCCACCGCCGTCACCTTCCTCGCCCAGCGGGCCGGCGCGCAGGACGTCACCCTGCTCACGGTGGCCGCCCGGGACGACCGCTCGCAGGACCAGCTCTGGGCGGAACGGGCAGTGGCGCAGGCCCGCGCGGCGGCCGAAGGCAGCGGCCGCAGGATCGAGCACCGTATCGTCCCCGCCGCGGACGCCCCCCTCTTCTACGCCGACCTGGCGGGCACGGCCGGTGAACTCCTCGACGAGCCCTTCCCCGTCGCTCCCGCCCGCGCCCGCGCCGCGATGCTGCTCGGCCGCGCGGCCGCCACCGGCTCCGAGTACCACCTCACGGGCTACGGCGGCGACGAACTCTTCAATGGACTCGCCTCCGCCTGCCAGGACCTGCTGCCGGGCAAGCCGGTCAAGGCCTGGAGCCGGATGAGCGCCCTGCGCCACCAGTCCGGCTGGCCGCTGCTGCCCACCCTGCGCGGCATGCTCTTCCCGCCCCCGTTCCGCAGCTGGCTCGCGCACTCGATCGCCGGGGACGCCACCGCCGACGCCAGGACCCCGCAGGTCTCCTGGGGGATGCGGCAGGCCCTGCGGCCCTGGCTCACCGACCGGGCGGCGGCGCTGATCCGCGAGGAGTTCCGCAGGGCGGCCCGGGAGGCCCGGCCCATCGCGCCGCGCCCGGGGCGCCACATGGACATCGACACCGTGCGCCTCGGCGCCCGCTACTTCCAGTCCATGGAGGACCTTGGCGCAGGCCTCGGACTGCCCGTCGCCGCGCCGCTCCTCGACGACCGGGTGATCGAGGCCGTGCTCGCGGTGCGGGTGGAGGACCGGGTCGTCCCCTGGCGGTACAAGCCGCTCCTCGTCGAGGCGATGCGCCCGGTGGTACCCGACGTGCTGCTCTCCCGTACGACGAAGGACGACATGTCCGCCGACGACGTCCAGGGGCTGCGCGAACACGCCCCCGCCATCAAGGACCTGTGGACGGACTCGCTGCTGGCCTCCCGCGGGCTCATCGACGCCGAGCGGCTGCGCCGGCTCGCCGACGACCCGTTCTCCCCGGTGCTCCAGCGCTACCCCATCGACGCCACGGTGTCCTGCGAGGCCTGGCTGCGCACGGCCCAGGGTGCCTGGCCGGCACCGTCCCCCGCCACGACCACCAGGGAGGCCACCCCATGAGCGAACTCCGGCTCCGCAAGGGCATAGCCGTCACCACCACCGAGTACGGCAGCGTCCTGCTCGACGAGAAGGACGGCACCTACTGGCAGTTGAACGAGTGCGGCGCACTCGTCGTGACCGCGATCCGCGAGGGCAGGTCCCCCTCCGACGCCGTCGAGCAGCTCCTCGCCGAGTACGAGGTGGAGCGGGCCGAGGCGGAGGCCGACGTCGCCGAGCTCACCGCCCGGCTCGTCGAGGCGAAGATCGTCACCCGGTCCGGCGGCGCCCGATGACCACCGAGATGACCATGCCGCGGCGCGGGGCGGGCCCCGGCGGCCTCCGGTTGCGTACCGCCGTCGCGGCGGCCCTCCTGCTCGCCAGGCTCAGACCGGGCCGGCTGCGCCGGGTACTGACCCTGCTCGGCCGCGGCGCGCGCCCCGCCACGTACGACCAGGCCCTGGAGGCGTACCGGTCCGTGGTCGCGACCAGCCGCAAGTGCGCGGGCTGGTACGGCTGTCTGCCCCGCTCGATCGCGATCGCGCTGACCTGCCGGATGTCGGGCACCTTTCCCGACTGGCACGCGGGCGTCCGCGACGCACCGCCGTTCCAGCCGCACGCCTGGGTGGCGGCGCAGGGCCGGACGGTCGGTGAGGACGTGCGCGACTTCCGGCCGCTGATGAAGGTGACGGCGGGTGGCAGGTGAGAAGGTGCGGCGCGGTGAGAAGGTGCGGCGCGGTGAGAAGGTGCGGCGCGCCAACTCCCCGCCGCGACGTAGTTCGCTCCCGAGCGCGGTGCTCACCCAGGGCTGGAGCGCGGTCACCGTGAGCAACACGTGCATGTTCGAACACATCGGGTAGCGTCAAAGGTATGAGGTCCAGGTCGTTTTCCGTCGTATCGGCCCTCGCGGGGTCGACGTTGCTCGCGCTGCTCACCTTCGCTCCGGCCGCCGCGGCCGCGACCGACGTGACGGACGTGGGCAACGCGCTCAAGAACGGGCCCGTGTACGTCGCCCCTGAGGTCCGCGGCCAGCTCTCCCAGGCCGACCAGGACGCGCTGGCGCGGAAGATCGAGGACGCGGACAAGCCGCTGTTCGTGGCGGTGCTGCCGCGCAGCGCCGAGTTCCCGCCGACCGACGTCCGGCAGAACCTGCGCAACGCGACCGGGGTCACCGGCGTGTACGCGGTCCGTCTCGGCGACGGCTTCGAGGCGGGCGCCGACCCGCGCTCGCTGCCCCGCGCGTCGGTCCGCAACCTGGTCGCGGCGGCCAAGACCCCGGCGGGCCTCGACGCCGCGACCCAGCTCAACACCTTCGTCGACCAGGCCCTGCCGCAGATCAAGGGCCACGCCCCCGCCTCCTGGGACGGCGGGTCGAACGACGGCAGCACCGGCGTCGGTGTGCTGGCCGGGGTGGGCGCCGTGGTCGTCGTGGCGGGCGCCGGCGGTTACGTCCTCGTACGCCGCAGCCGCAAGCGCAAGGAGGAGGAGCGCCGCGCCGCCCTGAGCAAGCTGACGGTCGTCGTCGACGAGGACATCACCGCCTACGGCGAGGAACTCGACCGCCTGGACTTCCACCCCTCCGAGCCGGGCGCCACCGACGAGATGCGCACCGACTACGAGCACGCGCTCGACCTGTACGAGACGGCCAAGTCCAAGATGGCCGCGGTCCGCGAGCCCAATGACGTCCGAGGCGTCACCGAGGCCCTGGAGGACGGCCGGTACTCGCTCGCCGTCCTGGACGCCCGCCGCACCGGCGCCCCGCTCCCCGAACGCCGCGCGCCCTGCTTCTTCGACCCCAGGCACGGCCCCTCGGTGGCCGACGCGACCTGGACCCCGGCGGGCGGCGCCGCCCGTGAGGTACCGGTCTGCGCGGCCGACGCGACCCGTATCGCCGACGGTCAGGACCCGGCCGTCCGCACGGTCGACACGGCGGACGGCCGCCGCCCCTACTACGACGCGGGCCCGGCGTACGGTCCGTGGGCCGGCGGTTACTTCGGCGGCGGGATGCTCCCCGGCCTCCTGGTCGGCACCATGCTCGGCTCGATGCTCGCCTCCCCGGCCTACGCCTCGGACTTCGGCGCGGGCACCGGCTTCGACACTGCGGGCGCGGGCTTCGAGGGCGGTGACGTCTCCGGCTCGGACTTCGACCCGTCCTCGTTCGGCGGCGGCGACTTCGGCGGTGGCGGCGGGGACTTCGGCGGCGGCGGGGACTTCGGCGGGGGTGGCGGCGGAGGGGACTTCGGCGGAGGCGGTTTCTAGGGGATGGTGTCCCCATGAGTTTCCGGCTGGCTGCCTACGCCGTGTGCGTCGAGGACGGGCGGGTGCTGCTCGTCCGCTGTGTGGAGCCGGGGGGCGGGAGCATCTGGTCCCTGCCGGGTGGTGGGGTCGAGCACGCGGAGGACCCGTTCGACGCGGTGGTCCGCGAGGTCGCAGAGGAGACCGGCTGCACGTCGAAGGTGCTGCGACTGCTGGGGGTCGACTCAAGGGTGATTCCCGCGGCCCAGGCGCGGGCCGGGACCTCACACCAGAACGTCGGCATCTTCTACCGGGTGGCCATCACCGGCGGACGGCTGCGCCCCGAACCCGGCGGTGAGGTCGCCGAGTCGGTGTGGACGCCGTTCGCCGAGGTCGAGGGGCTCCGGCGGTCCTCACTCGTGGACGTCGGGCTGTCCCTGGCGAGGAGCGCCCCCGCGTCCGGCCATGTCCCGCCCGTGCCGGTGGGCGGTCTCGTCCAGCACTGAGTCCAGCTCCGGGTCCAGGGCTGAGTCCAGCACTGAGTCCAGCTCCGAGTCCAGGGCTGAGCCCAGCAGCGAGTGCAGCGCCGAGAGGCGGGCGGTCGCGCAGGTAGTCGCGTAGCGCGCGGGAACGACGGCGGGCCGGGGTGGTCGCCCCGGCCCGTTGTCGTATGTCCGTACCCCTGTCCGCACCCCGTGGGTTCAGGCCTGCGCGTTCCTGATCGCCGAGATGTCGAAGTTCAGCTTGATCTTGTCGCTGACCAGCACGCCGCCCGCCTCCAGCGCCGCGTTCCAGGTCAGGCCCCAGTCCGAGCGCAGGATCGTCGCGCTGCCCTCGAAGCCGACGCGGTCGTTGCCGAAGGGGTCGGTGGCGGTGCCGTTGAACTCCAGGTCGATGGAGAGGGGCTTGGTGACGTCCTTGATGGTCAGGTCGCCGGTGATCCGGTAGTCCGCGCCACCGAGCTGCTCCGCCTTCGTGGAGCGGAAGGTCATCTCGGGGTACGTCTGCGCGTCGAAGAAGTCCGCGCTGCGCAGGTGGTTGTCGCGGTCGGCGGCGCCCGTGTCGATGCTCGCGATGCGGACGGTGATCGAGGCCTCCGATGCGGCCGGGTTCGTGCCGTCGAGCTTCAGCGTGCCCTCGTGGTCGGTGAACGAGCCGCGCACGTTGGTGACCATCGCGTGGCGGGCCGTGAACCCGATGCTGCTGTGGCTGGCGTCGATCGTGTACTCGCCGGTCAGGGCGGCCAGGGCCGGGTCCACGGCGGTGGGGGACGTGGTGGCGGTGGTGGTGGCGGTGTCGTTGCTGCGGCCGAAGAGACCCATGGTGTTCCTCCTGGGAGCGGGTGTGACTTTGTTGTTGAACCTTCAACATGAACGACCATAGCGCGATGATGTTCAATATTCAACCTTTACGGTCGGGTAACCCCGTCGAGCCGTCGCAATTCAGTCGGACGGGTGAACCGCACCCCGCTTGGACTTCCGGGCGGGGGTTGTTGGACTGGCGGGGACGTACGGCCCCGATGTCGTTGACGGGGCCGGTGGGCGGCGGGCTTACTCAGGCCCCATGTCGCTGAGATTCCGTGCGTCGTGCGCTGTGGCCGCCGCCTCGTCCGTCGTGTTCGCGCTGGCAGGTCCGGCGCTCCCCACGTCGGCCGCACCGGCCCCCGCCCCCGCCGACACCGCCGTCATCCACTCCGCCCAGCTGTCCGTCGCCGTCGCCAAGGACTTCCCCCGCGTCGTGTCGTACACCGACCGTGCGGGCGGGGCCCGACTGCTCGGCAGCACCGGGCCGGTCACCGAGATCGTGCTGAACGGCACGGCCCACCCCGTCAAGGTCAAGGCCGCGCCGGTGCTCAGGTCCGGTTCCGCCGCGTACACCCTCGTGCTGCCCGCGCTGGCCGGCGTCGAGATCGACGCCACCCTGTCCGTCAGCGGCCGGACCACCACCTTCAAGGTCACGGCGGTACGCGACACCGAGGCGTTCCGCGTCGGCACGATCGACATACCCGGGCACGACCTCGTGTCGGTCGGCAGCGAGGAGGCCGGCGCCGGGACCGCGTTCACCCGGCTCGACCCCGACTCCACCCGCACGGCCGACGTCTTCGGGAAGGTGAGTGAGGCGACCCCCGTGGACGCCGCGCCCGTCGGCGCCTCGTACGGGATCGTGAACACCGGCGCACTCGCCGCCGCCGTCGAGTCCAACTCCTCGTACGACAAGCCGAGCGGCGCGAGCGCGAAGGACGGCGCCCGGCTGTGGCACCGGGCGACCAAGGGCCCGGACGGCGGCGTCCGGGTCGGCCTGTGGTCCGGGCAGTGGACCTACCGGGGCGAGGGCGCCGCGAAGCCCGAGAGCGGCAAGGACCTGCCGTGGGCCAAGGTCGTCGTGACCCCGGACGCCAACGGGGACCGGACGGTCGACTGGCAGGACGGCGCCGTCGCCTTCCGCTCGATCGGCATCGCGGCACCGGGCTCGAAGGAGACCGCGGACCGGGTCGTCACCCACATCCCGTTCAACTTCGCCAGCCAGGCCACCCACCCCTTCCTGCGCACCCTCGACGACGTCAAGCGCGTCTCGCAGGCGACCGACGGCCTCGGCCAGCTCGCCCTGCTCAAGGGGTACGGATCCGAGGGGCACGACTCCGCGCACCCCGACTACGGCGGCAACTACAACAAGCGCGCCGGCGGCCTCACCGATCTGAACAAGTTGCTCAAGGACGGCAAGAAGTGGGGCGCGACCTTCGGCGTGCACGTCAACGCCACCGAGTCCTACCCCGAGGCGAAGGCCTTCGACGAGAAGCTCGTCGACAGGACGAAGCCCGGCTGGAACTGGCTCAACCAGAGCTACTACATCGACCAGCGCCGCGACATCAACAGCGGTGACCTGGAACGCAGGTTCCAGCAGCTGAGGGACGAGACCGACCGCAACCTCAGCCTGCTGTACATCGACGTGTACTACACCCACGGCTGGATCGCCGACAAGACGATGCAGGCAGTGCAGAAGCAGGGCTGGAACGTCGCCACCGAGTGGGCGGAGAAGTTCGAGCACGCCTCGCTCTGGTCGCACTGGGCCAACGACCTCGACTACGGCGGCAAGACCAACAAGGGCCTCAACTCGCAGATCATCCGGTTCATCCGCAACGGCGAGAAGGACATCTGGAACGACGACCCGATCCTCGGCCAGACCGCGATCGAGGAGTTCGAGGGCTGGACCGGCGAGAGCGACTGGAACGCCTTCTACGACAACATCTGGCAGCGCAACCTCCCCGCCAAGTTCCTCCAGCACCAGCAGATCCAGCGCTGGGAGAAGGACCGCATCGACTTCACCGGCGGAGTGCGCGGCGCCGTGGAGAACGGCAAACGCGCCTTCTACGTCGGCGACGCCAAGGTCCTCGACGGGTCCGACTACCTGCTCCCGTGGGACGGCGGCAAGAAGCTCTACCACTACAACAAGGCCGGCGGGAGCACCACCTGGACCGTCCCCGACCAGTTCGAGCACGCCGGGTCCTTCACCGTCAGCAAGCTCACCGACAACGGCCGGGTGCGGACCGCGACCGTCCCCGTGCAGAACGGCAAGGTCACCCTCCAGGCCGCCGCGGGAGTGCCGTACGTCCTCTACCCGGCCGGCCGCACCCCCGCCGCCCGCGACGCGCAGTGGGGCCAGGGCGGCAAGGTCGCCGACCCCGGCTTCAACGACGCGAAGCTCGGTGCCTGGCGCACCACGGGCAAGGTCGTGCGCGACACCGACGACCAGGGCCGCAACAGCGCCGCCCTCACCGGCACCGCCGCCGCCTCACTCTCGCAGCGCGTCACCGGCCTCAGGGCGGGACAGCGCTACACCGCGTCCGCCTGGGTGGAGGTGCAGCCCGGAACCTCCCGGCGCACGACCCTGTCCGTCGGTGGCAGGGAAGTCGCCGTCGAGCGGTCCACCGCCAAGGAGCAGACCGCCGCCAACGACTGGCACGGCACGTACTTCCAGCGCGCCAAGGTCAACTTCACGGCGCCGCGCAACGGTTCCACCACCCTGGACATCCGTGCCGCCCAGGCCGATTCGGACACCCGGGTGCGGATCGACGACGTACGCCTCGTCGCCAACGCGCCGGCCACCAGGCCCGGCACCCTCGTGCACGACGACTTCGAGGCCGTCGACCAGGGCTGGGGCCCCTTCCTCAAGGGCGACGCGGGCGGCGACACCGACCCGCGCACCCATGTCTCGCAGAAGAACGCCCCCTACACCCAGGCCGGCTGGAACGGCAAGCGGATCGACGACGTACTGGGCGGCAAGGAGTCGCTGAAGTCCCACGAGGAGAACGACGGGATCGTCTACCGCACCGCCCCCTGGACCGTGCCCATGAAGGACGGACACCGCTACAAGGTGGAGTTCGACCACCAGTCGAGCCACGCCGGGGCCTACGAGTGGATCACCGGGTACGACCGGATCGGCGCCGACGGCAAGCCGGCGTCCGTCGGCAGCCACAGCACCCCCATCGGTGAGCAGCGCACCACCGCGCACCACTCCGAGACCGTCACCGCGGGCTGCGGCGACACCTGGGTGGGGCTGCGCAAGAAGGCCGGTGCCCCCGAGGGCGCCGACTTCGTCCTGGACGACTTCACCGTCACCGACCTGGGCCCGGCCACCGCAGGCGCCGCCTGCGGGGACCTCACCGTGACCCCGGCCGCCGGTGCCTTCGAGCCGGGACAGCCGCACGAGGTCAAGAGCGTCTTCACCAACTACGAGAGCGCCCCCGCCACCGGTGTGGCGCTGAGCCCGGTCCTGCCCGAAGGCTGGCGGGCCGAGCCCGCGGACCCGGTCACCTTCCCGGCCGTCGCACCGGGCGCCGAGGTCACCGGCAGCTGGCAGGTCACCCCGCCGCTGGACGCCAAGTACCAACCCTACGAGGTCGGTTCGAGCGCCGCCTACACCGTCGGAGGTACGGCGAAGAAGCTCACCGCCACCGCGAGCGTCCGCACTCTCCCGCCACCGCCCGCCGAGGACGCGTACGCCAGCGATCTCGACTGGACGGCCAGTGAGAACGGCTGGGGCCCGGCAGAGAAGGACATGTCGAACGGCGAGACCGCGCCGGGCGACGGCAAGCCCCTCACCCTGAACGGCACGGTCCACGCCAAGGGCCTGGGGACCGCGTCACCCGGCAGGATCCGCTACTACCTGGGCGGCGGGTGCACCTCGTTCACGGCCCAGGTCGGGCTGGACGACGTCCAGACCACCCGGGGCAGCGTGCAGTTCAGCGTGCTGGCCGACGGCGCCGAGAAGGTGAGTTCGCCGGTGCTCAGGGGCGCCGATCCGGGGTGGGCGCTCAGCGCCGACCTGACCGGCGCGAAGTACGTCGACCTGGTGACCGGGGACGGTGGCGACGGGCCGGGCAACGACCACGCGGACTGGGGCGGGGCACGGTTCCACTGCGGCGGCTGAGCACGCCGCAAGGCTGACTGACGGCCCCTCGCACGGAGAAATCTGTGTGAGGGGCCGTCAGTGTGCTTGTGCAGCAAGCGGGTTGGGGTGCGCCGGAAAACTCCGTACCCGCCACACGAAGTGCCGGGTTCGCCGCGGATTCGCTGGAGCGGGACCGTCACCCGGCGTATCCTCGGGCGCCATGGAGGCGGACGGGGACGTCCACAGGGACGAGGGAATCTACGCGTCGTGGCGGCTGAGGCTGTGGCGCGGCGACCCGGTGCGCGAGGTCTGCGGCGCGGGCGTACTGCTGACCGCCGACCGGGCACTCACCTGTGCGCACGTCGCGGTGGACCGGGACACCCCGCTGTGGGTCGACTTCGTCGCCGCCCCCGGGGCGCCCGCCGTACGGGCGAGAGTGACCGAGGACGGCTGGTTCCCCTCCGCCGGGCCGAGTGCTCTGCCGGGGGAGAACGAGAAGGAGCTGGACGTCGCGGTGCTCGCGCTGGAAGCCGGGGTCCCCTCGCTGCGACCGGCCAGGCTGCACCGTGAACTCGTCACGGGGGAGCGGGTGTTGATGACGGGGCACCCGGAGGAGGCCCCGGCGGGTCTGACCCTGGGCGCGACCGTGCGGGGACTGCGGGAGCGGTGGATCCAGCTGGACCCCGAGCGCGGGAACGTACTCCACGGGTTCAGCGGCGCGGGGGTCAGCGTCGACCCCGGGCCCCGGCACCGGGAACCCGCGCCGGACCGGCCCCCGCCGCCGCTCAGGGTGGTGGGGCTGGTGGTCTCCGACCAGGCCGTCGCCCAGCACCGGCTGCCCACCGACTACGACTACATGGTCCCCGTCGACGAGATCGCACGGGCGGTGCCCCTCGTGGCCGGCCTCGCCGCCCCGTTCGACTGGGACGACGCACTGTGGGCCAGGGTGTGGACCTGGTTCCACGGCCAGGACCAGCCCTCGGTCAAGATCAGCGTGCTGGAGGAGGGGTCGGACCGGCACCGCACCTTCAGATTCGCCCGCCACCTCGCCGACGTCGACCACGACGCGGCGGCGCCGGGGGGCGTGCGCGCGCTGGCCGAGCAGGTCGTACGGACGCAGGGGGACGCTGTCGGGGACGGCGCGGCCTGCCGGGACTGGCTGCTGACGGGCCAGTACGCCGAAGCCCGCCGAGCCACCCCGTACCGGCTGCGCGGCAGCGTCCTCGTCACCGGGCTCGACCGTGCCCCCGAGCGCGAGGCGACCCTCGCCCTGCTGGGCCGCGCGCACGCCGCCGGGTTACGGCTGCTGCTGGTCTGCGACTCGTACGGGGAACCCAAACGGCAGGCCGAGCAGCAACTCCTCGACCCGGCCCTTCGCACCCACTCCAGGGCCCTGGTGGAGAAGCTCTACCAGGGTGAGAAGAGGCGCAGGGCGCAACGCAAGTACGGCCGCGGGGCCGGGTCGACGACCGGCCGCCCGCACCCGCCGGACGTCGCCGTCGCACGCCACGAGGACTGGGTGCGGGCGACCGGTCAGAGCGACCCGCGCCGCCGCATCCGCGCCCTGCGCAAACTCCTCAGAAGACTGGACCGGGACCTGTACGCCCTGACCGCCGAGCTCGGGCGGGGGACGGGCGAGTGACCCCGTGCCCGCACCGGGCCCTGTCCGGAGACAGCTGCCCAGGGGGCGTCCTGCCCACCGGGTACTGCGACAGTTGCGGCCGCTCCGCCACCGCCCCGCGGCTGGCGGACGTGCCGAGCCCGCCGGGCGAGGAACACCTCCTCGCACTGCCCGACCGCAAGGTGCCCGACGCGGTCTCCCGGGTCCTCGACCGGCAGGCGCGCGCCGACCTGCCCATCAGGTGCGGAGCCCGCGACTGCCGGGCCGACATCGGCTCGCTCACCGAGGAGAGACCCCCGGACAAGGGCTTCTGCCCGCGCTGCGGCAAGCCGTACTCCTACGAACCCGCACTGGGCGAGGGCGACACCCTGGGCGAGCACTACACCGTGCGGGGCCCGCTCGCCAACGGCGGGCAGGGCTGGGTGTACCTCGCCCACGACGCCCACCTCGACGACAAGCCGGTGGCGGTCAAGGGCCTCCTCAACCGGCACGACGAGGAGGGCGCCAGGCGTGCGGACAGCGAACGCCGCAACCTCATCGCCATCCGCCACCCCCGCATCGTCCGCATCCTCGACTACGTCGAGGTACCCCGGACGGCGGACGAGGAGCCGACCTCGTACATCGTGATGGAGTACGTGGGCGACCTCACGCTCGCCGAGATCGCCGCCCGCACCCGGCGCGGCCAGAACCCGCTCGGCGCCCCGCTCGACATCGAGCACGTGCTCGCCTACGGCGTCCAGATCCTGGAGGCCCTCGGCCATCTGCGGTCGATGCGCCTCGTCTACGGCGACATGAAGCCCTCCAACGTCATCCACGAGGGCACCGGCATCAAGGTCATCGACCTGGGCGGGGTCCAGCCGGCCGACGGCGCGAACCGCCCCACCCCGCTGTGCACCCCGGGGTTCGCGGCCCCGGAGGTGAAGTCGACCGGGGTCACCGTCGCGCACGACATCCACTGCCTGGGCCGCACCCTGGCGGCGCTCGCGGACTGCGCGGTGACCACCGGGGGCTGCGAGGTCGGCATCGACTCGTTCCGCCGGACCGTCGCCCGCGCCACCCACCGGGACCCCGCGGGGCGGTTCGCGGAACCGGAGGAGATGGCGGAGCAACTGCGCTTCGTCGCACGGGAGATACGCGCCCTGCGCGGCCGGAGGGACCCGCCGCGCCCGTCCCGGCAGTTCGTCCCGTCCGTGCACCTGCTGGGTGACCGGCTCGGCACCGTGCCCGGCCCCGAACACTGGCTGCGCAGGCCGGTGCCCTCCCGCCGCGCGCCCTGTGACGCCCCCTTCCTCGATCCGGGCACCCCCACCGCCCTGGAGGTCGCCCGGGGGCTGCCCGCCCCGACGCCGCGCCCCGGCGACAGCCAGGAGTGGCGGTTCGGCATCACCGGTTACGATCCCGCCCAGCCGCTCGGCCAGCCGCCGCGGGGCGGACCGGTCGAGGAGTCGGCGGAGGTCTGCCTGCACAACGTGCGGCTCCTGCTCTGGAGCAGCCGCCCCGACGCCTACGAGCGGGCCGCCCGCGAGCTCGAAGCCGCGGGCCGGATCCTCGGCAGCGGTACGGACCACCCGAACTGGCGGCTCACCTGGCACCACGGCCTGCTCGCCCTGTGGCGTGCCGACCGGGGCGGGCGAACGGCCGCCCGGCAGGGCACGGCGGACGCCACCTCGGGGGAGGCCGAACTGCGCGCCGCGCAACGGCACTTCCTGCGGGTGCACGGCGCGGTGCCGGGGGAGTACGCACCGAAACTCGCCCTCGCCTACTGCGCGGAACGGCTCGGCGAACCCTCGGCGCCCGGCCTCACCGCCGAGGCCCTGTACCGCACGGTCCTGGCCCGCAACCCCTCCCAGGGCGGCGCGGCCCTCGGCCTCGCCAGGATCGCCCTCGCGGACGGCGACCGGGAGCGGGCGCGGCGCGCGCTGGAGCGGGTGCCCCCGGAGTCCCGCGACCACGCGGTGGTGCGGATCGCCGAGATACGGGTCCGGGGGGCCAGGCTGCGGACGGAACGGGAACCGGACGCGGGACGGCGGCAGGACCGCCGGGGCCTCGTCGACGCGGCGCGGGCCCTGCACGAACTGGACGCCGACAGCGCGGTACAGCTGCCGGAGGAACTGGTGAGCCGCCTGGCGACCGAGCTCGACGAGTGGCTCCTCGACACGCTCGTGGCACAGGGCCAGGGCCAGGGGCCGGCCGCAGGGACGGCCGGCCGCAGGCCCGCCGGCGAGCGTGCCGTGCGCTTCCGGCTGGACGCCGCCTACCGGACGATGGCCGGCCGGTGCGGCCGACGGGAGGAGTCGGAACACCTGGTGGACCTGGCCAACTCGGTACGCCCACGCACACGTTACTGAGGCCTGCTGCTGCTTCCCGATGCCTTGAGAGGAGGTCCTTCGGATGGGAACCGCCCCTGCCGCCGGGCCGCGCCACCGGCTGACCGTCGAAGGTCCGGGTGACCACTGGCCCGGCGCCGGGCCGCAGACCGTCACCGCCGTCGTCCGTGTCGGGGCCGGGGCGGCCGAACAGGCCCCGCCGCCCGACGAGTTGGGTGTGATCATCGCGGTGGACTTCGCGCCGGGGCGGGTCGAGGAGACCCGCGAGGCGGTCGCCGCAGCCGTGCGCGCGCTGCCCGAGGGAGCCTCCTTCGCCGTGCTGGGCGGCGATTCCGTCACCGCGCACCCCGACACGGGCGGCTGGGCCGTGGCCGACGAGGCACGGCGCAAGCAGGCCGTGTTCGTGGCCACCCGCCTGCTGCCGCTCACCGCCGCCGCGCGCGGTGGCTGCCTGACCTGGCTGGAAAGGGCGCGGACGATGGCGCGGGAGCATCCGCGCCGCATCGTACGACTGGTGATGATCACCGACGGGGCGGGCACGGGGGTGGACGGACTCGATGCCGAACTGGACGCCTGCGAGGGGAGGTTCACCTGCGACGTACTGGGCGTGGGGGCCGACTGGGAGGCGGAGGTACTGGCCCGGATCGCCCGCCGGCTGCACGGCACCGCCGCACCGGTCTCGGGCCGGGTGGCCGAGGCGGTCGCCGCGGTGGTCGGCCGGCTGGGCGCGCTCCGCGACCCCGAGCTCCCGGTGTGGGTGACCCCTCGAAGGGGCGTACGCCTGCTGTCCCTGGAGGAGACGTTCCCGTCCCGCCGGCCTCTCACGCCGTACCCGGCGGGGCCGGGGGAGGCGGGGGAGCCGGCGGGGCAGCCGCCCGGTACCGGCCCGGCCCCCGGCCGCCTGCTGTTCCGCACCTACGCCTGGGCGACCGAGGAACGGCACTACCTGCTGACGCTGAGCGCGCAGGCGGGCAGCGATCTGCACCACGAGGAGATCCAGTTGGCGATGGTGTCGGTGCCGGGGGCGGACGCGGCCGTACTCGTCCGGTGGACGGCGGCCGTGCGGGCCGACCCCGCCCCGGCGCGTTCCCCGGTGCCGTACGGCGGCGAGGAGAGCCGGCACGTCCAGTACTCCCGCATGGTGGAGGAGTTCAAGAGGGGGCTGGACGCCCTCGCGGCAGGGCGGGAAGGCTCGGCCGACCGGCACCTGAAGAACGCGTCCGGCCTCGCCGGCAGACTCGGCGACCGCAGCCGGCTCGCCCACATCAGGGACGCGCAACTCCAGCTTCGCGCCGGAGCTGCGACCGGCGACGGCGAAGCGGCCCGCCCCGTCCCGCTCACCCACCTCCTGCTGTCCGCGCTCACCGGCCCGGGGACGCCGCCCCCGGCCGGCCCGACGTCCGGCCCGGCCGCGCCCTGTGTGCGCCCCGGCTGCGGCAGGCCGGTCCGGGCCGCCGCGACGTTCTGCGTGTACTGCGGCACGGAGCAGGGGGGTCCCGCGTGAGAGTGGTGCCCCGCAGATGGCGCGGCCGCGGCAACTCGCGGACCCGCCGTCTCCTCGAACTCCACATGGTGGCGGCCGGGCTGCTCGGCGCGCTGGCCGTGACGCTCCTGCTGGTCTCGTACGCCGACGTGCACCGCGAGGTCCCACGGCTGCGCGAGGTCTCCGCGCCCGCGGTCCGCGAGGTGGTCGCCGTCAGACTCGCGCTGACACGGGCCCAGACGTACGCGGAGAAGGCCCAGCTGGGCGGGGCCCTGGAGGCCAACGAGAACTACCCCACCCAGCGGTTCGCCGCGGAGGAGGGCCTGTCACAGCTCGCGGCGGGACAGATCGCGGGCAAGGAGGGCGAGCGGACGCTGGGCACCCTGCGCGGCCTGCTCGGCAGGTACACCGAATCGATGGGGCAGGGGATCTGGGGCTACGACGACCTCTCGCTGACCCGCAGACAGAAGATGACCGAGGGCAGGACGATCCTGACCAGGGGTGAGACCGGCATCGTCGACCGGCTGACCGCCCTCCAGCGCCTGCAACTCGCGCAGGTGGCCAGGGACACCGGCACGGATCCGGCACAGCACGTGGTCGCAGGCGTGGCGGAGGCGGCTCTGCTGGGCACCGGGGTGACGCTCGTCTCGGCGTGGGCCGTGCTGCGTAGACGCTGCGGACGCAGATTCAGCCGGTCACTCGCGGGCGGCCTGCTGCTGGTGCTGCTCCTCGCCGTGCTGCCGCCGCTCTGGACGTCCAGCACCCAGCGGGCACTCGACGGCGCGCGCGAGCGGCTCAACACCCTGGAGTCCCGGGCGGCCCCGGGGCGGGCGGGAGCCCTGGCCGACCCGGACCTGGCCCAGTTGGACGTCAAGGAATCCGTCCGCGAGATCGACGGGGGGCTGGCCGACGCCTACCGGCGCGCCCCGTACGTATGGGGCGTCGGAGCGGCCGGCCTCGCCATGGTCGCCCTGCCCCTCTGCGGCCTCGGCCGCCGGCTGTGGCTGGACTACTGGAAGGTCGCCCCATGACCCGGATGACGGCACGCGCCCTGCCGCGAGCGGAAGGCCGCCCCGCGACCCCGGCCCCGGCACGCGCCCTGCCGCGGGCGAAGGGCCGCCCCGCGACCCGGGGCCCGGCGCGCGCCCTGCGGCCGGTGATCCTCGCCCTGACCGTGCTGCTCGCGGGCTGCGGCCTGGCCGCACCCGGGCCCGACCGGCCGCAGGCGGTGACGGTGCTGGGCCCGTGGACCGGAGCCCAGGGCGACGCCTTCCGCGCACTGCTCGACGGCTCGGGCGTCCCCTACTCCTACGAGGGCACCGCGGCCCAGCGGGAGGTGCTCCTCTCCCAGGTCCAGTCCGGCTCCCCGCCCGACGTCGCGGTCCTGCCGGGAGTGGGTGAGCTCGCCGAGTACGCCCGCGGCAAGCACCTGCGGGACCTGGGGAGCATCGACCCACCGCTCTACGACCCGGAGCAGTACGGCGCCCCCTGGCAGCCGAGACTGCCCGACCTGCCCGGCCAGGTCTTCTGGGTCCCGCTGAAGGCCGACCTCAAGAGCCTCGTCTGGTACCGCAAGGGCGAACCGGCGCCGACCTCGCCCGCCCCCCTCCCGGCCTGGTGCATGGGCATGGGGGACGACGGCGCGTCCGGCTGGCCGGGCAGCGACTGGATCGAGGACCTCATGCTCCAGATGTACGGCACCGAGGTCTACACCCAGTGGGCGACCGGCAGCCGGGACCCGGCCGGCCGGACCCTGGTCCCGTGGACCGACCTCCGCGTCCTGAAGGCCTGGCAGACCTGGTCCGCACTGATGGCCCAGGACGTGCGGGAAAAACCCGGGAGGACGGGCACGGGCGAGGCCCCGGACAGGGAATCGGACAGGGAATCGGACAGGGCCCGGGGCGCGGACCCCGGCGAGGTCCCGGACCAGGCCCCCGCCGGCGGAGCCGCCGAGCGGGCCCTGCTCACCGACCACCGCGGCGAGCCGCACAGCGGCGGTCTGCTGTTCTCCCTGCCCGGCTGCTCGCTCGAACACCAGGGCTCCTTCGCCCGTACGGCCTTCTACGGCGACGAGCACCGCGACGACGTCGCGGTCGTCGGCTCGGAGCGTGTACTGCCCGGCTCCCCCTGGGGCCGGAGCCAGGCGCAGGCGCGTGGCCGCGAGGTCTCCGGCGACTTCGCCGTCCTCTTCAACGACACCCCCGGCGCCCGCCGTCTGCTCCGGCACCTGGCCTCCGAGGAAGGTCAGCGGAGCTGGGCGAGGGACGCCAAGGTGTTCTCCGCGAACTCGAAGGTGCGGGTGGCCTCCGACGCGGCGGACACGTTCATCGAGAAGAACCTCGTGGGCGGGCAGCGCCTGTGCCTGGACGCGTCGGACCTGATGCCCGCGACGGTCAGGGACGCCTTCTACGAGGCGACCCTGCTCCAGCTGGCGGACCCGACGTCCGATCCGCTGCCGCTGCTGAAGTCGCTCCAGCGGGTGCAGCAGCGCGAGGAGGAGGAGACCGAGCCGCCCTGGCTGACCGGGGTGTGCAGCGCGCCGCAGTGAGGCCCTTTGTGACCTCTTTACAAAAAGCTCCGCCCCCGGACGGGGATTCACTCCCTTCCCGGGCATGGTTCTGTCCGGCCTCAACAGGGATCCGGTCCGGAGACTGTGCAGAGTCGACGGACCGTTTTCTTGTCGTTCTTCGTAGGGTCGACACATGACCGTTTTGGATACTCCGGGCGAGCCCACCGACTCCCGCGGCCGGGTGGCCGAGCTGCACGCGCTGCGCGAGCAGGCCCGCCGCGGCCCGAGCGACCGGGCGACCGAGGCGCAGCACGCCAAGGGCAAGCTCACCGCCCGCGAGCGCATCGAGCTGCTGCTCGACCCGGACTCCTTCAAGGAGGTCGAACAGCTGCGGCGGCACCGGGCGACCGGATTCGGCCTGGAGAACAAGAAGCCGTACACCGACGGTGTCATCACCGGCTGGGGCACGGTCGAGGGCCGCACGGTCTTCGTCTACGCGCACGACTTCCGGATCTTCGGCGGCGCACTCGGCGAGGCGCACGCCACGAAGATCCACAAGATCATGGACATGGCCATCTCGGCCGGCGCGCCGCTGGTCTCGCTGAACGACGGCGCCGGCGCCCGTATCCAGGAGGGCGTCTCCGCGCTCGCCGGCTACGGCGGCATCTTCCAGCGCAACACCCGGGCCTCCGGCGTCATCCCGCAGATCAGCGTGATGCTCGGCCCGTGCGCGGGTGGCGCGGCCTACAGCCCCGCCCTCACCGACTTCGTCTTCATGGTCCGCGAGACCTCGCAGATGTTCATCACGGGACCCGACGTGGTCCGCGCGGTGACCGGCGAGGAGATCACCCAGAACGGTCTGGGCGGCGCCGACGTGCACGCCGAGACCTCGGGCGTCGCGCACTTCGCGTACGACGACGAGGAGACCTGCATCGCCGAGGTCAGGTACCTGATCTCGATGCTGCCCTCCAACAACCGCGAGAACCCGCCGACGGTCGTCTCCGAGGACCCCGCGGACCGTCGCGGCGACGTCCTGCTGGACCTCGTCCCGGCCGACGGCAACCGCCCGTACGACATGCGCAAGGTCATCGAGGAGCTCGTCGACGACGGTGACTACCTGGAGGTCCACGAGCGCTGGGCCACCAACATCCTCTGCGCCCTGGCCCGTCTGGACGGCCAGGTCGTGGGCATCGTCGCCAACCAGCCGCAGTCCCTGGCCGGTGTCCTGGACATCGAGGCAAGCGAAAAAGCTGCCCGGTTCGTCCAGATGTGCGATGCTTTCAACATCCCTATCGTGACGCTCCTCGACGTCCCGGGCTTCCTGCCCGGCGTCGACCAGGAGCACGGCGGGATCATCCGGCACGGCGCGAAGCTGCTGTACGCGTACTGCAACGCCACCGTGCCGCGGATCTCCCTGATCCTGCGCAAGGCGTACGGAGGTGCGTACATCGTCATGGATTCCCAGTCCATCGGTGCGGACCTCACCTATGCCTGGCCGACGAACGAGATCGCGGTGATGGGCGCCGAGGGCGCGGCCAACGTGATCTTCCGCAAGCAGATCGCGGAGGCCGCCGACCCCGAGGCGATGCGCGCGCGCATGGTCAAGGAGTACAAGGCCGAGCTGATGCACCCGTACTACGCGGCCGAGCGCGGACTGGTCGACGACGTCATCGATCCGGCGGAGACGCGCGCGGTCCTCATTGCGTCGCTTGCGATGCTGCGCAACAAGCACGCGAACCTGCCCTCGCGCAAGCACGGCAACCCGCCCCAGTAGGCCCTGTGACCCCCGAGACTTCTGTGCACGACGACGAGACGGAGACGACGAAACCGATGAGCACCCCCGCCGACACGGCTGCCACGAAGAACCTGCTGCGCGTGGAGAAGGGCGAGGCGGCCCCCGAGGAGCTCGCCGCGATCACCGCGATCCTGCTGGCGCGCGCCGCCGCGCGGCCGGCCGAGGTCTCTGCCCCGCACGCCCGCACCTCCGCCGGCTGGCGCCGCCTGGAACGCACCCCCGGCTTCCGCGCCCCCCACAGCTGGCAAGGCTGACCCACGGCGCCGACAGGGGCGCCCCACAGGGGCGCGGGGAACTGCGCGACCAGCCACGACGCACCCGCACGAATCACCACCCGCGCCACCCCTCTGCTCACGCAAAAGGGCCCGTCCTGCTGAGGAATCCTCAGCAGGACGGGCCCTTTCCGCGCACCCCGTACGGACGTACTACCGCAGGCGCGCCATCAAGGCATGCTCCACCAAAGTGATCAGCGCGCTCTTCGCGTCCGCCCGGTGCCGTGCGTCGGTGGTGATGATCGGGGTGTCGGGCCCGATCTGGAGGGCCTCCCGGACCTCCTCCGGGTTGTACGGCTGGTGGCCGTCGAACCCGTTGAGGGCGATCACGAAGGGCAGTCCGCTGTTCTCGAAGTAGTCGACCGCGGGGAAGCAGTCGGCGAGCCGGCGGGTGTCCACCAGCACGACGGCGCCGATGGCACCCCGTACCAGGTCGTCCCACATGAACCAGAAGCGGTCCTGGCCCGGCGTACCGAAGAGGTACAGGATCAGGTCCTGGTCCAGCGTGATGCGGCCGAAGTCCATGGCGACCGTGGTGGTCGTCTTGTCACCGGTGTGGGTGAGGTCGTCGATGCCCGCCGACGCGGACGTCATGACGGCCTCGGTGCGCAGCGGGTTGATCTCCGACACGGCTCCGACGAACGTCGTCTTGCCGACGCCGAAGCCGCCCGCCACCACGATCTTCGCGGAGGTTGTGGAGCGGGCTGCTCCGCTGCTAGAGCTTGCGAAGTCCACTGAGCACCCTTTCGAGCAGTGTCACGTCTGGCTGACCGCCCGCGGCTTCGTCGCCGCCGGGCTGGTGAATGGCGACGAGTCCGGCCTCTGCCAGGTCGGCGACGAGGATCCGGGCAACGCCGAGGGGGATGGAGAGCAGTGCCGAGATCTCGGCCACGGACTTGATCTCACGGCACAGGTGGCAGATCCGCTGGTGCTCGGGCAACTGCCCTTGCAGCCTGCTCGGGTCCGCCGTGGTGCTGACCAGCGCCTCGATGGCGAGCTGGTAGCGGGGCCTGGTACGGCCGCCCGTCATGGCGTACGGACGCACCAGGGGGTTGTGGGTGCCGCCGCCGGGGGAGGAGGACGACGGGGAGCCCGCGCGACCCGTGTGGCGCGGCTGCACCGGCTGGATGCCGGGCTGCGCCCGGTGCGGACCCTGCTGCGCACGCTGCGGCTGCTGAGGGGGCGGCTGCTGCTGGTACGGACGGCCCTCGTGCGAGGAACGGCTCGGTGTGGAGGGGAAGTTGAAGCGGTTCTGCGAGGGGTCGCCGGAGCCACCCTGACCCTGTCCCGGGCCGCGGCCATAGGGCCAGTCGGCCGACGAACCGTTTGGGGGCGTTGCCACGTTCTCCTCCTCCGACTGCACTGCGGGCGCCATGCACTTGTGGAGCCACGTCCCCGAACCCTAAAGCCCGGGGACACCAACACGCACGGGGTGTCTGCTAGTTGAGAACACTTGTGTCTGCCTGTTCGACTTCGGGCAGTTGTCCAAGCGATGCTCAGTTGAGCAGACTCCCCTGGAGCTCGGCCCGCAGGTCCGGGGTCAGCACCGTGCCGGCCCGGTCCACGAGGAGCGCCATCTCGTAGCCTACGAGGCCGATGTCGGCGTCGGGGTGCGCGAGCACCGCGAGCGAAGATCCGTCGGAGATGGACATGATGAAAAGGAATCCACGCTCCATCTCCACCACGGTCTGGTTGACGGCGCCGCCCTCGAAGATCCGGGAGGCACCTGCCGTCAGCGACGTCAGACCGGAGGCCACGGCCGCCAGTTGATCGGCACGGTCACGCGGGAAACCTTCGGACATCGCCAGCAGGAGTCCGTCGGCGGAGACCACCACCGTGTGCGACACCCCGGGGGTGTTGTCCACGAAATTGGTGATCAACCAGTTCAGATTCTGCGCCGCCTGGCTCATCGGGCTCACACTAACGCTCCTGGTTGTAGGTACTACCCGGTCCACTGTGCTGATCGTAAGTGGCCGCTTGGTCCTGGTCGGTCCCCGCGCTGCGTCCCCGCTGGACACCGCGGCGCAGGTTGCTCAACCTGCCCCTGACGTCCTCGGGGGCGCGGGAGACCTGGGGGCCGCCCTGCGGGGTCTGCTCGGCGGCGCCCTCGACCAGGTTGGCCTTGGGCACCCGCTTGGGGAGGCCGGAGGGGGTGACCCCGCCCGCCTTCGGGTCCTTGAGCTTCTCGGCCCGCTGCCAGCGCTCGTCGTTCGACGTGCGCCAGCTGTCGTCCGCGGCCTCGCCCGCACCGGCGGCCCCCTGCGGGGAGACCTCCGCCTGCGAAGGTCCCGGCGCCTGGAAGGACTGCGGTGCCTGCGGGGCCTGGGACCGCGGTGCCTGCGGCTGCTCCGCCCGGGGCGCCTGCTCCTGCTGCTCGGCGCCGCCTGCGGACCTGCTGTGCCGGCTGAGCATGCTCTCCGGACCGGACTGGCTGCCACGGCGCGGAAGGCCGGCGTCGGTCATGGCGTGACCGGCGCGCGGCGCGGGAGGAGTGGATCCCGGGCGGTCGAAGCCTACGGGGTCCTGACCTGCCGTGGGAGCGTCGGGGGCCGTCTGGCCGGATTCCGCTTGCGCCGGGAAGGCGGGGTCGTAGGCGGTCTGGAAACCGTTCTGATCCTGCCAGTTGGCCTGCTGAGGCTGCTGAGGAGCCTCAGCGTAGGACTGGTACTCGGATTCCGTATAGCCCTGCTGCGGCTGTCCGGTGTACCGCTCGGTCGAGCCGAAGGAGTCCCGCGGACCGAAGCCGTCGAAGCCGCCGGAGGACGTGCCGGGCGCCGCCGGGTAGCCGTTCTGGCCGTACGAGGGCTGCTGCTGGTCACCGTCGCCGTACGGGGCAGCCTGGAAGGAGGGGTCCTGGTAGGAGGGGTCCGGGTAGCCGGGGCCCTGGCCGGGCTCCTCGTACCGCTGCTCCTCGTAACCGCCCCGCTGCTGCGGCACCTCGTCGCGGAACAGCGGGCGGTCCTCGCCCTGTCCGGGCCGGCCCTCCAGGGCCGCCCTGCGCTCCTCGCGCTGCAACGAGCGGTTCACCGGATCGAGCGGTGTCCTGGCGGGGCCGTTACCGGGCCCGTCCGGCCGGCCGTGCTGCCGGTCGTACTGCGAGTCGTCGAAGCCGAGTTCGGCCGCGGTGCGCATCGGGGCGGCCTCGAAGGCGGGCTGCTCGGGAGCGGACTGCTGGTCGGCCATGATCGAGGAGACGGTGAAGTCGCCCTGCGGCTGGTTCTCGCCACCGCCACCGTGGGTGATCGCGTCCGGCAGCATGACCAGCGACGTCGTACCGGCCTGCTCGCCCGAGGGACGGAGCTGGACCCGGATGCCGTGCCGGTCGGCGAGCCGGCCGACCACGAACAGCCCCATCCGCTGCGAGACGGCGGCGTCCACCGTCGGCGGATTGGCCAGCTTGTGGTTGATGTCCGCGAAGTCCTCCGCGGTGAGACCGATGCCCTTGTCGTGGATCTCGACCATCACGCGGCCGTCCGGCAGCCGGGTCGCGGTGACGCGGACCTTGGTCTGCGGCGAGGAGAACGTCGTCGCGTTCTCCAGGAGCTCGGCGAGCAGGTGCACGAGGTCGGTCACGGCCTGGCCGTGGATCTCCGACTCGGGGACGCCGGTCAGCTCGATGCGCTCGTAGTTCTCCACCTCGGAGGAGGCGGCGCGCAACACGTCGACCAGCGGAACCGGCTGGTTCCAGCGGCGGCCGGGCTCCTCGCCCGCGAGGACCAGGAGGTTCTCGCCGTTGCGGCGCATACGGGTGGCCAGGTGGTCGAGCCGGAACAGGCTCTCCAGCTGGTCCGGGTCGGCCTCGTTGTTCTCCAGGTCGGTGATGAGGGTCAGCTGGCCCTCGATCAGCGACTGGTTGCGGCGGGAGAGGTTGGTGAAGATCGCGTTGACGTTGCCCCGCAGCATGGCCTGCTCGGCAGCGAGCCGGACGGCCTCGCGGTGCACCTGGTCGAAGGCGCGGGCCACTTCGCCGATCTCGTCGTGCGAGGTGATCGGGATGGGCTGCACCCGGGTGTCGACCCGGCCGGGCTCGGTACGGGAGAGCTGGTCGACGAGCATCGGCAGCCGCTGCTCGGCGATGGAGAAGGCGGCGGTGCGCAGACGCTTCATCGAGCGGCTCATCTGGCGGGCGACCGTGCCGGCCAGGATGAAGGCGGCGAGCAGGGCGACCACGACGATCGCACCGTTGATGATCGCGTCGTTGCGCGAGCTCTCGGAGATGGCCGCCGCGTCCGTCACGGCCTTGTCGACGAGCTCGTTCTCGATCTGCGAGTAACCGTCGAACTTGGCCGTCGACGCGGCCATCCAGGTCTCCGGGACGATCCCCTTGGCGGCGAGCGCGCGGGTCGACTGACCCTTGCAGATCTCGGCGGCCATGCCGTCGAGCATCGAACCGTTCTTGGCCGGCGGCGTCGGGAAGGGCTTGCCCGCGGCGCGCGCGGCGGCCTGGGCCGCCGCGAGCTTCTCGGCGCCGTCCTTGGCCTTGCCCTGCATGACCTCGCGGAGCCGGTCCACGTCGTGCTGGGTGCCGCCCGACGCGTACTCGCCGAGGGCGATCGTCTCCAGGTAGTTGTACGAGCAGAACGCCTTGACCTGGCCGTCGTAGATCGCGCCCTCGCCGTTGCCGCTCGGCCGGATCAGCAGGTGCATGCCGATGGCGCGCTGCAGGGACTCGGCGGCCTTCGCCAGCTCGACCGCGTACACGGTCCTGCCGTACGAGGTGATGTTGCCGGAGCCCAGGCTCAGTTCGTTCGACACTTCCATCAGGAAGTGCTGGACGTCGCGGTACCCCTCTTCGGTGGCGACCGGGTTCTTGCTCTCGACGGCCGCGGTGTAGGCGGTCTCGCGCAACGCGGGGAGCAGCGGCTCGGCCTGCTTGATGCGGTTCAGTCGGTTGCGCAGGCCCTGGTTGTCGGGCGCCGCCTTGACCGCCGTGTCGAACTTCTGCTTCGCGGCGTCGGTGACGGCCTTCGCCGCGGTGACGTCCTTGCCCTCGCGGTTCTTGTTCGCGAGCAGCGGGGCGGCGGTCAGGTCGCGCTCGTTGAGCAGCGCGTGGCCGTACTCGGCGGCGGCGCGCACGATGAGCGCGGTCTTCTCCGCGTCCTGCGCCTGCCGCCAGTTGTTGACGGAGCCATTCACCTGGAAGCCACCCATGACCAGGGCGACCAGGGCGGGTATGAGGAGGATCGCGTTCAGCCGGGTGGCCACCCGCCAGTTGCGCGGTGACATCCTGCTGGAACTGCCGCTCTGCGGAGCGGCTTCCGGAACCTCGGCGGCACCCGGCGCCGCAGCACGCGACGGCGGGGTGAAGTTGCCCCGCGTCTGCTGCTCTGCGGAGCTCTTCTTGCTTCGCCTCACTCGACCAACAACCTCTCGGCGTCGGCACCTACGCTGTGCCGTGTTTCGTTCCGGGCCGTACTTCACTGCGCGACCGCCGGCACCCGTTGCGCGGGCCGGCCGCTCGCCATACTCGTGCCACCTGCTCGGACTGCTCGTACTTACTCAGGAGTTTCGCCGAATTCCAGCACGGCCGACGGTTGTGGACCAAACAGCCGGGGCGTCGGGTTCCCAGTGGCCCATCCCTCAGATAAAACGGGCATAAAGAACGAGCCCCGTCAAAAGACGGGGCCCGTATGAGCGCAGCGACACCGAGCGAACGCGCCGGGTTGCCTTGCTCCTGCAATTCTCATTCGAAACGTTATGAACTCCACCGCGGACCAGGGCCGAAGAGTGTCGTACGCCACAGCCCGCCCCGGCCCGGCTACGACAACTTCCGTATATGGAGCCCCACTTGTGTCCTACCCCGGCCGGACTACTTCAGCCGGGCCATCAGCGCGTGTTCGACCAGCGTGATCAGGCCGCTCTTCGCGTCCGCACGGTGGCGCGCGTCGGTCGTGATGATCGGGGTGTCGGGCCCGATCTGCAGCGCCTCGCGCACCTCGTCGGGCGTGTACGGCTGGTGGCCGTCGAACCCGTTGAGGGCGATCACGAAGGGCAGTCCGCTGTTCTCGAAGTAGTCGACCGCGGGGAAGCAGTCGGCGAGCCGGCGGGTGTCCACCAGGACCACGGCGCCGATGGCGCCGCGCACCAGGTCGTCCCACATGAACCAGAAGCGGTCCTGGCCCGGCGTACCGAAGAGGTACAGGATCAGGTCCTGGTCCAGCGTGATGCGGCCGAAGTCCATCGCCACCGTGGTGGTGGTCTTGCCCCCGGTGTGGGTGAGGTCGTCGATCCCCGCGGACGCCGAGGTCATGACGGCCTCGGTACGCAGCGGGTTGATCTCGGAGACCGCCCCCACGAACGTGGTCTTGCCGACGCCGAAACCACCGGCCACCACGATCTTCGCGGAGGTGGTGGACCGGGCGGTCGCGCCGGTGGCGCCGTCAGAGCTTGCGAAGTCCACTGAGCACCCTTTCCAGCAGCGTGACGGCCGGCGTTCCGTCGGCGTCCGCGCCCTCGCCCGGCTGGTGGATGGCGACCATCCCGGCCTCGGCCAGGTCGGCCACCAGGATGCGGGCGACGCCGAGCGGCATCGACAGCAGGGCCGAGACCTCGGCCACCGACTTGACCTCGCGGCACAGGTGGCAGATCCGCTGGTGCTCGGGCAGCAGCGTGGACAGGTGTGCGGGGTCGGCCGTGGTGCTGACCAGCGCCTCGATGGCGAGCTGGTAGCGCGGCCTGGTCCGGCCGCCGGTCATCGCGTAAGGGCGTACCAGCGGCTGGTCGCCCTCGTATGCGTCGTACGGCGCGTCGAGATGCGCGCCGCCGTACGAATCGTGAGAGGCGGGGGGCGGGGTCATGGGTCCTCCGGGCATGACAGCAGGGTGTCGGCGTGCCGTCTGACGGGGCCGGTGGGGGATCGGACTTACGGCCGGACGGTGTGAAGCTGTGGGGCGTTTCCTGAAGAGGTGCTGCGGGGTTACTAGGCGCGGCGCCGCCTAATGGAGCAGGCTTCCCTGGAGCTCGGCGCGCAGGTCGGGGGTGAGCACCGTGCCCGCCCGGTCGACCAGCAGGGCCATCTCGTACCCGACCAGGCCGATGTCGGCGTCGGGGTGCGCCAGCACGGCCAGCGACGACCCGTCCGAGATCGACATGAGGAAGAGGAAGCCTCTCTCCATCTCGACCACGGTCTGCGCGACCGGCCCGCCCTCGAAGATCCGGGACGCGCCGGCCGTCAGCGAGGTCAGCCCGGAGGCCACCGCCGCCAGCTGGTCGGCACGGTCTCGGGGGAAGCCTTCGGACATCGCCAGAAGGAGACCGTCGGCGGAGACCACCACCGTGTGGGACACCCCGGGGGTGTTGTCCACGAAGTTGGTGATCAACCAGTTCAGATTCTGCGCCGCCTGGCTCATCGGACTCAACTAACGCTCCTGCTGGTGAGTGGGGTCAACGGTGCGGAAACTGCCAGTGGTGCCGTTGGTACCGGCCTGGCGGCCCTGCTGGATGCCCCGGCGAAGATTGGTCAGCCGGCCGCGCACGTCATCGGGCGCACGGGAGACCTGCGGACCACTCTGGTGGTTCTGTTCCTGCGCGGTGCCCGGGACCAGGTTGGCCTTCGGGACGCGGCGCGGAAGTCCTGAGGTGGTGACCCCGCCGGCGGCGGGCTTGCGCACCCGCTCGGCCTGCCGGACGAGTTCGTCGTTCGGCGAGGGCCGCCAGTTCGCCTCGGCGGCCTCCCGCTCGGGGGCGGCGGCGGTGGGCTGCTGCGGCACGCCGACGGCCTGGCCCTGCGGACCCTGCCCGCCGGGCTGCTCGCCGTGGAACCAGTTCGACTCCAGCGTGTCGAAGAGCGGCGTGCGGCCGTCCCCAGGGCCCGCGGGCGGCAGCGCGTCGTGCGGCTGCCGGGCCTGCGGAGCCGCCGGGGGCCCGGCCTGCTGGTGCTGCGGCCGGTCCTGGCGCTGCTGCGGTGCCTGCTGCGGCGAAGGCTGCGCGGGCAGGCTCGCCACGGGGCGAGGCGCTCCGAAGTCGGTGCCACGGCCGCCCAGGCCTGCCGCATCGCCCTCGGGGCCGCGCGGACGCGGGGCCAGAGGTGCCTGCGGCGGGCCGGCGGGGTGCGCCGCGGCGGGACGGAAACCGGAACGGTCGTAGGAGCCGGTGTCGTACGCGCCGCCGTCGGGCGATCCGGCGCGGTGTGCGCCGGTGTCGTACGGGTCGGCCCTGTGCTGCCCGTCGTCCTGCGGGCGCCGTGTCTCCGGGCGCGTGAACCGCTCGGCGGCGGACGGCAGTTCGGCCTGCGGGAACCGCTCCGTGGCGGCCGGGTCCTGGTAACCGCGGGCCTGCGCCTGCGGGAACTGCCCCGTGGCGGCCGGGTCCTGGTAACCACGGGTGTCGGCCTGCGGGAACTGCCCGGTCCGGCCCTGGCCCTGGCCGAGTCCCTGCGGACCGCGCACGTCGGGGCGTTCGAACTGACCGGAGGTGCTGTTGCCCTGCGGCCCCCGTACGTCCGGGCGCTCGAACTGGCCGGTGGTGGAGCCCGGTTCGGCCTGCGGGAACTGGCCGGTGGCGGCCGGGTCCTGGTAGCCGCGGGCGTCCGCCTGCGGGAACTGACCCGTGGCGCTGGAGTCCTGGTAACCGTGGGCGTCGGCCTGCGGGAACTGTCCCGTGGCGGCCGGGTCCTGGTAACCGCGGGCGTCCGCCTGCGGGAACTGCCCGGTCGCGCCGGGTCCCTGGCTCTGCCCCTGGCCCGGTCCGCGGCCCTGCGGACCGCGCACGTCGGCACGCTCGAACTGGCCGGTGGCCGCGGGGGTCTGCCGTACGTCAGGACGCTCGTACTGACCGGTCGGCGCGCCCACGCCGGGCGGCGGTCCGTTGAAGTCGGGGCGCTCGAACTCGGCGGTCGAGCCGGGGCCCTGACGGCTCTCCGTCTCCTCGTGACCGCGCGGCGCGTCGGCGGGGTTCTGCCGGGCGCCCCAGCTCGTACCCGGCCGGCCGTCCTGCGACGGGTCCTGCGGGGCCGCCGGGTTGCCGCCGGGCAGCTCCGCACGGGGGCCGCCGGCCCTGGGCAGCGAGGAGGGAGCACCGCGCTCCGGCTCGGGGCCGCCGTTCTGCCGTACGTCCTCACGGCCGCCGCGCGCACCGCCGAAGGCACCGGCGAGACCGCCGCGCTTCGGGGGGCCGGCCGGCGCCGGGTCCGCGAGACCCGCTCCCGGCGTACGTCCGGGCAGCGCGGCCCGGGGACCGGAACCGGCCCCGACCTGGCGCCGGGACGGCTCGGAACCGAGCAGACCGGGTCCGCCCTGCGGGGCGGAGGGACGGCTGCCGGGGCCACCGCCGGCTCCGGGACCCGCGGGCAGGCCGGGACGGGCACCGGGGCCCGCGGGCATCTGCGGCGCACCACCCTGGCCACCGGGCGCGCCGGCAGCACCGGGCTTGCCGGGAACCTTCTTGCCGCCCTGGGCGACGTCGACGGGGAGCATGACCAGTGCGGTCGTACCACCGGAGTCGGACGGGCGGAGCTGGATGCGGATGCCGTGCCGCAGGGACAGCCGGCCGACCACGAACAGACCCATCCGGCGGGACACCGAGACGTCCACGGTCGGGGGAGCGGCGAGCCGCTCGTTGATCGCGGACAGGTCCTCGGGGGAGAGGCCGATGCCGGTGTCGTGGATCTCGACGAGCACGCGGCCGTCGGGCAGCGCGTGACCGGTGACGCGCACCTTGGTCTGCGGCGAGGAGAACGACGTCGCGTTCTCCAGGAGCTCCGCGAGGAGGTGCACGAGGTCGTTGACCACGCGTCCCGCGACCTCGGTGGAGGGCACCGACGACAGCTCGATGCGCTCGTACTGCTCCACCTCGGACGCGGCGGCACGCAGCACGTCGACCAGCGGCACGGGCCGCGTCCAGCGGCGGCCGGGCTCCTCACCGGCGAGGACGAGAAGGTTCTCGCCGTTACGGCGCATACGGGTCGCGAGGTGGTCGAGCTTGAAGAGCGAGGACAGCTGGTCCGGGTCGGCCTCGCGGGACTCCAGTTCGGAGATGAGCGAGAGCTGACGCTGGATGAGGCCCTGCGAACGGCGCGAGAGGTTGGTGAACATCGCGTTGACGTTGCCCCGCAGCAGCGCCTGCTCGGCGGCGAGCCGGACGGCCTCGCGGTGCACGTCGTCGAAGGCGGAGGCCACTCGGCCGATCTCGTCCCGGCTGTGCACACCGACGGACTCGACGGAGGTGTCGACGTCCTGCGGGTCGGACTCCGAGAGCTGCTTGACGAGCTCGGGCAGCCGGTCCTGGGCGACCCGGGTCGCGGTGTCCTGCAGCCGGCGCAGCGAGCGGATCATGGAGCGGGCCACCACGAAGGCGCCGACCAGCGAGACGCCGAGCACCAGGAGGATGACGGCACCGGAGATGACCGTGGAGCGCTCGGAGTCGGCCTGGAGCTCGCGCGCCTTCTGGTCCATCTCGCTGAGCAGCGTGGCCTCGATGCGCTTCATGGCCTGGATCTCGTTGCTCGCCTGGTCGCCCCAGTCCATGTAGGACCGCTTCTGGACGCGCGCGATGCCGTTTTCCTTGGTCAGCACGTCACGGGCGTACGTATCGGCGCGCTGGGCGTCCGGGCTGCCGTGCTCCAGCACGTCGAGCAGCTCTTTGGCCTTGGTGTCGCCGTAGATACGGGTGAAGGTGGTGAGCGCGCTTCGCTCGTTGTCCAGGGCCGTCTTGCCGAAGAGGCGGTCGCTCTCCTGGAGCGAGGCCTTCTGGGCCGGGTCGTCCGGGTTGGCGGGGAGCGCGCCGGCGATGATCGCGCGCTGGATCGAGGCGTACTCCTTGGCGGACGAGAACGCCGCCAGGGCGCGGGTGCGCTGGATCATCTCGCGGCTGGAGGTGGCCTGCGCCATGTCCTGCGAGAGGCTCAGCAGCGAGGTGATCAGGTTGCTGTACTCGCTGACGGTCTGCGAGTTGCCCGCGTTGCCCTGCGTCTTGAAGGCCTCCGCGCGGATCTGCTTCAGGTTCTGCAGCTTGACCGAGATGTCGGTCAGGCTGCCCCGGATGTTGTTCAGTGCCGCGTCGGACTCGTCACCTGCGTCGACGTCGCTCGTGCCGGTGAGGAAGGCCTCGCGCATGAGGTCGGTCTTGTCGGTCTCGGCCTTGATCGTGGCGTCGGAGCGCTCGGTGCCGGTGTGCAGCGGGCCTGCCGTCTTGTCGCGCTCGTTCTGCAGGGCGGCGGCGAGGTCGGTGGCCTGACGGGTCATCTTGGTCAGCAGCTGCATGTGCTCCAGCTGCTGCATGTCGTCGAGGGACTCGGTGATGCGGAGTCCGCCGAGCGCGGTCGCCGCGACCACGGGGAGGGCGAGCAGCGAGACCAGGCGGGTGCTGATGCTCCAGTTGCGCAGGGATATTCGGGTGCCCGCGCTGATCGGCTTCGGGGTCCTGGACGCCTTCTGCTTGGACGCGCCGGAGCCGCCGGAGGACGAGGGGGTCTCCTGACCGCCGCCGAAGGCGTTGCCCCCGCCGCCGAACGCGCCGCCGCCACCGGCAGGTCCCGACCTGGCCGCTCCGCCGCCGGCGGGCGCCGAGCCGCGCCGCTGGGGGGCCTGGGGGCCCTGCGGAGCCTGGGCGTGCGGGGGCTGGGGCGACGAGCCGCGGTCGGCCCCACCGTGCGGCTCGTGTTCCGCCGCAGCTTCCCCTCGGCCCTGGTGGGCCGGGGGAGAGCCCGTGCCATCCCTCTTGAAACGTCCCTGCACTAGCGTCGCAACCTCTGGACCAGGCGTTCTGCCGCAGAGCGGCACAACGGTGTCGAGTCGTGGGGTACCGGATCATCCCCATTGGGTGGTCGTGAGTGACCGCGGTCCGGGGAATTCCAGCACAGTGCAGGATCTCCAACAAGGCCCGAGGGGAGCGGCCCACCCGGGGTGACGCTTTGTGCCCGGCGGGTCACCAGTCGTAGACTCCTTTCCCTCACGAAGTGGACAATTCCCCACGAGTCGCTTACGGGTGGGGGGTGCCCCAGTCGAGGCGATCAGGAGCGGAATCGTGCCTTCAGGTATGCAATGTCCGTTTCTGCCCGCAAGATCAACAGCCCGAGATATGGCTTTTGCCCAACAACTCGTGAGCAAACTCACACGAAGATCCCTGCACATTCCAGGCTTTGGCCGGGAAGCGGATGTTTAGCCTGGCGCTTTACAGGGATTGCGAATCCGACCACCGGCGCCCGACCGGCGCCCCCACGACAAGGCGCGAGCACTCTCATGAAGACGACGAAGACCGCAAAGCAGTCGGCACCGGCGATCCGCAACCTGGCCAACCCTCAGCGCACCACGCTCGCCCATCTGGACTCCGCCGCGGCCCGCGGCACGGCCGCCCTGCCGGAGTACGCCCAGGAGCTCCCCGCCGTCACCGCGAACTCCCGCCGCACCATCCTGATGGTGGCCCCCGAGCCCATGAGGCAGCACGAGAGCGTCTCCGTCTGAGCGGTTCCCGACAACAGTCCGAAGGGCTCCCGGCGACCAGCCGGGCGGTTCCCGGCGACAGTCCGGGCGGTTCCCGACGACAGTCCGGGCGGTCCCCGGCGACCGGAGGGGCGGAGCCCGTGCCCGCACCCGCGTTAGCCTGGAGCGTCAGACTTCAGCCAGCTCAGGTAAGGGGCGCAGGCACACAGTGCGCATCGCCAGATTCTCCATCGACGGCAATGTCGCCTTCGGCGCGGTCGAGGGCGACGGGACCATCGAATCCGGTGGCCTCGTCCTCGACATCATCAAGGGCATTCCGTACGCCGACTTCGAGCTCTCCGGCGTCAAGGTCCCGCTCGACAAGGTGCGGCTCCTGCCGCCCGTGCTGCCCAGCAAGGTCGTGGCCATCGGCCGCAACTACGCGGAGCACGCGGCGGAGCTCGGCCACTCGATCGTCGACGACCAGGGCCGCCCTGAGATCCCGGTGACCTTCTTCAAGCCGTCCACCTCGGTGATCGGCCCCGGTGACCCGATCGCGTACCCCTCCTTCTCCTCCGAGCTGCACCACGAGGCCGAACTGGCCGTGGTCATCGGCCGGATGTGCCGCGAGGTCCCGCCGTCCCGCGTCAAGGACGTCGTCCTCGGCTACACGGCCGCCAACGACGTCACCGCCCGTGACGTGCAGAAGCGCGAGAAGCAGTGGGCCCGCGCCAAGGGCTTCGACACCTCCTGCCCCCTGGGCCCCTGGGTCGAGACCGACCTCGACCCCGCCGACCTCACCATCCAGTGCACGGTCAACGGGGAACAGCGCCAGCTCGGCCGCACCAGCGACATGGTCCGTTCGGTCGCGGAACTGGTCGCGCACGTCTCCGAGGCGATGACCCTCCTCCCGGGAGACGTCATCCTCACCGGCACCCCCGCGGGTGTCGGACCCCTGAACGTCGGCGACGAGGTCGCCGTCACCATCGAAGGCATCGGCACTCTCACCAACAAGGTGATCAAGCGTGGCTAACACCCCCTCCGCCCCCGTCCGCGTACGGTTCTGCCCCTCCCCGACGGGCAACCCGCACGTGGGCCTGGTCCGTACCGCCCTGTTCAACTGGGCGTACGCCCGGCACACCGGCGGCAGCATGGTCTTCCGCATCGAGGACACCGACGCCGCGCGGGACTCGGAGGAGTCGTACCAGCAGCTCCTCGACTCCATGCGCTGGCTCGGCCTCGACTGGGACGAGGGCCCGGAGGTCGGCGGCCCGCACGCGCCGTACCGCCAGTCCCAGCGGATGGACCTCTACAAGGACATCGCAGAGAAGCTGCTGGCCGCCGGCCACGCCTACCACTGCTACTGCTCCACCGAGGAGCTGGACGCCCGCCGCGACGCCGCCCGCGCCGCGGGAAAGCCCTCCGGCTACGACGGCCACTGCCGCGACCTCACCGCCGAGCAGAAGCAGGCGTACGAGGCCGAGGGCCGCTCGGCGATCGTCCGCTTCCGGATGCCCGACGAGGCGATCACCTTCACGGACCTGGTCCGCGGCGAGATCACCGTCCTGCCCGAGAACACCCCGGACTACGGCATCGTCCGCGCGAACGGAGCCCCGCTCTACACGCTGGTCAACCCGATCGACGACGCCCTGATGGAGATCACCCACGTCCTGCGCGGCGAGGACCTGCTCTCCTCCACACCGCGCCAGATCGCTCTGCACCGGGCGCTGATCTCGCTGGGCGTCTCCGAGAAGCTCCCCGCCTTCGGCCACCTGCCCTACGTCATGGGCGAGGGCAACAAGAAGCTCTCCAAGCGCGACCCGCAGGCCTCGCTCAACGTCTACCGCGAGCGCGGCTTCCTCCCCGAGGGCCTGCTCAACTACCTCTCGCTGCTCGGCTGGTCCTTCTCCGCCGACCAGGACATCTTCACGGTCCGTGAGCTGATCGAGAAGTTCGACGTCGCCGACGTCAACGCCAACCCGGCCCGCTTCGACCTCAAGAAGGCCGAGTCGATCAACGCCGACCACATCCGCCTCCTGGACCCCAAGGCCTTCGCCGAGGCCTGCGAGCCGTGGCTGCGGGCCCCGCACGCCAACTGGGCCCCCGAGGACTTCGACCGCGCCGCGTGGGAGGCCATCGCCCCGCACGCCCAGACCCGCGTCACGGTCCTCTCCGACATCACGGCCAACGTCGACTTCCTGTTCCGCCAGGAGCCGGTCGAGGACGAGGCCTCCTGGGCCAAGGCCATGGGCAAGGGCGACCCGGCCGCCCTGCTGACCACGGCCCGCACGAACCTCGAAGGCGCCGACTGGGCGGACCCCGAGTCCCTCAAGAACGCCGTCCTCACCGCGGGCGAGGCGCACGGCCTCAAGCTCGGCAAGGCCCAGGCCCCGGTCCGCGTCGCCGTCACCGGCCGCACGGTCGGCCTGCCCCTCTTCGAGTCCCTCGAAATCCTGGGCAAGGACAAGACCCTGGCCCGCATCGACGCGGCGCTGGCGAAGCTGGCCGCGTAAGCACTTCCCGTACGTCCGCGAGGGGCGGCAGCCGGCCGGGCTGCCGCCCCTCGGCCGTGCCCGGCCCCCCGCGGCCGGCCCGCTCCGAGGTGTCCCGCGGCTAGCCTGGGTCCATGGCCATCCGCGCGGTCCTCTGGGACATCGACGACACGATCTTCGACTACTCCACCGCCGACCGCACCGGGATGACACGGCACTTCGCGGCCGAGGGGCTGCCCGCCGGGTACGGGAGCGCGGAGCAGGCGCTCGGGCGCTGGCAGGAGCTCACCGAGCTGCACTGGGCACGGTTCGCCGCCGGTGAGGTCACCTTCGACGAGCAGCGCCGGCAGCGCATCCGGGACTTCCTCGGCACGGACGTACCGGACGCGGCGGCCGACGACTGGTTCGCCCGGCACGTCTCGCACTACGAGGCCGCGTGGGCCCTCTTCCCCGACGCGGTGCCGGTCCTGGACGCCCTGGCCGAGGGCTACCGGCACGCGGTCCTCTCCAACTCCAGCATCCGCAACCAGGAGCGCAAGCTCCGGGTCCTCGGGGTGCGCAGTCGCTTCGAGGCCGTGCTGTGCGCCGCCGAGCTCGGGGTGTCCAAGCCGCACCCAGCGGCCTTCCACGCGGCCTGCGACGCCCTCGCGCTGCCGCCGCACGAGGTCGCGTACATCGGTGACCAACCGGACATCGACGCCCGGGGCGCCGTGGCCGCCGGGCTCACCGGGATCTGGCTCGACCGCTCGGGGGCGGGCGGCCAACCCGATCTGGTCTCCGTGTCCGGACTCGATCAGGTGCCTGAGCTGCTGCGCGGCAATACCCGTTTTGGAGCCCCGGACACCTTCGGGTAATGTTCTTTCTGCGCCGCCCGAGAAGGCCGAAAGGTCCGGTCGGGAAGCGCAAGCCGAACAGAAACCCCCGATCAGGGGGTTGCGTTTTGGTGGGCTATGGTGTAATTGGCAACACTACGGTTTCTGGTACCGTCATTCTAGGTTCGAGTCCTGGTAGCCCAGCTCGCAAGAGTTGTTGAAGTCACGCAAGTGAAGTGCATGCAGCTCTGCTAGGGCCCCCGTTGTGTAGCGGCCTAGCACGCCGCCCTCTCAAGGCGGTAGCGCCGGTTCGAATCCGGTCGGGGGTACAGATCCTTTCTTTCCGACACCTTCAGGTCGCTCCTGGATGTATCGACGCAAGGATCGCTAGGGCCCCCGTTGTGTAGCGGCCTAGCACGCCGCCCTCTCAAGGCGGTAGCGCCGGTTCGAATCCGGTCGGGGGTACTGGTAGCAATCAATTCAAAATGGTTGAAACCACCATGGGCTATGGTGTAATTGGCAACACTACGGTTTCTGGTACCGTCATTCTAGGTTCGAGTCCTGGTAGCCCAGCGCAAGTTGATCCCCTCGTTCTTCGAGCGGCAGGTCAATCTGCATGTTGCAGGCCCCCGTTGTGTAGCGGCCTAGCACGCCGCCCTCTCAAGGCGGTAGCGCCGGTTCGAATCCGGTCGGGGGTACGTTCGTGAGGAAGGCCCCCCGCATCAGTGATGCGGGGGGCCTTCTTGCGTGCGTGGCCAGTGTGTGTGAAGAGATGCCCAAGTGCGTTGCGGGCAGCGGACGTTGAACACGCCGCTGCGGTACGCGGCCGGCCGTGGGCCCCGCGTACCGCAGTGCGAAAGGTCAGCTGCCGCCGGAGCGGCGCAGGGCCTCCGAGAGGCGGGCCGCCGAGTCGATGACCGCCTGGGCGTGCATCCGGCCGGGGTGGCGGGTCAGCCGCTCGATCGGTCCGGAGACCGAGACGGCGGCGACCACGCGGTTGGACGGGCCGCGCACCGGGGCGGAGACCGAGGCCACGCCCGGCTCGCGCTCGCCGATCGACTGGGCCCAGCCGCGGCGCCGTACACCGGACAGCGCGGTGGCCGTGAAACGCGCGCCCTGGAGACCCCGGTGCAGGCGCTCCGGCTCCTCCCAGGCCATCAGGATCTGTGCGGAGGAACCGGCCTTCATGGTGAGCGTGGAGCCCACCGGCACGGTGTCCCGCAGTCCGGACAGGCGTTCCGCCGCGGCGACACAGATGCGCATGTCGCCCTGGCGGCGGTAGAGCTGGGCGCTCTCGCCGGTCACGTCGCGCAGGTGCGTGAGCACCGGGCCCGCCGTGGCCAGGAGGCGGTCCTCGCCCGCCGCTGCGGAGAGTTCGGAGAGCCGGGGGCCGAGGATGAAACGGCCCTGCATGTCCCTCGCCACCAGTCGGTGGTGTTCCAGTGCCACGGCGAGCCGGTGTGCCGTGGGTCGTGCGAGCCCGGTGGCCGCGACCAACCCCGCGAGGGTGGCCGGACCGGACTCCAGGGCGCTCAGCACGAGCGCCGCCTTGTCGAGAACGCCGACGCCGCTAGAGTTGTCCATGCGTCGATACTCGCGTCTCACTCTGTGAAACGCAAGTTCAATTTTCCAACGAACTTGTCACGCTGTACAGGCGGCCGTACAACGGCCCGCGGTCACCGCCCCGTACGGGGGTCCGGGCGGGGTGAACCGACATCTCTAGTTGAGCCGGCAAAGCCGCCGGCCGGAGGGAAAGCGATGGGTAGGACACTCGCGGAGAAGGTCTGGGACGACCATGTCGTCCGGCGCGCCGAAGGGGAGCCCGACCTGCTCTTCATCGACCTTCACCTGCTGCACGAGGTCACCAGCCCGCAGGCCTTCGACGGACTGCGGAAGAACGGCCGTCCGGTACGGCGCCTCGACCTCACCATCGCGACCGAGGACCACAACACCCCGACCCTCGACATCGACAAGCCCATCGCGGACCCGGTCTCCCGGATCCAGCTGGAGACGCTGCGCAAGAACTGCGCCGAGTTCGGCGTCCGGCTGCACCCGCTGGGCGACGTCGAGCAGGGCGTCGTCCACGTGGTCGGGCCGCAGCTCGGGCTGACCCAGCCGGGCACCACGGTCGTCTGCGGCGACTCGCACACCTCCACGCACGGCGCGTTCGGCGCGCTGGCCTTCGGCATCGGCACCTCCCAGGTGGAGCACGTCCTGGCGACGCAGACGCTCCCGATGGCGCGCCCCAAGACGATGGCCATCACGGTGGAGGGCGAACTGCCCGACACCGTCACCGCCAAGGACCTGATCCTGGCGATCATCGCCAAGATCGGCACGGGTGGCGGTCAGGGCTACGTCCTGGAGTACCGGGGCCCCGCCATCGAGAAACTGTCGATGGAAGCCCGCATGACCATCTGCAACATGTCGATCGAGGCCGGCGCGCGGGCGGGCATGATCGCCCCCGACGCCACCACCTTCGACTACCTCAAGGGCCGCGACCACGCCCCGAAGGACGCCGACTGGGACGCCGCCGTGGCGTACTGGGAGACGCTCAGGAGCGACGACGACGCCGTCTTCGACGCGGAGGTCCTCATCGACGCCGCCTCGCTGGCGCCGTTCGTCACCTGGGGCACCAACCCCGGCCAGGGCGCCCCGCTGTCGGCGCGCGTCCCCGATCCTGCTTCGTACGAAGACGCATCGGAGCGGTACGCCGCCGAAAAGGCCCTGGAGTACATGGGGTTGACCGCCGGGCAGCCGCTCCGTGACATCAAGGTCGACACCGTCTTCGTGGGGTCCTGCACCAACGGCCGCATCGAGGACCTGCGTGCGGCAGCCGCGATCGTCGAGGGCCGTTCGGTCGCCGACGGGGTACGGATGCTGGTGGTCCCCGGTTCCGTACGGGTGGCGCTGCAGGCCATCGACGAGGGCCTGGACAAGGTGTTCGTCGCCGCAGGCGCCGAATGGCGGCACGCGGGCTGTTCGATGTGCCTGGGCATGAACCCGGACCAGCTCGCCCCCGGCGAGCGCTCCGCCTCCACCTCCAACCGCAACTTCGAGGGCAGGCAGGGCAAGGGCGGCCGTACCCACCTGGTGTCCCCGCAGGTCGCCGCCGCGACCGCGGTGCTTGGCCACCTCGCCGCGCCCGCAGACCTGACCGACGCAGCCGCAACCGCCCTCGTGGAGGCCTGAGAACCATGGAAGCTTTCACCGCGCACACCGGCCGGGCAGTGCCCCTGCGCCGCTCCAACGTGGACACCGACCAGATCATCCCCGCGCACTGGCTGAAGAAGGTCACCAGGGACGGTTTCGAGGACGGGCTCTTCGAGGCCTGGCGCAAGGACCCGGAGTTCGTGCTCAACAGGCCCGAGCACGCGGATGCCTCGGTACTGGTCGCTGGGCCCGACTTCGGCACCGGCTCCTCCCGTGAGCACGCCGTCTGGGCCCTGCAGAACTACGGTTTCAAGACAGTTGTGTCCTCGCGTTTCGCGGACATCTTCCGGGGCAATTCACTCAAGAACGGCCTGCTCACGGTGGTGCTGCCGCAGGAGACGGTGGAGCGGCTCTGGAAGCTCGTGGAGAGCGACCCGACCGCCGAAATCACCGTTGATCTGCAGGACAGGCAGGTCCGCGCCCAGGGTGTCACCGCCGACTTCGAGTTGGACGAGAACGCCCGCTGGCGGCTGCTGAACGGCCTGGACGACATCTCCATCACGCTGCAGAACGAGGACTCGATCTCGGCGTACGAATCAAGCCGCCCGGCCCACAAGCCGAGTACGATCCGCGCCTGACCGTCGGCCGGAGCTCGATCAGGCCCCGTTCACGGGTCTTCGGTAGCCCGTTCGGCCTGAGATCCATGACTCACTTTCGGCGCCCCCCGCCATTCGTGGCGGGGGGCGCCGAACTGTGTTCCGGCTCTCAACTGCGCATGTGAGCAGGTGAGTTGGGCAGTGGGGCGGAAGTGACTTGAGGGGCTGATGGAACCTGGAATTCCGTTAGTTGCCCCCGGCGGAGGCGACAACTCGCCCCAGATGGCACAATCGGTGCATGGAACGTGACAGCCAACTCGAGCTCTACGAGGCAGTCGCGGACCAACTGAAAGAAGCACACACACGGGTGCGTGCACTGCAAGTCCCGGAGGGCGTACGGATGGCGCTGTCCCGGAAGCTGCTGGTCATATCGGCCGGGGCGAAACACGATCTCGCGACTGCGGCTAGGCGTCTGAGCAGGTTGATGAAGGACCTCGACGAGGGCCGATTCCCTGAAGGCGACTAGGCCTATGGAACTCCACAAGGACTCCCGCAAGGCCTACTTCGTTGCGGCACTAGGGTGATTAGCCCGTTTCGTGTTTGATTTGCGGTATATATCTGCCTAACGTGCGAATAAGCCTGGACATTTCGTTCCGGCAATGTCTCCGAAGGGGAAGACGTGAACAAGGCCCAGCTCGTAGAAGCGATTGCCGACAAGGTCGGCGGCCGTCAGCAGGCCGCTGACGCCGTGGACGCCGTCCTGGACGCTGTCGTCCGCGCCGTCGTCGCCGGCGACCGCGTCTCGGTCACCGGATTCGGCTCGTTCGAGAAGGTCGACCGCCCGGCCCGGTACGCCCGCAACCCGCAGACGGGTGAGCGCGTTCGGGTCAAGAAGACCTCGGTGCCGCGTTTCCGCGCGGGTCAGGGCTTCAAGGACCTGGTGGCCGGCTCGAAGAAGCTCCCGAAGAACGACGTCGCCGTGAAGAAGGCACCCAAGGGCAGCCTGTCGGGCGGTTCTTCCACCCGCACGACCGCCAAGGCCGCGGCCAAGAAGGCCACCGCCAAGAAGGCGACCGCGACCAAGAAGGCCACCGCCGCGAAGAAGACGACCGCGACGCCCGCCAAGAAGACCTCGGCGACGGCGAAGAAGACGTCCTCGGCCACCGCCAAGAAGGCGACCCCGGCGGCCAAGAAGACGACCGCCACGGCGAAGAAGACCGCTCCGGCCAAGACCGCCGGCACGACCAAGAAGGCCGTGGCCAAGAAGACCGCCCCGGCGGCCAAGAAGGCCACCGCCGCCACGAAGGCGCCCGCCAAGAAGACCACGGCGCGCAAGACCACCGCCAAGAAGACCACCGCCAAGAAGAAGTAGTTCTGGCACGCGGTACTACACGCCGGGCCGGGCTCCCTCCGGGGAGCCCGGCCCGCGGTGCGTCCGGGGCGGGGTGGGACGGTCGCCGGGGTGGCGTTGCACGGCCGCGGAGGCCCTGGGGGGAGAGACAGCAGCTCAGAGGCCCGGAAGCCCGTTCAGAAGGCCTGGAGACCCGTGCGGAAGGCCCGGAGGCCCGCTCAGAAGGTCTGGAGCGTCACCAGGGTGACCGGGCCGTCCGCGTCGTCGCCCGCCCTCTCGATCCGCACCCGCTGGCCCGCGCGCAGCAGCCGCAGGCCTCCCGCGTCGAAGGCCGCCGCGTCGAAGGGCACCGGGGTGCCGTCGTCGAGCAGCACACTGCCGCTGCGGGTCTCGGAGTCGTACGTGTACGCGGTCGCCTGCATGGCCGTCAGGGTATCCGCAGGGCCGGGTCAAGGGTCTTGCCGTTCCGGGCGGGGGCAGCCACCCGACCCCGGCACGGTCCGCGGAGGACAGGTCCTAGAGCTGTGGCTGGCGTACGGGAGTACCGGGGCCGACGGGCAGCGAACCCCGCAGCGCCGCCGTGTACGGGCCCGCTCCCAGGGCGAACGCGGCGCGCAGATCGTCCCCGGTATCGACGTCCTGCCGCACGGAATCCACCAATTCCAGCAGCAGCTCCTCCGCGCCGGAAAGGATGTGCCGCATACGTGAAGGTCCCCCGAACGAGGGCCTCAATTCCACTTCTGGCGCAGCGGAAAGGAATGTAGTTCCGATTCCTGCGGCATCGGTCAGAAATGCGCGCGGAAATTCCGCCGCCCGGCTCAGCACCTGCTGCAATTCCGCGGGGCGCAGCGCGGGCAGATCCGCGTTCAGCGCGGCGACCGCGGCCGTGGGCCTGGTGGCCCGTACCGTCCGCGCCCCGTACGCCAGCGCCGCGTTGAGTCCGTCCGCGGGTACGTCGGGGACGATGCGCGCGCCCAACTCGGCGAGTGCGTCGCCGGCCGCGGTGTCGTCCGTGACGACCACCACATCCCGTACCGCCCCGCAGGCCAGCGCGGCGGCCACGGTGTCCTGGGCGAAGGCCAGGGCGAGGCCGGGCCTGAGCCGGTCGGGAACGACGGGCGCGAGCCTGCTCTTCGCCCGCGCCAGGGGCTTCAGCGGGACGACCAGGGACCAGGAAGGGGGCCGGGACGGTTTCAAGCTGCGGGCCTTTCGTCCGGGCGCGGCCGGTGCGTCCTCGTGCGTGATCGGGGTGCGAACGGCCCCATTGTCGCCCGGGGCCCCGACAACCGGGAGGCCCGGCCCCCGGGCCGGGGCGTAGTGTTCTCGACAGACGAGGGACCCGGGGCGACACTTGTCCGCCTGAACCAGGCGCAGGTGCACACGGGGTGCAGTGGCCAGGGTCCCAGAGGAAGGTGTCCTGAGTGTCCCGCCGCAGAATCGGCTTCTGGTACCGCCTGGCCGCGGTCATCGCCAAACCCCCGCTGCTGGTTCTGTTCAGGCGGGACTGGCGAGGAATGGAGCACATTCCGGCGGACGGCGGTTTCATCACCGCCGTGAACCACAACTCCTACGTGGACCCGCTGTCCTACGCGCACTGGCAGTACAACACCGGCCGGGTGCCGCGCTTCCTCGCCAAGGCGGGACTCTTCAAGACCCCGTTCGTCGGCATGATGCTGCGCGGGACCGGCCAGATCCCGGTCTACCGCGAGACGACGGACGCGATGACCGCCTTCCGGGCCGCCATCGAGGCCGTCGAGCGCGGCGAGTGCGTCGCCTTCTACCCCGAGGGCACCCTCACCCGCGACCCCGACATGTGGCCGATGGCGGGCAAGACCGGGGCCGCCCGGGTCGCGCTGCAGACCAGGGCGCCCGTCATCCCGGTCGCCCAGTGGGGCGCCAACCTCGCGATGCCGCCGTACGCGAAGGGGAAGAAGACCAACTTCTTCCCGCGCAAGACCCTCCAGGTGCAGGCGGGGCCGCCGGTCGACCTGGAGCGGTTCTACGACAAGGAACCCACGCCGGACGTGCTCCGCGAGGCCACCGAGGTCATCATGGCCGCCATCACCGAACTCCTCGCGGAGGTGCGGCAGGAGCCGGTGCCCGCCGAGGTGTACGACCACCGCAGGGCGCGGGCCGAGCTGCGGCGCCGGGCGGCCGAACTGCGGGCGAAGTCCGGGGAGGACACGAAGTGACAAGGGTCGCCGTCTTCGGCAACGGCTCCTGGGGGACCGCGTTCGGCATGGTGCTCGCCGACGCGGGCTGCGAGGTGTCCCTGTGGGGGCGCAACGCCTCCCGTGCGGATGTCATCAACGCCACGCGTACCAACCCCGAGTACCTGCCGGGGGTCGAACTCCCCGCGGGCATCACGGCCACGGCGGACGCCGCACGGGCCGCGGCGGGCGCGGACTTCGTCGTCCTGTGCGTCCCCTCGCAGACCCTGCGCGAGAACCTGAGCGGCTGGAAGGACCTGCTGCCCGCCGACTCGGTCCTGGTCTCCCTGATGAAGGGCGTCGAACTGGGCACCGCGAAGCGGATGAGCGAGGTCGTCGCCGAGGTGGCCAAGGTGCCCGACGAGCGCGTCGCCGTGCTCAGCGGGCCCAACCTCTCGAAGGAGATCGCCGCCAGGCACCCCGCCGCGGCGGTCGTCGCCTGCCCGGACGAGGACGCGGCCGTACGGTTCCAGGCGGCCTGCCACACCCCGTACTTCCGCCCGTACACGACCACCGACGTGGTCGGCGTGGAGCTGGGCGGCGCCGTCAAGAACGTCATCGCGCTCGCCGTCGGCATCGCCAACGGCATGGGGCTCGGCGACAACACCAAGGCCTCGCTCATCACCCGCGGTCTCGCCGAGACCACCCGCCTCGGCCTCGCGATGGGCGCCGACGCGCACACCTTCGCCGGCCTCGCGGGCATGGGCGACCTGGTCGCCACCTGCTCGTCCCCGCTGTCGCGCAACAACACCTTCGGCATGAACCTGGGCCGCGGCATGACCCTCCAGGAGGCAGTCGCCGCCACCCGGCAGACCGCCGAGGGCGTCAAGTCCTGCGAGTCCGTACTGGACCTGGCGCAGCGGCACGGCGTCGAGATGCCGATCACCGAGACGGTGGTGAGCATCGTCCACGAGGGCAAGCCGCCGCTGGTCGCGGTGAAGGAACTGATGTCGCGCAGCGCCAAGCCCGAGCGCTGATTCCTGCGGGCACAGCGGGTACCCTCAAGCCGATATGAGCAGCGAGAACCTCCCCCAGAGCCCTGACCAGGAGCCCCGCAAGCCGCGCGTGGCGGTCGTCTTCGGCGGCCGTAGTTCCGAACACGGCATTTCGATCGTCACCGCCGGCGCGATCATGCAGGCCATCGACCGCGAGAAGTACGACGTGCTGCCGATCGGCATCACCACGGACGGGCGTTGGGTGCTGACCGCCGACGCGCCCGACCGGATGGCGATCTCCGACCGCAAGGTGCCCAGCATGGAGCAGCTCGCGGAGTCGGCCGAAGGCGCCGTGGTCCTCTCCGTCGACCCGGCCAACCGCGAGGTCGTCTACAGCGAGCCGGGCTCCGTGCCCAAGGCGCTGGGCGAGGTCGACGTCGTCTTCCCGATGCTGCACGGCCCGTACGGCGAGGACGGCACCCTCCAGGGCCTGCTCGAACTCTCCGGCGTCCCCTACGTCGGGTCGGGCGTGCTGTCCTCCGCGGTCGGCCAGGACAAGGAGTACATGAAGCGCGTCTTCACCTCCTTCGGGCTGCCGGTCGGCCCCTACGAGGTGATCCGCCCCCGGGAGTGGGACAACGACCCCTCGGCCGCCCGTAAGAAGATCGTCGACTTCGCGGGCGAGCACGGCTGGCCGCTCTTCGTGAAGCCCGCCCGCGGCGGCTCCTCGATGGGCATCACCAAGGTCAACGAACTCTCCGGCCTCGACGAGGCGATCGAGGAGGCCAGGCGGCACGACCCCAAGGTGCTCGTCGAGTCGCTGCTGACCGGCCGCGAGATCGAGTGCGGGGTGCTGGAGTTCGAGGACGGCCCGCGGGCGAGCGTGCCGGCCGAGATCCCGCCGGTCTCCGCGCACGACTTCTACGACTTCGAGGCCAAGTACATCGACTCGGCGGCCGGGATCGTGCCCGCGCCGCTGACCGAGGAGCAGACGGCCGAGCTCCAGCGGCTCGCGGTGGCGGCGTTCGACGCGGCGGCCTGCGAGGGCCTGGTGCGGGCGGACTTCTTCCTGCAGGACGACGGCGAGTTCGTGATCAACGAGATCAACACGATGCCGGGCTTCACCCCGATCTCCATGTACCCGCGGATGTGGCAGGAGAGCGGCGTGAGCTACCCGGAGCTGGTCGACCGGCTGATCACGGCGGCCCTGCGGCGGCCCACCGGGCTGCGCTAGCGGCTCGCTCAGAACTGCGGGTCCGCCAGGGACTTGGGGATCGTCCGTTCGACCGGCTTCGCCAACTTGACCAGGATCCCCGCGTCCGCGTGGTACGACGCGGGGACGGTCAGCTCGACGTACGCCTCGCGGTAGGTGGTGACGAAGCGCAGCCCGTCCTCGCCCCGGTCCTGGAACATCCAGCTGACCCCGTCGACATCCACCCCGTTCGCGTTCGGATCGTCCATCTCGGCGGGCCGGTCGATCCCGCAGCGCAGTACGATCGCCGGGTCGCCCCAGCCCGCGGTCAGCGGGGACCTGGGCGACACGTCACGCCGTTCGGCGTCCTCGATGACCTTCTCCGGAAGCTCCTTGTGGAGCGCCTGGCAGTACTCCGCGGTCTGCGCGGGCGGCGTGGGAACCGCCGTTGCCGAAGTGACGTCGGTGGGAGAACAGGCGACGGCCGCCGACAGCAGGATCGCCGCGGCGGCCGATGTCCGGCGGAGCCGGTGGTTCGAAGAAGTCACCGAGCCAGGGTAGACGGGGGTTACAGGTGGACGACCGGGCAGGTCAGGGTGCGTGTGATGCCGTCCACCTGCTGGATCTTGGCAACCACCATGCGGCCGAGCTCGTCGACGGTGTCCGACTGGGCCCGCACGATCACGTCGTAGGGACCGGTCACGTCCTCGGCCTGGATGACTCCCGCTATCTTGCCGATCAGATCGGCGACGGTCGACGCCTTGCCGACTTCGGTCTGGATGAGGATGTACGCCTGTACCACGGAACCTCCAAAGCGGCCACGAGGATCATGTGGGGTGGGGGAAAGAGACGCCACCGTACCGTGTCGTCGCGGGCGGTGGGGAGACCTGCGCGGCCGGTGACGCCCTTACGCAAGAGGTGCACGAGGTGCGTGACGGCGGACGCCACGGCCTACGGCCAACAGAAGTTGACGTACATGTTGACGGTACCTACAGCAGGGTCGGCTCGCGACCGCAAGCGCACTGGGGCAGAAGGGGCACATTGATGAAGGGCACCGTGGGCGAACTGGGGGAGTTCGGCCTCATCCGGGAGCTCACCTCCCGGCTCACCACCACCCCGGCCGTCCGGCTCGGGCCGGGCGACGACGCCGCTGTCGTGGCCGCACCGGACCGGCGGGTCGTCGCCAGTACGGACATCCTGCTGGAGGGCAGGCACTTCCGCCGCGACTGGTCGACGGCGTACGACGTGGGCCGCAAGGCCGCCGCGCAGAACCTCGCCGACATCGCCGCCATGGGCGCGGTGCCCACTGCGCTGCTGCTCGGCCTGGTGGTGCCCGCCGAACTCCCGGCCACCTGGCCGACCGAGCTGATGGACGGGCTGCGCGACGAGTGCCAGGTGGCGGGCGCCGCCGTGGTCGGCGGGGACGTCGTACGGGGGGACACCATCACCGTCGCGATCACCGCGCTCGGTGACCTCCGCAACCACGAGCCCGTGGTGCGCTCCGGTGCGCAGCCGGGCGACGTGGTCGCCGTGACCGGCTGGCTGGGCTGGTCGGCGGCCGGGCACGCGGTCCTCTCCCGCGGCTTCCGCTCGCCGCGCGCCTTCGTGGAGGCGCACCGGCGGCCGGAGCCCCCGTACCACGCGGGTCCCGCGGCGGCCGGGCTCGGCGCCACCGCGATGACGGACGTCAGCGACGGACTGGTCGCCGACCTCGGACACATCGCCGAGGCCAGCAAGGTCCGCATCGACCTGCGCTCGGGCCTCATCGACATCCCCACCCAGATGTCCGACATCGGGCAGGCGGTCGGCGTCGACCCGCTCCAGTGGGTGCTGACCGGGGGAGAGGACCACGCGATCGTGGCGACCTTCCCGCCCGACGTGAAGCTGCCGGCCCGCTGGAAGGTCATCGGCGAGGTCCTCAACCCGTCCGCGCTGCCCCAGGTGACGGTCGACGGCGCGCCGTGGACGAGCAAGGGCGGCTGGGACCACTTCGGGGACATCGAGGACTGAGGGACGGGACGAGGGCTGAGCGGCGTGGACGAGGACTGAGGGGCGGGACGAGGGCTGAGGGGCGGGCCCGGGCTGAGGGGCGGGACGAGGGCTGAGGGGCGGGCCCGGGCTGAGGGGCGCGGGGCGTCGCCCGCGTTACATTCGCAGGTATGCGAATAACTCCTGCCTCGCGTCACGGCGTGCTGCCCTGCGTGCTCACCGTCGCCGGATCCGACTCCGGCGGCGGTGCGGGCATCCAGGCCGACCTGAAGACGATGCTGGCACTCGGCGTGCACGGCATGAGCGTGCTCACCGCCGTCACCGCCCAGAACTCCCTCGGCGTGCAAGGGGTGTGGGACCTGCCGGTCGAGGCGGTACGGGCCCAGTACCGCAGCGTCGTCGACGACATCGGTGTCCAGGCGGTGAAGACCGGGATGCTGTCCTCGGCCGAACTCGTCGAGGAGGTCGCACAACTCCTCGCGGCCACCGACGCCCCCGTCGTGGTCGACCCGGTCGGAGTGTCCAAGCACGGCGACCCGCTGCTCGCCGCGTCCGCTGTCGAGTCCGTGCGCAAGCACCTCCTGCCCACCGCGACCGTCGCCACCCCGAACCTCGACGAGGTCGCCCAACTCACCGGTGTACGCGTGGAGTCGGAGACCGACCTGCGCCGTGCGGCCGACGCGCTCCTGGACTGCGGGCCGCGCTGGGTGCTGGTCAAGGGCGGCCATCTGCCGGGCGACGCGGTCGACCTGCTGACCGACGGCACCGAGGAGCACTGGCTGCGCGCCACCCGCTACGACAACCGCCATACGCACGGCACCGGTTGCACCCTCGCCTCCGCGATCGCGTCGGGCCTGGCGAAGGGCCTCGACGTGCCGCAGGCGGCGCAGGCGGCCAAGGAGTACGTGACGGAGGCGATCGCTGCGGGGTTCCCGCTGGGCGCCGGCATCGGCCCGGTCGACCACGGCTGGCGACTGCGCAACACGCCGGGACAGTAGCGGCCCCGGCGTCCGCGGGCAGCCACCGTTCACGGGTAGTCGCGCAGGGTGATGGCGGTCGCGGCCCGCTCCGCGAGCTTCTTGAAGAGGCGGGCCAGCGGGCGGGAGCCGAGGAGCCGGTAGGTGAGGTCGCGTCGGCGGCGCGCGCGCTCGGTGGGCGGGGCCAGGAAGGGCCCGGCGTTGCCCGCGACCTTCTGGCAGCCCTTCGCGTAGTCCCGGAAGGCGGCCTCGTAGGCGGCGAAGGCGGTGCGGTGGTCGCCGCCCGCCACGGCGAGTTCGCCCGCCAGGACGTACGCCGCCACGACCGCGGCCCCCGTGCCCATGCCGCCCATGGTCGCCCCGTACCCCGCGTCGCCGAGCAGCACGACCCGGCCGCTGGACAACCGGTCCACGTGGACCTGAGCGATGGCGTCGAAGTACAGCTCGTCGGCCGATTCGAGGCCGGCGAGCGCCTCCAGCACCTTCGCCGTCTCCCACCCCATCCCCCGGAACCTCTCGGTGAGGATCTTCTTCTGCCCGGCCAGGTCCCGCCGGTCGTACCCGACCTGCTCGTCGGAGCTGAACACCAGGGACGCACCGGCGTGGTCCGGGACGCCGTCGGAGTTGCCGATGCTCACCATGCGGCCGGGATCGCTGTGCAGGCGCGCGCTGCGGTGCAGTCCGAGGTGGTTGGGGACCTCGAAGGCGGCGACGTAGTAGCCGAGGTGCTTGAGGTAGCGGGACTCGTCCCCGAGGACCAGGGCGCGAGTACGGGAGTGCAGGCCGTCGGCGCCGACCACGAGGTCGAAGGAGCGGGGCGGGGCCTTCTCGAAGGTGACGTCGACGCCGGTGGAGGTCTCGGTCAGGGAGGCGATCGAATCCCCGAAGACGTAGCTGACGTTCTCCAGGTCCTTGGTGCGCCGGTACATGATCTCGGCGAGGTCGCCGCGGGCGATCTCCACGTCGCCGCTCATGAACGCGGCGGGCAGTTCGACCTGCGGCGTGCCGTCCGCGGCGACGACGGTCTGCGTGCCCATGCGGGTCTCGCGGGCGTGCACCTCGTCCCAGATCCCCATGTCCTGGAGGACCCTGCGGTGCACATGGCCGCGGAAGTCGACGGCGTGACCGCCGGGCCGCAGGGCGGGGGCCTTCTCGACGACGGTGACCCGCGCGCCACGGCGGGCGAGCTGGAGGGCGAGGGCGGGGCCCGCGATGCCTGCGCCGGAGACGAGGAGGTGGAGGTGGGAGAGGGAGGCGGAGGGGGAGGGGGCCGAGGCGGGGGCGGGTGCCGGGCCGTGGCTCTGGTGGGTGGTGGTCATGTGGGGGAGCGTGCGTGGAGCGGCTTACCGATCGCTTACCGGGGCCTGACCGGGGCCGACTGGTCGCTTGCCTGGGGCTGACCGGGACCGACTGGTCGCTTGCCGGGTGCTCACCGGGACCTGACCGGGGCCGGCCGGTCGCCTGCCGGGCCGACCGGGGGCAGGGCTCCGCCGCGCGGGCGGACGGGCGTGGTTACTCGATGCCGATGAGCAGGGGGGCGCTCTGGCGGCCGCCTCGGTAGGTCACCGTGTCGACCGCCAGGTGCCGGCCCCGTACATGGGCCTCGAGTACGTCCGCGAGATCGTCCGGCACCCCGTCGCCGAGGACGAGCGTGACCAGTTCGCCCCCCGCCGACAGCATCCGGTCCAGGACCGTCCGCGCCGTCACCGCGACATCCGTTCCGATGACGGCGACGTCGCCGTCGATCAGGCCGAGGACGTCCCCGGCCTGGCACACCCCGACCGTCGTCCACGACTGCCGCTCCGCGACGGCGAGTTCGGCGTAGCGCGTGGCACCCGCCGCGGACGTCATCGCCACCACGTCCTCGTCGAAGCGCCGGCCGGGTTCGTGCACCGCGAGCGCCGCGATGCCCTGGACGGCCGCCCGGGTCGGGATCAGGGCGACCCGTACGCCCTCCGTGCGCACCTGCTGGGCGGCGGCCGCGGCCGTGTGCCGCAGGTCCGCGTCGTTCGGCAGCAGCACGACCTCGCGCGCGTGCGCCCGCCGGATCGCGTCGACCAGCTCACCGCTGACGGGCGGCTCCCCGGGACGCGCCAGTACGGTGGTGGCCCCCGCCTCCGCGCACAGCGCCAGCAGGCCCTCGCCGGGCACCACCGCGACGACCGCCCGCTGCGCGCGCTCGCGCGGCGGTGCGACGCGGTCCGCGCCGAAGTGAGTGATCCGGATCCGGTACGGCCGGCCCGCCTCGACCCCGGCCTCCACGGCCGCACCCGCGTCGTCGACGTGCACATGGACGTTCCACAGGCCGTCGCCGCCGACGACGACCAGGGAGTCCCCGAGCCCGTCGAGCCTGGCCCGCAGCCGGCCCACCGCCGCGTCGTCCGCCTCCAGGAGGTAGATCACCTCGAAGGCGGGGCCGCCCTCGTCCGCGTGGTCGGCGGAGCAGTCGTCGTCGACGAGCTGCCCGTGCGGCGTCTGCGGACGTACCGCCACGGGCTCCCCGGTCAGGGCCTCGACCAGCGCTCCGAGCACGGCCACCAGACCCCGGCCGCCCGCGTCGACGACCCCGGCGCGGCCCAGCACGGCCAGCTGGTCCGTGGTCCTCGCCAGCGCGGTCCGCGCACCCTCGTAGGCGGCGCGGGCGACCGCAGCGGCGGTGGCACCCGCATCGGCGTCGGCAGCCGCGTCCGCCGCCGCCGTCGCCACCGTCAGGACCGTGCCCTCCACGGGGTGCGCCACCGCCTCGTACGCGGCGGATGCCGCCCGGCGCAGCGCCCGCCGCAGTCCGTCGCCGTCGGCGCGCTCGCCGCCCGCCAGTTCCCCGGCCATGCCGCGCAGCAACTGGGAGAGGATCGTCCCGGAGTTCCCCCGCGCGCCGATGAGTGCGCCGTGCGCCATCGCGCGTACGGCGTCGACGAGCAGGGGGGCCGAGACCGGGGGCCCGGTCACCGTTCCGTGCGCGGCGAAGACCGCCTCCACGGCCTGGGCGGCCGACTCCACCGTCAGGTAGAGGTTGGTCCCGGTGTCCCCGTCCGCGACCGGATAGACGTTGATCGCGTCGATCTCCTCGCGCTCGGCGCCCAGTGCCCGCAGGGCCAGCGAGCACCAGGTGCGTACCGCGACGGCGTCGAGGTCGTCGGGGGACTGCGGCACCTGGGCTCCTCCTTCGAGTCCTTCGAGCAGCGGGAACGATCACAGGCCCGGGGGCTGATCCGCCGGACAGACCCTAGCTCCCGCCGGAGGGCGGAGCAGAGGGGGCCGGGGCCGAGGCCCCCGGAGCCGTGGTAGTTTCGTTGTACGAGAGCAGTCGTTGTATGCTGCTCCGGTTGCCCGATGAAAATCGGGACATTCCCCCGGCCAGGCCACAAGATCTCCGGATCTTTCGGCCTGCCGGAATTCACTGTAAGTGCATCTGAAGTCTTTGGAGTGACCGTGGCTGCCAACTGCGACGTCTGCGGCAAGGGGCCGGGCTTCGGCAACAACATTTCGCACTCGCACCGCCGTACCCCGCGTCGTTGGAACCCCAACATCCAGCGCGTGCGTGCAGTGGTCGGGCGGACGCCGAAGCGGCTTAACGTCTGCACCTCGTGCATCAAGGCCGGCAAGGTCTCGCGCTGACGTCTAGATAGCGCGGCCACCTAGCTGGTTGCTTGAAGAACCGGTCCACCCTCGGGTGGGCCGGTTTTTTTCTTGCCCGGGCCTCGGCCCCACCCCCGCCGCCGTCCCGCAGAATCACTGGGTGCGCTTCGGACTGCTGGGCCCCATGGAGATTCGTCACGACGACGGACGGCTCCTCGACCCCGGCGGCGAACGGCCGCGCTCCCTGCTCGCGCTGCTGCTGCTGGACGCGGGCCGCCCGGTGAGCACCAGGCGGCTGCTGGAAGGGCTCTACGGCGACGAACCGCCGGCCCGCGCCGCCAACGCCCTCCAGTCCCAGGTCTCCCGGCTGCGCCGACGGCTCGCGACGCTCGGCGCGGGCATCGAATCGACTCCGGCCGGCTACCGGCTGGACGTCCCGCGGGACACGGTGGACGTCCACCTCTTCGAAGCGGCGGCACGGGCCGGGCGCGAAGCACTGGGCGCGGGCGAGCACGGGCGGGCCGCCGCACTGCTGCGCGAGACGCTCGGGCTGTGGCGGGGCCCCGCCCTCGCGGACCTGGGCGGGGCCCCGTTCGCCCGCTCGGCCGCCGACCGGCTGGAGACGGTACGGCTGGGCGTACGGGAGGACCTGGCCGCGGCGGAGCTGGGCAGCGCAGCGAGGCCGGCGGACGGGCTCGTACCCGGGCTGCGCGAGCTCGCGGCCCTGCATCCGCTGCGGGAGCGGCTGTACGGACTGCTGATGCGAGCCCTCGCGGCGGCAGGCCGGCCCGCCGAAGCACTCGCCGTCTACGAGGACGCCCGGCGCGCCCTCGCCGACGCACTGGGCGCGGACCCCTCGCCCGAGCTGGCCGCACTCCACCTGGAACTGCTGCGCCCGGCACGGGCCGCCGTGCCGCGAACCGTGCCGGCCGGCCTCACCAGCTTCGTGGGGCGTACGAGGGAGCTGGCGCGACTCGACGAGCTGCTCGGTTCCGCCCGGCTGGTGACCCTCACCGGCCCCGGCGGATCGGGCAAGACACGGCTGGCGGTGGAGGCCGCGCGACGCTGGCCGGGCGAGGTCTGCTTCGCGGAACTCGCGCCGGTACCGGACGCGAGCGGGCTGCCGTACGCCCTGCTGGGGGCGCTCGGCGTGCGCGGCAACGGCTTCCGGGAGCGGGCGGGGGGAACCACGGACGCGACGGACCGGCTGTTGTCCGCGTTGGACGCCTTCGAGGGGCGCCGGCTGCTGCTCCTGCTCGACAACTGCGAGCACCTGGTCGACGAGGTTGCCCAGCTGAGCGCGCTGCTGCTGAGGCGGTGCCCCGGCGTACGGATCCTGGCGACGAGCCGGGAAGGGCTCGGCATCACCGGCGAGACCCTGGTGGCGGTGGAGCCCCTGCCCACGCACTCGGCGGTCCGGCTCTTCCTGGAGCGGGCCGCGGCGGTGCGCCCCGGCCCCGCCCCGGCGCCGGGCGACGAGGACCACGCGCGCGTGGAGCACATCTGTGCCGCCCTGGACGGGCTGCCGCTCGCCGTCGAACTCGCGGCGGCCCGGCTGCGTACCCTGTCCGTCGCCGAGATCGCGGACCGGCTCGACGACCGGCTGGGCCGCGGCGCGGACGACCGCTTCCGGCTGCTGTCGCGCGGCGACCGTACGAAGGAGGCCAGACACCGCACCCTGGCCGCCGTCGTGGAGTGGAGCTGGGACCTGCTCGACGAGGAGGAGCGGGAACTGGCACGGCGGCTGACCGTGTTCGCCGGGGGCGCCACGGCGGACGCGCTGCGAACGGTCTGCGGGGTCGAGGACACCGACGGGCCGCCGGCCTCCCTCGTCGAGAAGTCCTTCGTGACGGTGGTGGACGGCCGCTACCGGATGCTGGAGACCGTCCGGGCGTTCTGCGCGGAACAACTGGGCTCCGCCGAACGCGAGTTCCGGGACGCCCACGCGGCGTACTTCCTGGCGACCGCGGAGCGCGCAGCGCCCCTGTTGCACGGCAGGGACCAGCTCCGGTGGCTGGACCGCCTCGACGCCGAGCACACCAACCTCCTGTCCGCACTGCGCCACGGCGACCCCGCCACCTCCTTGCGGCTGCTGGCCGGCCTGTCCTGGTACGCCCCGCTGCGCGGCAGGGCCGGTGAACTGTCGGTCGCGGCACGGGAGCTGCTGGCACGGGTGGGCGACGAGCCGCCCGAGGGGCTCCTGGAGGAGTACGCGCTGTGCCTGCTGACCGCCGTCGGCCACCGGGACCCCGCGGGCGGCGGGGCCACGGACGAGGAACTGACCGCCCGCACCGACACCCTGATGGAAACCCTGGCCGGCCGGCTGCGGATGCCGCACGCCCTGACGCTGTGGGCGCTCGCGTCAGGCCCGCGGACCAGCTCGGAGATGACGGAGCGGGCAGAGGAGGCGTACGGGGCGAGCAGCCCGTGGGCGAGCGCCCTGCTGCGGATGGGCCGCGGCTACCAGTACCTTTTCGCCGGCCGGCCGGTGGCGGCCGGGAAGGCGTTCACCGCCTCGCTCGACGGCTTCCGCGACACCGGAGACCGCTGGGGCGTCGCCAACTCCCTCGACGCCCTGGCCACGCTCGCGCACTGGCGGGGCGACACAGGCGGGGCGCTGGCCCTGCTCGGCGAGGCACTCGCCCTCGTACAGGAACTCAAGGCCCCCGAAGAGACCGCGGACATGCTGGCACGGCGGGCCCACGTCCTGCTGCACGCGGGCGAAGAGGGCGAGGCCGTCGCTCTGTTCGGCAGATCGGCGGAGCTGGCGCGCGGCATCGGCCTGCCGGACAAGGCGGCGGGAGCGCTGCGCGGGCTCGGCGACGCGGCCCGCCTGTCCGGCGACACGGCACGCGCGCGCGTGCACTACGAGGCGGCGCTCGAAGGAGGCACCGGGAGCTGGTTCGGCGCGGGGGAGACCCTGCGCGTCCTCCTCGGCCTCGGCCGGACGGCGAGCGCGCAGGGCGACGGGGCGCAGGCCGAGGAGTGGTTCGACCGGGCGGCGGCCCTGGCCGACGAGTCACCGGGACGACTGCTGCTCGCCGAGATCGCGGAGGCGCGGGCCTCGGCGGCGGCGCCCGAGCGGGCGGCGGAGCTGCTGGGGGAGGCGGAAGGGCTGCGGGGCACGCCGGCGCTCGCGGACAGGGACGTCCGCCGGGCGCGGCAGACGGCGCGGGACGCGCTGACCGACGCCGTGTACCGGAACGCCTACGAACGGGGCCGCGGCAGGCACGCCTGAGGGGCTGGTGGGGCGCAGTCCCTGCGGGGTCCCGGGCCGGGTGCTGGTCCGGCCGGGCCCCCGGGTGTTGGTCCCGGCCACCCCTTCGGGTGCTGGCCCGGCCGGTTCCCCGGGTGTCGTCCCCGGCCGCCCTCTCGGGTGCTGGCCCGGCCGGGCGCGTGCTGACCCGGCCGGTCCGATCCCCCCCCGGGTGCTGACCCGGCCGGTCCGATCCCCGCCGGGGTGCTGACCCGGCCGCACCTCACCGGGTGTGCCGTCCCGGCCCGCTCCCCCCGGCCACTGTCCCGGCCGGTCCCGTCCCTGCGCGGGTTCAAGTGCCGGGTCGGTGGTTTTCCACAGGGGGCGGGGGTTGTCAGAGGGATGGTGTCCAATGGATCTCGTGCCCTCGCTCGACGAATCACTCAAGAAGACACTCGGCGGCACCACCGCGAAGGTGATGGCCGAGCACCTCGACCTGCACACGGTCGGAGACCTGCTGCACCACTACCCCCGGCGGTACGCCGAGCGCGGCGAGCTCACCCAGCTCGCGGACCTCCCGCTCGACGAGCACGCCACCGTGGTCGCCCAGGTCGCCGACGCCCGCGTCCTGCGCTTCAACAACGGCAAGGGCCAGCGCCTGGAAGTCACCCTCACCGACGGCAGCGGACGCCTCCAGCTGGTCTTCTTCGGCAAGGCGATCTACCACCACCAGAAGGAACTGCTGCCTGGCCGCAAGGGCATGTTCTCCGGCAAGGTCGGCATGTTCCGCAACATCCGCCAGCTCTCCCACCCGGCGTACGAGATGCTCGGCAAGGACGCGGGCGAGGACGCCGTCGAGGCCTGGGCGAACGAGCTGATCCCGCTCTACCCGGCGTGCGCCCAGATGGAGAGCTGGAAGATCGCAAAGACGGTCGACGTCGTACTCGCCTCCATGGAGGCGACCGGTTGGGCGGAGATCGTCGACCCGCTGCCGACTGCCCTGCGCGAGGGACGCGGCCTGGTCGAGCTCCCCGAAGCCTTCCGCGAGATCCACCGGCCGCGTACGAAGGCGGAGATCGCCGAGGCCCGGGACCGGCTCAAGTGGGACGAGGCGTTCGTCCTTCAAGTCGCCCTCGCCAGGCGCCGGTTCGCCGAGACCCAGCTCCCGGCCGTCGCCCGCGAGCCCGTCCCCGACGGCCTGCTCGACGCCTTCGACGCCAAGCTCCCCTTCACGCTCACCGAGGGACAGCACAAGGTCTCCAAGGAGATCTTCGACGACCTCGCCACCGAACACCCCATGCACCGCCTTCTCCAGGGAGAGGTCGGCAGCGGGAAGACGATGGTCGCCCTGCGCGCCATGCTCGCCGTCGTCGACGCGGGCGGGCAGGCCGCCATGCTCGCGCCCACCGAGGTGCTGGCCCAGCAGCACCACCGGTCGATCACCGAGATGATGGGCGAGCTGGCCAGTTGGGGGCTGTGGCGCGACGCACCGCCCCAGCAGGGTGGCGGCGGGCGGGGTGAGGGCGGCACGCTCGGCGGCTCCCCGCTCGGCACGAAGGTGGTGCTGCTCACCGGCTCGATGGGGATGCCCGCCCGCCGGCAGGCGCTGCTCGACCTGGTCACCGGCGAGGCGGGACTCGTCATCGGCACGCACGCGCTGATCGAGGACAAGGTGCAGTTCCACGACCTCGGCCTGGTCGTCGTCGACGAGCAGCACAGGTTCGGCGTCGAGCAGCGCGACGCCCTGCGCTCCAAGGGCAAGCAGCCCCCGCACCTCCTCGTGATGACGGCCACCCCCATCCCGCGCACGGTGGCGATGACCGTCTTCGGCGACCTGGAGACCTCCGTCCTCGACCAGCTGCCCGCCGGCCGCTCACCGATCGCCACACATGTCGTACCCGCCAAGGACAAGCCCCACTTCCTGGCCCGCGCCTGGGAGCGCGTCCGGGAAGAGGTGGAGAACGGCCACCAGGCGTACGTCGTCTGCCCGCGGATCGGGGACGGCGAGGACGAGCCGAAGAAGAAGTCCAAGAAGACCGCGCAGGAGGCGGAGGACCCCGAGAAGCGGCCCCCGCTCGCCGTCCTGGAGATCGCCGACCAGCTCCGCGCAGGTCCGCTCGCCGGCCTGCGCGTCGAGGTGCTGCACGGGCGCATGCAGCCCGACGACAAGGACGACGTGATGCGCCGGTTCGGGGCGGGCGACGTCGACGTCCTGGTCGCGACCACGGTCATCGAGGTCGGGGTCAACGTCCCCAACGCCACCGCCATGGTGATCATGGACGCGGACCGGTTCGGCGTCTCCCAGCTGCACCAGCTGCGCGGCCGGGTCGGGCGTGGGTCGGCCCCCGGGCTGTGCCTCCTGGTCAGCGAGATGCACGAGGCCAGCCCCGCCCGTGCCCGGCTGGCCGCCGTCGCCGCCACCCTCGACGGCTTCGAGCTGTCCCGCATCGACCTCGAACAGCGCCGCGAGGGCGACGTGCTGGGCCAGGCCCAGTCCGGCGTCCGCTCCTCGCTGCGGGTACTCGCCGTCATCGACGACGAGGAGGTCATCGCCGCCGCCCGCGAGGAGGCGGTACGACTCGTCGCGGACGACCCCGGACTTGAGCGGCTGCCGGAGCTGCGGACGGCGCTGGACGCGCTGCTGGACAAGGACCGGGAGGAGTACCTGGACAAGGGGTGACCGGCCCGTACGCGATGTCCGCGCAGGTCATATCGTGGAAGGAGACCGCTTCGGGACCTTTCGCAGGGAGCCCGGACCCCACAGGCCGACCCGACAGCCGACCCGACAGAGGAACTCATGACCCGCGTGATCGCAGGCACCGCCGGTGGACGACGGCTGACCGTCCCCCCGGGCGACGGCACCCGTCCCACGTCCGACCGTGCGCGGGAGGGGATGTTCTCCACCTGGCAAGCGCTGCTCGGCAGCCTCGAAGGGACCAGGGTCGCCGATCTCTACGCGGGCTCCGGCGCGGTGGGTCTCGAAGCGCTGTCCCGCGGCGGGGTGCACGCCCTGCTCGTGGAGGCCGACCAGAAGGCGGTCCGTACGATCCGGGAGAACGTACGCGTGCTGGGCCTGCCAGGGGCCGAGGTGCGCGCGGCCAAGGCGGAGCAGGTGGTCACCGGGCCCGCGCCCGCCGAGCCGTACGACATCGTCTTCCTGGACCCGCCGTACGCCGTCACCGACGACGATCTCCGGGAGATTCTCCTCACACTCCGCACCCAGGGGTGGCTCGCCGAGGACGCACTCGCCACCGTGGAGCGCAGCACCAGGGGCGGAGAATTCAGGTGGCCAGGAGGGTTCGAGCCCCTGCGGGCCCGTCGTTACGGCGAGGGGACGCTTTGGTACGGTCGCGCCGCCTCACCGTGCAAAGACGCACAACCGTGCGAAGACGCACGATGACCGGACCGGAGAGACGGGGACCACAGATGCGCCGAGCAGTCTGTCCGGGGTCGTTCGACCCCATCACCAACGGACACCTCGACATCATCGGCCGAGCCTCCAGGCTGTACGACGTGGTGCACGTCGCGGTGATGATCAACCAGTCGAAGCAGGGCCTCTTCTCCGTGGCGGAGCGGATGGACCTGATCAGGACGGCAACCGCCGACTACGGGAACATCGTGGTGGAGTCCCACCACGGCCTGCTCGTCGACTTCTGCAAGGACCGTGACATCCCCGCGATCGTCAAGGGCCTGCGCGCCGTCAGCGACTTCGACTACGAGTTGCAGATGGCCCAGATGAACAACGGACTCTCGGGCATCGAGACGCTGTTCATACCGACCAACCCCACCTACAGCTTCCTCTCCTCCAGCCTGGTCAAGGAGGTCGCGGCCTGGGGCGGTGACGTCGCCCACCTGCTGCCGGAGCACGTCCACGCGGAGCTGACGAAGCGTCTCGCGGAGAAGCGCGCCGCGGCCCAGGAGAACTGACTGCCCGTCACCCGGTGTCGGACGGGGAGCGGCTGGCCTTACAGTCGTCCCGTCCGTCTCCAAACCAGGCCGAGAGAGTGGCGAGCACACGGTGGACGTGCAGAACAAGCTGGACGAGATCGTCGAGGCGATCGGCAACGCCAGGTCGATGCCCATGTCGGCCTCCTGCGTGGTCAACCGCGCCGACCTGCTCGACAAGCTCGAAGAGGTGCGACAGGCGCTGCCCGGCTCCCTCGCCCAGGCCCAGGAGCTGATCGGCGGCCGGGAGCAGCTGGTGGAGCAGGCCCGCCAGGAGGCGGACCGGATCATCGAGTCCGCACAGGCCACGCGCGGCGACCTGATCTCCGACACCGAGGTGGCCCGCCGCTCCCAGGCCGAGGCCGACCGCATCCTCGCCGACGCCCGCAGGGACGCCGAGGAGATCCGCGCGGAGGCCGACGAGTACGTGGACTCCAAGCTCGCCAACTTCGAGGTGGTCCTCACCAAGACCATCGGCTCGGTGGGCCGCGGCCGGGAGAAGCTGCTCGGCCGCGCGCCGGGGCCGGACGAGCAGGGCTACGGGGCCGCGGAGGACGACGACGCCCCGGACTACAGCCCCGACCCCTCCACCCTGCTGCAGCGCGCCGACGAGTACGTCGACACCAAGCTGGGCGCCTTCGAGGCCGTCCTCGCCAAGACCCTCGAAGCGGTCGGCAAGGGCCGCCAGAAGCTGCACGGCCGGGTCGCGTCGGACGAGCTCGGCGTGCACATGGCGGAACAGGACGGCCTGGACCACTCGCAGCTGCGCGGCAGCGACGCCGACTTCCTGGCCGATCTCGCCGCCCCCCAGCCCGCACCCCCGGTCAGGGCCCCGGAGCCCCCGCAGGCCCTGCCCCAGGTCCCCGCGCAGCAGCCGTACGACCCGTACGCGGCGCAGTACGGCGGGCAGGCCCAGCAGCCGCAGACGGTGCAGCCCGACACCCACCAGCCGCAGGATCCGTACGCGAGCCCGTACGGCCAGCAGCAGGACCCGTACGGCTACCAGCAGGATCCGTACGCGGCCGGCTACCAGCAGCAGGGCTATGACCAGTACGACCAGTACGGCCAGCCGGTGCAGCAGTCCCAGCCGCCCCAGCAGCAGCCCGCCCACCAGCCCCAGCACTCCCAGCAGTCCCAGCAGGGCGCGCTGGACGAGACCAGCATGTTCGATACGAGCATGATCAATCTCGACCTGCTCCGCGAGTACGAACAGGGCCGGTAGGCCGGTCCGCCAGGGCCCGCGGCCCGGATTGGGTCCTGGGCGAAGCGTCAAGTATCCTGGCCATTCGTCGCGGACCACGTCTGCGATGTCGGCTGCCCGATTCGCCATGGATTTCCGTCCTGCTGCGACGCCACGGCAGCCCTCCACAGCAATCCGAAGGCAGGAAATCCCCTGAACGCACGCCTCGACCACCGCAACCCCCTCGTGTTCGACACACACGAGCTGGGCCGGCGTCCCGGTGCGCTCCAGCGGCTGACCCGCTCCGCGGAGACCCCCAAGGACTTCGGTGTCGAAGGGGTCATCGGCGTACCGGAAGGTGCGCCCTTGGAGATCAGGCTCCGCCTCGAATCCGTCATGGAAGGGGTGCTTGTCACAGGCACCGTCCGTGCGACGGCCGAGGGGGAGTGCGTAAGGTGTCTGGAGCCGGTGCGACTGAAGGTCGCGGCGGACTTCCAGGAGATGTTCTCGTACCCTGACGCCGACGACCGGGGCCGTGCAAAAGCGGAACCGGGCGACGACGCCGAGGACGACGAGGACACGCTCTTCCTTGAGGACGGCTTGTTCGACCTCGAACCCGTGCTGCGTGACGCGGTAGTGCTCGCACTGCCGATGCAGCCGGTGTGCCGGGAGGACTGCGCCGGCCTGTGTTCCACATGTGGAATCAGGCTGGACGAGAACCCCGACCACCACCATGACGCCGTCGACATCCGTTGGGCGGCGCTGCAGGGACTCGTCGAGACCGGCCAGGTCGACGAGAAGGACAACGTGGACGACGCTGAAACCGGCGTCGACGAGAAGCAGGAGAAGTAGCCGTGGCTGTTCCGAAGCGGAAGATGTCGCGCAGCAACACGCGCCACCGCCGGTCGCAGTGGAAGGCTGCGGTCCCCACCCTGGTGTCGTGCGAGCGCTGCCAGGAGCCGAAGCTCCAGCACATTGCGTGCCCGAGCTGTGGCACGTACAACAAGCGCCAGGTCCTCGAGGTCTGAGCGGCTGGTGAGAGGCACCATGTCTGAGTCACACAAGACGGACAATGCCTCGTCTCACACGCTTCTGGAAGGGCGGCTCGGGTATCACCTCGAGTCCGCCCTTCTGGTGCGTGCGCTGACCCATCGTTCGTACGCGTACGAGAACGGCGGCCTGCCGACGAACGAGCGTCTGGAGTTCCTCGGGGACTCCGTGCTCGGCCTCGTCGTCACGGACACGCTGTACCGCACCCACCCCGATCTCCCGGAGGGCCAGCTGGCCAAACTCCGGGCCGCGGTGGTCAATTCTCGTGCGCTGGCGGAAGTGGGCCGCGGCCTCGAACTCGGCTCCTTCATCCGGCTCGGCCGGGGCGAAGAGGGCACGGGAGGCAGGGACAAGGCATCCATCCTCGCCGACACCCTGGAAGCGGTGATCGGTGCGGTCTATCTCGACCAAGGTCTCGACGCGGCTTCCGAGCTGGTCCACCGGCTCTTCGATCCACTGATCGAGAGGTCGTCCGGCCTCGGCGCCGGCCTGGACTGGAAGACCAGTCTCCAGGAGCTCACCGCGGCCGAGGGGCTCGGTGTTCCCGAGTACCTGGTCACGGAGACGGGCCCGGACCACGAGAAGACCTTCACTGCTGCCGCCCGCGTCGGTGGTGTCTCGTACGGCACCGGCACCGGCCGCAGCAAGAAGGAAGCGGAACAGCAGGCGGCCGAGTCCGCATGGCGCGCGATCAGCGCGGCTGCGGCGGAGCGTGAGGCGGCGGCGAAGGCCGCGGCCCAGGCTCCGGTCCAGGAGGCCCCGGCCTCCGGGACCCCGGCCCCGGAACCGGAGGCCCCTGGGTCGCCGGCTCCGGAACCGGAGGCCCCTGGGTCGCCGGCCCCGGCACCGGACGACAGTCACTCGTCGCCGGTCGCCTGAATCCGTAGTTGTACGTCCGGCCCCGGAGCCGCCCCGCAGGGGGTGGCGCCGGGGCCGGACGCGTACCCGAACACATGACAGGAGCGCCGTCGTGCCCGAGCTGCCGGAAGTGGAAGTCGTACGCCGTGGACTGGAGCGGTGGGTCGCCGGCCGCACCGTGGCCGAGGTCGAGGTGCTGCACCCGCGCGCGGTGCGCCGCCACCTCGCCGGCGGCGTCGACTTCGCCGAGCGGCTGCGGGGGCACCGCGTCGGGACGGCCCGCAGGCGCGGCAAGTACCTGTGGCTGCCTCTTTCGGACGCGCCCCTGGCGGTGCTCGGCCACCTCGGGATGAGCGGGCAGCTCCTCGTGCAGCCGCAGGCGGCCCCGGACGAGAAGCATCTGCGGGTCAGGCTGCGCTTCGAGGACGACCTCGGCACGGAGCTGCGCTTCGTCGACCAGCGGACCTTCGGCGGTCTCTCGCTGCACGACACCACCCCGGACGGCCTGCCGGACGTCATCGCGCACATCGCGCGCGACCCGCTGGACGAGGCGTTCGACGACGGGGCGTTCCACACGGCACTGCGGCTGCGGCGTACGACGATCAAGCGGGCGCTGCTGGACCAGTCACTGATCAGTGGGGTCGGCAACATCTACGCCGACGAGGCCCTGTGGCGTTCGCGACTGCACTACGACCGGCCGACGGCGACCCTGACCCGGCCGCGGTCCACCGAGCTCCTCGGCCATGTACGGGACGTGATGAACGCGGCGCTCGCCGTCGGCGGCACCAGCTTCGACAGCCTGTACGTCAACGTGAACGGCGAATCGGGATACTTCGACCGGTCGCTGGACGCGTACGGGCGCGAGGGCCTGCCGTGCGGACGGTGCGGCACCCCGATGCGGCGCCGCCCGTGGATGAACCGGTCCAGCTACTTCTGCCCGCGCTGCCAGCGACCGCCGCGCATCGTGGGGTGAGGTGCGCGGGGTCGTGGGGGGGGAGGTGCGCGGGGCTCAGAAGCCGAAGTCCTGCGTCCACCACGGGCCGCCGTCGCCCATGTGCACACCGACACCCAGGGTGGTGTAGTCGCAGTTCAGGATGTTGGCGCGGTGGCCCTCGCTCTTCATCCAGGCGTCCATCACCGCCTGGGCGTCGGCCTGGCCGCGGGCGATGTTCTCGCCGCCGAGGTCCTTGATGCCCGCCTTCGCGGCGCGGTCCCAAGGGGACGCGCCGTCCGGGTCGGTGTGGTCGAAGAAGTCACGGGACGCCATGTCACGGCTGAAGTTCGCCGCCAGCGTCGCCAGTCCGGTGTCCGGGCGGACCGGGCTGCAACCGGCCCGCGCCCGCTCCTGGTTGACCAGGGAGAGCACGGCGGCTGCGGCGTCGTTCGCCGAGGCGGGGGCCTTCAGCGGACGGTTCGTGCTCGGCGCCTTGGCGGGGGGCGGGGTGACGGTCCGCTTCGGGGCCGGCGGCCTGGCAGCCTGGGCGGGCGACTTCTTCACCTCGTCGACCGTTGGCTTCTGCGAATTCGCGACGGGCTTCCGGTCCTTGGCCGCCGGTGTGGAACGGGTCGGCGCGGGAGTCTTCGACGGCCCCGCGGCACGCTCCTCGCTGCGGGCGGAGGCCGGCGCCGACGCGCGGTCGGTGGGGCTCGCCGAGGCGCCGCCCTGGGCCTTGAGGTCCACCGCGCCGCCCGCGGTCACCCGGTCGCCGGAGCCGTTGCCGCCACCGCCGAAGGTGTAGTTGTCACCGCCGGGGAGGATTCCGGAAGCAACCGCCACGGCACCGAACGCCACGGCGGCCGAGACTCCGAGCAGTCCGCTCCGCACGGGCACGGCCCGCTTCTTCCGGCGGCCCGCGTCCCGGTTACCGCCTGCCTGGGCCTCCGAGACGTCCTCTGTGGCGGGCCCGGCGGCAGTGCGTCGATGGCGTCCCATCTGCTGTGCCTTCCTCGAAACTCAACGGTCAATGTCTTCACCCATATGGATGAGGCTCATTGGGTCGGGACTGTACGGCATGACGGGTGGGGGCGAAGTGTCTCGTGAGCATTTGGCCGGTTAGCGTGCAGGCATGAACGAAGATGCGCGGGCGGACGTGCGGCTCACCGCCTGGGTACGCGGCCGAGTACAGGGAGTGGGCTTCCGATGGTTCACCAGGGCAAACGCGTTGGAGATCGGCGGCCTCTCGGGCTTCGCCCTCAACCTGGACGACGGGCGGGTGCAGGTGGTGGCCGAAGGGCCGCGTGAGAATTGCCACCGGCTGCTCGACTGGCTGCACTCCGCCGACACTCCCGGCCGCGTCGACGGTGTCACTGAGATCTGGGGCACACCTCGTGGGGGCTACACCGGCTTCGCCATCCGCTGAGCGACCGCGCCCGCGACCCTCCTCGCGGCCTCCCGCGCCGGCTCGCAGCGGCCTGCGGAAGGGGGGCCCGGGCACGTGCGTTCGGCAGAAACGCCCTGGTGGTTGCCGAAAGGGGCTTGCCGTGGAAGGCTGCCCGTACGAGGATGATCTCTACGCCCCCAGGGCCCCGCAGGAGACGCGTCGCCGACGCCAGCGCTCGTCGCAGGACGGCAGTACGCCCCCGGGACGCCCGTCGATACGGGGTGTGATCGTGTTGACCGTCAAACTTTTTGGTGAGACTCTGGAATCCCCGCGCACCTTAGCTGTTTGGCAGCGAGAACCGCAGTGAAACAACAGCACTGCCAAGCACCGCGGGTGCGATTCCCTCACGACCCACACCGCTCTCGGTCGGTCACTCAGTGTGGAGGACCACTCATCATGGCAAAGGCGCTTCTCGGTTACGTCGGCGGCTCCGACCCGCGACTCCTCGCCGAGATGCGACGGCTTCAGCAGCGTGTTCAGGATCTTGAGTCCGAACTGAACCGGATTCAGAACGAGAACGACACGCTCACCGCCGCCGCTCAGCACCGCGGAGACTCTTCTCTGCTCGACGAGGACTTCGACATCGACGTCCCGCGCGCGGAGCCCGCGCTCACCTGATCCAGTTGTCTCCGGTGCAGGTTCAGAATTACACCTGTGCCGGTCCTCGGGATCCGCAAGGGACGTTTCGGCGTCCCTTCTTTACTTTCCGGCCCTGCCTCCCAGGGTCTGATGACCTGTTTCTCAAGGTCTGATGTGCCCTGCACATTCATTGGTGAAACCGCGTCGGCCCGGCGATTCCGGGCCGGGGGCAGGCCGGCCCGGTAGAGTCCGGCCGCGTGCATCTCAAGGCCATGACCCTCCGAGGTTTCAAGTCATTCGCGTCCGCCACGACGCTCCGCTTCGAGCCGGGCATCACCTGTGTCGTGGGGCCCAACGGTTCGGGCAAGTCCAATGTGGTGGACGCGCTCTCCTGGGTCATGGGCGAGCAGGGCGCCAAGACGCTGCGCGGCGGCAAGATGGAGGACGTCATCTTCGCCGGCACGACCGGGCGCCCCGCGCTCGGCCGGGCCGAGGTGTCGCTCACCATCGACAATTCCGACGGTGCGCTGCCCATCGAATACGCCGAGGTCACCCTTACGCGGATCATGTTCCGCAACGGCGGCAGCGAATACCAGATCAACGGTGACACCTGCCGGCTGCTCGACATCCAGGACCTCCTCTCCGACTCCGGCATCGGCCGGGAAATGCACGTGATCGTCGGGCAGGGACAGCTCGATTCCGTTCTGCACGCCGATCCGATGGGCCGCCGCGCCTTCATCGAGGAGGCGGCGGGAGTGCTCAAGCACCGCAAGCGCAAGGAAAAGGCGCTGCGGAAACTGGAGTCGATGAAGGCCAACCTGGCGCGTGTGGAGGACCTGACCGGTGAACTCCGGCGCCAGCTCAAGCCGTTGGGACGGCAGGCCGCGGTGGCCCGGCGCGCCGCCGTCATCCAGGCCGACCTCCGTGACGTACGCCTGCGGCTGCTCGCCGACGATCTCGTCACCCTGCAGGAGGCGCTCGGCGCGGAGATCGCCGACGAGGCCGCGCTGAAGCAGCGCAAGGAGGCCGCCGAGGCGCAGCTCAAGGCGGCCCTCCAGCGCGAGGCCGAGCTGGAGGAGGAGGTACGGCGGCTCGCGCCGAGGCTCCTGCGGGCGCAGCAGAGCTGGTACGAGCTGTCGCAGTTCGCCGAGCGGGTACGCGGCACCATTTCGCTCGCCGACGCCCGCGTGACCAGCGCCGAAGCGGCTCCCGAGGAGGAGCGGCGCGGCCGTGATCCCGAGGACATGGAGCGGGAGGCCGCCCGGATCCGGGAGCAGGAGGCCGAGCTGGCGGCGGCGCTCGAAGCCGCGCGGCACGCGCTGGAGAACACCGTCGAGCACCGTGCGGAGCTGGAACGGGACCTGGCCGGCGAGGAACGCCGCCTCAAGGACCTGGCGCGGGCGATCGCCGACCGCCGCGAAGGGCTCGCCCGGCTGACCGGGCAGGTCAACGCGGCCCGCAGCAGGGCCGGCTCGGCGCAGGCCGAGATCGACAGGCTCGCCGAGTCCCGGGACGCGGCGCAGGACCGTGCCGCCGCGGCCCAGGAGGAGTACGAGCAGCTCAAGTCCGAGGTCGACGGGCTGGACGCGGGCGACGAGGAACTGGCCGCGCGGCACGAGCAGGCGAAGCGCGCTCTGGCGGACGCCGAGCGGGAGGTGACCGCCGTCCGCGAGGAGCTGACCGCCGCCGAGCGGGGGCGCGCGGCGACCTCCGCCCGGCGCGAGGCCCTCGCGCTCGGGCTGCGCCGCAAGGACGGAACGGGCGCGCTGCTGGGCGCGGGGGAGCGGCTCTGCGGACTGCTCGGACCTGCCGCCGAACTCCTGACGGTCACCCCTGGTTACGAGGTGCAGGTCGCGGCAGCCCTCGGCGCCGCGGCCGACGCAGTGGCGGTGACCGGCCCCGCGTCCGCCGCCGAGGCGCTCAGGCTGCTGCGCAAGGAGGACGCGGGCCGGGCGGCACTGCTGTCGGCCGGTGCCGCTGGCCTGGCGGGCGAGGGCGGTCCGGTGGCAGGGGCGGGCGCGGCCGGCGAGGCGCACGTGGCACACGTGGCAGGGGAGGCGCGAGCACAGGCGCCCGCCCCGTACGCCGTGGAATTCGTCAGGGGTCCCGACGACCTGATGCCGGCCGTGCGCAGGCTGCTGCGCGACATCGTCCTGGTGAACACGCTGGAGGACGCGGAGGACCTGATCCGCGCGCACCCGGCGCTGACCGCGGTGACCTCCGAGGGCGACGTGCTGGGGGTGCACTTCGCGCAGGGCGGTTCGGCCGGGGCACCGAGCCTCCTTGAGGTGCAGGCGTCCGTGGACGAGGCGGACGCGGAACTCGCCGAACTGGCCGTGCGCTGTGCGGAGCTGGCCGGGGCGCAGCGCGAGGCGGGCGGGCGGAAGGACCAGTGTGCCGCACTGGTGGAGGAGGTGGGGGAGACGCGGCGGGCCGGGGACCGGGAGCGGTCCGCGGTGGCGCAGCAGCTCGGGCGGCTCGCCGGGCAGGCACGTGGTGCGGCCGGGGAGGCCGAGCGGTCGGCCGCCGCGGCGGCGAAGGCGCAGGAGGCGCTGGAGCGGGCCACCGAGGAGGCCGAGGTGCTGGCGGAACGGCTCGCGGTCGCCGAGGAGACCCCGGTGGAGGAGGAGCCCGACACCGCGAGGAGGGACCGGCTGGCGGCGGACGGGGCGAACGCCCGGCAGACCGAGATGGAGGCCAGACTCCAGGCCCGTACCCACGAGGAGCGGGTCAAGGCGCTGGCGGGACGGGCCGAATCGCTGGACCGGGGCGCCCGCGCCGAGCGCGAGGCACGGGCGAGGGCCGAGCAGCGGCGGGCCCGGATGCGGCACGAGGCGCAGGTCGCGGCGGCCGTCGCCGAGGGTGCCCGGCAGCTGCTCGCGCACGCGGAGGTCTCTCTCGTACGGGCCGGGGAGGAGCGGTCCGTGGCGGAGGCGGCGAAGGCCGAGCGGGAGCGGGAGCTGACCGCCGGGCGCGCCAGGGGCCGGGAGCTGAAGCAGGAACTCGACAAGCTGACCGATTCGGTTCACCGGGGCGAGGTACTAGGAGCGGAGAAGAGGCTGCGCATCGAGCAGCTGGAGGGCAGGGCCCTGGAGGAGTTGGGCGTGGAACCGGCGTCGTTGGTGACGGAGTACGGGCCCCGGCTGCCGGTGCCCCCGTCGCCGCCCGCCGACGGGGAGGAACTGCCGGACGACCCGCAGGACCCCCGCAACCTGCCCAGGCCTTTCGTGCGCGTCGAGCAGGAGAAACGGCTGAGGGCGGCCGAACGGGCGTATCAGCAGCTCGGAAAGGTGAATCCGCTCGCTCTTGAGGAGTTCGCGGCGCTGGAGGAGCGCCATCAGTTCCTCTCCGAGCAGCTGGAGGACCTGAGGCGGACCAGGACCGACCTGATGCAGGTGGTCAGGGAGGTCGACGAGCGGGTGGAGCAGGTGTTCACCGAGGCCTACCGGGACACGGCGCGCGAGTTCGAGGGCGTCTTCGCCCGGCTGTTCCCCGGGGGCGAGGGGCGGCTGATCCTGACCGACCCCGAGCACATGCTGACCACGGGGGTCGATGTGGAAGCGCGTCCGCCGGGCAAGAAGGTCAAGCGGCTCTCGCTGCTCTCCGGCGGTGAGCGTTCACTCACCGCGGTGGCGCTGCTGGTCTCGATCTTCAAGGCGCGCCCCAGTCCCTTCTATGTGATGGACGAGGTGGAGGCAGCTCTGGATGACACCAATCTTCAGCGTTTGATTCGGATCATGAAGGAACTCCAGGAGAGTTCCCAGCTGATCGTGATCACGCATCAGAAACGCACGATGGAGGTGGCGGATGCCCTCTACGGCGTGTCCATGCAGGGCGACGGCGTGTCCAAGGTGATCAGCCAGCGTCTCCGCTGACCTTCACTTCCGGGCCTTTCGTCCCGTTTATGTGCCACCGGACACTCTCGGGGGTGCCCCACTGCTGTCTTCAAAAGGTGAAGGCTTACGATCTCTCCCGATCCTTTTGGATTCAAGTAGAAACATCTGGCTACAAGAAACTTCAAGTGGTGAGCAACCCGTAGTTGTGCCCCACTGGAAGTCCACTTGAGTGCCTGCCCCCCACGGACATGCCCGGCAACGCGGCCGGGTCCAGGAGTTCACGTGACCAGCACAGCGACACCGTCGTCATCCGGAGGCCAGCAGGCCGCTCCGGACCACCTCGGCCATGTCATCTTCATCACGGCCGCGGCCGCGATGGGCGGATTCCTCTTCGGCTACGACAGCTCGGTGATCAACGGCGCCACCAAGGCGATCGGCGACAAGTACGCGATCGGCGCCGGGGCGCTCGGACAGGTCATCGCCGTCGCGCTGATCGGCTGCGCCGTGGGCGCCGCGACCGCCGGACGGATCGCCGACCGGATCGGCCGCATCCGGGTCATGCAGATCGCCGCCGTGCTGTTCACCATCAGCGCCGTGGGTTCCGCACTGCCCTTCGCGCTGTGGGACCTCACCATGTGGCGCTTCCTCGGCGGCATCGCGATCGGCATGGCGTCGGTGATCGGCCCGGCCTACATCGCGGAGGTCGCCCCGCCGGCCTACCGCGGTCGCCTCGGCTCGTTCCAGCAGGGCGCGATCGTCCTCGGCATCGCGATCTCGCAGCTCGTCAACTGGGGCATCCTCAACTGGGCGGGCGGCAACGACCGCCACAAGGTCCTGGGCGGGCTGGAAGCCTGGCAGGTCATGCTCGGTGTGATGGTCATCCCCGCCGTGATCTACGGTCTGCTGTCCTTCGTGATCCCCGAGTCGCCGCGGTTCCTGGTCTCCGTGGGCAAGACCGACAAGGCCAAGAAGATCCTGGCCGAGGTCGAGGGGGAGCACATCGACCTGGACGCCCGCGTCGCCGAGATCGAGCACGGCATCCGCAGCGACCACAAGTCGACCTTCAAGGACCTGCTCGGCAGCAAGTTCGGCTTCCTGCCGATCGTCTGGGTCGGCATCGGCCTCTCCGTCTTCCAGCAGCTGGTCGGCATCAACGTCGCCTTCTACTACTCGGCGACGCTGTGGCAGTCCGTGGGTATCGACCCGAGCGACTCGTTCTTCTACTCGTTCACCACGTCGATCATCAACATCATCGGCACGGTGATCGCGATGATCTTCGTCGACCGGATCGGCCGCAAGCCGCTCGCACTCATCGGCTCCATCGGCATGACGGTCGCCCTCGCCTTCGAGGCCTGGGCCTTCTCGGCCGACATGGTGGGCGGCAAGCTGCCCGACACCCAGGGCATGGTGGCCCTGATCGCCGCCCACGTCTTCGTGCTCTTCTTCGCCCTGTCGTGGGGTGTCGTGGTCTGGGTCTTCCTCGGTGAGATGTTCCCGAACCGGATCCGCGCCGCGGCCCTCGGTGTGGCGGCAGCCGCGCAGTGGATCGCCAACTGGGCGATCACGGCGAGCTTCCCGTCCCTGTCGAGCTGGAACCTCTCCGGCACGTACGTCATCTACACGGTCTTCGCGGCCCTCTCGATCCCCTTCGTGCTCAAGTTCGTGAAGGAGACCAAGGGCAAGAGGCTGGAGGAGATGGGCTGAGCCTCGGCCCATCCCGGGCTGACGCCCGGCCCGCCCCCTGGCTGACGCCCGGCCCGCCCCCAGGCTGAGCCTCGGCCCGGGGTGGCCCGCTCAACCGGCCCCGTCCGCCGCCCCGGCTCGCTCGGCGAGCCGGGGCAGCGCCTTTTCCGCGAACAGCCGCAGACTCTCGCGGCCCTCCTCCACCGGCATCCCGCCGCACAGCGGATGCAGCACCAGGCTCTGCGCGTCCAGTTCCGCGCACTGCTCCGGGGTGAGGATCCGGTAGACCCCCTCGGCCCGCAGCTCCTCGACGGTGCCCGCGGCGGACCGCACCGCCGAGCGGATGTCCTTCGACTGCCAGGAGGCATACGTCCGCGCCTCGTGCAGGAAGTGTTCGCCGTACTTCGCCCAGGCACGGTCCGGGTCCTCGCTGATGTGCAGCAGCGGGGTCTCGGCGGCCGGCATCATGCAGAAGCCCTCGGTGCCGTGGAGCTCGCACTGCTCCTGGTAGTACGCCTCCAGCTCCGGCAGGTGCGCGCTGGGGAAGAACGGCAGGCCCAGCCGTGCCGCGCGCCGGGCCGCCGCCTTCGAGCTGCCGCCCACCAGGAGCATCGGGTGCGGCTGGGTGTACGGGCGCGGGGTGATGCGGACGGTCCGGCCGCGGAACGTGAAGGGCTCGCCCGACCAGGCCTTGAGCAGGGTCTCCAGGAGCTCGTCCTGGAGCTTGCCGCGCCGGCCCCACTCCGCGCCCAGCTGCTCGTACTCCTCGGGCCGGTAGCCGATCCCGGCGACCGTGACGAGCCGGCCGCCGCTCAGCAGGTCGAGCACGGCGATGTCCTCGGCCAGGCGGAGCGGATCGTACAGCGGGCCGATGATCGCGGAGACGGTGACGGCGATCCGCCGGGTGGCGCCGAAGACTGCGCCCGCGAAGGCGAAGGGCGATGGCAGCCAGCCGTTCGCCGCGCCGTGGTGCTCCTCCGTCTGGACGGTGTCGATGCCGTGCGTGTCGGCGTACGCGGCCATCTCCAGGGCGGCGCCGTAGCGCGCCCGCAGGGAGGCAGGGGTCGCATCGGGCTCGACCAGGTTGAACCGGACCACTGAAAAGGCCATGACGCGAAGTCCCCCTCCGCCGGGTGTGGGAATGGCGAAGGGGGACCCTAGCTGACGCAACGTCAGATGGACAGGCTTTCGGCGTGCTCCGCGCGTTCCGCGGGGGCCTGTGCGCGCGGCAGTACCGCGTACAGGACGGCCGCCGCGACGATCGTCACGACCCAGCCGAGGCCGTTCGCGCCGAGCCAGGTGGTGGCCAGCGGGCCGGTGAACCACTCGACCTTCGTGAACAGCAGGCCGACCACCAGTGCCACGCCCCAGGCGATCATCGCGGACCAGGCGAAGCCGCCGCGGTACCAGTACGCGCTGGTGCGCGTGGTGTCCATCAGCGCCTCGCCGTCGTACGAGCGCCTCTTGAGCATGTCGACACCGAAGACGCCGATCCAGGCCGAGAAGGCCACCGCGAGCAGCGTGAGGAAGGAGATGAACGAGCCGATGAAGCTGGTCGCCACCACCATCAGCAGGAAGCCGAAGATCAGGCTGATGATCGCGTTGACGCTGACCGCCCAGGCGCGCGGCACCTTGATGCCGAGGGTCTGTGCGGTGAATCCGGCCGAGTACATCGACATGGAGTTGATCAGCAGCATCCCGATCAGCGCGATGACCAGGTACGGGACGGAGATCCAGGCCGGCAGCAGCTCACCGATGAAGGAGACCGGGTCCTGCGCCTTCGCCAGGTCCGGGGTGGAGACCGCCATCACGGCGCCCATCAGGACCATCGGCAGCACCACGATGCCCGCGCCGCCGATCGAGGCGCCGACCATGCCCTTCGCGGAGGCGTTGCGCGGCAGGTAGCGGGTGAAGTCGGGGCCGGTGGGCACCCAGCTGATGCCGCCCGCGGCGATGGTGCCGATGCCCGCGATCAGCATCGCCGTCGACCCGGCCGGCTTGGCGAAGACGGCCGACCAGTCGGTGTTGGCGATCAGGTAGACCAGGACCAGCACGCTGAAGACGCCGAAGAGGTACGTCGACCACTTCTGGCAGACCCGCAGCGCGTTGATGCCCAGGCCCGAGACGACGAAGGTGCAGGCCACGAAGAGGAGCAGGGTGACGACCACCAGGGTGGTGTTGCTCCGCACGCCGAAGAGCAGGTCGAGCACGGTCAGGACGGCGTACGCACCGGTGACCGCGTTGATCGTCTCCCAGCCCCAGCGGGCCACCCAGATCAGCGAACCGGGGAAGAGGTTGCCGCGCTGGCCGAAAACCGCCCGCGAGAGCGCCATGCCGGGCGAGCCGCCGCGCTTTCCGGCGATCGAGATCAGGCCGACCAGGCCGTAGGAGACGACCGGCGCGGCGAAGGCCACGACGAGCACCTGCCAGAAGTTGAGGCCGTTGAACACGATCAGTCCGGCGCCCATGGTGAGCAGCAGCACGCTGATGTTGGCGGCGACCCAGGTCGGGAAGAGCTCGCGGACGTGGCCGCTGCGCTCGCTGTCGGGGACCGGTTCGAGGCCGCGGGTCTCTACCGTGCTCTCCGGTGCGGCTGTGGGTTCGGCGGTGGTGCTCATGGGTGGGGGTTCCATGCCTCTCGCTCGGCACGCGACGTTGCGGGCCGGTGGGGGAGTGATCGGAGTGGACTCTACGCGCGTTGATACACGTGCCGCCATCGTACTTTGACCCGACTGCGCCCCAGAAAAGGGGTATGTGCCTTGGAGGAAGCACCAAAGAGGACCTGAGCGGGTCCGGTGGCCGATACTGATGAGGTTATGGACATCCTCACTCTTGCCGTACTCATCGCAGTCATCGCCCTGGTCGCGGTCGGCACGATCAGCGGGCTCGTGGTCAGCGGCCGCAAGAAGAAGCGGCTGCCGCCCTCCGCGCCGCCGAGCACGCCGACCGTCACCGCCCCGCCCGCCGAACCTCAGGTCGGTGAGGACGCCGCTCCGCCGAAGGACGAGGCGCGCCGCACCGTCGAGGAGGTCGACCTCCCGGACGCGCCCGTCGTGGTGGAGGAGCCGGTCGTCGAACCGGTGCCCGAAGCCCCCGCCCTCGACGTCCCCGAGCCCACCGCGGGTCGCCTGGTCCGCCTGCGCGCCCGGCTCGCCCGCTCCCAGAACTCGCTCGGCAAGGGCCTGCTCACGCTGCTGTCGCGCGACAACCTCGACGAGGACACCTGGGAGGAGATCGAGGACACCCTCCTCACCGCCGACGTCGGCGTGCTCCCGACCCAGGAGCTCGTCGGGCGGCTGCGCGAGCGTGTCCGGGTCCTCGGCACCCGCACCCCCGACGAACTGCGCCACCTGCTCCGCGAGGAGCTGCTGAACCTCATCGGCACCGACCTCGACCGCGCCGTGCAGACCGAGGGCGGCCTCGAAACCCCCGGCGTCGTCATGGTCGTCGGTGTCAACGGCACCGGGAAGACCACCACCACCGGCAAGCTCGCCCGGGTCCTGGTCGCCGACGGCCGCTCGGTTGTGCTCGGTGCGGCCGACACCTTCCGTGCCGCCGCGGCCGACCAGCTCCAGACCTGGGGCGAGCGCGTGGGCGCCCGTACGGTACGGGGCCCGGAGGGCGGCGACCCGGCGTCGATCGCCTTCGACGCGGTCAAGGAGGGCATCGCCGAGGGCGCGGACGTCGTGCTCATCGACACGGCCGGCCGGCTGCACACCAAGACCGGGCTCATGGACGAGCTCGGCAAGGTCAAGCGCGTCGTCGAGAAGCACGGTCCGCTCGACGAGGTGCTGCTCGTCCTGGACGCCACCACCGGGCAGAACGGCCTGGTGCAGGCACGGGTGTTCGCGGAGGTCGTGAACATCACCGGCATCGTGCTGACCAAGCTCGACGGCACCGCCAAGGGCGGCATCGTCATCGCCGTCCAGCGGGAACTGGGCGTACCGGTGAAGCTGGTGGGCCTGGGCGAGGGCGCGGACGACCTGGCGCCGTTCGAGCCGGAGGCCTTCGTGGACGCCCTGCTCGGGGACTGAGGCCCCGCGTCCGCCGGCTGCCGTACGCACTCCTACGACGAAGGGCCCCTCGCACGCCGCACGTGCGCGAGGGGCCCTTCGTGCTGTCCGCGTAGCCCGGGTGGTCCGGGCGCCCGTGGCGCTCAGGTCAGATGGCGGTGGCAGATGTACGCCAGGGTGCCCAGCAGCAGGCGTGCCTGCGGGGGCCTGGCCGCCGTGTCGAGGGAGGGCGGACGCAGCCACCGGACGTGGCCCAGGCCCGCCTGGTCCGAGGGGGGAGCGGTGACGTAGGCGCCGGGACCCAGGCACCGCAGGTCGAGGTCCGCGTCGTCCCAGCCCATCCGGTAGAGCAGCTCGGGGAGCGCCGCCGCCGCGCCCGGCGCCACGAAGAAGTGGGTACGGCCGTCCGGCGTCACGCTCACCGGGCCGAGCGGAATGCCCATCCGCTCCAGTCTGACCAGCGCCCGCCGGCCAGCCGCCTCCGCGACCTCCAGCACGTCGAACGACCTGCCCACCGGCAGCAGCACCGCGGCGCCCGGGAACTGCGCGCACGCCGCCGTGACCTCGTCCAGCGTCGCACCCGCGGGCACCACCTGAGCGAAGTCGAACGGATGGGCGCCGGGCGCCGGACAGGACGCGTCGCCGCAGGAGCAGACACCCGCGACGGCCCGCGCCCCGGGAATCACGTCCCAGCCCCACAGTCCGGTGTACTCCGCCACCGCCGCGCCCTCCGTCGTACGGCCGCGCCGCCGTGTGCCGGAGCGCATGTCCCGGATGCCGCCGATCGTGAAGCCCATGCCCCCTCCAACGGGTCGAACTCGCCGGTGGTTACGACATGGAGCGGGGCGTTGACGCTCCGTCATGCCGATGATGTGTCGTGGCACCGCCGGTCCGGCTTCGGCGGCGCGCCGGGACGCCCGGGGTGGTGCGCAACGCCGCACGCGCTCCGGTGTACGTCGCTCCGCCCGCCCCTGATCGTCCTGTGTCAAGTGAATCGCGCCCGCCCGTGGGGGAGTTCACTCGCAGGGGTGGCGAATGGTGGCGTTTCTGTAAGTGCCCTCGCCGGAGGGGTGATCGTAGGATTACTTTCAGTGCATGAACCCTGGAGGTACGCGCGTTCATGGGTATGCCGGAGGCAAGCCGGATTCCTGTTCGAGGGGGCGCGTTCTGCGGACAGAAGGCCCAACTCGCGGCATTCTGTGAGGGGTTCAGGCGGAGGATGTGTGTACGCAGAGGATGAGTCGGAGCGCGGTGAGCGGCCCGCTCCGGGCGACGGAAGGAGGCGTTCCCGTGGGCGGCAGCAGCGCTAGTGGTGGAAACGCCGGCAAGCGCCCGAACGAGCAACTCGGTTCGTGGTTCGCGCGCAGCGGCTGGTCCAAGGGCGAGCTGGCCCGGCAGGTCAACCGCAGGGCCCGCCAGATGGGCGCCCACCACATCAGCACCGACACCTCCCGGGTGCGCCGCTGGCTGGACGGCGAGAACCCCCGCGAGCCCATCCCGCGCATCCTCTCCGAGCTCTTCTCCGAGCGCTTCGGGGCCGTCGTCGCCATCGAGGACCTCGGCCTGCGTGCGGCGCACCAGTCGCCCTCGGTCTCCGGGGTCGACCTCCCCTGGGCCGGACCGCAGACTGTCTCGCTGCTCAGCGAGTTCTCCCGCAGCGACCTGATGCTGGCCCGCCGCGGGTTCCTCGGCTCCTCCCTCGCGCTGTCCGCGGGACCCGCCCTCATCGAGCCGATGCAGCGCTGGCTGGTTCCGTCCTCGGTGGGCGACCCGGGCCCCACCGAGTCCGCCGCCGCCTCCCGCCGGCCCTCCAGACTCTCCGAACCCGAGCTGCAGCTCCTCGAATCCACCACCATGATGTTCCGCCAGTGGGATGCCCAGTGCGGCGGCGGACTGCGCCGCAAGGCCGTCGTCGGCCAGCTGCACGAGGTGACCGACCTGCTCCAGGAACCGCAGTCCACCGCCACCTCGAAGAGACTGTTCCGGTGCGCCGCCGAACTGGCCGAGCTGGCGGGCTGGATGAGTTACGACATCGGCCTCCAGCCCACCGCCCAGAAGTACTTCGTGCTCGCCCTGCACGCCGCCAAGGAAGCGGGCGACAAGCCCCTCGGCTCGTACGTCCTGTCCAGCATGAGCCGTCAGATGATCCACCTCGGGCGCCCCGAGGACGCGCTGGAACTGGTCCACCTCGCCCAGTACGGCAGCCGTGACTGCGCCACCTCGCGCACCCAGGCCATGCTGTACGCGATGGAGGCCAGGGCGTACGCCAACATGGGCCAGCCCAGCAAGTGCAAGCGGGCCGTCCGGATGGCCGAGGACACCTTCACCGACGCCGGGCTCGACGACGAGTGCGACCCCGACTGGATCCGCTTCTTCTCCGAGGCCGAACTCAACGGCGAGAACTCGCACTCCTACCGCGACCTCGCCTATGTGGCAGGCCGCAGCCCGACCTACGCCTCGCTCGCCGAGCCCGTCATGGAGCGCGCGGTGCAGCTTTTCGAGAAGGACACCGAGCACCAGCGGTCGTATGCACTGAACCTCATCGGCATGGCCACCGTGCACCTCCTCAAGAGGGAGCCCGAACGGGCCGTCAAGTACTCCCAGGACGCCCTGGCCGTCGCGGGGACGGTCAGGTCCGAACGGGTGAACAACCGCCTGCGCAAGACCGTCGAGGGCGCCGTCCGCGAGTTCGGCGACGTGGCGGAGGTCCACGACCTCACCGACCAGCTGGGGGCCCAGCTGCCCGAAGCCGCCGAAGCGGTGTAGGCCCCATCGCCGCCGTACGGGCGGCCCACAGACCCGGCCGCGACAGCAGCCCCGTGAAGCCCGACTCGGCTCCCCCACGCCAGGTCACCGGGGAAGCTGTCGCGGTCGGCCCGTGTCCGGCCCCGCGCCGGGCCGCGCCCGACGCCGGCGCCGGCCAACCTTGATCCGTGCGTTCATTTCCGCGTAACACGCACGACGCCATCGTCACTGCGGCGAAACATCCGGCGGCATTCGCCGAAATCACGCTCCGCCACTCTCTGGGTCCATAACCAGCCACCCCGCACTGGCCGCCCCGAGGACGAGGAGACGCCGATGCCCCCAGGCATCACGACGTTGACGCTTGCCGCAGAAGCCCCCACGCTGTCCGCAGCCAACACCGGCTTCATGCTCATCTGCTCCGCCCTGGTGATGCTGATGACACCGGGCCTGGCCTTCTTCTACGGAGGCATGGTCCGCGTCAAGTCCACCCTGAACATGCTGATGATGAGCTTCATCAGCCTCGGGATCGTCACGATCCTGTGGGTGCTCTTCGGTTTCAGCCTCGCCTTCGGGGACGACATCGGCTCCGTCATCGGCTGGAGCTCGGACTTCGTCGGACTGAGCGGCATCGGCCTCACCGAGCTCTGGGACGGCTACACGATCCCCGTGTACGTCTTCGCCGTCTTCCAGCTGATGTTCGCCGTCCTCACCCCCGCACTGATCAGCGGTGCGCTCGCGGACCGGGTGAAGTTCACCGCCTGGGCGCTGTTCGTCGTGCTCTGGGTGAGCGTCGTCTACTTCCCCGTCGCGCACTGGGTGTGGGGCGCGGGCGGCTGGCTGTTCGAACTGGGCGTCATCGACTTCGCCGGCGGAACCGCGGTCCACATCAACGCGGGAGCGGCGGCCCTCGGCGTCATCCTGGTCATCGGCAGGCGGGTCGGTTTCAAGAAGGACCCGATGCGCCCGCACAGCCTGCCGCTGGTGATGCTCGGCGCGGGGCTGCTGTGGTTCGGCTGGTTCGGCTTCAACGCCGGTTCGTGGCTGGGCAACGACGACGGCGTGGGCGCGGTCATGTTCGTCAACACCCAGGTGGCGACGGCGGCGGCGATGCTGGCCTGGCTGGCGTACGAGAAGATCCGGCACGGCGCGTTCACCACACTGGGCGCCGCTTCCGGCGCGGTGGCGGGACTGGTCGCCATCACCCCGGCCGGCGGCTCCGTCTCCCCGCTCGGCGCGATCGCCGTCGGTGTCATCGCCGGCGTGGTGTGCGCCATGGCCGTCGGGCTCAAGTACCGCTTCGGGTACGACGACTCGCTGGACGTGATCGGGGTCCACCTGGTCGGCGGTGTGCTCGGCTCGCTGCTCGTCGGGTTCTTCGCCACCGGCGGCGTACAGTCCGACGCCAAGGGCCTCTTCTACGGCGGCGGCCTCGAACAGCTGGGCAAGCAGGCCGTCGGCGTCCTCGCCGTACTCGCCTACTCCCTGGCCGTCTCCGCGCTCCTCGCCTTCGTCATCGACAAGGTCATGGGCATGAGGGTCGAGGAGGACGTGGAGGTCTCCGGCATCGACCAGACCGAGCACGCCGAGACCGCCTACGACTTCACGGGAGCGGGCGGCGGCGCCTCCCCCCGTACCCCGGGCGCCGGCCCGCTGCCCGGTCCGACCGCAGAAGCGAGCAAGAAGGTGGACGCATGAAGCTGATCACGGCGGTCGTCAAGCCGCACCGGCTCGACGAGATCAAGGAGGCCCTGCAGGCCTTCGGGGTGCAGGGTCTGACCGTCACCGAGGCCAGCGGTTACGGCCGTCAGCGCGGGCACACCGAGGTCTACCGGGGCGCCGAGTACACCGTCGACCTCGTACCGAAGATCCGCATCGAGGTGCTCGTCGAGGACGAGGACGCCGAGCAGCTGATCGACGTGGTCGTGAAGGCCGCCCGCACCGGGAAGATCGGCGACGGCAAGGTGTGGAGCGTGCCCGTCGAGTCGGCGGTCCGGGTCAGGACCGGCGAGCGCGGCCCGGACGCGCTGTAACCCTGTTCGTAAGCTTGGGAGCTGCTGGTGGCGAGTGTGGAAGTGACCGAAGAAGCCGACCCCTCGGGACCCAGCGGCTACGCGGCGGCCCGGCTGCGGCTCCTCCAGGAGGAGCCGCGGTCCGGGCCGCCGCGCCGTTCCGCACTCGCCGGGATCACCGACGGGTGGGTGGGCGAACTGTTCCGCACCGCCGCACGCGAGTCGGGGGTGCGCTCGGCCGCACTGATCGCGGTCGGCGGCTACGGGCGGGGCGAACTCTCCCCGCGCAGCGACCTCGATCTGCTCCTGCTGCACGACGGCTCGTCGTCGGCCGCGGTCTCGGCCCTCGCCGACCGCGTCTGGTACCCGGTCTGGGACCTGGGGATCGCCCTGGACCACTCGGTACGCACCCCCGGCGAGGCCCGCAAGGTCGCCGCCGACGACCTCAAGGTGCACCTCGGCCTGCTGGACGCCCGCCATGTCGCGGGTGACCTCGGGCTCACCACCGCCCTGCGCACCACCGTCCTCGCCGACTGGCGCAACCAGGCCGTGAAGCGACTGCCGGAACTGCGCGAACTCGGCACCGAGCGGGCCGAGCGGGCCGGCGAGCTCCAGTACCTCCTGGAGCCCGACCTCAAGGAGGCACGCGGTGGTCTGCGCGACGCCACCGCGCTGCGTGCCGTCGCCGCGTCCTGGGTCGCCGACGCCCCCCGCGAGGGTCTCACCGAGGCCCGCCGCACCCTGCTCGACGTACGCGACGCACTGCACCTGACCACCGGGCGCGCCACCGACCGGCTCGCCCTCCAGGAGCAGGACCAGGTCGCCGCAGCCCTCGGCCTGCTCGACGCGGACGTACTGCTGCGCAAGGTGTACGAGGCGGGCCGCACGCTGTCGTACGCGAGTGACGTGACCTGGCGGGAGGTCGAGCGGGTGCTCAGGTCCCGGTCCGTGCGGCCCAGGCTCAAGGCCCTCCTCGGCGGCAGGCCCGCGCCCGACCGGACGCCGCTCGCCGACGGGGTCGTGGAGCAGGACGGCGAGGCGGTCCTCGCCCGTACCGCGAAACCGGAACGGGACGCGGTGCTTCCGCTCAGGGCGGCGGCCGCCGCGGCACAGGCGGGGCTGCCGGTCAACCTGCACGCCGTACGCCAACTGGCCAAGGTCTGCCCGCAGCTGCCGGTGCCCTGGCCGGCCGAGGCCCGCGAGGAACTGGTCACCCTGCTCGGCGCGGGGGAGCCCGCGGTGCCCGTGTGGGAGGCGCTGGAGGCGGAAGGCCTGGTCACCCGGCTGCTCCCGGACTGGGAGCGGGTGCGGTGCAGGCCGCAGCGCAACCCCGTGCACACCTGGACGGTGGACCGCCACCTCGTCGAGGCGGCGGTGCAGGCGGCCCGCTTCACCCGCCGGGTGGGCCGTCCCGACCTGCTGCTGGTGGCCGCGCTGCTGCACGACATCGGCAAGGGCTGGCCGGGCGACCACTCGGTGGCAGGAGAGACGATCGCCCGGGACATGGCGGCCCGGATCGGCTTCGAGGCCGCCGACGTGACGGTGCTCGCGACGCTGGTCCGACACCACCTGCTGCTCGTCGAGACGGCGACCCGGCGCGACCTGGACGACCCGGCGACGGTGCGGTCGGTGGCGGACGCGGTCGGCTCGGCGTCGACGCTGGAGCTGCTGCACGCCCTCACCGAGGCGGACGCGCGTGCCACCGGGCCTGCCGCGTGGTCGTCCTGGCGGGCCTCGCTGGTGGCCGACCTGGTGAAGCGGGTGGGCGCGGTGCTGGCGGGCGAGGCGCCTGCTGATCCGGAACCCGCCGCGCTGACCGCGGCGCAGGAGCGCCTGGCGGTGGAGGCACACCGCACCGGCGGTCCCGCGCTGGCACTGCGCTCGCGGGAGGAGGGGGACGCGGGCCTCGGTGTCGAGCTGTCGATCGCCGTCCCCGACCAGCCCGGGGTGCTGCCCGCGGTGGCGGGAGTGCTCGCCATGCACCGGCTGACCGTGCGCACGGCCGAAGTGCGTTCGGTGGAGCCGCCGTTGGAGGGGGCCGCGCCGGTGCTGCTGCTGGACTGGCGGGTGGCCGCGGCGTACGGGGAACTGCCGGAGGCCTCGCGGCTGCGGGCCGACCTCGTACGGGCGCTGGACGGTTCGCTGGACCTGGCGTCCCGGCTGGCCGAACGGGAGAAGGCGTACGCGGCGAGGTCCCGCCGCAGGGCCCCGGCCCCGCCCCCGCGGGTCACGGTCGCCCCGACGGCGTCCCGGCACGCGACGGTCCTGGAGGTACGCGCCCAGGACGCGCCCGGCCTGCTGCACCGGATCGGCCGCGCACTGGACGCGACGGGGGTGCGGGTACGGAGCGCACACGTGTCGACGCTGGGGGCGAGCGCGGTCGACGCCTTCTACGTGACGGGCGCCAAGGGCGATCCGCTCGGGGCTGACGAGGCGGCACAGATCGCCCGGGAGGTGGCAAAGGCGCTGGGCGACTGAGAGGCAGGCCACGCCACGGCCGCCGCCACTGCTGCCTCCATGCCGCAACTGCCGCCACGCGGTGTGCTGTGGTTGCCGCCGCGTCGTTCGCCGTGTCGCGAGTGCCTCCCGGCCGTCGTCGTGGGGTTCCTCGCGCCCTGCGGTGGGTGAATCAGACCTGCCCGGCGCTCCACACTCCCGCGCCCGATACGCTGGGTGCCAAACTCACCCGCCCCCTACTCCGAGGACCAACGAGCGCCGTGTTCGATACCCTCTCCGACCGCCTCAGCGCGACTTTCAAAAACCTCCGCGGAAAAGGCAGGCTCTCCGAGGCGGACATCGACGCCACCGCCCGCGAGATCCGTATCGCGCTGCTGGAAGCGGACGTGGCCCTGCCGGTCGTCCGCGCCTTCATCAAGCAGGTCAAGGAGCGCGCCTCCGGCTCCGAGGTCTCCAAGGCGCTCAACCCTGCCCAGCAGATCATCAAGATCGTCAACGAAGAGCTGGTCGGCATCCTCGGCGGCGAGACCCGCCGGCTGCGGTTCGCCAAGTCCGGCCCGACGGTGATCATGCTCGCGGGCCTCCAGGGCGCCGGTAAGACGACCCTCGCCGGAAAGCTCGGCCTCTGGCTGAAGGGGCAGGGCCACTCCCCGCTCCTCGTCGCCTGCGACCTCCAGCGCCCGAACGCCGTCAACCAGCTCAGCGTCGTCGCCGACCGCGCCGGCGTGGCCGTCTACGCGCCCCAGCCGGGCAACGGCGTCGGCGACCCGGTCACGGTGGCCAAGGACTCCATCGAGTACGCGAAGACCAAGCAGTTCGACGTCGTCATCGTCGACACCGCCGGCCGCCTCGGCATCGACCAGGAGCTGATGCAGCAGGCCGCGGACATCCGCGACGCCGTCAGCCCGGACGAGATCCTGTTCGTCGTCGACGCGATGATCGGTCAGGACGCGGTCAACACCGCGGAGGCCTTCCGCGACGGCGTCGGCTTCGACGGCGTGGTCCTCTCGAAGCTCGACGGCGACGCCAGGGGCGGCGCCGCGCTGTCCATCGCGCACGTCACCGGCCGCCAGATCATGTTCGCCTCCAACGGCGAGAAGCTGGACGAGTTCGACGCGTTCCACCCGGACCGGATGGCCTCCCGAATCCTCGACATGGGTGACCTGCTCACCCTGATCGAGCAGGCGGAGAAGACCTTCAGTCAGGAGGAGGCCGCCAAAATGGCCTCCAAGCTGCAGTCCTCCAAGGGTGGCAAGGACTTCACGCTCGACGACTTCCTGGCCCAGATGGAGCAGGTCAGGAAGATGGGTTCGATCTCCAAGCTGCTCGGCATGCTGCCGGGCATGGGGCAGATCAAGGACCAGATCCAGAACATCGACGAGAAGGACGTGGACCGCACCGCGGCCATCATCAAGTCGATGACCCCGGGCGAGCGCGCCGAGCCCACGATCATCAACGGCTCGCGCCGCGCCCGCATCGCCAAGGGCTCGGGCGTCGACGTCAGTGCCGTGAAGAACCTGGTGGAGCGCTTCTTCGACGCCCGCAAGATGATGTCGAAGATGGCCCAGGGCGGTGGCATGCCCGGTATGCCGGGCATGCCCGGGATGGGCGGCGGCCCCGGTAGGCAGAAGAAGCAGATCAAGCAGGCCAAGGGCAAGCGCAAGAGCGGCAACCCGATGAAGCGCAAGGCCGAGGAGCAGGCGGCCGCCGAGCGGCGCGAGCAGGCCGCGCAGAACGGCGGCGCGTTCAACCTTCCCGCAGGTCAGGACCCCAAGGACTTCGAGCTCCCGGACGAGTTCAAGAAGTTCATGGGCTGACGCACGGGTCTCTCCCGGGGCCTGGCGCGGTTCGGTACGGCGCCGTGGGCACTCTCCTTCGAGAGTGCCCACGGCGTTTTTGTGTCGTAACGTCCCGATATGAGCAACCCTGTGCCGCCGCGCCAGACCCCTGACCAGCCGTGGCGTTCGGAGGGTGCGCCGCCACCGCCGCCGGAGAAGAAGAAGATGCCCGGCGGCTGGGGACGGCTCGCGCTGACCGCTCTGACCGTGTTCCTGCTCGCCAATCTCGTCCTGGGCCTCTTCAACGAGGGCGACGAGCCCACGATCGCGTACACCGAGTTCAGCAAGCAGGTCACCTCGGACAACGTCTCCAAGATCTACTCCAAGGGCGACGCGATCCAGGGCGAGCTCAAGAAGGAGCAGCCCGTTCCCGACTCGGGGACGAAGGACGCGAAGTACACCAAGTTCGTCACCCAGCGCCCCGCCTTCGCCGACGACAAGCTGTGGGACGAGCTGACCAAGGACGGCGTGACCGTCACCGCGAAGCCGGTCGTCGAGGAACGCAGTTTCCTCTCCAACCTGCTGATCTCCCTGGCGCCGATGCTGCTGCTCGTCGCCCTGTGGGTGGTCATCGCGCGGCGGATGAGCGGCGGCGCGGGCGGCGGGATGGGCGGCCTGGGCCGCAAGGCACCGCCGAAGCCGGTCGAGGTGACCGCAGGTAAGCGGACCACCTTCGAGGACGTCGCGGGCATCGACGAGGTAGAGGGCGAGCTGGCGGAGGTCGTCGACTTCCTCAAGAACCCGGAGGCCTACCGGAGGCTGGGCGCCCGGATGCCTGGCGGTGTGCTGCTCGCAGGACCTCCCGGCACCGGCAAGACCCTGCTCGCGCGGGCCGTCGCCGGTGAGGCCGGGGTGCCGTTCTTCTCCGCCTCCGCCTCTGAGTTCATCGAGATGATCGTGGGCGTGGGAGCGGGGCGGGTACGTGAACTCTTCGCGGAGGCCCGCAAGGTGGCCCCCGCGATCATCTTCATCGACGAGATCGACACCATCGGCCGGGCCCGCGGCGGCGGCTCGGGCATGGGCGGACACGACGAGCGCGAGCAGACGCTGAACCAGATCCTCACCGAGATGGACGGCTTCTCCGGCTCCGAGGGCGTCGTCGTCATCGCCGCCACCAACCGCGCCGACGTCCTCGACCCCGCCCTCACCCGGCCGGGCCGCTTCGACCGCGTCGTCACCGTCAGCCCGCCCGACCGGGGCGGCCGCGAGGCCATCCTGCGGATCCACACCCGGTCGATCCCGCTCGCCGACGACGTGGACCTGGCCCAGGTGGCCCGTACCACCCCGGGGATGACCGGCGCGGACCTCGCCAACCTCGCCAACGAGGCAGCCCTCCTCGCCGTCAAGCGGAAGCAGGACGCGGTCACCGGGCGCGACCTCTCCGACGCCCTGGAGAAGGTTCAGCTCGGCGCCGAACGCCCCCTGGTCATGCCCGACGAGGAGCGGCGCAGGACCGCCTACCACGAGAGCGGGCACGCCCTGCTCGGGATGCTCCAGCCGGGCGCCGACCCGGTACGCAAGATCACGATCGTGCCGCGCGGCCGGGCGCTGGGCGTCACCCTCTCCACGCCGGACTCCGACAAGTACGCGTACACCGAGGAGTACCTGCGCGGCAGAATCATCGGCGCGCTCGGCGGCATGGCTGCCGAGCAGGTGGTCTTCGACGTGATTACCACGGGTGCCGAGAACGACCTGGAACAGGTCACCAACCTGGCCAGGGGGATGGTCGGCCGCTGGGGGATGAGCGAGCGGGTCGGCCGTCTCACCGCCATCCCGTCCGATGCGCAGCAGGCGTACGGTCTGTCCGCCGCGCCCGCGACGCTCGACGCAGTCGACAGCGAGATGCGCCGCATCGTCGACGAGTGCTACGCGGACGCGCTGCGCCTCCTGGAGGAGAACCGGCCCAGGCTGGACGCCCTGTCCCAGGCGCTGCTGGAGAACGAGACCCTGGGTGAGGCGGACGCCTACCGCGCCGCGGGCATCACGCGCCTGGCGAAGCCGGACGCGTGACGCCACGCGAGGCCCCCGGGGCCCCGGGACTCGCCGCCGAACCGCTCCCTCGCCGAGAGCGCCGGGCGGGTTACGGCTTACGGGCGACGAGGTAGCGGAACACGTTCGGCATCCACACCGTCCCGTCCGCCCGCAGATGCGGGTGCAATGCCTCCACCAGCTCCTTCTTCACCTGCGCCGGGTCCGTCGCCCGTACCGCCGCGTCGAAGAGGCCGGTGGACATCAGCCCGCGTACCGCGCTGTCCGTGTCGCCGTACCCGAAGGGGCAGGCGACCCGACCCGAGCCGTCCGGCTTGAGTCCGGCCCGAGCCGCCACGTCCTCCAGGTCGTCCCGCAGCGCGGGCCGCCAGCCCCCGGAGGTGCGCGGGGCGTCGGTCAGCCGCGAGGCCACCCGCAGCACCGCCGACGTGGCGCAGCGCTCCGGCGGCCCCCAGCCCGTCAGCACTACCGCGCTGCCGCGGCCCACCAGGCGCACGGCGTCGTCGAGCGCGGGGGTGAGGCCGTCGCTGTCGCCGGCCGCACAGCCGATCGGCTCGAAGGCGGTCACCAGGTTGTACGGTGCCCGGCCGGCCAGCTGCGACGGGCCGCCGCAGGCCACCGCGTCCGTCACGTCCGTGGTCGCGTCAGCGTCGAGCAGCCGTTCGCGGGCGAGAGCGACCCGCGCGGGGTCGGGGTCCACGCCGCAGGCCGAGGCGCCCCTGGCGGCCGCGACGAGCAGGGCCAGGCCCGCGCCGCAGTCGAGGCCGAGCAGCCGGGTGGCAGGGCCTACCTCAAGCCGCTCGTAGACCGCCTCGTAGAGCGGAACCAGCATCCGTTCCTGGATCTCGGCCCAGTCACGCGCGCGGGTGACCGCACGCGTGTCCGCAGTCGGCGAGGTCGTGTTCGGGTGGTGCTGGACGAGCGTTGGTGTCATCGAAAGCGCCCCAATCCGCCAAGAGGTCGGTCCTGCCCTTGTGTGGCAACTGTGTGGCAACCCCCGTGCTGTGCGCGTCGGCACATCCCCCCGTATGTCAGGGAACTCCGCATCCGTCCGCGCGTCCAGTGGGCGAAGGGCAATGCTTGCGTGTTCCGTGCGTGCGCCCCCGACACCCGCCCCTGGTGCGCTCCGCCACGGGCGGACGGCCGTACGGCGTCTGTCCGAGGCGCCCCGGCCGGTGCGCGGTCCGTCCGACGGGGCGGGTGGCGTCGGTTCCCGCACTGGTCCGTTCGGGGGAACCGGGGCGGGGGCCGTGGCCCGGCGCCCGTGCCACGGAAGCTCGGCCCTCACCTCCTGGCTGGTGGTTCGGGTCCACCCGGGGGCGTACCCGGGGATACGTACCGGGTTGGCGCGAGCTGCGCGGGTCCTCCGCAGATCGGCGCACCCTTCCTCGGCGCGAGACATCAGTGGGAACTGACTGGTACGTGCAAATTATTTGGGATGCCCCGGAATAGGAACACGGGGGCCCTCCGGCTCGTTGTCACGTCGTGAGCACGACACCACCTGTCCTCGCCGCAGAGCTGGCGCAGGCGTGGGCCGACATCCAGCGGTACCACCCCGAGCTGCCCGATCTTGCCGCGCCCGAGTCCCTGATCGGAGAGTCCTCGTCCGCCTGCGGCGCGGCCCTCTCCTTCGAACGACTGCTGCACGAGGCAGTCCACGGCATCGCCGCAGCCCGCGGCGTCCGTGACACCTCACGCGCCGGTCGCTACCACAACCGCCGTTTCCTGGCGATCGCCGAGGAGTTGGGCCTGGACCACCCCGAGGAGCCGCATCCCAGCAGCGGGTTCTCCCTGGTCGCCCTCAACCCCGAGGCGAAGCGCCGCTACCGCCCCACCATCGAGCGGCTGTCCCGCGCGCTCAAGGCGCACACGGTCGCCACGGCGGCGGACACCAAGCGGTCCTTCCGCGGTCCCGCCGCCCGGCACGGCTCGTCCGGAGGAGGCGTGCGGGTCAAGGCCGTCTGCGACTGCGGGCGCAACGTCCGCGTCGTGCCGTCGGTGCTGGCGCAGGCCCCGATCGTGTGCGGCGGCTGCGGCAAGCCGTTCCGTATCCCCGACGTGGTGGCCGCCGTTAGCTAGGCCGAGCGAGCCCCTTGGCCCGCGGACCGGCGCGTCGCAGGTGTGTGGCACAATGGACAGCTGTACTCGACAGCCGCACAGGACCCCTCTCTCCTCCGGCTGACGCGTCCATCGGGCACTCCGAGTACCGCAACCCCACGCGACATCCCGTGGTGCCCAACCACGTCAATTCCAGGAGAGAACACTCCAGTGCTCAAGATCAAGCTGAAGCGCCTTGGCAAGATCCGTTCGCCTCACTACCGCATCGTCGTCGCCGACGCCCGCGTGCGTCGCGACGGTCGTGCCCTCGAAGAGATCGGTCTGTACCACCCGGTGCAGAACCCCTCGCGCATCGAGGTCAACGCCGAGCGTGCGCAGTACTGGCTTTCCGTCGGCGCCCAGCCGACCGACGCCGTCCTCGCCATCCTGAAGCTCACCGGCGACTGGCAGGCGCACAAGGGCCTTGAGGCCCCCGCGCCGCTGCTGCAGCCGGCGGCGAAGGAAGACAAGCGCGCTTCCTTCGACGCCTTCGCGAAGGCTCTCGAGGGTGGCGACGCCAAGGGCGAGGCCATCACCCCGAAGGCGAAGAAGGCCGACAAGAAGGCGGACGAGGCCCCGGCCGACGCCGCCGCTGAGTCGACCGAGGCCTGATCATGCTCGAGGAGGCTCTTGAGCACCTCGTGAAGGGCATCGTGGACAACCCCGACGACGTGCAGGTCGCCTCGCGCACCCTGCGTCGCGGACGTGTCCTTGAGGTCCGGGTGCACCCCGACGACCTCGGCAAGGTGATCGGCCGTAACGGCCGTACCGCCCGTGCCCTGCGTACCGTCGTGGGAGCCATCGGCGGCCGTGGCATCCGCGTCGACCTCGTCGACGTGGACCAGGCCGGCTGAGCATCAGGCAGTAGAGCATTACCGGCAGGGGCCGGGGAGGGCTGAGGCCCGCCCCGGCCCGTTGTCGTTTCCGTACGCTTGCCTACGGACCACCGGCAACCGGCATCCGTACCTGCAAGAGCGTCACCGGATCGAACAGGAGAGAACGAGAGTGCAGCTGGTAGTCGCGCGGATCGGCCGCGCCCACGGGATCAAGGGCGAGGTCACCGTCGAGGTGCGCACGGACGAGCCGGAGCTGCGGCTCGGGCCCGGCGCCGTACTGACCACGGACCCCGCGGGCATCGGCCCGCTGACCGTGGAGACCGGCCGGGTGCACAGCGGCCGGCTGCTGCTGCGCTTCGCGGGGGTCAAGGACCGCACCGGGGCCGAGGCACTGCGCAACACCCTCCTGATCTCGGACGTCGACCCCGAGGAGCGCCCCGAGGACCCCGAGGAGTTCTACGACCACCAGCTCGTCGACCTCGACGTGGTGCTCGCGGACGGCACGGAGATCGGCCGGATCACGGAGATCACGCACCTGCCCTCGCAGGACCTGTTCATCGTGGAGCGCCCGGACGGGAGCGAGGTGATGATTCCGTTCGTGGAGGAGATCGTCACCTCCGTCGACCTCACCGAGCAGCGCGCGGTCATCGACCCGCCGCCCGGTCTGATCGACGACAGCCAGGCGGTCGTGGCCTCGACGCGCGACGACGAGGCGAAGGACCAGGACTGATGCGGCTCGACGTCGTCACGATCTTTCCCGAGTACCTGGAGCCGCTGAACGTCTCGCTCGTCGGCAAGGCCCGCGCCCGTGGGGTCCTGGACGTGCGGGTGCACGACCTGCGCCGGTGGACGTACGACCGGCACAACACCGTCGACGACACCCCGTACGGGGGTGGTCCCGGCATGGTCATGAAGCCCGACCCGTGGGGCGCCTGCGTCGACCAGGCGCTCGCCGACGGGTACGAGGCGGGAGCGCACGGCCCCGTCATGGTCGTGCCCACCCCCAGCGGCCGGCCCTTCACACAGGAGCTCGCCGTCGAGCTCTCCCGGCGCCCCTGGCTGGTCTTCGCACCTGCGCGGTACGAGGGCATCGACCGCCGCGTGACGGACGAGTACGCGACCCGGATGCCGGTGTACGAGGTCTCCATCGGCGACTACGTGCTGGCCGGCGGCGAGGCGGCGGTGCTCGTCATCACGGAGGCGGTCGCCCGGCTGCTGCCCGGCGTCCTCGGCAACGCGGAGTCCCACCAGGACGACTCGTTCGCCCCCGGTGCGATGGCCGACCTCCTGGAGGGGCCGGTCTACACGAAGCCGCCCGAGTGGCGCGGCCGGACCATCCCCGACGTGCTGCTGAGCGGGCACCACGGGAAGATCGCACGCTGGCGGCGGGACGAGGCGTTCCGCAGGACCACCGCGCACCGGCCGGACCTGATCGAGCGCGCGGACCCCGCGGCCTTCGACAAGAAGGACCGCGAGATGCTCTCCATCCTGGGGTGGCGGCCCGGCCCGGACGGCCGATTTGGGCGTGACCCCGAGGCCGTGGAAGAATAAGCAGCTGTTGTCCGTCCGCGTGCGCCCCTGCCACAGGGGGAACGACGCCCGTCCGACGTGATCAGCATCCCTTTCATCTTCGACATACCGCTGATGACCTGTGGCATCAGTGAGGAAAGCAGACACACATGTCTCACCTGCTCGACTCCGTCGACGCTGCGTCCATCCGCAGCGACGTCCCGGCCTTCCGCCCCGGTGACACCGTGAACGTCCACGTGCGCGTCATCGAAGGTAACCGCTCCCGTGTGCAGCAGTTCAAGGGTGTCGTCATCCGCCGCCAGGGCGCGGGCGTCCGCGAGACCTTCACGGTCCGCAAGGTCTCCTTCTCCGTCGGCGTCGAGCGCACCTTCCCGGTGAACTCCCCGATCTTCGAGAAGATCGAGGTCATCACCCGCGGTGACGTGCGTCGCGCGAAGCTGTACTACCTGCGCGAGCTGCGCGGCAAGAAGGCGAAGATCAAGGAGAAGCGCGACAGCTGATCGCGCCTCCGGCGTCCAGGACCGGCCGGATAGGCTCGGATCCGATGGACACCGAAACAGCACAGCACCCGGAGCGCGACCGCCCGGCCGACCCCGTCAGCGGGGAAGGCGAGCGGTCGCGCTCCGCGTGTTTGGCGGGGGAATCGTCGGGGGACGAGCCGCCGGCCGACGAGACCCTGTCCGGGCGCGGCGGCCGGTTCTCCCGGCATCGGCCGGGGCGCGAGGGCCGGTTCTCCTGGCGGCGGCCGGGGCACGACGGCCGGCTCTACTGGCGGCGGCCGGAGCACGGCGGCCGGTTCTCCTTGCGGCGGCCGGTTCTCCTGGTGGTGGCCTGCCTCGGTTTCCTGCTGCTGTTCAGCGGCTTCGTACTGCAGCCCTTCCTGATCCCCAGCACCTCGATGCGGCCCACCCTCCAGGTCGGTGACCGGGTCCTGGTGAACAAGCTGGCGTACCGTTTCGGGGCCGCGCCGCACCGCGGTGACGTGGTGGTCTTCGACGGCACGGGTTCGTTCGTACGGGAGGAGCCCGCGGCCGATCCCGTGTCGGGCGCGCTGCGTTGGGCGGGGGCCGCCCTCGGTCTCGCCGAGCCGGCCGAGACCGACTTCGTGAAGCGCGTGGTGGGGGTGGGCGGCGATCGCGTGGTCTGCTGCGACAAGCGGGGGAGGATCCAGGTGAACGGGCGGTCCGTCGACGAGCCCTATCTGTTCCCGGGCGACAGCGCGTCCCGGGTGCCCTTCGACATCGTCGTACCGGACGGGACGCTGTGGATGATGGGCGACCACCGCTCCCGCTCCAGCGACTCACGGGACCACCTGGGCAGTCCCGGCGGTGGCATGGTGCCGGTGGACCGGGTGATCGGCCGCGCGGACTGGCTCGGCTGGCCCGTCGGCAGATGGGGCTCGCTGGAGCGCTCGGGCGCCTTCGGCACGGTTCCCGCGCCGGCCGGGCCCCATGGGTAGCCGCGGCCGGGACCGGGCGGCGCAGGACGTACCGCTGCCCACGGGGAGCAGGCCCGTCGGGCCTGCCGCCGGTGACGGCAGGGCCGGTCCTGGGCGGGCCGAGCGGCGCAAGCTCGCCCGCAAGGTCAGGCGGAGGCGGCGCAGGTCGGCCGTGAAGGAGATCCCCGTCCTCATAGTCGTGGCGCTGCTGATCGCGCTCGTACTGAAGACGTTCCTGGTGCAGGCCTTCGTGATCCCGTCCGGCTCGATGGAACAGACGATCCGGATCGGCGACCGGGTGCTGGTGGACAAGCTGACCCCGTGGTTCGGTTCGCGTCCCGAGCGCGGCGAGGTCGTCGTCTTCAAGGACCCGGGCGGCTGGCTGGAGAAGGACGCCGGCCAGGAGAAGCCGGACCCGGTGGTGGTCAGGCAGATCAAGGTCGGGCTGACCTGGATCGGTCTGCTGCCGTCCGCCGACGAGCAGGACCTGATCAAGCGGGTGGTCGCGGTCGGCGGCGACACGGTGAGGTGCTGCGACCGCAATGGTCAGGTCACCGTCAACGGCGTACCGCTCAGTGAACCCTATGTATTTCCGGGCGACCGCCCCTCCAAGATTCCTTTTGAGGTAAAGGTTCCGGCGGGCCGGGTGTTCGTCCTCGGCGACCACCGGTCGAACTCGGCCGATTCCCGTTACCACTTGGACGAGAAGTACCAGGGAACGGTCTCGGAGGACGACGTACTTGGCCGTGCTGTCGTCATCGCCTGGCCGATCGGACACTGGCGGAAGCTGGAGGTGCCCGAGACCTTCGCCCGCGTCCCCGATCCGTCCGCCGGGGCGGCGGCGGCCCCGCGACCGTCGAATAGGGTGGCGTCCCAGGATCGTGAGGTCCTACTCCCGAGCCAAGGGGAACTCCCGCTCGTTATGGGAGTGGTGGGTCTGCGCCTTCTCGGGCGCGGGCGGTGGCACGGAGAGTAAGGAGTGGACGTGGGGGATGTGGCGGTCGGTGCCCGGTCCGGACACGACGGACCTGAGGAAAAGCCCGACCCGGGACGGCGCGCCGATGCATCCTCGCCCGTGACCCCGGGCCCGGCGGTGGAGCAGCGGAGCGGTGAAGAGTTGAGCGACACGGACAGCGGACCGCAGGACAGCGGCGCGCACGACGACAGCGACGCGGACGACCGGCGCGGCGCACCGAGGAAGCAGCGTTCCTTCTGGAAGGAACTGCCGCTGCTGATCGGCATCGCCCTCCTCCTGGCGCTGCTGATCAAGACCTTCCTGGTGCAGGCCTTCTCGATCCCCTCCGAGTCGATGCAGGACACCCTCCAGAAGGGCGACCGCGTCCTGGTCGACAAGCTGACCCCGTGGTTCGGCGCGGAGCCCGAGCGCGGCGAGGTCGTGGTCTTCCACGACCCGGGCAACTGGCTCAACACCCCCGTCGCGGAGCCCAACGTCGTACAGAACTTCCTGAGCTTCATCGGCCTGATGCCGTCCGCCGAGGACAAGGACCTGATCAAGCGGGTCATCGCGGTCGGCGGCGACACCGTGGAGTGCAAGACCGGCGGCTCGGTCAACGTCAACGGCAAGGCGCTGGACGACAAGTCGTACATCGCGCCGCAGGGCACCCCCTGCGACGACCAGCCCTTCGGCCCGCTCAAGGTGCCGGACGGCAAGATCTGGGTGATGGGCGACAACCGCCAGAACTCCGAGGACTCCCGCTACCACCAGAACCTCCCCACCAAGGGCTTCGTCAACAACGACCAGGTGGTGGGGCGGGCCGTTGTGGTGGCCTGGCCGATCAACCGCTGGGCGACGCTTCCCGTGCCGGACACCTTCGACCAGCCCGGCCTGGCGAGCGCCACGGCCGCTGCCGCGTCGGCCGCTCCGGGTGCGCTCGGCCTGGCGGGTGCGGTGCCGCTGGTGCTCTGGCGCCGCAGGAGGCTGACTCACGGGCGTACCGACGGGTAGGGTGCCGTCCCGGATCATTGGTCTCCGAATGCAGGGGAGCGCTGGGATGGGCGAAGCAGGACGTACGGAAGACGGCCGCGGCCGGCTCGGCAATGTGTTGTCCGGGCTGGCCGTGGCCGTCGGCTGTGTGCTCTTCCTCGGCGGGTTCGCCTGGGGAGCGTTGGTGTACAAGCCGTACACGGTGCCGTCCGACTCGATGACCCCGTCGATCAACGCCGGGGACCGGGTGCTGGCGCAGCGGATATCCGGCGACGAGGTGCGGCGCGGGGACGTGGTGGTCTTCACCGACGAGGTGTGGGGCGCCATGCCGATGGTGAAGCGGGTGGTCGGCGTCGGCGGCGACAAGGTCGTCTGCTGCGACCGGGAGAGCCGGCTGACGGTGAACGGACAGCCCCTGGAGGAGCCGTACCTGCACTCCCGGGACGGGGCCGGGTCGGAGCAGTTCAGCGCGGCGGTCCCGCAGGGCGAACTGTTCCTCCTGGGGGACGAGCGACGCACGTCGGTGGACTCCCGCAAGCACCTCGGGGACTCCAGCCACGGCACGGTCCCGGTGTCCAGGGTCGACGCCCGGGTGGACGCGGTGGCCTGGCCGGTCGGCGGGGTGCTGGAGCGGCCGACGTCCTTCGCGTCCCTGCCCGGGGGCGTCTCGCAGCCGGGACCGGTACGGCTGGTGGTGACCGCCGTCGTGGCGGGCGTGGTGCTGATCTTCGGCGGGGCGGCGTACGGACCGCTGGCCAGGATGACCGGACGACGGAAGGTACGCGCGTGAGCACGATGACCGGACGACGGAAGGTACGCGCGTGAGCACAGGGACGGCGGGTGCGGGTGGCCCGGGGGCGGGCGGTACGGGCCCGGGTGACGGGGGTCTGGGGGACGAGGGTCTGCGTGACCCGGCGGGCAGGCCGTTGCGGAAGGTGGCGAGGGTCGTCCTGTTCGATCCCGAGGACCGCGTCCTGCTGATGCACGGCTTCGAACCCGAGGACCCCGCCCGCAAGTGGTGGTTCACCCCCGGCGGTGGTGTAGAGGGTGACGAGACCCTGGCCGAGGCGGCGCTGCGCGAGGTCGCGGAGGAGACCGGGATCACGGACCTGGAACTCGGCCCCGTGCTCTGGCGGCGGATCTGTTCCTTCCCGTTCGACGGGCGCCGCTGGGACCAGGAGGAATGGTTCTTTTCGGCGCGTACGCAACAGACCGAGACGGCCCCGGCCGCTTTGACGGAGCTGGAACGGCGCAGCACCGCGGGTCTGCGGTGGTGGTCCTCCGCCGCCCTTCTCGCGACGCGTGAGACGGTGTACCCGACCAGGCTCGCCGAGCTGCTGCGCACGCTGCTCGACGAGGGTCCTCCGAGTACGCCGATCGTCCTGGCCCCGGAAATCGCATAGGGGCGAACGGGGCTGGCGCACAATAGGGGGACGCACGGCTGAAGGGGAACATGCCATGAGCGCCGAGGACCTCGAGAAGTACGAGACCGAGATGGAGCTGAAGCTCTACCGGGAGTACCGCGATGTCGTCGGTCTGTTCAAATATGTGATCGAGACCGAACGGCGCTTCTACCTCACCAACGACTACGAGATGCAGGTGCACTCGGTCCAGGGCGAGGTGTTTTTCGAAGTAACCATGGCGGACGCGTGGGTCTGGGACATGTACAGGCCCGCCAGGTTCGTCAAGCAGGTGCGGGTACTGACGTTCAAGGACGTCAATGTGGAGGAGCTCAACAAGAGCGATCTGGAGCTTCCGGGTGGCTGAAACGTCGCCGTGGAGTGACGGGACATCCCGGAGTGACGGGACATCCCTTCGGGCCGGCTGAACACCTCCTTCGGGCCGGCTGAACACCTCCTTCGGGTGGCCGGGTTTTCCACAACGGCGGAGTTGTCCACCAAGATCCACCAGTTCGCGGAGTTTGCGTCACATTCGGTTCCGGAGGTGGGACCGAATGAACGCGAACCGTATGAACGCGAACCGCCTGAACGCGGACGGCACGAAGGTGACCGGTGGACCGACACCGCGCACCGCACGCGGAAACCTCGGCCGGTACGGCGAGGACCTGGCCGCCCGGTGGCTGGCCGAGGTGGGCATGTCCGTGCTGGAGCGGAACTGGCGCTGCCAGGCCGGTGAGATCGACATCGTGGCCAGGGACGGCGACTCGCTCGTCGTCTGTGAGGTCAAGACCCGGCGCACGGGGCCGTTCCAGCACCCGATGGAAGCCGTCACACCCCGCAAGGCGCAACGGCTGCGCACCCTGGCCGAGCTCTGGCTGTACGAGCACGGCGGGCCGCCGCCCGGCGGCGCGAGGATCGACCTCGTGGGCGTCACCCTGCCCAGACGCGGGGCCCCGGTCCTGGAGCACGCGCGGGGGGTGGCCTGATGGGGTTCGCGCGCACGTGCTCGGTGGCGCTGGTCGGCGTCGAGGGTGTGGTGGTGGAGGTCCAGGCCGATCTGGAACCGGGTGTCGCCGCCTTCGCCCTGGTGGGGCTGCCCGACAAGAGCCTCACCGAGAGCAAGGACCGGGTGCGGGCGGCGGTGGTGAACTCCGGCGTCGCCTGGCCGCAGAAGAAGCTGACGGTGGGGCTCAGCCCCGCTTCGGTGCCCAAGAGCGGCTCGGGGTTCGACCTGGCCGTGGCGGTCGCCGTACTGAGCGCCGCCGAGCGGATCGACCCGCGGGAGATCGCCGACCTGGTGATGGTCGGTGAGCTGGGGCTCGACGGACGGGTCAGGCCGGTGCGGGGCATCCTGCCCGCGGTGCTCGCCGCCGCGGAGGCCGGCTACCGGCAGGTGGTCGTGCCCGAACAGTGCGCGGCGGAGGCCTCGCTGGTGCCGGGCATCTCGGTTCTCGGGGTGCGCAGCCTGCGCCAGCTGATCGCGGTGCTGGCCGGGGAGGAGGTGCCCGACGAGGAACCGGCCGAGGAGGGCAGGCCCGACGCCATGCTGGCCGGGCTGACGGTGCCGGGCGCGGGAGCGGGCACCGGCCTCGCGGCGGGCAGCGGCGACACGGGGGCCGACCTCGCGGACGTGGGCGGCCAGGACGCGGCCCGGCTCGCCCTGGAGATCGCGGCGGCGGGCGGACACCACCTGTTGCTGTTCGGCCCGCCGGGGGCGGGCAAGACGATGCTGGCGGAGCGGCTGCCGGGACTGCTGCCGCCGCTCACCAGGCAGGAGTCCCTGGAGGTGACGGCGGTGCACTCGGTGGCGGGCATCCTGCCACCGGGCGAACCGCTGGTCACCCGGGCGCCCTACTGCGCGCCCCACCACTCGGCGACGATGCAGTCGCTCATCGGCGGTGGCAACGGACTGCCCCGGCCGGGGGCGGTCTCGCTGGCCCACCGCGGAATCCTCTTCATGGACGAAGCGCCCGAATTCACTGCGAAGGCACTCGATTCACTGCGGCAGCCGCTGGAATCCGGGCATGTGGTGGTGGCGCGCAGCGCGGGGGTGGTGAAGCTCCCGGCCCGTTTCCTGATGGTGCTGGCGGCGAACCCGTGCCCCTGCGGGCGGCACGGCTCCAAGGAGGCCAACTGCGACTGCGGGCCCGCGACGGTCCGCCGGTACCAGGCCAGGCTGTCGGGGCCGCTGATCGACCGGGTGGACCTGCTGGTCAGGGTGGAGGCGGTGACCCGCGCCGATCTGATGGGGCAGGGCGGTCGGGGGGAGTCCAGCTCGGTGGTCGCCGCCCGGGTGCGCGAGGCACGGGAGCGGGCCGCGGCGCGCCTCGAAGGGACTCCGTGGGCCAACAACAGCGAGGTGCCGGGGCACGAGCTGCGCACCCGGTGGCAGTCCGTGCCGGGGGCGCTCGCCGCGGCGGAGCGCGACATGGAACGGGGCCTGCTGACCGCGCGAGGCTTCGACCGGGTGCTGCGGGTGGCCTGGACCGTCGCGGACCTGGGCGGGCACGACCGGCCCGACGAGGCCGACCTGGAACTGGCGCTCCAGATGCGGACCGGAATCGACCGGGGCGCGGTCCGCAAACGGGGCGCGGACAGGTCGACGCTGGTGACCGGAGGTGCGGTGTGAGCACCGGGGCGGCTGCGCGGCCAGGGGCAGGAGAACGGGACGGGCCACGAGCGGGGGCGGATACGGATACGGGAGCAGGAATGGGGGCGGGAGCAGGGGCGGATACGGATACGCATGCCGGAGCCGGAGCCGGAGCCGGAGCCGGAGTGGGAGTGGGAGTGGGAGCTGGAGCCGGAGCCGGAGTGGGAGTGGGAGCGGGAGTGGGAGTGAGTGGGGCGGAACGGCTGGCGCGGGCCGCGCTCACCGGGATCATCGAACCGGGCGACGAGACGGGTGGCCGTCTGCTGCGGGAGTACGGACCGCTGGAGGTGCTCCGTCGGCTGACCGGGCCGGGACGGGAGCGGACCGAGCCGGGACGGGAGCAGACCGCGCCGGGCCGGGAGCAGGGGCGGTCGCGAGGGAGCGGCGAGGGAGCCGCGCGGGCGGGCGCCCCGCCGGGCGGTTCCCTGAGCGGGGTGAGCGCCAAGCGCCTCGACGGCTACCGGAACCGGGCCGCGGCCGTCGACCCGCAGCGGTACCTCGCGGCGGCCGCGGCCGTCGGGGGCCGGCTGGTCTGCCCCGGTGACGAGGAGTGGCCCAGCCAGCTCGACGACCTCGGGGACGCGCGCCCGGTCGCGCTCTGGGTGCGCGGCAGGCCCAATCTGCGGATGTGGGCACTGCGGTCCGTCGCCGTCGTCGGCGCCCGAGCCTGCACGGCGTACGGAGCACACATGGCGGCGACCCTCGGCGCCGGGCTCGCGGAGCGCGGCTGGGTGGTGGTCTCCGGAGCCGCGTTCGGTGTCGACGGGGCCGCGCACCGAGGGGTGCTGGCCGCGGGCGGGGCCACCGTCGCGGTCCTGGCGTGCGGGATCGACACGGTCTATCCACGAGGGCACGCCGAGTTGATCGGACGCATTGCCGAACAGGGTCTCCTGGTGGGGGAGTTACCGCCGGGCGGCCATCCCACGCCGAGCCGGTTCGTATTGCGCAACCGGGTCATCGCCGCCCTCACGAGAGGCACCGTGGTCGTCGAGGCCGAGTACCGCAGCGGTTCACTCGTCACCGCCCGCAGCGCCCAGCGCATGGGCCGCTTCACGATGGGCGTGCCGGGGCCGGTCACCAGCGGGCTCTCCGCCGGGGTTCACGAACTGTTGCGCGGAGAGGGAGTGCTGGTGACGGACGCCGCGGAAATCGTCGAACTGGTCGGCGAGATCGGTGACCTCGCCCCGGCCAGGCGCGGCCCCGTGCTCCCCAGAGACCTCCTCGACCCCGTCACCGCGCGGGTGCTGGAGGCGCTGCCGGCCAGGGCGACGGTCGACGCGCGGAGCGTCGCACGCGATGCGGGGACCTCCGGGGACGAGGCACTCGCCAGGCTGTACGAACTGCACTCACTCGGGTTCGTCGAACGTCACGGCGATGCCTGGCAGTTGGCGTCAAGCGCCGTACGCGGGACGTCCGCCCGGCGAGGCGGTGCTTGACCAGGGGTGTCCGAGTGAAAAGGTAAAGACGATGACCTTGGGAATCGTGCAGCGGGGGGCGGGGGAGTGGGCCGCGTTCGCCTGCCGGGCCGGTGCCGGGCTGTGGCGCGGGGGTGTCAACCGGGTGATCCGGTCTCCTGTTCCTCGCGCACCGCGACGCACCAGTCACGCTACGCTCGCAAGGATTTCGCCCGCGCGGGGATCGATCACGGTTCAACGGTTCTCGCCGGCTCCGGGCAGGGCGCCCGGCGCAGCACCAGGCCCCCCACCCGTCCACGGCCACAATTCCCCGCACGTTCACGGCAGTAGGTCTCCCCGCTCACCCACGGCTCAACTCCCCCACACATCCACACATCACAGCAGAACGGCTCAAGGCAACGCATGCCCCAGCACACCTCCGGGTCTGACCGCGCGGCAGCGCCCCCGGCTGCCCGCGGTGCCGTACGGCCCCCGGCGCCCTCGTCCGTGGACGAGTTGTGGCGGTCGTACAAGACCACGGGCGACGAGCGGCTGCGGGAGCAGCTGATCCTGCACTACTCGCCCCTGGTCAAGTACGTCGCGGGCCGGGTCAGCGTGGGGCTGCCGTCCAACGTCGAGCAGGCCGACTTCGTGTCTTCCGGGGTGTTCGGGCTGATCGACGCCATCGAGAAGTTCGACATCGAGCGCTCCATCAAGTTCGAGACGTACGCCATCACCCGCATCCGCGGCGCGATGATCGACGAACTGCGCGCCCTGGACTGGATTCCACGCTCGGTGCGGCAGAAGGCGAAAGCCGTCGAGCGCGCGTACGCGACCCTGGAGGCGAAGCTGCGCCGCACCCCGTCCGAGGGCGAGGTCGCCTCCGAGATGGGTATCGCGGTCGAGGAACTGCACGCCGTCTTCAGCCAGTTGTCGCTCGCCAACGTGGTCGCGCTCGAAGAGCTGCTGCACGCGGGCGGCGAGGGTGGTGACCGGCTGAGCCTGATGGAGACGCTGGAGGACACCAGCGCCGACAACCCGGTCGAGGTCGCCGAGGACCGCGAGCTGCGCCGGCTGCTCGCCCGCTCCATCAACACCCTCCCCGACCGGGAGAAGACCGTGATCACCCTCTACTACTACGAGGGCCTCACCCTGGCCGAGATCGGCAATGTGCTCGGGGTCACGGAGAGCCGGGTCAGCCAGATCCACACCAAGTCGGTCCTGCAGCTCAGGGCCAAACTGGCGGACGTCGGCCGGTGACCCGGCGGACCGGGCGAGGGGCGCTGAATCGTCCCTGCCGGGTGTACCCGTCGTCATCCCGGGCCCGCATCCGTAGAGTGGAGCCGTGCCAAGGATTCGAGCGGCCTCCGTGGCCGAGCACCGGACGATGCAGCGCAGCGCCCTTCTGGACGCTGCCCGCTCCCTCCTGTCCGAGGGCGGTACGGAGGCGCTGACCTTCCCCGCCCTCGCCGAGCGCACGGGCCTGGCCCGCTCCTCGGTGTACGAGTACTTCCGCTCCAGAGGCGCGGTCGTCGAGGAGCTGTGCGCCGTCGACTTCCCCGTCTGGGCCGCCGAGGTCGAGTCCGCGATGGCGGCGGCCGACACGGCGGAGGGCAAGGTGGAGGCGTACGTACGGCAGCAGCTGACGCTGGTCGGCGACCGGCGCCACCGGGCGGTGGTCGCCATCTCCGCGAGCGAGCTGGACGCCGGTGCCCGCGAGAAGATCCGCGCCGCGCACGGCGGGCTCGTCACGATGATCGGCGACGCACTGCGCGAGCTGGGCCACGAGCAGCCCCGGCTGGCCGCCATGATGCTGCAGGGCGTGGTGGACGCGGCCGTACGGCGGCTGGAGCTGGGCGGCGCCGCCGAGGAGCCAGGACTCATCACCGAGGCGGCCGTCTCGATGGCCCTGCGCGGCGTCCGGGGCTGACCTGGGGGCCACGGCCCGGCTCCACGCCCCGGCCCCGCATCCGGCGCACCCCCGCACTCTTCGGTCCGCCGCTGCCGCAGCCCCGGCCCCGACGCCCCCGTATCCGGTAAGCCAGTACCGCCGCCACCGACAGTGCCAGTCCGTGCAGGGCGTCCGGTGCGAGGGCCGCGACCTTCGGGGGCGGCGCCGGTGCCGGGACCGGTCGTGGCGCAGGGGCTGGAGGGGCTGGTTCTGGTGCCGGGACGCCCCAGACCGGCAGCAGCCGGGGCAGCGCCTTGCTCCGCAGCAGTTCCGGTGGCAGCAGTGACAGCGGGTCGAGGTACTCGTCACCGCGCACCAGCCCCCAGTGCAGACAGCTCTCCGGCAGGCAGTGGCCGGCCCCCGGCTCCAGCACTCCCACCAGCTGGCCGGCCTTCACCTCGTCGCCCTCCGCGACCACCGGGCGCACCGGTTCGTACGTGGTGCGCAGCGGCGGGTCCCCGCTCGCGGGCAGCGTGATCGAGAGTACTCCGCGGCCCGCCACCCGGCCCGCGAAGGAGATCCGGCCGGCCGCGGCGGCCCGGACCTCGTCACCGGGGCGGGCCGCCAGGTCCACACCGCGGTGCCCGGCGGCGTACTTCGAAGGCGGCGGCTCCCAGCCCCTTACGACAGCGGGACGCTCGCCCACCGGCCAGGCGCGGTCGTGGCCCGCCTCGGCCAGAGCCGTGGGCGCGAGCCTCGGGGACAGGGCGACGAGCAGCGTGAACAACGCCGTGATCACAGGTCGGTACATGCCGAAACAGTCCGGTACCGGGCGCCGTTGCGGGGATCATGGTCCGTTTCTGTGGACGGCCGAGCGGTTGTGGACAACGCCGTCACCCGGCACTGTGCGGGTCCCGTACACTTCTTGTGGCGATCCGGGTCACCGGGTCGACTTCGCACGTCCCGCCATCACCCTCTCTGTGGTCAGTGGCAGCGCAACTCGGTCCTCAGGGGTTTTCCGACCCCCCATGGGCACGGCGCGTGGGACGTCAGGCGCGACCGCCGTCCGGCGGGAGCGATAACCGAGTACCTCAAGGAGTACGGCCATGGCCGTCGTCACGATGCGGGAGCTGCTGGAAAGCGGCGTCCACTTCGGTCACCAGACCCGTCGTTGGAACCCGAAGATGAAGCGTTTCATCTTCACGGAGCGCAACGGCATCTACATCATCGACCTGCTCCAGTCGCTGTCGTACATCGACCGCGCCTACGAGTTCGTCAAGGAGACCGTCGCCCACGGCGGCTCCATCATGTTCGTCGGCACCAAGAAGCAGGCGCAGGAAGCGATCGCCGAGCAGGCGACGCGCGTGGGCATGCCCTACGTCAACCAGCGCTGGCTCGGCGGCATGCTGACCAACTTCTCCACCGTCTACAAGCGCCTCCAGCGCCTGAAGGAGCTGGAGCTCATCGACTTCGAGGACGTGGCCGCGTCGGGCCTCACCAAGAAGGAGCTCCTGGTTCTCTCGCGCGAGAAGGCCAAGCTGGAGAAGACCCTCGGCGGTATCCGCGAGATGTCGAAGGTTCCCAGCGCCGTCTGGATCGTCGACACCAAGAAGGAGCACATCGCCGTCGGTGAGGCGCGCAAGCTCCGCATCCCGGTCGTCGCGATCCTCGACACCAACTGCGACCCCGACGAGGTCGACTACAAGATCCCGGGCAACGACGACGCGATCCGTTCCGTCACCCTGCTCACCCGCGTGATCGCCGACGCCGTCGCCGAGGGCCTCATCGCCCGCTCCGGTGCCGCGACCGGCGACTCCAAGCCGGGCGAGAAGGCCGCCGGCGAGCCGCTCGCCGAGTGGGAGCGCGACCTGCTCGAGGGCGACAAGAAGGCTGACGAGGCCCCGGCCGCCGACGCTGACGCCGCCACCGAGGCTCCGGCCGCCGACGCCGACGCCGAGGCTGCCCCGGCCGCCGAGGTGCAGACCTCCGCCGAGACCGAGAAGGTCGCGGACGCCGAGGCTGTCGAGGCTCCGGCCGCTGCCGCCGAGGCCGAGCAGGCCTGACCCAGCCCTCAACGGCTGACTGACGGCGGGGGAGGGTGCGCCACCAGGCGCCCCGCCCCCGCCGTTCACCCGTAGATCACGTGGTTCACGGCGATCGCGCAGGTCACGAGCTCGCGCAGATCACGTCGATCACGACCTTCGACTTTCGAGAAGAGATTCACAGACTCATGGCGAACTACACCGCCGCTGACGTCAAGAAGCTCCGCGAGCTCACCGGCGCCGGCATGATGGACTGCAAGAAGGCCCTCGACGAGGCCGACGGCAGCGTCGACAAGGCCGTCGAGGCCCTGCGCATCAAGGGCCAGAAGGGCGTCGCCAAGCGCGAGGGCCGCTCCGCCGAGAACGGCGCCGTCGTCTCCCTGATCGCCGACGACAACACCTCCGGTGTCATCGTCGAGCTCAAGTGCGAGACGGACTTCGTCGCCAAGGGCGAGAAGTTCCAGACCGTCGCCAACCAGCTCGCCGCGCACGTCGCCGCCACCAGCCCGGCCGACCTCGCCGCACTGCTCGGCTCGGAGATCGAGTCCGGCAAGACGGTCCAGGCGTTCGTCGACGAGGCCAACGCCAACCTGGGCGAGAAGATCGTCCTGGAGCGCTTCGCCCAGTTCTCCGGCGCCTACGTGACCGCGTACATGCACCGCACCATGCCCGACCTGCCCCCGCAGATCGGTGTCCTGGTCGAGCTGGACAAGGCCGACGCCGACCTGGCCCGCGGGATCGCCCAGCACATCGCCGCCTTCGCGCCGAAGTACCTGGACAAGGGCGACGTCCCGGCCGAGGTCGTCGAGGCCGAGCGCCGCGTCGCCGAGGAGACCACGCGCGCCGAGGGCAAGCCCGAGGCCGCCCTCCCGAAGATCGTCGAGGGTCGCGTCAACGGCTTCTTCAAGGAGGCCACCCTTCTTGGCCAGCCGTACGCGCTGGACAACAAGAAGTCCGTCCAGAAGGTTCTGGACGAGGCCGGTGTCGTCCTGAAGCGCTTCTCGCGCATCAAGGTCGGCATCTGAGTCGTGACGTCCGACTCCGTCGACGTAACGCGAACATCGCCAGACCCGGCTAGGGTCTGATGCAGCCGCCGGCGTACGCGCCGGCCGGCCGCAGATCTGACGAGGAGGCCATTGCCGCAGCGGGAACCGCAAGGATCCACCGGCAATGGCCTTCTTCGTATGTGCACGAGGAGAATTCCCATGAATCAGGCGCTTCAGGCGACTCAGGACATCGGCAAGAAGACCGGGCGCTTCATGCTGAAGCTCTCCGGCGAGGCATTCGCCGGCGGCGGTGCGCTGGGCGTCGATCCCGACGTCGTACACGCCATGGCCCGTGAGATCGCCGCGGTCGTACGGGACGGCGCGGAGATCGCGGTCGTCATCGGCGGCGGCAACTTCTTCCGCGGCGCCGAACTCCAGCAGCGCGGCATGGACCGGGCCCGCTCGGACTACATGGGCATGCTCGGTACGGTCATGAACTGCCTCGCCCTCCAGGACTTCCTGGAGAAGGAAGGCATCGACTCGCGCGTCCAGACCGCCATCACCATGGGACAGGTCGCGGAGCCCTACATCCCGCTGCGCGCCGTGCGCCACCTGGAGAAGGGCCGCGTCGTGATCTTCGGCGCCGGCATGGGAATGCCGTACTTCTCCACCGACACCACGGCCGCCCAGCGCGCCCTGGAGATCGACGCGGAAGTCCTGCTCATGGGCAAGAACGGGGTCGACGGGGTCTACGACTCCGACCCCAGGAAGAACCCCGCGGCGGTCAAGTTCGACGCGCTGGAGTACCACGAGGTGATCTCCCGGGACCTCAAGGTCGCGGACGCCACCGCCGTCACGCTCTGCCGCGACAACGATCTGCCGATCCTGGTCTTCGAGCTGCTGGCCGAGGGCAATATCGCCCGCGCGGTCAAGGGTGAGAAGATCGGCACGCTCGTCAACGCCCGGGGCACCCGCGCCTGACCGCGATCCACGGTCCGGCGCCCGGGTGCGCACCCGGACGCGCCCCCGGCACGGCCGCCGGGACGTATCCGGGGGATGGACAATGTCCTGCCGGTCGGACACCGTGCAGGAGAAGACGCGCACGCAGCAGCAAACGCACGCAGCAGCAGTCCAAGACATGCAGCAGCAGTTCCAGACATGCAGGAGTACGTGGTGATTGAAGAAATCCTCCTCGAGGCCGAGGAGAAAATGGAGAAGGCCGTCGTGGTCGCCAAGGAGGACTTCGCCGCGATCCGCACGGGCCGTGCGCACCCGGCGATGTTCAACAAGATCGTGGCCGAGTACTACGGCGCCGTGACCCCCATCAACCAGCTGGCGTCGTTCTCGGTCCCCGAGCCGCGGATGGCCGTGGTGACCCCCTTCGACGCGAGCGCCCTGCGCAACATCGAGCAGGCGATCCGCGACTCCGACCTCGGCGTCAACCCGAGCAACGACGGCCGCATCATCCGGGTGACGTTCCCGCAGCTGACGGAGGAGCGCCGCAAGGACTACATCAAGGTCGCGCGCACCAAGGCCGAGGACTCCCGGATCTCGATCCGCTCGGTCCGCCGCAAGGCCAAGGAGACCCTCGACAAGCTCGTCAAGGACAAGGAGTCCGGCGAGGACGAGGTCCGCCGTGCCGAGAAGGAGCTCGACGACACCACCGCGAAGTACGTGGCGCAGGTGGACGAGCTGCTCAAGCACAAGGAAGCCGAGCTGCTCGAGGTCTGATGAACGACTCTTCCTGGGGGGCCCCGCCGAGAGCGGGCTATGCCGGTGAATGGGGACCCCCCGACCAGGGGCCCCTCCCGGCGGGTCCCGCGTACGATGCGCACGGCGCCCAGCACACTCGGCCCATGCCCATCGTGCCTGAGACAGGCAGAGACGCCGACGACCGCGACGACCGGAACCGGGGACCCGCTCCCGCCGCGCAGTATCCCGCTGCCCCCACCGCTCCGGCGGCCGGGGACCCAGCTGTGGACGCCGCTGCCGGGCGCGCTCCCCTGTTCCGCGACGAGATGCCTCAGGAGCCCATGTCGACCCCGTCCCCGGCCCCGCAGCCTCCCCAGAAGAAGCGTGCGGGCCGTGATCTGCGTGCGGCGATAGGGGTCGGCCTCGGTCTCGGCGTGGTCATCATGGCGTCGCTGTTCATCTGGAAGGCCGTCTTCGTCGGCGTCATAGCGGTCGCCGTGGTCGTCGGGCTCTGGGAACTCACCTCCCGGCTGGAGGAGCGCAAGGGCATCAAGGCGCCGCTCGTCCCGCTCGCGGTCGGCGGTGCGGCGATGGTCATCGCGGGTTACGTGCGCGGACCCGAGGGCGCCTGGGTCGCCATGGCGCTCACCGCTCTCGCGGTGCTGGTCTGGCGGATGACGGAGCCCCCCGAGGGCTACCTCAAGGACGTCACCGCGGGTGTCTTCGCCGCGTTCTACGTGCCGTTCCTGGCCACCTTCGTCGCGATGATGCTCACGGCGCACGACGGCCCGCAGCGGGTGCTCACCTTCCTGCTGCTGACGGTGGTCAGCGACACCGGCGCCTACGCGGTGGGCTGGCGTTTCGGCAAGCACAAGCTGGCGCCGCGCATCAGCCCCGGCAAGACCCGCGAGGGCCTGCTCGGCGCGATCGCCTTCGCGATGGCGGCGGGCGTGGTCTGCATGACGCTGCTGGTCGACGGCGGTACGTGGTGGCAGGGCGCGCTGCTCGGCCTCGCGGTCGCGGCCAGCGCCACCCTGGGCGACCTGGGCGAGTCCATGATCAAGAGGGACCTCGGGATCAAGGACATGGGCACACTGCTGCCGGGCCACGGCGGCATCATGGACCGCCTCGACTCCCTCCTCCCGACGGCTCCCGTGGTCTGGCTGCTGCTGGTGATCTTCGTGGGTTCGGCGTGACACCGCGCCTGTGACCTGCTGCGTTGTTGCGTAAGGGGCCCCCGTCCACAGGACGGCGGGCCTCTTGTCGTACATCTGCCACACTGGTATGACCATGCCTGTACCCGGAGAACTCACTTTCGTCGCGCCCCGCGGAGCCAAGAAGCCCCCGCGGCACCTCGCCGACCTCACGCCCGCCGAGCGCAAGGAGGTCGTCGCCGAGATCGGCGAGAAGCCGTTCCGCGCCAAGCAGCTGTCCCAGCACTACTTCGCGCGCTACGCGCACGACCCGGAGCAGTGGACCGACATTCCCGCCGGTTCGCGCGGCAAGCTCCGCGAGGCGCTGCTGCCGGAGCTGATGACGGTGGTCCGCCATCTGTCGACCGACCAGGAGACCACGCGTAAGACGCTGTGGAAGATGCACGACGGGACGCTCGTCGAGTCCGTGCTGATGCGCTACCCGGACCGGGTGACCATGTGCATCTCCTCGCAGGCCGGCTGTGGCATGAACTGCCCGTTCTGCGCGACCGGGCAGGCCGGTCTCGACCGGAACCTCTCCACCGCGGAGATCGTGCACCAGATCGTGGACGGGATGCGGGCACTGCGCGACGGGGACGTGCCCGGCGGCCCCGCGCGGCTGTCGAACATCGTCTTCATGGGGATGGGCGAGCCGCTCGCCAACTACAAGCGCGTCGTCGGCGCGATCCGCCGGCTGACCGACCCCGAGCCGGACGGCCTCGGGCTCTCCCAGCGCGGGATCACCGTCTCCACCGTGGGCCTGGTGCCCGCGATGCTGCGGTTCGCCGACGAGGGCTTCAAGTGCCGCCTCGCCGTGTCGCTGCACGCCCCCGACGACGAGCTGCGCGACACGCTGGTGCCGGTCAACACGCGCTGGAAGGTGCGTGAGGTGCTGGACGCCGCATGGGAGTACGCGGAGAAGTCGGGCCGTCGCATCTCCATCGAGTACGCGCTGATCAGGGACATCAACGACCAGGCATGGCGCGGTGACCTGCTGGGGCGGCTGCTCAAGAACAAGCGGGTGCACGTCAACCTGATCCCGCTGAACCCGACCCCCGGCTCCAAGTGGACCGCCTCGCGCCCCGAGGACGAGAAGGCGTTCGTGGCGGCCATCGCGGCGCACGGGGTACCGGTGACGGTGCGCGACACCCGCGGCCAGGAGATCGACGGCGCCTGCGGGCAGCTGGCGGCCTCCGAGCGCTGACCGCCGGGCGCCTGGTTGTACGCTGGGCCGCACATCTGCATATTCCGACAGGGGAGCGCCACAGCGCTGAGAGTGCAGTTCTCACTGCAGACCCTCTGAACCTCGCCCAGGTCATTCTGGGTAGGAAGTTCGGTCGTAACTCGAGCTGTTGCGCCCTGCCCACTTTTTCCGAGGTGGGCGGGGCCGCGTCTCTTCCTGGTCATTTCCAGGAGGACTTCACCAGTGAGCACCATCAAGAGGTCAGTGCGCACCACCAGGAGGTACGCGGCGGTCTCCGTGGCCGCCGTGCTCAGCGTCGGTGCGCTCGCCGCCTGCGGCGGGCCGTCCGACGGTGACAAGGAGGCCGGGGCCGGCGGTTCCAAGACCGTCACCCTGGTCAGCCACGACTCCTTCGACGTCTCGCCCGCCGTGCTCAAGGAGTTCACCCGGCAGTCCGGCTACACGGTCAAGGTGCTCAAGAGCGGTGACGCGGGAGCCGCCCTCAACCAGGAGATCCTGACCAAGGGCTCGCCCCGCGGTGACGTCTTCTTCGGCGTGGACAACACCCTTCTCTCGCGCGCGCTCGACAACGGCCTCTTCCAGCCGTACGAGGCCAAGGGCCTGAACGGCGTGCCCGCGGACCTCCAGCTCGACAAGGGCGAGCACCGGGTGACCCCGGTCGACACCGGCGACATCTGCGTCAACTACGACAAGAAGTACTTCGCCGAGAAGAAGCTGGCACCGCCGAAGTCGCTCGACGACCTGGTCAAGCCCGCCTACAAGAACCTGCTCGTCACCGAGAACGCCGCCACCTCCTCGCCGGGCCTCGGGTTCCTGCTCGCGACCGCGGGACGGTACGGCGACGCCGGCTGGCAGGGCTACTGGCAGAAGCTCAAGGACAACGGCGTCAAGGTCGTGGACGGCTGGGAGCAGGCGTACAACGAGGAGTTCTCGGGCTCCGCCGGCGGCAAGAAGGCGAAGGCCGACCGGCCGCTGGTCGTCTCGTACGCCTCCAGCCCGCCCGTCGAGGTGCTGTTCGCCGAACCGAGGCCCGCCGAGGCGCCGACCGGCGTCGCCACCGGCACCTGCTTCCGCCAGGTCGAGTTCGCCGGACTGCTCGACGGGGCGAAGAACGAGGCCGGCGGCAAGGCGCTCCTCGACTTCCTGCTCGGCAAGCAGTTCCAGCAGGACCTGCCGCTGAAGATGTTCGTCAACCCGGCGGTCAAGGACACCGAGCTGCCCGAGGTGTACGCGAAGTTCGGCGCCACCGTCGACAGGCCGCTGACCGTCGCGCCCAAGAAGATCGCCGACAACCGTGAGCAGTGGGTCAAGTCGTGGTCCTCGCTGGTGAACAAGTAGGCGGGCCCCGGCCGGGCGCCCGCGAAGGCGCCCGGCGGGGTTCCTGGCGCGGCGGTGCGGTGCGGCTCGGCCTGATGGCCGTACCGGTGGCGTTCTTCGCGCTGTTCTTCGCCTACCCGGTCGTCGCCATCGTGGCGCGCGGACTGCGGCCGAGCGGGACCTGGCAGCTCGGGCGGATCGGCGAGGTGCTGGGCGATCCGGACATCCTCGGCGTGCTCTGGTTCACCACCTGGCAGGCCGTCACGTCGACGGCGCTCACCCTGCTGCTCGCGCTGCCCGCGGCGTACGTCTTCGCCCGGTTCGAGTTTCCGGGCAAGCAGCTGCTGCGGGCCGTGGTCACCGTGCCGTTCGTGCTGCCGACCGTGGTCGTGGGTACCGCCTTCCTGGCGGTGCTGGGGCGCGGCGGGCTGCTCGACGAGACGTGGGGCGTACGGCTCGACAACACCGTGTGGGCGATCCTGCTCGCCCACGTCTTCTTCAACTACGCGGTGGTCGTCCGGACCGTGGGCGGGCTGTGGTCGCAGCTCGACCCGCGGCAGGAAGAGGCCGCGCGGGTACTCGGGGCGGGGCGCCTCACGGCCTGGCGGCGGGTGACCTTGCCGGCGCTCGCGCCGGCGGTGGCCGCCGCCGCGCTGATGGTCTTCCTGTTCACCTTCACGTCGTTCGGCGTCGTGCAGATCCTGGGCGGGCCCGCCCGTTCCACCCTGGAGGTGGAGGTCTACCGGCAGACCGCCCAGCTGCTCGACCTGCCGACCGCCGCAGTGCTGACGCTGGTGCAGTTCGCTGCGGTGGGCGCGATCCTCGCCGTGCACGCGTGGACGGTACGCCGGCGGGAGGGTGCGCTGAAGCTCGTCGACCCGGCGCGCACCTCGCGCAGGCCGCGCGGCACAGGTCAGTGGGCGCTGCTCGGCGGAGTGCTGGCGAGCGTACTTGTGCTGATCCTGCTTCCGCTGTCCGTGCTGGTCGAGCGGTCGCTGGACGGGCCGCAGGGGTACGGGTTCGGCTACTACCGGGCGCTGCGCTCGGTGGCCGACAGCGGCGGAACCTTCCTGGTACCGCCGCTGGAAGCGGTCTGGAACTCCTTGCAGTACGCCGTGGTGGCGACCGCGATCGCGCTGGTCGTGGGCGGACTGGCGGCTGCCGCGCTGACCCGGCGGGCGGGCCGGCTGGTGCGGGGTTTCGACGCCCTGCTGATGCTGCCGCTGGGCGTCTCCGCGGTGACCGTGGGCTTCGGCTTCCTGATCACCCTCAACAAACCGCCACTGGACCTGCGCACCTCGTGGATCCTGGTGCCGCTCGCCCAGGCGCTGGTGGGCGTGCCCTTCGTCGTACGGACCATGCTGCCCGTGCTGCGCGCGGTGGACGGCAGGCTGCGGGAGGCGGCGGCGGTCCTCGGGGCCTCGCCGCTGCGGGCCTGGCGGGAGGTGGACCTGCCGCTGGTGCGCCGGGCACTGCTGGTGGCGGCGGGGTTCGCCTTCGCCGTGTCGCTGGGCGAGTTCGGAGCGACCGTCTTCATCGCGCGGCCCGACAACCCGACGCTCCCGGTGGCCGTGGCCCGGCTGCTCGGGCGGGCCGGTGACCTCAACTACGGGCAGGCGATGGCCCTCAGCACGATCCTCATGGTCGTCTGCGCGCTCTCGCTGCTGGTGCTGGAACGCATCCGGCCCGACCGATCCGTCTCCGGGGAGTTCTGAGATGACCGAAGCGGCACAGCCCCTGCTGGGGCTCGAAGCGCTCACCGTACGGTTCGGGGCGCGGGCGGTGCTCGACGCGGTGGACCTGCGGGTGTGCGCGCACGAGATCGTCTGTGTGCTGGGGCCGAGCGGCAGCGGCAAGTCGACGCTGCTGCGCGTGGTGGCCGGGCTCCAGGAGACGGACGCGGGGCGGGTGCTGCTGGACGGGGTCGACCAGGCGGGCACGCCGGTGCACCGGCGTGGGGTGGGGCTGATGTTCCAGGACCACCAGCTCTTTCCGCAGCGTGACGTGGGCGCGAACGTCGCCTTCGGGCTGCGGATGCGGGGCGTGGGACGCGCCGAGCAGGTGCGCCGGGTCGAGGAGCTGCTGGAGCTGGTCGGGCTGCCGGGCGCCCGGCGACGCGCGGTCTCCTCGCTCTCGGGCGGTGAACAGCAGCGGGTCGCGCTCGCCCGTGCGCTGGCCCCGGAGCCCAGGCTGCTGATGCTGGACGAGCCGCTGGGGCAGCTCGATCGCGGGCTGCGCGAACGGCTGGTGGTGGAACTGCGCCAGCTTTTCGGCCGGCTGGGCACCACGGTCCTCGCCGTCACCCACGACCAGGGTGAGGCCTTCGCCCTCGCGGACCGGGTCGTCGTCATGCAGGACGGCCGGATCGCGCAGGCGGGCACCCCGCTGGAGGTGTGGCAGCGTCCCGCCTCGGAGTTCGTGGCCCGCTTCCTGGGCTTCGACAACGTGGTGCAGGCGAGTGTCGTCGGCGGGACGGCGGACACGGTCTGGGGCAAGATCCCCGTCCCTGCGGACGCGCCACAGGGTGTGACCCGGCTGCTGGTACGGCCCGCCGGTGTCCGGCTGGTGCCCGCGGCGGACGGTCTGCCCTGCACGGTGGCAGCCCGCACCTTCCGCGGCAACCACGTCGCGCTGCGACTGCGCCCGGTGGAGGGGCCGCTGCTGGAGGCGGAGTGCCCACTGCGGGACACCCCTGCGGAAGGCGCGGAGGTGGGCGTCGCCTTCGCGGCGGACGAGGTCGTACTGCTGGCCCGGTGAGTTCGGGCCGGTTCTGTACGACCCGTACCCTGCTGGCCCGGTGAGCTCGGTCGCCCTGTACGACCCGTACCCGCCCCCTCTAACGAGGGGTGTCCACCAGGCGCCGTGTCTCGTCGGGGCCCGCTGCCTCCTCGCCCTCGTGCTTGCCGTACCAGGCGACGGCCACCGCGCCCGTCACGGCCAGGACGAAGCCGACGATCGCCACCCACGCGAAACCGGGCCGCGAGGCGTCGCCCAGCCAGACCACGCCGATGATGCCGGGCAGCACCGTCTCGCCGACCACCAGGGCGGCGGTGGCGCCGTTGACCGAGCCGATCTGGAGCGCCACCGTGTGCAGGTACATGCCGCCGATCCCGGCGATCAGGATCGCGTACAGGGCCGGGTCGGCGAGGAGCGCCCCCAGGTCGTAGGGGTCCACCCCGTCCAGGATGCGTACGCCGACGCCGAGGGCGCCGAAGCCCAGGCCGGAGAGGAGACCGGCGAGGATCGCGGCGCCCGCGCCCATCAGCCGTACCACTACGGTCCCCACGGCCATCAGCCCGACCGAGACGGCCAGCAGCCACCAGTGGGTCGCCCTCGCGGTGTGGCCGCTGCCCTCGTGCCCCGCCGCGGTCGCCAGCAGGACCAGCGAGCCGCAGACGACAGCGATCGAGGTCCACTCCTTGCGGGTCAGCCGGATGCCGAGCATCTTCACGCTCAGCACGGCGGTGATGACCAGGTTGGCGCTGATCACGGTCTGGGAGAGGAACAGCGGAAGCATCCGGGCGGCCAGCGCGCCGAGCGCGAAGCCCAGGAAGTCCAGGGCGGTGCCCACGATGAACTCCCAGGTCATCGCCGCCTTCGCAGTGGAGGACAGGCTCGGCCCGCCGTGCTGGGTGACACCGGTGGTGGACGCCGCGGCCGCCTCGCGGCGGGCGGACTTCCGCGATCCGACGGCTTGCAGGACCGAGCCCGTGCCGTAGCAGACCGACGCCGCAATGGCGGTGACAAGACCGATGAGCACCAAAAGCTCCGTTCACGGGTTGTTCGTCGTGCTTGAGTTCTCCGACTACCAGACGTGAGAATTCCCGTGCGCGTTGCTTCTGTATCGGCCGGATGTGTTCGCGCGGGCGCGGGTCCGCTGTGTCGCGTGTGTCGCGGGCGCGCTCCCGCGTCAGCCTGCGCGTTCGGCGGCGCTGCGCTCGACGCAGAACTCGTTGCCCTCGGGGTCCGCGAGGAGCGCCCAGCCGGTGCCGTCGGGTTTGCGGTGGTCGGCCACCAGGGTGGCGCCGAGCGCCAGGACCCGTGCCACTTCCTCGTCGCGGGTGCGGTCCTGCGGCTGGAGGTCGAGGTGGACGCGGTTCTTGACCGTCTTGGCCTCGGGGACCTGGACGAAGAGGACCCCGACGCCCGGTGCGGACACCAGGGCCTCGGGGTCACCGGGGAGGTCGTCGTCGGCGAGCGGGGCTTCGAGCACGGCCGCCCAGAAGCTCGCGATTGCGTGGGCGTCGGCGCAGTCGATCGTGACGTGCCTGATGAGTGTGGTCATGCGCGTCACTATGACCGCGCGCCGGTTCCGAGTCCTAACGCATTTCGGCGCTGCCGCCCGCCGACCTGAGGCGGGCCAGCGCCTCCGGGGCCTCGGCGACCGTGTCGACCAGGGCGATACGGAGTTCCATCGCGCGGTCCTTGGCGAGGGACTGGAGCAACGGCCAGGCCGGCAGGCGTTCGGTCCAGTGGGTGCGGTCGACCAGCACCATGGGCGTGGGCTCGCCGCGCGACTCGTAGTAGTTCGGGGTCGCGTTGTCGAAGATCTCCTGGACGGTTCCCGCCGCGCCGGGGAGGAAGACGACACCCGCGGTGGAGCGCGCCAGCAGGCCGTCCTCGCGGGTGGCGTTGGCGAAGTACTTGGCGATGTGCGCGGCGAAGGCGTTCGGCGGCTCGTGGCCGTAGAACCAGGTGGGGATGCCGACCGAGTCGCCGCCGGCCGGCCAGCGCGAGCGCACCGCGAAGGCCGCCGCGGCCCAGTCGGTGACGGACGGGGTGAAGGAGGGGGCCCGGCCGAGCACGGCGAGGGCCTCGTCCAGCATGGAGTCCGGGTGCGGGGCCGCGTAGGCGCCGAGGTTCGCGGCCTCCATCGCGCCTGGGCCGCCGCCGGTGGCGACGGTCAGCCCGGCGCGGCTGAGCGTACGGCCGAGGCGGGCGGCGCCCGCGTACGCGTCGGTGCCACGGGCCATCGCGTGACCGCCCATGACGCCGACGACCGGCGCGCCGGTGAGGTGCTCGTCGAGGGCGTCGGAGATCGCGTCGTCGTGGATCGAACGCAGCATCGAGGCGAGTATGTCGCCGTCGGACTTGGTGCGCTGGAACCAGGCGTAGGCGAGTGCGTCGGGGGTCGCCTCGTACCCGCCGTCGGCCAGTCCCTCGAAGAGGGCATCCGGGGTGTAGAGCAGGCCCCGGTACGGGTTGAAGGGGAGGCCGGGGACCGGTGGGAAGACCAGCGCGCCGTCCGCCCTGACCTTGGCGGTCGCCCGCTCCGCCATCGGGCAGCCGAGGAAGACCGAGCCCGCGGCGTCGGTGGCCAGCAGGGCCTCCGTACGGTCCGTCAGGTCGACGGACTGGAGGCGGTAGCCGCGCAGGGGGCCCTGCGCGACCGCACGGTCGAACTCGGCGAGTGACTCGATCTCGGGGTCGTGGAGCACCGGATCGTGAACCGTCGGGCGGTGGGACGGCTCGGCGGTCGGGCCGGCGGGGGAGGCGTGGTCGGGGTGTTGAGGCACGCAGGCATGGTATGCGGCGCTGCCCGGCGTGGTCCCTGGCCCCCGGACCCCGCCGACCGGCCGGGGGGCGCGCCCGGACGGTCAGCCGAGGGGCGTGGCGGCGAGGGTGGCCACCGCCCAGGTCAAGGGGGCGAAGAAGGCGAGCAGAGCAAGCGTCCGGGTGGCGGCCGCCGCGCGGAGAGTCTTGGCCGCGGCTCCCTGGCTCAGCAGGGCCCGGGTGGTTTCGGTACGGGCCTGCCTCGTCTCCAGGGCGACGGTCAGCAGCGACGCGGTGGTGCAGGCCAGGACCAGGGTGGCGCCCAGGGAGGAGAGCGGACCGAAGGCGGACCTGGCGCCGCCCGCGTGCGCGTAGAGGGTGCTCGCCGCGATCAGGCCGGATGCGGTCGCGCAGAGCACGCCCAGCGGGCGGCCGATGCGCCGTGCCTCGCCCTGGAGCGCGCGGCCGGCCAGCAGGCGCACCGCTCCGGGGCGTACCGCCTGGAGGAGGAGGCCGCACAGGTGCACGAGACCCGGCCCCGCCATGGCGAGACCCACCGCGGTCAGCGCCCAGCCCACGAGGACGCCCGCCGGGGCGATGTCCGGGTGGCCGGGCAGGGGGAGGGCACCGCTCCCGCCACCTGCGCGGCTCGCGTACGTCTCCACCGCCAGGCCCACGGCGGTCAGGGCGACGCCCCAGGGCAGGCCGGTGGGAGGGATCGTCGCAATGTCGGGCGCGGAGGGGGCGGGCCGCGTGCCGAGGAGCGCGGAGGGTGCGGCCGGCGTGCCGAGGAGCGCGGAGTCCGGGGATCCGGCGATGTTCGCCCCCACCACCCCCGCCACCCCTGCCGTCCCCGCCGTCCCTGCCGCGAAGACACCCTCCGACGCGGTCGCGGTGCGGGTCCGCCGGGGCGCCGTGCCGGCGCGGGGACGAAGGGCCACCACGGTCGCCGCCGACGCGGCGAGGGGGGTGAGGGTCAGCAGGATCAGCACCGCAGGCAGCGGCAGCGGGTGGCCCGCGGCGAGGAGTTCGGTGGCCGCGCCGTCGAAGGGGAGCCCCGTCAGATCGCCGCGCAGATGCAGGAAGAGGAGCAGGGCGACCATGCTGCCGACGGTGCAGGAGAGGGCGGTGGAGGCCGCCGCCGTCGCCGCGAGCCGGGCCGGGCCCAGGCCCACCGCGGACAGGCCGGTGCGCGGCCGGGTGCTGGGGTCGGTACGCGCCACCGCGACGGCGAACTGCACCGTCGCGGCGAGCGGGACCAGGCACCACAGGAGCCGGAGCAGGGAGGAGGAGGACGGGTGGCCGATCGCGTGGCCGAGGGTGCACAGCAGGAGGAACCCGACGCCCGCCGAGGCCGCGGCGACCAGCAGTCGGCGCAGCAGCACCAGCGGGTGGGCGCCGCGGGCTAGACGGAGAGCGAGCACGCGGCGCGGCCCTCCGTGAGCTGTCCGGAGCTGTCACGACGGCCGTCGACGAGGGCCACCGCGCGGTCGGCGAGGGCTGCGACGTCCGCCTCGTGCGTGGCCAGGACGACCGTGATGCGGTGCGAGCGGGCCGCGGTGGAGAGGGTGCGCAGGACCTGTGCGCCCTCCCTGCGGTGCAGCGGGGCCGTGGGCTCGTCGGCGAAGAGGACCGAGGGGGAGGTGGCCAGGGCGCGGGCGATCGCGATGCGCTGGCGCTGCGACTGGAGGAGCGCGGCCGGGCGCTTGCGTGCGACGGCCCCGATGTCGAGGCGCTCCAGCCACTCCATGGCCGACGATTTCGCCGCCCGGTGGCCCTCGCCTCGCAGCAGGAGGGGCAGGGCGGCGTTCTCCCAGGCGGAGAGCTCGGGTACGAGGTGCGGCTCGGGGGCGATCCAGGCGAACCGGTCCCTGCGCAGCCGTTCCCTGGCCAGCGCGCCCATGGTGTGCACGGGGACGCTGTTGAACCACACCTCACCGTCGTCCGGCACCAGTTGGCCCGACAGACAGCCGAGGAGGGTGGTCTTGCCGCTGCCGCGCGGCCCCGTCACGGCGAGGATCTCGCCCTCGCGGACACCGAGCGAGACGTCGGTGAGTGCGGGCGAGCCGTCGTACGAGTGGTGCAGGGAGCGCGCCCAGAGGACGTCGTTGTCGGGCGGGGCGGTGTCCGTCGGAGCCACCATGGCGTGCACCTCGGTTCACGGTTGTCCGGGAGGGTGTCGGATCGGCATCCCGCCCCTTGCGGGGGAACGAGACGAGAGCCGATCGGTCACTGGGCACCGTAAGGATTCGAGGTGTGAGGGGCGCGTCGGCACGGCAGACGTACGGCCCGGAGGCGGACGTTCTCACTCGAACGGGCGCTTCCGGGCCGTGGCCGGCGTCGCTGCGGACCCCTTCGGAAGGGGCCGCGTGGGATCAGGACGTGGCCGATGGCCACGCGGATCGAACGCAGCCGAGGGGCCGCGCGGGATCAGAGCTTGGTCCAGGCCTCCGTGAGGACCGCCCGCAGGATGCTCTCGATCTCGTCGAAGGTCTCCTGGGTGGAGATCAGCGGCGGGGCCAGCTGCACGACCGGGTCACCGCGGTCGTCGGCCCGGCAGTACAGGCCGTTCTCGTACAGCGCCTTGGAGAGGAAGCCGTACAGGACGCGCTCGGTCTCCTCGTCGGTGAAGGTCTCCTTGGTGTCCTTGTCCTTCACCAGCTCGATGCCGTAGAAGAAGCCGTTGCCGCGGACGTCGCCGACGATCGGCAGGTCGTGGAGCTTGCGGAGCGTCTGGTAGAACGCGTCCTCGTTGTCCAGGACGTGCTGGTTGAGGCCCTCGCGCTCGAAGATGTCGAGGTTGGTGAGGCCGACCGCGGCGGAGACCGGGTGGCCGCCGAAGGTGTAGCCGTGCAGGAAGGTGTTGTCACCCTCGTAGAACGGCTCGGCGATCTTGTCCGAGATGATGCAGGCGCCGATCGGGGAGTAGCCCGAGGTCATGCCCTTGGCGCAGGTGATCATGTCCGGCACGTAGCCGAACTTGTCGCACGCGAACATGGTGCCGAGCCGGCCGAAGGCGCAGATGACCTCGTCCGAGACCAGCAGCACGTCGTACTTGTCGCAGATCTCGCGGACCCGCTGGAAGTAGCCGGGCGGCGGCGGGAAGCAGCCGCCGGCGTTCTGCACCGGCTCCAGGAAGACCGCGGCGACGGTCTCCGGGCCCTCGAACTGGATCTCCTGCTCGATCTGGTCGGCGGCCCAGCGGCCGAAGGCCTCCGGGTCGTCGCCGTGTATCGGGGCGCGGTAGATGTTGGTGTTCGGCACCTTGTGCGCGCCCGGTACGAGCGGCTCGAAGGGGGCCTTCAGCGCGGGCAGACCGGTGATGGACAGGGCGCCCTGCGGGGTGCCGTGGTAGGCGACCGCACGCGAGATGACCTTGTACTTGGTGTGGTGGCCGCGCAGCTTCCAGTACTGCTTGGCGAGCTTCCACGCGGTCTCGACGGCCTCGCCGCCGCCCGTCGTGAAGAACACCTTGTTCAGGTCGCCCGGCGCGTAGTGCGCGAGCCGCTCGGCCAGTTCGACGGCCTTGGGGTGGGCGTACGACCACACCGGGAAGAAGGCCAGTTCCTGGGCCTGCTTGTAGGCGGTCTCGGCGAGCTCGTGGCGGCCGTGGCCGGCGTTCACGACGAAGAGGCCGGAGAGGCCGTCGATGTAGCGCTTGCCCTTGTCGTCGAAGATGTGCGTTCCCTCGCCGCGCACGATGGTCGGCACGGGGGCGTTCTCGTACGACGACATGCGGGTGAAGTGCATCCACAGGTGGTCGTACGCGGTCTTCGAGAGGTCCTTGCCCGCGGGGCTGCTGGTGGCGTTGCTGGTGGCACTCACGGCTATCGGGTTCCCCACATATAGGTCTGCTTCTTGAGCTTGAGGTAGACGAAGCTCTCGGTGGAGCGCACTCCGGGGAGGGTCCGGATGCGTTTGTTGATCATCTCCAGGAGGTGGTCGTCGTCCTCGCAGACGATCTCCGCGAGCAGGTCGAAGGAGCCCGCCGTGACCACGACGTACTCGACCTCCGGCATGTCGGTGAGCGCGTCCGCGACCGGATCGAGGTCGCCCTCCACGTTGATGCCGACCATCGCCTGCCTGCGGAAGCCCACGGTGAGCGGGTCCGTGACGGCGACGATCTGCATGACGCCCTGGTCGAGCAGCTTCTGTACGCGCTGGCGCACGGCGGCCTCGGAGAGGCCCACCGCCTTGCCTATGGCGGCGTACGGCCGGCGGCCGTCCTCCTGGAGCTGTTCGATGATCGCCAGAGAGACGGCGTCGATCGCCGGGGAGCTGCCGCTGCCCGGCCTGGGTTCTGCGCTACGACTGACCACGAGGCCACTCTGCATGAGGTCTCGCCCGTCCCGCAAGGGCAAACCGATGAAATTCGTTGTTCCACGGGTGTGATTTAACTGAATCCGAAGTTCTTGGCGGGCGGGTATGTCGAAAGCGATACCTCTCTGGCTAATGTGGGTATCTCACCCACCGGACAGACATAGGGAGAGTGGCCGTGACCACCGAGCTGCGCCGTCTGCGCAACTACATCGCCGGGGAGTTCCGGGACGCCGCCGACGGGCGGACCACCGAGGTCGTCAATCCGGTGACGGGCGAGGCGTACGCGACCGCGCCGCTGTCCGGCCAGGAGGACGTCGACGCCGCGATGACCGCCGCCGCCGAGGCGTTCCCCGCCTGGCGCGACCTGACGCCCGCCGAGCGCCAGAAGGCCCTGCTGAAGATCGCGGACGCCTTCGAGGAGCGCGCGGAGGAGCTGATCGCCGCGGAGTCGGAGAACTGCGGCAAGCCGCTGGGCCTGACCCGCACCGAGGAAATCCCGCCCATGGTCGACCAGATCCGCTTCTTCGCGGGTGCGGCGCGACTGCTCGAAGGCCGCAGCGCGGGCGAGTACATGGAGGGCCTGACCTCCATCGTCCGCCGGGAGCCGGTCGGCGTCTGCGCGCAGGTCGCGCCGTGGAACTACCCGATGATGATGGCCGTGTGGAAGTTCGCCCCGGCGCTCGCCGCGGGCAACACGGTCGTTCTCAAGCCGTCGGACACCACCCCCGCCTCGACCGTCCTGATGGCCGAGATCATCGGCTCCGTCGTGCCCAAGGGCGTCTTCAACGTCGTCTGCGGCGACCGCGACACGGGCCGCACCATGGTCGAGCACAAGGTCCCCGCGATGGCCTCCATCACCGGTTCCGTACGGGCCGGCATGCAGGTCGCCGAGTCTGCGGCCAAGGACCTCAAGCGGGTCCACCTGGAGCTGGGCGGCAAGGCGCCGGTCGTCGTGTTCGAGGACACCGACATCGCCAAGGCCGTCGAGGACATCTCGGTGGCGGGCTTCTTCAACGCGGGCCAGGACTGTACGGCCGCCACTCGCGTGCTCGTGCAGGAGTCGATCCACGACGAGTTCGTCACCGCGCTGGCCAAGGCGGCGGCCGACACCAAGACCGGTCTGCCGGACGACGAGGACGTGCTCTACGGCCCGCTCAACAACGCCAACCAGCTGAAGCAGGTCTCCGGCTTCGTCGAGCGCCTGCCCGCGCACGCCAAGGTGGAGGCAGGCGGCCACCGGGTCGGCGACAAGGGCTACTTCTACGCCCCGACCGTCGTCTCCGGCCTCAAGCAGGACGACGAGATCATCCAGAACGAGGTCTTCGGCCCCGTCATCACCGTCCAGTCCTTCACGGACGAGGCGCAGGCCCTGGAGTGGGCGAACGGCGTCGAGTTCGCCCTCGCCTCCTCCGTCTGGACCAAGGACCACGCGCGCGCCATGCGGATGTCCAAGAACCTCGACTTCGGCTGCGTGTGGATCAACACCCACATCCCGCTGGTCGCGGAGATGCCGCACGGCGGGTTCAAGCAGTCCGGCTACGGCAAGGACCTCTCGGCGTACGGCTTCGAGGACTACACACGCATCAAGCACGTCATGACGTCCCTCGACGGCTGAGCCGAGGATCCGGGGCGGGCGGTAGGCAGACTGTCTATTGCCCGCCCCTCGTGCGTTCCGAAAGGGTGTGTCCATGGCTGATCTTGGTCGCGTTTCGCGTCGTCTCCCGCACGGTCCTTCGCGTCGTACGGTGCTCCGCGGTATCGGGTACGGCATCGGTACGACGGGCGCGCTCGCCGCACTCACCGGCTGCGGCGTGCCCGCGGCCTTCGTCAAACCGGGGGAGCGGGCCGGCGCGGACTCCTCCGACCGCGACCGGAACCTGCAGTTCGCCAACTGGCCGCTCTACATCGACACCGACGAGGAGAACGAGTCCAGGCGCCCCACGCTGGAGGAGTTCACCCGGCGCACCGGGATCTCGGTCCGGTACACCGAGGAGATCAACGACAACGACGAGTTCTTCGGCAAGGTGAGCCCGGCGCTGATGAACCACCAGCGGACCGGCCGCGACCTCGTGGTGATCAGCGACTGGATGGCCGCCCGGTTCGTACGGCTCGGCTGGGTCCAGGAGATGGACCGCGCCAAACAGCCGAACGTGGCGAAGTACCTCGACCCGCAACTGCGCGAGCCCGCCTTCGACAAGGGCCGGCTGCACAGCGTGCCCTGGCAGTCCGGCATCACCGGCATCGCCTACAACCGCAAGCGGCTGGGCCGGGAGATCAAGCACACCTCGGACCTGTGGCGGCCCGAACTCAAGGGCAGGGTCACGCTGTTCTCCGGCCTGGACGAGAGCTTCGCCCTGCTGATGCAGGGGCTCGGCACGGACGTCACACGGTGGGGCGCGGACGACTTCCACCGGATGTGCGAGCAGGTCGAGAAGCTGGTGCGGACCAAGCACATCCGGCGCTTCACCGGCAACGACTACGTCAAGGACCTCGCCTCGGGCGACGTGCTGGCCTGCCAGGCCTACTCCGGTGACGTCATCCAGCTCCAGGCGGACAACCCGGACATCGAGTTCGTGGTTCCCGAGGAGGGGGCGGAGCTGTGGGCCGAGTCCCTGATGATCCCCAACCTCGCCGAGCACAAGCGCAATGCGGAACGGCTCGTCGACTACTACTACGAGCCCGAGGTGGCGGCGGAGCTGGCCGCCTGGGTGAACTACGTGTGCCCGGTCCCCGCGGCCCGCGACATCATCGCCTCGTCCAAGGACGAGGAGACGGCCGCGCTGGCCGAGGACCCGCTGATCTTCCCCGACGACGACCTCCGCAAGCGGCTCGCGATCGCGCGGGACATCACCGCCGAGGAGCGGCTGGAGTTCGCGAAGCGGTGGAACAGCATCGTGGGGCTGTAGGGACGGGCCCGAACCACCAGTCTCCCCCATGCACTTGTGGCGGTGAGCGTGGGGGAGTCGTAAAGGCCGCGTGAAGGTACTCGTACGCTGCGGGCATGAACGAGCCTGCCGCCCTTCAGAGGCGCATCCGTGTGTGGTTGATCCTCTTCATCGTGTGCCTGGTGCTGAGCGGGCTGACGGCCTTCCCGCTCGTCACCGAACTCGACTGGCTGACCGGCCTGTTGCGGGACTCCCCGCTCGCCGACGCCGCGCCGGGGCTCATGGAGTGGGTCGAGCGCGTCCGGGACGGGCTCGTGGCGACCGACGCGAAGTACCCCTTCGTGCTGTACGGGACAGACTGGCTCGCCTTCGCGCACCTCGTCATAGCCGTCGCCTTCTACGGGCCCTACCGCGACCCGGTGCGCAACGTGTGGGTCGTCGAGTTCGGCATGATCGCCTGCGCCGGGATCGTCCCGCTCGCCCTGATCTGCGGCCCGATCAGGGGGATCCCCTTCTGGTGGTCGGTGATCGACATGGCCTTCGGGGTGTTCGGGGTGATCCCGCTGGCGATCGTACGGCGGAAGATCAAGCGGCTGGAGGCGCTGACGGCGCCGGTCGCGGTGTCGGGAGCGGCGCTCGCGTCGATCCGGTAGTGCCGCCGGCGTCGATCCGGTGGTGCCGCTCGCGAGCGCCGCGTGGCAGCGCCCACCGGCGCCCGCCCGCGTCCTCAACGGCTCTTGACCGCCACCGCGCCGAACTGCGCCACCGACGGGTCCTCGCCGCGCCAGCGCGCGCACGAAACGATGCCGGGCTCCAGCAGGTCGAGGCCCTCCAGGAAGGAGGCGAACTCCGCGCCGGTGCGGGCGGTGATCGGCGGGGTCGCGTTCTTGTTCCAGAACTCCATCGCGGCCTCGTTGCCCTCGCCGCCCAGTTCCAGGGTGGGGTGGGTGATCGCCAGGTGGCTGCCCACCGGGAGGGCCTCCATCAGGGTCCGCACGATCGACCGGGCCTCGTCGGTGTCCGCGACGAAGTTGAGGATGCCCAGCAGCATCACGGCCACCGGGCGGTCCAGGTCGAGGGTCAGGGCCGCCTGTTCCAGGATCTTCCCGGGCTCGCGGGCGTCCGCGTCGATGTACGCGGTGCGGCCCTGCGGGGTGCCGGTCAGCAGGGCGCGGGCGTGCGCCAGGACCACCGGGTCGTGGTCGACGTACACGATCCGGGAGTCGCGGGCGATGCGCTGGGCGACCTGGTGGGTGTTGTCCGCCGTGGGCAGCCCGGTGCCGATGTCCAGGAACTGCCGCAGGCCCGCCTCACCCGCCAGGTACGACACCGCGCGGCCCAGGAACCGCCGGTCCGCGCGGGCGACTTCCCCGATGCTCGGGTAGAAGGAGCTGACCTGCTCGCCCACCGCCGTGTCCACGGGGTAGTGGTCCTTGCCGCCGAGCCAGTAGTTCCAGACGCGGGCGTTGTGGGCGACGTCGGTGCGTATCGCTTCGGGCACGGTGAATCCCTCTCCTGCGGTGCGGGTGGCGAGGGCCATCATGCCGGACGGATCAACTGCGTTTCTTGTTCAGGTACTTGGTGGTGGCCTTCGCGAGCAGGTCGAGGCGGTTGGTGGTGATCGCGTCCACGCCCGCGGCGAGCAGCTGCCGCATGTTCCGGGTGGTGTCCGGGGTCCAGGCCGCGACCAGCAGGCCGTCGCGGTGGGCGCGGGCGGTGAGCGCGCGGTCGATCAGGCCGAAGCGGTAGTTGAGCCAGCGGGGCGTGATCGCGGCGAGCAGTTCGGGGCGGGGCGGGGCGCAGGACGCCCAGCTCAGGGCGATCTCGGCGTGCGGGTCGGCGGTCCGGACGCGCAGCATGGTGCTGGGGCCGCCGCAGTAGTACGTGCGCTCGCTCGCGCCCGCCTCGTGGACGCCACCCACCACCGTGCGCACCGCCGAGTCGTGCGCCCCGCGCAGATCGATCATCAGCCGTCGCGCGCCGACGGCCAGGATCGCCTCGCGCAGGGTGGGCACGCCGTGCCCGGTCAGCTCGTCGACGTCGGCCTTCGTGAGGTCGACCAGCCAGCGGTCGTGCCCCCAGAGCCGCTTCAGCGTCTCGTCGTGCAGCAGGACCGGGACGTTGTCCCGGGTCAGCCGTACGTCCACCTCGACCGCGTCGGCGCCGAGCTCAAGGGCCGAGCGGATCGAGGCGAGCGTGTTCTCACGGAAGCGGTACGGGTCACCGCGGTGACCCACGGCGTGGACACCGGAATGGACTCCGGCGGGGACTCCGGCGCGGATCGCGGCAGGGACTCCGGCGGAGGCTCCGGACCGGGCTCCGGCGGTGAGGCTCTCGGTGCTCATGGGGCCATTCTTGGCGAACAGCCGCGAGAGCGCTCAGCGGGCGAGCCACCGGGTGGTGTAATCGTCGATCTCGGCGGACAGCTTCGCCTTGCCCGCCGGGTCGAGGAAGGACGCCTCGACGGCGTTCTTGGCGAGGTCGGCCAGACCCCGCTCGTCCAGGTCGAGGAGGCGGGCGGCGACCGCGTACTCGTTGTTGAGGTCGGTGCCGAACATCGGCGGGTCGTCGCTGTTGATCGTGACCAGGCAGCCGGCCGCGACCATTTCCTTGATCGGGTGCTGGTCGAGGTCGGCGACGGCGCGGGTCGCGATGTTCGAGGTCGGGCAGACTTCGAGCGGGATGCGGTGCTCGGCCAGGTGGGCGAGCAGCTTCGGGTCCTGGGTGGCGCTGGTGCCGTGGCCGATGCGCTCGGCGCGCAGGTCGCCCAGGGCGTCCCAGATGGTCTCGGGGCCCGTCGTCTCGCCGGCGTGCGGGACGGAGTGCAGGCCGGCCTCGATCGCCCGGTCGAAGTACGGCTTGAACTGCGGACGCGGCACGCCGATCTCGGGGCCGCCGAGGCCGAAGGAGACCAGGCCCTCCGGACGGTGCTCAAGAGCGAGACGCACCGTCTCCTCCGCCGATTCGAGGCCGGCCTCACCGGGGATGTCGAAGCACCAGCGCAGCACGACGCCCAGCTCGGACTCGGCGGCCTTACGGGCGTCCTCGATGGCCGCCATGAAGTCCTCGGCCGGGATGCCGCGGCGGGTCGAGCTGTAGGGGGTGACGGTCAGCTCGGCGTACCGGATGTTCTGCCGGGCCATGTCGCGGGCCACCTCGTAGGTGAGCAGCCGGACGTCCTCGGGGGTGCGGATCACGTCCACGACGGCGAGGTACACCTGGACGAAGTGCGCGAAGTCCCGGAACTTGAAGAACTCGGTGAGCGCGGCGGGGTCTCCCGGCACCTCGGAGTCCGGGTGCCGGGCGGCCAGCTCGGCGACGATACGGGGCGAGGCGGATCCGACGTGGTGGACGTGCAGCTCTGCCTTGGGCAGGCCCGCGATGAAGGGGCGCAGGTCTGACATCGGATCCTCCTGATGCGGGTGGTACGCCGGGGTGGCGCGAGTGGCTGGGGATCATCGTAGGCGGGACACTCGGCCATGTGGGGTACGCCGTAGCATGACCGGGAATCACGATGGGGGAGGGGCCATGTCAGACAACACACCGCAGCCTTCGGGGGCACCGGACCCGTGGGCACCGCCGGAGGAGTCGGGGAACAGGGTGCCGCTGGAGAAGTCGGGGGGCGGCGAGCAGGGCGGCCCTGGCGGGCCGGCTGGTGCTGGCGGCCCCGGGGGGCCTGCCGGTCCCGGCGGTCCTGGCGGGTACCCGGTGCATGACCAGCCGACGGTGACGTCGATGCCGGGGGCGGGGACGGGGGCGGATCCGGCCGGTTCCGCGCCGCAGCCGGGGGCTCGCGCGGCGTACGGATATCCGGCGGCAGGGCCGCCGCCCGGTGAGTACGGATACCCGTCGGCCTACCCTGCCCCGCCCGCGGCTCCCGGCGGCGGGTACCCCGGCTACCCCGGGTACACGGGAGCGGTCGGCTGGACCGGGCAGGGGCAGCCGCAGAACGGTTTCGGCATCACGGCGATGGTCCTGGGGATCGTGTCGATCCCCATGTTCTGCGGCTGGGGCGTCCTGGGCATCATTCTCGGCATCATGGCGGTGATCTTCGGCATCCTGGGACGCAAGAGGGTCGGGCGCGGTGTCGCGACGAACGGGGGCATGGCCCTTGCCGGGATCATCACCGGAGCGGTCGGGATCCTGATCGGTGCGGCGTTCCTCGCGTTCATGATCTGGGCGATCGTGCAGGGGGAGCGCAGCACGAGTGACGACCCGTGGGACACGTCCTCGCGCGGCCCCGCGGTCGTCGAGGTCGCTTCTCGCTAGACACACGGCCCCTTCCAGGGGCGCGGGAACGGCGCGCCGGGCCACGACGCACCCGCACGCTCCGCCCCCTCGCTCAGGGGGCACCTCCTAGGGGCGCGGGGAACTGCGCGCCCAGCCCCCACCGACCCGCACGAAGTGGGACGGCCCCTTCAGGGGCGCGGGGAACTGCGCGATCAGCCACGATGCGCCTGCACGGTCCACACCCCCGTCCAGGGGGCACCTCCTAGGGGCGCGGGGAACTGCGCGCCCAGCCCCCACCGACCCGCACGAAGTGGGACGGCCCCTTCAGGGGCGCGGGGAACTGCG